>RDOF01000023.1 GCA_011365025.1 Candidatus Thorarchaeota archaeon
GGATTCATCTTCGGTGCCAATTACACCAATGAAGGCGTTGGTTTCAATGTAGCTTACACCAACGATTGGGTTGACACGGTCCCAGCTGAGATATTGGCTGATGGGATGTATTCAACTGGGACGGACATTATCTTTACAGCTGCAGGTAGGTCCAGTCTGGGTGTATTTGATAGTGTTGGGAACAACAACGAAACTTACGGGCCGCTGTGGGTTATCGGATTTGACAGTCCACAGATGTATCTAGGAACCGCTGATCCCGATAATCCAGTTGCGCCTACACTGTGCCTTACGTCGATGTTGAAAAGAGTTGACATAGCTGTGTATGCTATGATTGAAGATGCATACGAATCCACCTTTACCGGTGGGGAGAAGCTCTTCAATCTTGCAAATGGTGGCGTGGATTACGAAATTAACGAGGCCTTGCTAGTGCTCCCTGCACCCGTTATTACCCAGGTTGAGGCACTAAGGGCAGATATAATCTCAGGCAGCGTTGTGGTGCCTGACACCAAGTACTGGCTTCCTTGATATTGAACGAATTGCATCTTCCTGCACAGAAGTCTAGTTTCGTCCTGAAGGAGGATGCTTCTTCTATGTAGGGCTCTTTTCTTCTTGGGTACGCTCGCTAAGAATCAGGGAGTTCTCAAGACCGGCTTGAGTTAACCTTTTGTGAAAGGAATCCATACTGAATAGCCTATTACATCGGTGGTGTGGTCTTTGGTAAATGAAGTCATTGTACTTGTGACCGTAGAAGCAGGGAAGGTCAGCGACGCTGCTACTGTAATCAAGAGTATCGATGGAGTACAGAAGATATACATCGTTACTGGACCCTACGATATAGTGGTTATAGCAGAGATTCCCGAACGCTCGAAATTCCGAGGTCTCGTCGATAGCATTCACGAAGCGCCAGGGATTGGAAGAACTGAGACCTGCATAGCAATCTAGTGGTCACAGCGTTTTCCAATCTATCAGCGGAGTGTAGCGTTACGCCGAATGCTCAATACCCATCAAATCGGTCCTGACCGAGTCTACAGAGGTGAATACTGTGGCTCGACTGGTGTTATTGACATCGTCGAAACAAAATCCTAGGACGCGCGCCCATGTAGATTTTCCACAAGGAAAACATCTCATGACTGGAGTTTTAAGCTCAGAACACACTCTGAGGGAACATGGCATCTGTAAGAGTCATACCCACCGAGTTTGCAGTTGCAGGCGAAAAAATCGTTGGCGATTTTGTGGTTCCCAAGGACGGTGCACCATTCCCTGGTATTTGCAAATTTCATGGACTTCCAGGCGGCACCGACCAAGTGAGTGGAGTTGCAACACGACTTGCTCAAGCTGGATTTGCTGTTCTGACCTTTGATTTCAGAGGGTTTAGGCGGAGTGAGGGGCTCTTTCGTCTTGCAGGAGAGATAGCAGATGCCAAGGCCGCAGTCACACATCTCATAGAGTCAGATTTAGTCCTTGATTCTTGGGTTGGAGTCTATGGGGCGAGCTACGGTGGGGCTGTGGCGATTTGTGCCGCAGCTGTGGACTCACGTATCAATGCCCTTTGCACAAGGGCCCCTGTCTACGACACACTATGGTTTGCGGAATCACCTATGATCCGTCCGGCTGTGAACCTAATCTTGGAAACTGACCCGTCACAAATACGCGGCATTGAAGAGCCAGAAATCCAAGAGCAAATCCTAGGTTGGATGCTGGAGGACGCAAAGGTCTACAATCCTCTTAAGGAGATATGCAAAATATCACCCCGTCCAGTCTTGCTTGTTCACGGGAGTGATGATGCTGGCATTGACCTAGCCGGTGTTAAACGCCTGTATGAACTGGCCGGTGAACCTAAGAACCTAGTAGTAGTTGAGGGGGCAGACCATGAACTCACTAACCCCTCTGCCTATGAGATAACTGTCAAGACTGTAGTCGATTGGTTCTCGAGGCAGTGGAATCAAAACCACCGCCAGTCGTAACAGCAGGCTATTTCATTCAGGCAAACCATTGCGCCAAACTCTGGGCTTAATTGAATACCTTGAACACTGATCGCGAGGATTTCCACATGGGTTTGATTAAGGATGATTGGCTAATTCCACTGGGTGGTCTTTCCCTAGCTACGGCATTGTTGATGGACAGGTTTCTTGTTGGAAATGGAATTCTCGATTTTGTCATCGGGGTTCTCATTGGCGTTTCTATGGTACTGAATCTAATGGGCCTGTACAGGTCCCGACGTCAATAATCTCCTTGAAGAGCCATCAACTGCATTGTGAATCGTCTCATGTCAGTATTCACTAGTAAGTGAAGAATAATGCAGAGGGGCATGTTGTTAGGATATGCTCCACAGAATCGCCCCAGACGATTAGAACTCTGGAGTACAGATATGTCCCCTGTTCAATCGATGGCGAGAATACTCGTTCACTGGATTGCCGGTACCTTATCACAAGGCTCTCCCCCGGATTTATTGGAGGACACTGCTCCCATTCTTCTGCTGGACTCAAATTGAGCGTAATTAGTGGGCTTATGGTGTTGTTGAAATAGATGGTGACCCGTAGGGCATCAAATCCTTCTACAGCAGCAGCGCCGTTATTTGTTATATTCACTCTAACGTGGACACCAAACGGAGGACCATCAGGCCCCACCATAGGCATGAAATCTTGGCTATACCACGCGGTTGCCCATACCTGGATTCCGCTATCAATTACAGTTTCCTGTTCATTGCCCGGAGGTGTTTCTGGGGGTGGTACCTGCGGAGGCCCCATGTTCAGAATGCTGAATACTGTAACTGCACTTCCTAGTCCAATAATGGCAACCATAATCACTAATGCTGCCACGTTCTTATTCTGCAACTTATTTCACTTAGATTGTCCATAATTTGGATATAATACCACAGATTAGAACACCCAAATCCTTGAACCAAACGCAGCTTTACACAGGGCTATACTTGAATAGGCTTCCTCCGCTGTCAACCTTCATTGCCTGTACGACTGCCCTGCCATCATGCTTGGTGACTTTGAGCAGTTCCTCTTCGAATCTAAGCGTGAACTCCTCACCCTCCTTCATGCCCTTTAGAACACTCTCCCCCATGGGCCCATTTAGATACTCCCCATATGCTCTTGCCATCTGGATGAGAACAAGATCTTTCTCCTCCTGCACACCCAGAAGGAAGTACTTCCCATAGGCCTTTCTGATTATGTACTGCTTCACGCTGGATTCCTCTTCTCCTGTGCGTGACACGACCGTACCTCCACTCTCGTATGTTACCTCAATATTACATAACTGCCTCTTAAATCAAGTTGAGACGTCTCCTTACAGCTCAACAAACCCCGTTGTGTCCATTTTGAAGGAGAATTGAATGATTTACGGACCGGTTGAAGTATTTTTTGAAGAGTCGGCAAGAATCTCGAAAATGGGGCCTTATTAATAAGCCCCTGTGACATACCGCCAACACCAACGCGAGGAAAACTAGAGCCGGCATAGACAGTGTCCACCGAGAGAGAAAGCACTGTTTGACATTTCAGGATGTTCTTCGTCGCACTGGAGAGAGAGGAATATGCATAACAAGCACAAGATTGGTCTTCTGGGGGTTTCATTTGCTCTTTTCGTTCTCTTACTCATTTCCGCAGCATGGGCCCCTACTACAAATCGTTTGTATGCTAATCTTGATGTGCAACTGGATGCGCCGGAACCCCTCAATGTGCTCTCCACAGAATCTGGTCCACCGTTGGCAGAGAACGACAGCTATGCCGTTGATGAAGACACTGTGCTAGTAGTCGATGCCCCGGGCGTTCTCTTCAATGACGTTGCTGCTGACCCCCTAACTGCACTCATCGATGCGCCCCCATCCAATGGTGTTGTTGTGTTGAATGGAGATGGATCATTTCAGTACACCCCGGCGTCTGACTTCAATGGGATTGATTATTTCACATACAAGGCTACAGACGGGGTGGACGAGAGTAATATTGCATATGCAACCATTACAGTCAACTCTATCAATGACCCCCCTCTGGCGAATGAGGATGGCTATCTGATTTACGAAGATGAATTGCTTGTGGTGGACGCACCTGGGCTCTATGGCAATGACTGGGATGTGGACGGTGACGCGCTGCTAGTTGACTGGTACTCGAACCCCTCTAATGGTATACTAGCCATCCATTCGGACGGTGGTTTCACCTATGTGCCTGACCCCAATTGGTTTGGGACAGACTTCTTTATCTATTCAGTGACTGACGGAATTGCAGTTAGCAATCTTGCCACTGTGGCAATTGATGTGATTCCTGTCAACGATGCACCAATAGCTCTGGACGATTCTGCGGCTACTGATGAGGACTTATCAGTAATTATCGATGTTTTGGCTAATGATTGGGATGTAGACAGCAATGCGCTTTGGGTCGTGTCAGTGACTTCACCAACTTGGGGCAGTGTCATAATCGATCCTGACGGAACCCTGACTTACACACCTACGCCAGATTACTATGGACCTGATTCCTTCACTTATTCTGTGGGAGATGGGATGGGCGGGCTCTCTACTGCTACCGTTTCTGTCCTGGTAAACCCGGTCAGCGATGCTCCTGTGGCGAATGACGATGAATACACAATAGATGAAGACGAATTGCTTGTGGTGGACGCACCTGGACTCTATGGCAATGACTGGGATGTAGACGGTGACGTGCTGGTAGTTGACTGGTACTCGAACCCCTCTAATGGTATACTAGCCATCCATTCGGATGGTGGTTTCACCTATATGCCGGATCCAAATTTCTGGGGCATGGACCTCTTTCAGTACTCTGTGACTGATGGTGATTTGGTCAGTGGCATTGTTACTGTGACAATCTTTGTGAATGGAATCAATGATCCGCCTGTGGCGGTTGATGACTTTGCGTATTTGAACGAAGGCACCTCGGTTATAATTAGTGTCCGAGCAAACGACTATGATGTTGACGGCGATTCTATCCACGTTGTTTCAGCCACTACACCATTACATGGCACGGTGACAATCAACCCTGATGGGACCATAACCTATGCTCCTGAGCTGGAGTTTTACGGATCTGACTCATTCAGCTATACGATAGATGATGGGCATGGCGGTACTGCCATTGGGGCTGTAACAATCACCGTAAATCCTGTAAATGACGCTCCTGTTGCAGCTAATGATGATTACGCTACCGATGAGGATACGATGCTCCTAGTCGAAGCTCCAGGAATACTAGGCAATGATTGGGATGCAGATGGTGATTCCTTGACCATTACTCTAGTAACAAACCCCTCGAATGGTATTGTAGCTATCAACCCTGATGGCAGTTTTACTTACGCCCCTAATGCGGATTTCTGGGGCCAGGATTTCTTCGAGTATTCCGTTAACGATGGGGATTTGATAAGTAATGTCGCTCGAGTGATGATCACTGTGAACGGTGTCAATGATCCGCCTGTTGCTCGTGATGATTCAACATATACAGATGAAGACACACCAGTTGTCATCAATCTAAGAGCAAATGATTGGGATTCAGATGGCGACCCGCTCCACATTGCATCGACGACAGAGCCGTTGCACGGTACAGTTGAAATTAATCCTGATGGCACGGTGACCTACTATCCAGCCGCGAACTACTTTGGCTCCGATTCATTTTCTTATACAATAGATGATGGAAATGGTGGCACCGATGTCGCGATGGTGAGCATTGCGATACTCGCAGTGGATGACTCCCCTGTTGCAGTGAATGACTACATCACGATAGACGAGGACACTTCAATCATCATCGATGTTTGTGCTAACGACTACGACGTGGAGGGTGATGCATTCTACGTCGGGGCATATGGTTATTCGCCGCCGCAGCCCTACGGTCAGGTGAGTTTTGTGGTTGTCGGTGGTGTGAATATGCTCAGATACACACCAAATCCCAACTGGTATGGGTCAGCATGGTTCGTCTACGACATCTACACCTCCGCTGGATGGCAAAACAGAGGATATGTCTATATCACCGTAAATCCAATCAATGATGTGCCGGTAGTTGTGGATGATTTGTATACAATCAATGAAGATATTGTTCTACAGACGGGTATAGCAAACGGTGTCCTTGCCAATGATACGGATGTTGATGGTGATACACTCACGGCCACACTGATTTCAGGACCCTCTCATGGCGTCCTGACATTTAATGCAGATGGCTCGTTCACATACACCCCAGAGCTCAACTGGTATGGGACGGACTCGTTTGTGTATGAAGTATCAGATGGCACCCTGACCGACATAGCAACAGTGAGCATCACAGTGAATCCCGTGGATGACCCCTCAGATGCTGTAGATGACTATGTCACGACGGATGAAGAAATGCCAATCAATATCGATGTCCTAGCAAATGACTATGATGTGGAAGGCGACTACTTCATGTTCTTCGGATATGGATGGTCTCCGCCGCAGCCCTATGGTCAGCTGGAACTTGTGTATGTTGATGGCGTGAAGATGATCAGGTACACGCCAAATCCGAACTGGTACGGTGAAGCGTGGTTTATCTACGACATCTACAAAATCATTGAATCAACATTGTACTATCAAGATCGGGCTTACGTCTATGTCACTGTCAATCCAATTCCTGATGCACCCGAGGTGCAGGATGACTCCTATTCAATATTTGAGGATGCAGTTCTCTATATGGATACCGCGGAAGGGCTTCTGAAAAACGACTTTGATGTTGACGGTGATGTACTTGAGGCTGTATTGGGAACTGGTCCCGCAAATGGGGTCCTCGCACTGAATGCAGATGGTTCATTCACCTACACTCCCAACGCGAATTTCTGGGGTGTTGACACTTTCACATATTACGTTACTGATGGCGTCCTTGAGAGTAATTTAGCAACTGTGACCATTACGGTGCTATCTGTAAACGATATACCGGTTGCTGTAAACGACGCCTACGAAACCGATCAGAATGTTCCCTTGATTGTGCTAGCACCAGGCGTCTTGGGGAATGATAGCGACATAGACCATAACCAACTCACGGGCGTTTTAATCGAATCGCCCTTGAATGGTGATCTTTTGTTCAATTCAGATGGGTTCTTTGAGTACACTCCAAATCCAGGTTGGTATGGCATTGATATCTTTACATATCAGGCATTTGATGGAACAGACTACAGTAACGTTGCCACGGTTACTATCACAGTCATTCTTGTCAACACTCCGCCGGTTGCATTTGATGATGCATATGTCACTGAGGCTTGTGGCACATTAGTCGTGTCCGGCATTGGAGTCTTGGAGAATGACGTCGATAATGAGGGCGACCCTCTTGAAGCCCTGCTTGTTGATGAACCAATGTACGGAATCCTCATTCTCGACCCAAGTGGCTCTTTCACCTACACCCCTGACGTGGGATGGTATGGAACTGATACTTTTACGTATCAGGCATATGATGGACTGGAATACAGCGGAATTGCTACGGTGACAATAACGGTGGTCGATGTAATGCCTCCAGTGACCACCATTAGTCTTTCTGGGGATGAGGGTGAATATGGCTGGTATCACTCTGACGTAGAGGTGATGCTTTCCGCAACCGACGACTGCTCCGGTGTTGCCGAAACCGTGTATAGTCTAGACGCAGTAACATGGATGACCTATACTAACCCATTCATCCTTTCAGACTCCGGTGAGTTCACGATTTACTACTACTCCTCAGATTTGGCAGGAAATGTAGAGGAAACGAAGACCTGCACCATAAAGATTGGTACCCCGACACGTGACTTCGTGACGGGCGCAGGTTGGATCTTGGACTCCAACGGAGAAAAGGGGCATTTCATATTTTCAGTGAAATACCACCGACATGGCGATTTGAAGGGATTTGCATTCTATGCGTTCGAAGATGGCGAGTATGCATACCTCTTGGTCTGCACAGACTGGGTTGGTTTGGCTATTAGTGACAACTATGCTCTAATGGAAGGCAAATGCATCCTTCTCCGATATGGTTACGAAACTAGGGAGCTCGTGTGTCTTTCTGACTACTACTTCAGGATCGAAGTCTGGGATAACGGCAAGGGCAGGGACGACGTCTTCAGGATTCGAATCTATGACGAGTCGGGAGCGATCTTCTATGAAGCCGGATTCGATCCGGCTGGTGAACTCCAGCATGGGAACATAAAGATTCACGACCGTGGTCCAAAGTGCATTTGCAAGGGCTGGCTCAAGAAACATCATTGGCACCACTGTCACTGGTGACCCTCGGGTTATGTTCCCATCAACGAATCAGAAGGCGTTTACCTGCAGAAAGATTGTGATTCAGAGTTCGGTCCGAAGGAATTGAATGGTTCGTTCGAAGAGATCATTCATGAATCTCTCGTCGCTCAGCATAGGATGGCTTGCTCCCTTAATTATCCAAAGATCCTTCCTCTTCGAGGAGAGACCGTCATGGATTCTCTTTGGACTGTCTGCACTCATCACCTCATCTTCCTCTCCCTGAATTATGAGCGCAGGACAAGTGATATTCCCAAGCGCCTTCTTCAAACGCTTCAGTCCGTCCTGGATAGTGAATCCGAGAGAGGATGGAATCCATTCATACCCAATCCACCCCTTCTCTCTCAGCCAATCTGGCACAGGAGCTGGATATCTCTCCGGAATAGCTCGTCTAATACCCGGTATCTTGCTGATGATGGGGAGAAGTGGTAGAAGTCGATTGCGAGTGCTCCACGGGGCGGCCCAGGTCACCACAGCACCAACTTCCTTTCTCTCAGATGACAGAAGCAACGCAAGGAGGCCACCCATGCTGTGTCCCACCACAGACATACAATCACACTTCTTTGACAATTTGTCCAATCCGCTATGTGCATCCGAAAGCCAGTCGTCCAAGGTCACTCCAATTAGGTCTTCAGGCTTTGTCCCGTATCCTGTCAATGACGGGAGCCATACAGTCATGCCTGTTTCCTCATGCAGGCGGTTCGCAAAGCCCTTGAAGTCCCACGTTGTGCCTCCCCCGCCCCCATGAAGCAGTAGACATCCCTTCTCATTTCCATCGATGAAGAGTGGTTCAGCTCCAGGAATGAAGTCCCTGCTCATTCATTTGCGGCCTCCAAGCGTCCTGCTTCAAGCTCCTTGAAATCGGGGTCTATGTCTATGTATCGAAGAATTAATGCTGCAATAAGAAGGAAGGGAGCAAACACTGGTCCCCACCACATGAGCCCCCAAAGCTCACCATCAGTAAGAATGACCGACAACTCCATGAATGCACCAAGAACAACGGCAGATGCAGCTTGGAACATGTTGAGTGGCACCCCAATGAATCCCGTGTAAATCCCCGCCCGACTCTCTCCAGTGACCAACTCATCGACTTGGGCGATGTCTGCAGGAACAACGTAGCTCATCAAGTAGTAGATTGCCATCCCTGCCCCGACCGGCAAAAAGAACATGATAGCAACCGGGGTGTACCCAAAGGCTGCTCCAAGGTCACGCAATATTGGTGTGAGCGGCATGATAATCGCTAGCATTATCAGTCCTATCATCAGGGACTTCTTCTTTCCGAGCCGGCGGATACCCAGTAGCCAGAGATAGAAACATACGATCGTAGACCCCAGCATTGCAAGAGCTGGTGGCATGAGAGCTTCAATGGTATCCAGTAGAAGAACTTCTTGGATAAAGCCGACCATCTGCTGAGTGAGTGCAATAAAGGCAAAGGATAGGAATCCAACGGCCAACGTCCATCCAACGAAAGTGCGATTGGCGATTGCTGTCTTAGTTTCGTCCTTGAGGCTTCTCTTGATTATGGTAATGTCACTCTTCTCCCTGACTACGGTCATGGACGGCAGCATGAACAGGAGTGTGATAAGGCAGAATGTGATTAGCAACGTCAGGCCGGTGTCGCTAAGTATAGACGGGTCGCCAACGAATAGGAGTGGTGTCATGAATCCAAGTATGGCTCCTCCTGAGTCTGCTGCGAAGTTGAAGGTGTTCAGAAGGCCCGATACCAGCGGTCTCTCTTCCTCATTGGTGACTTCAGGCAACCATGACTGGTGCGCCGTCATGGTGAAGGCATAGAAGAACTTGAATAGACAAAGCAGGGCGAGATAGTAGGCGAAGAGAAGAACTTCCAGAGTGTCATCGGCAGTGTTGAGAAACCAGTTTGGAACGAAGAGTAAGAAACCCGAGAGGATGATGCCCGGCGTGCCTATGACAACGAAGGGCTTTCGTCTTCCCCATCTGGTTTCCAGCCGATCGCTATAGTATCCTGTTAGCCAATGAGTGAGTCCAATGACTACATATGAAGCTGACACAGAGATGCCATTCAGGAACCAGTTCAGGTCGAATCTGGTCCCGTATACATAGAAGGCAGTCATCTGAATCATGGTCATAAGAAAGGACGGCCCAAAGCGCCCCATTGCATACCCAGTCTTCTTCCAGAGCGGAAGCATAAGCATCACATCCAGCTAGATTTTCGTGATAACTATGCTACTAATCAGTTAATCGCCTGAACTAGTAATAGACTCCTGCCATAGTGTTCGAAATTACGTAGCAATAGTGCGTTGATGCACTCTGTTATATTTAAGGCCCTGTGTGTATTGCTTCATGAATGTCCAGGACGCAATACTCGCGAGAAGAAGTATTCGGGAATTCAGATCAGACGCGCTTCCCTCGAATACCATTGACAGTCTTCTAAGAGCCGCAATGGCTGCACCGTCTGCTGGGAATCAAAGACCTTGGCAATTCATTGTGGTAACAAAGCGTGAAGGCATCGATGCGATAATCGAGGCATATCCGTATGCGAAGATGATTAGGAGCGTCCCCGCGGCAATTGTTGTTTGCTTTGACAAAGCTCTTGAGAAGTATGAGGGATACTGGACTATGGATTGCGCAGCTGCGGTGGAGAATATACTTATAGCCACGACAGGAATGGGATTGGGATCGCTTTGGCTCTCAGTGTATCCTGAGGAGGAGTATCACAATATGGCGATTTTGCATGAGAAACTGAACATCCCAACCAATGTGATTCCGTTCTGCATTGTTCCGGTGGGATATGCTGCCAAAGAACCTGAAACAAGAGATAGGTTCGAATCTCTGAAGATTCACTATGAGAAATGGTAAAATCCGGCCCCTCAGCCAAGTTTGGGCTCATGCCCATATACTACATTCTCTCTTTCACGCCTTTGCCAGGGATGTGCAAATTCGAACACAACTAGATACATATCAGGCGGTTACCTTGATTTCTTGAGTTGCGTTCGTTTTGAGGCGTAGAATACTTGTTGCAGCCGCCGTTGTTTTGGCTGTAACACCCATAATCCTTATTCCAATATTAATGGCCCCCCGCTTCGAATGGGGCATCGAAGTAGGGGATGAGCTTCAGTTCGGCATAGGCGTATTCGGAACATACGGCATCAATCCCGGAATATCGATTTACCCCGTTCCCTTTGTGGAATATAACAACACGCGAATTATTTGCAAAATAGTCAATCTTCCGGCAGTCGGTGGGATCTATACTGCCGACCAGTTGATTACATTGGTTCAAGAACTCAAAATAGAATGCGAATTCACAAATGGAATTGAAATCCCTCCCGAGGCCATTGATGGCTATTATACCTCGCAAACGAAAGCCTCAATATGTACAGTATTGTCTCGGGCAATTCTCCCTGTGGGGGGATGGGATACCATCAACGGTTTCTTTCCTGAAGAACCAGAGAATCCTTGGGCCTGCTACACATACGTGTCAAAGAAACTCACAGAATGCATGTTCTTTGGCTACAGGTCCGCAAACATTGATGCGGGCTGGGGATGGGGCGCACACCTGAATTTGACAACAGGCATGCCCTTCACTGTAACCCACTGGGAGCAATCATTTACTCCAGGATACATATGGCTGGACTATCGAGTTGAAATTTCATCATTGCTGAGTTGAACTATTTCTTTCCCTGAAGAATTCTCCCAGCGTGAACAGGATTGAAAGAATGAATAGAATCAACTGAAAGAAGCAAAGCATGTGATACCACATGAAAATACCATAGGGAACAAGATGGGGCACATCGAGTGCCCATCCCAATGAAATATCGAATCCCAGTACCGGCCATGGTAGCATTGTTGGCAATAGGATACGAAAGAGTACGTCTTTGCCTGGTTTTCCTATCTGCCTCATCACTATTGCAATGCCTAGGTATATCATTGACAATCCCAGAATATGATACACGAAAAATGCCGGAGTGGGAAGAAAGACGATAATATGTACTGCAGGTGAACCGTAGTAGAAGGTCATGCTAGCCACTTGCTGGAGGCTAAGCCAATAGAGCAAAGGTCCTAACAGTAAATATGAAGCACTTAGAAAAGAAACGAAGTAAGTATACTCCTTTGGGCCTAGGTTACGATCTTCCATTCCCACCACAAGAAGAACTCACTCTGTTCTATATCAATCTACTTTTAGTTGAATATTTGCAGAGAAAGCGGCAGATGACTCCAATTCAAAAACCATCCATACGTCAATCCTTTCCTATTCGCCGACTCTTCAGTTCCTCAACAACCTTTGCATCTTTTTCTTTGTCAGTTCGTCTAAGAAGGTCGGCATACTCTGTAAGACTGATCTCATTCAACCTAATATCATCGGGATTCTTTTTGGGAAGGTCCCGAATGAGCTCGACTGAGATGTCATCTCTCACCCAAGTACTTCCTGGCATCTCGAACCCCTCGGCATTGAAGATAACATTCTGGCCATCAGCAGTGAAGAAGATGTCGTTTCTCCACTTGGTCAGACGGAATTCCTTGTTGTTCATTGTCGAGAGAAGATGAAGGTGCCCATTCCGAATCATAGGAGTTGAGTACATCCTAAAAACGAAGAAGTCGTACCCGTACACGCCCAAGTATTTCTCCCACTCCGATTCGTTCGGGCCGGCTGCGTCAGCTGGGCCGCTGTCATAGTCCAGTATCGTGACCTCACCGTAAGGTCTTACGAGTTTGATGGTTGTTGGTCTGCCTAGGCTATCTCTCCGAAACTCAACAAGGGGGAATTCTTGGGAGGAGAACTGAGTTTCTGAGTGGGGCGTGAGCGTTACCTCCTGGCCTCCAATGTTGAAGGAGAGGTACCCGTCGTTATTCTTCACATCGATGTCCAGCATGCGTGAGATGTACTTGCCCTCAAGCCGCCACAAAGATGCAGCATCCAGTGTAGTTTCCTTTGGCAAAGCAATCGCCTCAATAACCGATAGATCCTCAGGAACCTCTTTCATCACTCTCTCCAGAACGGGTCTTCTAATCTTCTCAATCAGCTCTCTCACAAAGGGAAACACATTCTCTGCCTGATTGACCTGAATCAGCCAGCCGACTCCAAGATGGGGGTAGAACTGGTGGAGGCCAATGTACCCGGGGCCATCGCCAAAGAAGCTGAGTTGGAGCTGGCCGCCATGCCTGAACTTGATAACTCCAATGCCCATACCAGTGGCCATTAGCTGGTGTGGGTCTTGATACGGAATGGTATACATCTCGTTCAGGATCTCTTTGCTAAGAAAGCGCTTCCCGCCCACCATGCCCTCGTTGAAGTGCATCTGGAGGAATTTCGCCATGTCGTGCACACAGGAGAATTGTGCCCCGGCGCCTAATTGGGGGATATGTATCATCTCGTCGGATGTCCTAACGTCACCAACATATCCTCGTGCCATGTTCTCTCCCGCTAATGCTTCAGTTCCAAGAACCGTGCTTCGGGTCATTCCCAAGGGCTGGTAGACCTCTTTCTTCATGAAGTTCTCGAACTTGGAACCGGTGATTCTCTCAATGGTGTAGGCTGCTAGATCAAAGCCAATGTTGGAATAGGAGAACCGGCTACCAACGGGGTACTTCTGCCACATGTTGGCAATACCGGAGATGTAATCACTGAAGGAGATGGCTTTGCCCTTGGCATCGTAGAGCTTAGCATTGTGCTGGAATCCTGCCCAGTGTGTCAGGAGGTGGCGGAATGTAATTCTCTTGCGCTCTTCATCGCCGTATCTCGTTCTCCAAGAGAATTCAGGATAATAGTCAACAAGGAGGTCGTCAAGGGAGAGGAGCCCTTTTTGCATGGCACGAAGGTAGGCTGTAACGGTGTAGGCCTTCGAGAGGGAGCCTATCATGAAGAGGGTTTCAGGGTCGACTTCTTTCGTTTCCTCTCGGTCGATATGACCAAATCCCCGAGACCAGATAGGGCCGGCCTTGTCGACGACTGCTATCGAGCAGCCAGGTATCTTATACTTGTCAAGACTGGCAACAATGTACCATGCGGCGTCCTTTTCCATGGCTTTAGCTACGTCCGACATGGCGGGTCGTCTACCTAAGCGGCGAATAAGAGTATTGGTCGAAGAAAATGGAGTAGATCATCGCCATGAGATCCTTTACTGCTACCTTATTACTGCCTGATTGCAGCGAGTGCTCTAGTCTGTTTCACGAAAGCCGAATTATTTCTAGTCCATCTCTCCCATCTGCCACAAAGACAAGATCACCGACTACTACCAAATCAAAGGCATTTCCACCATCAAAGAACCTCGCTATTTCCATGGGATTTGTTCTGTCACTCACATTAAGAATGATTAGCCCATTGTCATAATTTGCCGTGTAGACGATGTTCTCCACCACAAACTCCCCGAAGACCGAGGTGCTTCTATCAAAGATGCCAACCTGCTCTATCAATGTTGGATCGCTCACATTGAGAATCCGGAGTTCTCCCCCACCAAGACCATGATTTCCTACATAGATGAATCCCCCACACATGAACGGGTCCCAAAAGTCCACGCCGCTGAGAACGAGTTCTCCAACCTGCGTCAAGTAGGAGAGGTCACTAACATTCAGGAGTTTAATCCCAGTGTAGTCCTCATGATGATTAGTTATGCAAGCAAGGTCGCCGTCCACATGTACTTGAGTGCAGGCTCCTGATGTGCTCCTGCCAGCAACGTATTGCGGACTAGTCGGATCTGAGATGTTCAATACTTTTAGGCCGTAGTTCCAGTCTGCAACGAAGGCAAGGTCACCAACCACTTGTACATCACAGATGGTACCACTACCAAAATACTCGCCAATCTCCACCGGATTCAGAGAATCACTCACGTTGACTATCTTCAGTCCCTGAAAGAAGTCTGCAATGTAGACAATACTGCCCACGATTTCCATTTCCATCGGTTCGCCTCCGGTGCTGAATCTTGAGAGTTCCGTGGGACTTGTTGGGTCGCTGATGTTGATAAGGACTAGAGACCCCCCACTATCGGTACTGTCTAGGACGAAGGCAATCTCACCCTCCACTGCAACGCGACTTGCTCGCTCTCCAGTATCAATCTGGCCTATCTCTTCCAGTCGAAGTTCAGACGGAGTTGTTGGAAGGAGCAGGGGAATAGTGGCGACGACGCCTACCATTAGCACCACCAAACCAAGCCCTGCTGCTATTAGTCGTTGTCTAGCCAAGAAGACACCCAAATCAAGCGTAAAACGCGTGTTTAATAACCGCCCTCTCAGCGCAATGAAAGCGTAAGGAGGTACCATCCCAGTCCCTCCAAGGGTTCGGGCGCCTCCCTGTAGCCCCTCCCCCTGCACAGCGCGATGGCTGCGGGATTGCCTGTGTAGAAGACTATGCCCGCGAATCCACGCCTTCGAGCAAATTCTTCAAAGAAGGAAAAAAACTGACGACCATGCCCTCTGCCCCTGTGCTCGGTCTTCAACCAGACCTCGTGCAACTCAATAAGATTTTCCCTCTTTCCTCCGAAGGCCCCGTGGAGCTTCTCACTGTCTTCATCCTCTCTAGAATCGTCAGGCACCAACTCATCAGTGGTCGTTTCGTGCCAGATGGCATGACCAATGATTTCATTGTCCTGCATCCATACAATGAGGTGATTCGGGTCTCGTTCTAAGTATCTTCTTTCATCTACTCCTAGTTCCCCTGGAGTAGTATCGGGAACTCCACGTGATTCGTAGAATTGGTGCAGGTCAACTAGTGTCTTGTAGTACTCCTCAAAGGTCGATGTGTCATACCCCACGACGAATTCTAGAATTGAAACCAACTCCCAATTGATGCAATCTCCAGAAGATGCTTTGGAATCAAGCCTAGTATCAAATAGCACCTTCCCTGTAGCAAATTAAGGAAATCTCAAAGCGGCTTTAAAACTTGGCTTTGCTTCGTTATCATACGCGGTTGTTTCTGCAAATGTTTTTCTGCTTTGAAACCGAGTTCTACCTGAGGGAGGCACTATAGGCGAAGACTCGAGTTCAACTGCATTTCCCGGAGAGGATGAGCTGCGAGCCAAGACAGGAAGAAGGTTTCGCATAGGAGTCATCCTAATGCTCTCGCCGCTGGTTCTACTTCTCGCCATCTTTCTTGTTCAGAGCTTCGTTCCACCATGGATATCTCTTGTTATTTTCTTCCTCTTTGTTATTGAATTCCTAGTGGGCTTTGTGTTTTTCATGTACTTCGTATTGGGAAGCAAGCTATTCTTTCACAGTCTTGACCTCATGAGGAAAACTTCTCCAGACGAATTGATTCTAAGAGGCAGGTATGCAGTAGCCAAGAAAGGGTCTGTTTTTCTCGTTGCGTACTGGGGCTCAAACGCACTCTTCTTCATCGCGTTCTTCCAAACCTTCCCAGCAGAACAGCTGAAGCTGAGGATTCCACGTACAATCTGGAGATGGGAATACACTGTTTCCATAGGCGAAGTCAAAGTCGCGAGAAGGTTGGGAGAATATACTGTGCCCGACTCCGAGGATGACTTCATCACAGGAGAAGGCATCCTCTACTCCCTACTGATTGAGAGCATGCCTCCATTCGAAACGCTGCAGTATCCCTCGCGAGACCAACTCCTTCAGATAGCCAGTACGCTAGCAGATGAAGCCTCCGACCTTAGCCTTGGAACCATTAGGTGATCATGAATACCGCTGACATGAACGCTTCACAACATATGAGCCATGATTCGACAGTGTTCAATCACCGGTTTCTGGCGTTCTAAATCATGGACGCGTTGTTCTAATCCATGGGATTATAGTCAAAACTGACCCATATTCTATTAGTAGTTTCTCTTCTAGAGAGATGATATCAACCCATATGGTGTATTCAAGTGGAGCAAATCACTACTGATGCAAATGCACAAGATCGGGAGAAAGAGGTGGCAGATGGCAAAAGTCGTTGGCGAACCCGAATAACGAACCTTATCGCAGCAGTCCTCCCCTTTGCTACATCGATTCCTCCGCTGGCTGCTTGGGGCGCTCTCATGGCCATCCCTCTCATCGGATACCTTGCTCTCCTGATTGTGTCTGGGCCTGCTCAGTTCTTCGAAGCGTTGCTCCTCCTCTTCTTCGGTGGCTTTTTGTGGGAGCTTGCTGTTTCAATCATTGGCCTGACTATTCTCGTCTGCTCCTTCGCGTACATGAGAATCGCACGGAAAGAAGGCCTAATCATCTCGGGCCCATATCGATGGGTGCGTCATCCACAGTATCTTGGTGCTATCCTTTTCACTCTCACTCTGACAACTCGAAGCCACTGGATTGCAACACACACCTTTGGAATGAGTTGGATCTCTCCGGACCTCATGATTGCGATATGGTTCGGTACAATGTTCGCATATGTCGTCCTTGCGCTGGTTGAAGAGCTTCATCTTGCCAAGAAATTTCCTTCGGAGTATGAACAATACCGTGTGAGTGTGGGATTTCTCTTCCCCTATGCACGGTCAAGAAACCGTGGCCTGGAGATTTTCCTTTCCGTCTTGGCTCCTGCGATAATCCTCTTCGGGTTTATTCTTGGAGCGGACCTCCTGCTATTTCCACCCATATTTCCTACATAGGCCCAAGAACGGAAAACCAGTTTAGGCAGCAGTTCAGGGTTGGAAACTACCGCATTCCATATCTGAGGGTTCTCCCTTTTTGCACAGGAAGGGATGGCTCTTGTACAAATTCTCCAACATGAAAAATCGGGAAGATGTAATTGCCCTTAGATGGCCAAGGGCATGCCTGTCTTGTGGAGTTGATGTGCCTGCAAATGCCTATCCACGTAACGCTATCGTTGGGCTATTTCATGTCGATAAGAAACAAAGCAGAGGCGACAGAAGAGAGACCCAAGTTCTTCTGAAACTCCCGGGATTCTTCTACATATGCCATTCCTGCTCCGATGAGATTACTTCTGCCTTGGAAATGCCTCCGAAAGGACTTGAGAAGCTAGTAGAGAACCTTGATGGGAGTCCATGGGTTGAATTCATTGAATTGGAAAAATCCGGGCATGTGAAGATTCCTGATGGTTCATTCAAGGAAAAGCTTCAATGTGAAAATCCCGACGCGTGGCTCAAGCCAAAGGATTGTCCCATGAGTATTCTGAGGGAAGGAATAGCTCGGGAGAGGAGTATCTGAATGTCTGATGAGTGGTACGCGCTTGGGGTATCAGGCGCCAAGAGGTTCAAGGAGGCCAGAAAGTGCTTGCTACCCAACGAGAGTGTACAGTCCGCTTGCGAAGTGAAGCAGGGTTTTCTCGTTTTATCAGACCGACGAATTGTGGTTCTATATGAATCCAAACTGATGGGATATGAAATTGGCCATGTAGTTCCCTATGATTGCCTGGTTGGATTTAAGCAGGTAAAGCCAGACAGAAAAGACCTCCTTGGAGTCGCCCTCGATCAGTACGGCTGTCATCTGCCAGAAAGAAGAAGTCTTGCTCTCAGAGCACCAATAGTCAAACGTGGAGAGAATAAGACGGATGTGAAGAAGCGCTTTCAATCCGCAGTGGACAGATGCTCTCAAGCGGCGGGCGAAATCAAACTTACGCAGTCGATTGCATCCGAAGCCCCTCCGCCCCGAAGTTATAGCTATCTTTCGGATTTACCATCTAGTCTGACCTACAATGCGCTTCTTGATCTCAATGCGGTTCTTGAGGACTGGCCCGTCTACAACGAACTTCATCAAAAGACGCAGAAGTACCTTGGCGATAATCCATTTCTTCTTGAAGAATCACTTAGGGATGGAAGCGACAAGGAGAGCGGCGTTCTATTTGCGGCTGGCCACTCGGGGTATATTTGGGTTCGAGGCAAGAAGAAGGGTCGTTTCATTAAGGGGCTGCTTGCAGACAGTGTTGACTGGCGAAATGTCCGGTGTTTTGCTTACCGATGGCAAAATGACAGAGGGATAATCGACGCCACGTATTGCCTCACCAAGGATGGCAAGGAATCCACAGTGCAGTATCTTTGGAACCCCCCATTCAAGGGAGATGTACCGAAATATCCGTGGTTGTTGCAGCCACTGAACGGGCCCTGGATATTGGCCGATGTGGCCTACAAATACTCTGGGCATGCAATACCAGCATCCTGGACTGGTTCAGAGGAGTCAATAAAGTCTGCATCATATCACCAAAGATACTACTACTAAGACACCTAACTCCAGAAGTCTAATCGCTGAGAAGGATTAGATTAATGAGGGACCTGTGACATCAGAAGCTAGCATAAAGAAGACACGCCTTCAGCGAACCGAGGGGAATGTGGTATACAATATTCTTACTTGTGCGCCTCTCATCATCGTTTCTTTTTTTGCTTCGCGCGTTGTGGGAATCTGGTATCCGGCTGCTGCCGACGTCGTCTTTGGTGTGCTCGTTATACCATCAGGCTGCTTCTATTTGTGGTTCATTGGATGGTTAATCCGTGGCCGATGGTACTTGGAGTATGACGAGAGCACTCTACTCTATCGCACGATTCTATTCAGCTATCGGTGCGAGTGGAAAGACGTGGATAATGTTCGCAGCTACAAGAGCGAGGCATTTATGGGAAAATACCATGACACTTTCGTCATAGAGGTGCTTGGCAAGACCATGGAGTTCTTCCTCCCTGATTTTGGCCTTAGCACCAAGAAGAAGGCTGTATACTTCATTGAAGCTATTACAGAAACATGGGGAAAGGCAAATCCCTCTGCAGCAACCAAAACGAAAGGAGAAAGAGCTGAACGAATTGCAGATGATGCCGATGACGAATTCGATGAAGAATCCTAGACACATCTCATTCCTCCCGGCTTTATAGTTCCATGGCTCCCCAAAAGACATAAGTCAACACAGCACAATACGCTCTTTGTTTCAGTGTTATGAGGGAAATTTAGTGAGCAAAACCACTGACGATTCCTTGGATCTGTTTCAAAAGGGACATGCCTACTGGATTGAGGGGGACGAAATCGAAGCAGAGAAGGCTTTTCGACAGGCGATTGAGTTGCGTCCGGATTTTGAGGACGCGCTATGCCATCTTGGCGTAGTTCTGTTTTCTACAGGGCGAACGGACGAAGCTGAGAAGTTGGCGCGGCAGGCAACAAGCATCAAGCCTGACTATCTAAAGGCTTGGAATCTTCTGGGCAGAGTTTATCGTGACCGGCGAGAGTATGAGGCGGCAGTAAATGTGCTAAAGAAAAGCCTCACTATGGACCCGAAATATATCGATGGATGGATTGAGCTCTCCGTTACTTACCATCAGCACGAAGAGATGGGCAAAGCGAAAGAGGCAATTCAAGAAGCCATAAGGATAGGCTCCGATTCCGGAGAAACCTGGTTGAGGGTTGGGACAGCTCTTGTAATGATGGACCGATTCAGTGAGGCTGAGGATGCCTTCAAGAAGGCTATCGAGCGTAGCCCAAAGAATGCTGAAGCCTGGTCTGAGTTGGGTCGGCTACAGGGAAAGTCCGACCGCCTAGAGGCTGCACTTGACTCTCTGCGGAAATCGACCAAGTTGGACCCGAAGATCGGAAAGACTTGGTATCGACTTGGCTCCATACTACTGAGTCTGGGCAGGATGAAGGAGGCAGAAGACGCCTTTCGTCAAGCTACTATCAACACTCCCAAAAATCCTGAGGCTTGGTGCAATTTGGGTGCTGCCTTGGTCAAGCTAGGTCAACTTGACGAGGCAGAAGAAACCCTGAAACGTGCAGTTGAAATCAGACCAGACTATCCCTTGGCTTGGAGCAATCTGGGAATACTGCTCAAATCAAAGGACATGCTTGAGGAGGCTGAGAAGGCCATGCAAAAAGCTCTCCTCTTCTCTCCTGATAATGCTCAGAACTGGGCAATTCTTGCTGACATTCTCAAAGAGCTTGGGCGTCCGGACGAAGCAACGAAGGCGATACAGCGGACTGCAGAGATTGAGGCAGAGAACGCCACGTCTTGGTATGAGCTTGGCTTGATGCTAAGGGACATTGGAGACCTCAAGGGTGCTGAGGGAGCTTTTACTTCAGCTACGCAGATTGATCCTGACTTGAGTGAGGCTTGGGGCAATCTGGCTCTTGTTCGTATTGAACTTGGAATGTCCAAAGATGCCCACGTGGCGGCCGAAAAGGCTGTTCAAATGGCACCGAAAGATGAAACTGCTTGGAGGACTCTAGGTAGGGTGCTTAAGGAGATGAGTGCGCTTTCAGAATCTGAGAAGGCTTTCAAGACTGCTGTTACGATAAAGGAGGATTACTCTGCGGGTTGGTGCGATTTAGGCGAGGTGCTATTTCTTCAGGACAGACTGGGGGAGGCAGAAGAGGCATTCATGCTAGCGCTACGCCATGACCGTACGAATGAAGTAGCTCGTAATCGTTTGAGGAAGGTGTTGGAAAAGCAATAGCCCCAGTATGGGATCATCAATTTCTAAACTAAGGTCCGTACCGGAACAAGCAATATTTCAGCCTGCGATTGTTCAATATCTGCGCCTTCCTAGTCTATATTTCCGGCCGCCTCTCCTCCTGCAAAATCCTCTGCTTGGTCTAGAAAATGAATAGGGTGTTGGAGTAAATTCAGTACCAAGTACAGGAAATGCCAATTCTCCATATGGGGCTCTCTCTTTGCGAGCTGCTGGCCTAAACCGGGAGCATACAAAGTCCTCAGGGTTTACAGGATTTCCATTCAGCATACAGACGCCATTGACCAAATGGCCACAGTCTTCATGGGTTGGGCTTTCAGACTTGGCAACCAAGGCGATCACATAATAATTATGTGTATATGCACAAATTAAGTATTGGGTCTTGCATGCCTGCCTTCTCGGACAAAGACTTCGGTATTCTATGTGCTGCTGGGAAGCATCTATGCATCTGCTGCCCAATGAGTGGCAAATGCTGCGGCTTCTACACCTGCTCCTTAGATAGAATCTCCTTAGCAGGGAGAATGATTGCTAGCAAATAGAGTATGGCACCTACAACGAAGGTGATCATACTCCCTCCAGTATATCCAATGAATACTCTGTATCCAATGAGCATTCCCCATAGCATTCCACCAGAAAGTAGCAAGGCCCACCAAGACCACTTCTCTCCTTTCTCGTATCCAACCTTGGTAACGATAATCATCAGCAATGAAACGATGGTCATTGCTACGCCGAGCAGTTTCTTTGTAATGATATACATCTCTGCGTATGCGGGGTTTGCCGCCAGGTAATCCGCAAAGCTCTGCCCTGTATAGAATAAGAAGTCACTTACAAACATGATTTCTGTGATGAATATCCACAGTAGGGAAACGACCAAGGCAAACACACCCATGGCCATCATGATTATGGAACCTATCTTCAAGTATGATTTTACCATTCTCTTTCCTCCGATGGGGGTCCGGTATCCCTACCCACGCATCAATTCCCTAATCACGGACGTTGAATATATCTCTTTGTTATTAATCCGCTGTCACAATCAGGCAGAGGCTGTTTTCTTTGAGCAAACACATTTCTAGGGCTTTAGGAATCTGAAGTATTTCCCAATGTTTCTTACACTAATATGTAGCCTCGGAACCCTTGTTCTGTATTCTTGGAAGGAATCTCCAAATCTCTGTATCAATTCTCTCTCTTCGCGTATTGTCTGATACCAGAAGGTGGCATAGACTATTAGGAATATTAGAATAGAGTACACGGAGAACCTGAATGCGAGTCCAGCTAGACCAAGTAGCACGCCCCCGAAATATGCTGGATGACGGACTACCGAATAGATTTCATGCTCCTGAATCTCTGATTCCTCAGGGAAGTAGAGATAGACCACGGTCATGTAGTCTATCCCAAATGTCAAAATGGAGCTTCTCACGGTCAACGCGCCTAGCAGAATGAAGAATCCCGAGAACGAAACTCGCAGAAGGATATCAAGAAATAATGGGGTTCCGACCAAAGGAAGTAGCGACTGTGACCATTGGACTGTGAGTGGGTTCACTGGCGTGCCGGGTGGCAGCGATCGAATAGAGGTGAACTGATGGAAAACAAGGGGCGGAACAAGGAATACTCCTATCACACCTGTTTGGATCATCCTCTGGTAGGCAAGGTCACCGTATTTCGCCTTCATCTCATCTCTTTTCCTCCAGAGTTTCCCAATCAGTATGTGCGCCATCACAAGCATTAGCAAGCTTCCTAAGATGGGTAGGAATGGTTCTATTGGCACAAGTACCTCCACAGAACCGAAGAGGCGCGGCACGATATCCAACAGAATCAGGAAGCAATAGCCAATGATTGCAGCAAAGAGGCCTCTGATAGGCAGGAGAAAAATACGTCGACCAGGATATGCAGGAAGTTTTTCGCGGAGCTTATCCATTCCTTTCAGTTTCATTTGAGCCACTTCTTGGATTCATCGTGGAGCTGAACGCTCTAATATCCTGTTTCCTTCTCAGATTACAGAGACCGCCATCCCCATCACGAGTTAGCTCACTTCGCATTCTAGCGCAATTCCTTCTTTCGAAAAAGAGTAATTTTGCTGCTTAGACGAGCTAGGTCAAATATACATCAACTTCAAAAAGCAGAACGGTGGTTCAGATGATAGAAGTGGAATTTGCCGAGCCAGGACCCGAAGAACGAAGAGAATCGCCTTCACTTCTCTCAAATCCGACTTCTCTGGCAGTATTCTTTTTCTCAATATCGCTTGTCTTCAGATTAATTGACATCTTCATCCTGAATATGGGGGATACCGATTTCGGGATCCTGCCATCGAAAGTCATCCCCCTCATACTAATACTTGCTTTCCTTCACCACACCAAACAAGGTATTTCTGCGGTTGGCCTACATGCGCATCTTGTCCGCGCAGGCGTATTTCTCGGTTTGGTCGCCTCTCTGGTCTACCTTGGAATTAGCGTCGGAGGTGTCTTTGTTAGTCTGGGCCTTATTGGAGCAAATCCAATCATTTCACTCTACAAGTTTGACTATCTCGGCCAAGACTTGATCTACCAAACGGCAAATGCAATAATGGAAGAGGTGCTGTTCAGGGGTTTGATGCTCCGCTGCTTCATGACGCGTTTCAGTCTGCACAAAGCCAATTTCCTGCAGGCTTTCTGTTTTGGCCTTTGGCATGTTGTATGGCCCATAAACACACTACTCGCAGGCTACATCTCACTTGAGGGTGCGATGCTTTGGAGCATTGAATACACACTCTCCGGCACCATAATGGGCTTTGCCTGGGGATACATGTTTTTGAGAAGCGGCACTCTTGTGGCTCCGATTCTGAATCACTTCGTCATCAACTTCTCAAGTGCTTACGTAATCGTTGAGGGGCTGGAATCAGCTTCATCAATGATAGAAATGGTGTGTCCGATGGCGGCCGTATTGGGCGTTTTTCTAATAGTCATATTGCTTACTCGGAGTGACAAAGTGAGTCGCGTTACACCTTGGTCCAGTCCCCAAATTAGAGAATCCTGAAGAAGACAACTGGGGGATGGAGTGACTGGAACTGTCGTGAAAACTTTCCAGCTCCTTCTCTCTCTCTCCCGATTCCCAATTTCGCAATATCATTTCCTTAATCCCACGGAACTTCATCACAGTTTCCATGGCAAAAGCGCTCTGGATGTGTACACCCAAATTACGCCTTGCTCTTTCTCCTACGCCAAGCACTGAAGACAAAAATTCCGACCGAGATGCTGGTAGCAGCCGCCATAATCAGAATGATTGCATCTATGGTTGGAAGCATGCCTATGTGAGTCATCACCAGAGTTCGAATCTCATTGTTCACCGCATTGATGTCATCCCATTCAGTTGAAGTACTATCCAGTATTGCATTCACATTTGAGAGCCTAACATAGCCTACCTTGGTCGTTGGATTGAAGAACATCTCAGCAGTAAATCCAATGGTGGAACCGCCATGTCCCAGAATTCCATGATTTGCGACTTCTATTCCCAAACCATAGCCAAACCTGACAAGGTCCTTTCGTAGATTCTTAAGCAAGCCATTTGGACCCGTGTTCTCAAACATCATGGCAAGAGTGTCTTGCTGCAGTAGTTGAAATCCATCAAACTGCCCGTTGTTCATCAATGCAATGAGGAGGTTTCCCATATCTCTTGCCGAGCTTCTTAGCATATACTGCCCATTCCAAATGGGAATCTCTGTATTTGTAGAATCTCCAGACATACGTGTATATGGAATGGCATGATGGTCCGAGAACTCAGAGGCATTGAATCCAGTATTATTCATCCTCAACGGAGTGAAGATGTTCTCCTGCATGTACTGCGGGGCTGTCTGGTTTGATACTAGTTCCAAGAGGTAGTTCAAGATTTTGTATCCAGTGTTGGAATAGCCATATTGGGTATTTGGCTCAAAGGCCCAATTACTACTACTATACAGCACTCCATCCAATGGAATGCATTTGGCTAGATATGCGCCAAGAGAGATTCCAATAACAGAGTCGTAGTAACCTCGGACATAAGATCTATACTCAGGAGTATAGCCTCCCTCCCAATCATAGCAGAACTCGGAATAAAGCGTAGCGGTCAGTCCTGAACGATGCGAGAGGAGCATCCGGATAGTGATATTTGTATCCGGGTAATCTGGATGTTCCATATTGAATGGAAGGTGATCGTTGACATTGTCATCCAAACCTATGATTTCGTCCTCATAGAGTTGAAGGATTGAGATTGCTGTGAATACCTTCTGTATGGACCCTATCAGGAATGTCGTATCAGAGTCTATCTGTTCACCATATCCCCTTGCCCAGTCTATCTCGGTGCCTGATACCACACAGCAGTGAAGGGATGGTATGTCGCCTTCTGCTGCTATCCGTTCCACTTCCATTTCAACACTGGATGAAACAAGCGCCGATCCCGCTGCTACGCTGAACGTAACTAATGCACCAACAACGAGAACAGAGACGAGAACTACCAGTGTTCTTCCTTTCTTTTTCATGAGCAAAGCAAACCTATCTCTTCCTGAAAGCTAATTGCTCTTAAATGCCTAATAATCCTGATATTCTCGGCATCAGATTGCTGAGAACCGGCAACTGCTTTGAATGCTTCACTTGTTTCGGCAGGATGGATGAAACAGGGTGGTTTGGCATTTCAATGATGCATTAGAATCCGAGTAACTCTCGAACCTTTTTATCCAAGTCCTCTGGGTCAACAAGATCTACGCATTCAAATGCCTCACCCAGCAGTTTCTTAGCCTCGTCATGATAACCCTTTGGGGCAACGATGAACACCTGTATATTGTATGCCTTTGCTCGAAAGAGCAGGTCACTAGGTCGAATTCCTCGGTATTCATCATCGTCGATGGGGAGTGGCTCCTTGGTGTCCTTACACATCTTTAGAGGTGGTATTACCTTGTGGAGGTATCCAATTATGAGATCCACCTCGTTTGGTTCAATAAGTGATGCCTGCTTTCCATGACCATCCCATTCGTTTGCCAGAGGTAGGGTGCAAAATCCATTTGCGACAATTGCAGTAAGTAGTCCTGAGTCTGTTCCTTCGAAATATCCCACAGTTTTCATATTTACCAACTGAATAGTATTCTCGGCCTTGGTTAATAATCTCTTGGCTCTGTGACGAAAGCGCCGCAAATGCGTATTTGCTGCAGGTCGACTTCTTGCTAAGGTTTATATTCGAATAATCATCAGTATTGATATCAATGGTGATATCAGTATTGATACATAATGAAATTGTGACTAGGAGGTGAAAGAACAAAGATGCGCAGACCAAGAACACATCGTCATTGGAGCAGGCGAACATCATTTGCTCCAAAGGGATACCTAAGATACCGCGTCCTGAATATGCTCAGTGAGAAATCCATGTCGGGAGCCGAGATTATCAGAGAGGTTGAGGAAAACACTGGGGGTCGTTGGAGGCCAAGCCCCGGTTCTGTCTATCCTCTGCTTTCCTGGCTCTTGGATTCGGGTTATACACGCGAGATAGCGGACACCGATGCTGGTGTTCGTCGCTATGAGCTGACCGATCAGGGTAAGAAGTTGCTTGAAGAACATGAACAGCAAAGAGAGCAAGACAAGGGGACTCGATTCTTCGGTCCGCAGTTTGAAGACTGGGAAGGACCTATGCCAGAAGAGGCACGTGAGCTGCTTGAGAGCTGGCACAAAATGCGACATGCCGGCTACAAACTTCGCCGGAGAGTCAGAGAAAGCTATTCAGAGGCTCTGGTGAAAGAGGCGAAGAAACTCGTTGATGCCTTCGTGGATGGGATAACTCGTCTCACTGAGAATAAGGGAGAATAGTTATCTCGGTGGAGTGAGAATACTCGCTTCACCTTCTATTTCTACCAAGGTGAAGTAATCCCTGTGGCGCAGCATCGTCATTGGTGTCTTTTGCAGTTACTTCCTCCAACAGAATCTGCAATATATCATTAGGCCTGTGACGAGAAGTATCACGGAGAGGGATACCAAGAGACTAAGATCAAGGATATTCCATGGATTATATCCGATGAATTCCGGATTCAAAAGGCGAGCTGCTATCATGTTGTTTCCTGAAGAAAATGGGCTAATGCGAGCTATTGGCTTTAGCAAATCTGGAAGCTCTGCGTAAGGGATGGCCGTGCCGATAAAGTAGTTGGCAAGAACAATCGCAACTCCTACGTGAGCAGCAGCCGATTCGGTCTTTACAAAACTACCAACCATCAGTCCAATTCCTGCAGCAGCAATCGCGATGAAGAAAGCAATGCCGACCGCCCAAAGCAAATCCATTATCACTATCGTAAACTCAGCACCAAAAAGAACCCCTACCAGAATAATCGCTATGCTGCCAAGGAATGAAAATCCCATTACGGTCAAGATTCGACCAAGGCTCTCAAACCATGGGCTGACTGGCATCGAGGATAGTTTGGAATAAAGCCCGTGGTCTCTATCCCCCGCTATGGATCCTGCCAGATTACTAACTCCCACCGATGAGATAAGAAGGACAACCATCGCTATTACGGTATATGCCCTCAAACTGGGCATTATTTCGGCCGGCACATCCTGAAACATCACAAAGGGGAGCAGCAACAAGAAGAACATTGGGATGAACACGGATGACCCAAAGATGGCTTTGTCACGTAGGAATATCTTCATTGACCTTGACATCGATGCAATGCTCTGACTCATCCTGTTCATGCAACTTCACCTCGGATTGACATTTCTGTTAGGTGGTAGAAGACATCTTCTAGGCTCGGAGGTTTCGTTTCAATACTATTCAGTTTGAAACCGGCATCTTGCAGCGAATGGGCAATCTTTGGAATGAGTTCCGTTGGGCTATGAGTGAACACCTCAAGCCCCTCTCCATTCTCGGCAACAATACAATCCTGATCCAAGCCTGCCAGGATTTCAAGTAGTTCTTGAGACCTTGGAATTGCGTCAACCAAGACCTTGCTCTCCAGACACGCCATATCCTTGAGATTCTCTGGACTATCTTCAACCACTATTCTCCCATCGACCATGAACCCCACCCTCGACGCTGACTCGGCATCTTCTCCAATATGAGTCACGAGAAGAATGGTTGTCCCCTGCTCACAAATTTCAAGCAGGAGTGATAGGAAATCCTTTCTAACATTTGGATCAAGCCCTGTGGAAGGCTCATCGAGGAGCAGGACCTTGGCATCTCCCAGCAATGCAGTTGCTACTTCGAGCTTCTTTCTCATACCTCCACTGTAGTGTGCGACTCTCTTGTCAGCATGTGGAACTAGCTGCATCATCTCCAAAACCTGTTCGATTCTCTCCTTGGCCTGCTTCTTGCCAAGGCCTAAGAGACCGGCAAAGTACTCAAGGTTCTCTCTCCCAGTAAGAAAGTCGGAGCAGAAGTCGTCCTGCGGGACATATCCAATGAGGCTCTTTGCATCGACATTACACCTCCCGATGTCACGACCGTGAATCTCCACGTGACCGGAGTCCAGCGGATTTGTACCAGCGATTATGGAAAGCAGAGTACTCTTTCCCGATCCGTTGGGTCCCATTATGACATAGAACTCGCCTGCTTCAATCTGAAGGCTGACCTCATTCAATACACGGGTTCCATTGTAACTCTTGCTCACCCGTTCGAGCTTCACAGAGATTGTTTGATTAGATTTCATGGTTATAGCAAAGATTCATGTCCTATTAAGGGGGGAAAGTGTTCTGCAAAACAGAACAACTCCCTTGTCTAAATGCTGACATGCATTCTTGATAGCATACGGAAGTGAAACATCGTGGAAGAAGTCGATAGGGTTCTCGAGGCTCTTAGTGTTGTAGAGCGATATGAGGAGTATCTCTTCAGAAGAGCTTGGGGGCGGGCGCTGGTGGTCATTGGGACGATATTTCCCTTGGGTATGTTCGTTCTCTTTAACGCAGATCTTCTGGCCCTGCTAACAGGAATGAATGCTGATGTGGTTCGACTGTATGCAAATGTACTAACTATTGTTCTTTGCTGGGGTTTGGTGACCTATAGCTTCTTTGGAGCTTGGAGAACAATACGGAAAGAACCCAAACAGGAATCAGAGGGCATATTGCATGCTCCACTCATTGCCATAGTATGGTTCATATCCTTCTTGTTGACTAGCCTAGCTCCTTCGGACTTGGCTCTTATTGCAGTCCTCTGGGCGGCCAGTGTATCCTGTCTGCTATCCTTTGTGATTCTTCGGTTGACTCACTCCCACGGCCAAGAAGTAGTCCTCCTGTATTTGGGAGCTGTACTTGGACTGGCCTCGTTCCTCGTCCTAGCCTCCCAAGATGCAACAATCTCAGGACTTCTTGTTCCACTCATCTTCTCAGTCTGCTTCATCACGGCAGGAATAATGATGCATAGGCAGGCATCTGAATCTCTCAAAGCAAGATGATAACACAAGAATAAGGTGGGAATCGTACTGAAAGACCCTCTTGACCTATCAGAAAAGGAAAAGGTCTTCCAGTCACAACCACGTTTCTCAATTGTGTATCTTCTTTTTCTTAAAAGACGAATTGGCTTCATTCAGCTGAAAGAGCTTCTAGGTCTCACACCTGGAAATCTTGACCATCATCTGAAGAAGCTGGAGGAAACCGGCCTAATATCAACTCGTCGCGTGTTGTCGTGGAAACCCCTTGTGATTATAGAGATCACACCAGAAGGAGTGAATATCTTTCGAGAGTATGTTGTGAAATTGAGAACCCTCTTGAAGGACATTCCAGAGAAACTTCTTCGTACAGAAGACGTTTGAATGACCAGGCAGGAAAGGCGTGCCCCAATAGCATCCTAGAGGTCTGTATACTTCGTTTCCCAGGGCGGTCCTGGAGCCAATTGCAACCTAACTGGCTTCGTTTCTGCAACCCATGACCAGATGGTGATCTCCTCATATCCATCCGAATACTGGCAGATGCCGTTTGCGGGGTCACTGCAGAACTCCTTTGCTTTGTCAAGAGTGATGTTACCCTTGTATTTCTCATACCAGTCTTTTGTCCTATTGAAGTGCTTGTAGACTATGTTCTCTCTATTCCATCCTTTGTCCAACTCCCTTGTTCCCTCTAGCCTGAAGAAATTTGTGACAACCTCGATGCCCTCCTCCAGATATGCTGCGGTTGTCTTCTCTGGGGAAGCCTCGACTCTGGCAATAGTTCCGGCACTATCGGCCACCAGGAAGGCAACGGCTTCGGTATGAGGGATGCGTTTCAAATAGTCAACAGTCTCATTTGTGGTGGAGAACTTGTCCAATGCCCACCGAGTTGAGATATTCATTCTGATGCCCGGCTTTGCCGATCCCTTGTACATCGCGATATACGCACTGCCAATGGTCAATCCCTCATCATTCTGCCCACCATACCTCCCACAGTCGCCAAAACTGAATCCAATGCTTCTGCGTCCACCATCTGGTTCTGAATGAATAACAAGCAGCGCATCAATATCATCTTTGATCCAATCCATCTGCCTAGCAAAGAGAGGACTGCCACTTATCGTGTCTTCTCCCTTAACCGCAAAAAGCGTACAGCCAAACAGAAATGCGGGGGCAAGATGCGTGGAAATCAGGGATTCATACTTTGTTCCAGATGCCTCAGAAACCCCTCTGATCTCCTCCAGAATGTCCGGAGCAAATCGTTGGGCTGCATGTTCACATTCCCATGCGAATTCCAAGTGTTCCTTATTCGGAATGAATTTTCTATACCAAGAGCTCAAGGTTTCTCCAAAAGCGAGTCCCATTTCTCGATATGTGCCATTGACTCGAATTTCTCTCATGTGCTCACGTCATCTATTGGTTTCGAGTAAGGCACGTTAGCCCTCGAGTGGGTATTATCTTCATCACTCGAGAGTGCCGAGCTTCTTCCAGCATGATAAGTTCAGGAGTTCCGAGCCAGCAACCTATTTCTGGGAGCGTTCCCAGTTCTTCACATTCCTCTGGCAGAGATACAAACTATGGCCAAGGAACAGAGGTTGAAGCATTTGGAGCTCTCTTTAGCATCGAAGAAACTTCCCCCGTCCGCAACACTCGCCATGAATGAGCTTATTGCCGCCAAGCGGGAAAGTGGAGAGATGATCTACCATATGGGATTCGGTCAATCGCCCTTCCCTGTTCACCCACTAGTCCGAAAGGCTTTGTGCAAGAATTCGTGGCGACAGGACTATCTCCCAACACAGGGGGTCCATCATCTCAGGCAGACGGTATCAGAGTTTTACAGGACTCTATTCTCTTTAGAGTATACACCGGAGCAAATTGTCATCGGGCCTGGCAGTAAGCCTCTGATGTTTGCCGCACTAACCGCACTAAATGGACCAATCTTTCTACCTGCGCCATCGTGGGTAAGCTACCAGCACATGGGTCACTTCCTAGACAGAGACGTGTACCATGTAAGAACGACCTCTGAGGACTCCTACCGTCTGACGCCTGAAACCCTTCAGAATTCAATCAAGGAGAATACTCCTGACAAAAGCAAGCAGAAAGTCCTTGTACTGAACTACCCCTGCAATCCCACAGGGCACAGCTTTGATGCCAGCCATCTGAAGGAACTGGCTGAAATCGCGAAAGAGAACAACATGCTGGTTCTTTCAGACGAGATTTATGCATTGACTCATTTTAGGGACCACGAGCACCAAAGCATGGCCAAGTTCTATCCTGAGGGCACACTCATTACGGGGGGACTCTCTAAGGATAGGTCTCTAGGAGGCTACCGACTTGGAGTACTTCTGCTACCCGCTGGTGAGAAAGAGCTGCTTCGTGCCATCTTGGCTATTGGTAGTGAGATTTGGTCCAGCGTGGCTTCTCCAATTCAGTATGCAGCAATAGAAGCATATCGAACTGATACGGGGCTTGTTGAATACATTCGAGACTGTGCAGGGGTCCATGAGATTGTCACAAGGTACAGTTACCAACGCTTACGGAATGCTGGAGTATCATGCCCATATCCGAAGGGCGGATTCTACCTATTTCCTGATTGGAACAGCCAGCGCGCCTCTCTGAACTCGCTCGGAGTGACAACGTCAAACGAACTTGCGCATTACCTATTGAAGGAGTATCTCGTTTCCAGTCTTCCTGGTTCGGAGTTTGGAATGCCTCCTTCGGATCTCTGCCTGAGACTGGCCACAGTCGACTATGATGGGAGTATGGCGCTACGAAGATTCCGGAGGGATCAGACTGCTGCCCACCATGCTCCTGAGAAGTTCGTTTTAAAGGTAGCACCATCCGTCGTGGAGGCTTGCAACAGACTGGAAAGGTTCTCCTCGGCGCTTGATACGGGCAAAATGGGGTGAGGCTACGGTTTGTCCCTTGTCATCCAGACTCACGGCTCGTGCGAGGATGGATTGGGAAAATGGTCATACAACATTGACTACAGGAACGCAGAAGGAGGATGTGAATTACTCCAATCTGCCGAGGGCGAATCCAAGGGCACAACACTCAGACAGATGCACCTGATGGCGATTCTGAATGCATTGAGTCATGCAAAGTCTCTGGAACTCGGTGTTCCAATTCTCCTGAAATCCTCATGTCATTGGTGTGTAAAATGCATCCGACGCGATTACGACTGTGTTTCAGGTGACGAACACAAGCGTAACAAGGTTTCTCGGGGGTATGTCCAGTATCTCCAAGAGATCTGGTGGAAACTTGGCGACCTCGAAGTCACTTTTCTTTCCGATGCTGAAGGTCGGAGTCCACCCTAATCTGGAGAGCCCACTAGTTCTCAAGATCGTCCTCAGTGAGACCCTTCTCCTTAACACACTGTGGGCATATCAAGTCGTAGTCACTGGTCATCCTGTGACAGAATGAACAGATTGCCCGCCTGCACCACTCGCAATCGAAGAAGGTGTTGTCATCGCTGGCGTCATGTCCGCAATTCGGACATATCTCCTCAGGGTTTCTCTTCTCACTTGGCATATACTCTCACCACGTGTTGGTTTCAATATTCTCCATTTAATCCAAGATAAGAGGTTTCGCAAAATGCTGAGGGGTACCCCACACACAATTCGTTAGATATTTGTTGCGCCTATGATAGCGGCATTGTGGTTGTCATTATGGATTCAGTTGACAAGGGCCTTCTAATGGACTTGACGAAGAATTGCAGGATTACCTTTGAGTCATTGGCTCAGAAGTATAACCTTTCTCCAAATGCAATTAGACGGCGTGTTCTCAATCTGATTGAGACCGGAGTTATCGAGGAGTTCACGGTTTATCTCAGCCCTGCCATGGTTGGCACTGAGCATATCTATGCCCTTCTCTCCACCGACGGTTCGCGAGGTGATGACCTAATAGATGAGATCGGTGAGCATCCCAATATTCTTCTTGCTGGCTTCCTCTCCACTGATACATGCTCAGTGTATGCAGATTATACTGACAATGCGGACTTGGCGAAAGTCCTAACTTACCTCCGTAACCGAGAGGGAGTCACAGAAGTTAGAGTCCATCATCTACTGATAGAGCACGGCGAACGAATTGCCTTCAAGAAGATGGACCTAAAGGTCTTGGCGTGCCTCTATGAGGATCCCCGGATGTCAGCTGCAGAGATTTCAAGTCGTACTGGAATAGCGACTAAAAGGGTTCGCCGCCTGCTCTCAGAGCTTAGCGAAGGAGCTGCTCTCTATTTCACCATCAGATGGAACCCGAATGCAGCAGATGCTGCAGCGTTCATGTCAGAGATTGAGTACAATGAGTCGGACACAAGTGCCCAAGGTGTTCTTGATGAGCTTGAGAAACAATATCCTACTGAGTTGTGCAGGGAGTTTTGCTGGATATCGGCCACGGAACCTACTCTGTTCGCGGTATTTCTAGTTGACCATTTGCGGAGAGCAGAGCACATCACACATGAAATTAGAAAGAATCCCTCTATCGCATCTATCAGCACCCTCCTACCCTATCCTACAAAGAAGTACGATGGCTTGAGGAGGCAAAGACTGAGGGAGATGCTAGAGGGAGCCAATTTGCTGTAGATTGTATTCAGCCACTATTCGAGATTGCTTCGCCGCCGTGCCTCTTTTGCCCATGCACCTGTTGGAAAGGAGTCGATTTTGTAGCGGATTTGGTCGATTTCAGAGAGTACTTTCTCACGCGGAATAATATGGTAACGGATGTATCTATCCACCGACTGAAACTCGAAGAAGATTCAGAAGGTGAAAACATGAATGAACTACTTGAAACCACAGAGATACTATCCAAGCCGATGAGTGAAGGAAGATCTAGGCTCTCGCGACACCCCTGGATCAGTCTTGCCCTTCTCGTAGGACTTCTAGTGGCTTCTGTTATTCTATCGCGACTTATTGAATATGGCCTGAACCAGATGGGTATAGTCACAGATTTAATCGCAGAAACAATGATTGGCCTAGTGATTGGTGCCTTGGTCTACTTCGTGCTAGTCCCATATGGCCTTGGCTTACCACAAAGAAAAACATCTGTGAGAAAATACCTTCAAGTCATTGGTATTCGTAGACCGAAGTCCTATAGGAGTGCCTTACTGCTCATCGTGCCATGCACCCTCTTCCTCTTTCTGAGTTGGTTCTTGGCCTCCGTATCCTACAACTACTTCGTGCTTGGCAGGTCCTGGTCAGTATTCATGAGCGAGTTGTTCATGATATCACGAGCTCTTCCCCCTCAGAATTGGGCAATGATCACGTCAATTGGAGTCTATGTTGAAGAAGTCATGCTAAGGGGCATCCTAATCAAGATGCTCTCGGAAAGGCACTCGGAACGCACCACAATTGTGCTGTCGGCCGTAGCCTTCGGATTGATTCATCTTCTCAACCTGCTAAATGGCCCTCCTTCTATTGATGTGTTGATAGGGATATCAGCGCAGGTCACCTACACAACGATATACGGTCTATTCTATGGCTATCTGTTCATCAAGACCGGCAATCTGATTCCGAATATCGTGCTGCACTATATTGGGGATGCTTTCATTGGTTTCTTCTGGTACACACCTGGGATTTCCTTCCTTTTGTTCACAGCATTGATGCTAGTGTTCTACATCGGTCCGGTTCCGACTATTCTCTCAATCCTATGGGTGAAGTTCGCCTCTGACCGATGGAGTGCCAACGAGATGTGATAGTATGGTGCCGAACGATATCAATAGGATTTCTGCAACCATTCGTGACTTTGCCACAAGCTTAACGGTGAGCGACCTTGGATTGTTGATGTCGATCTGGCATCCGGAGGCGAGGATACATTATGTCACCAATGGGACTCTATCCTCCGCCTCCCTCTCCCTGTTGGAGGAACTATATCGGCAACAAGCTGCGCTTGGAAGAATTGCTAATTACAGAATTGCATTGATAGATTGTACGGGCTCTGTAGCAGTCGCCAAGGTGGAGTTCTCTGTGAGTGACTCGCAGTCTATTACCAAGTACACAGACTACTTGATCCTGATGAAATTCTCAGATGAAAAATGGCTTATTACGAGCAAGTCCTTTCACGCGCAACGGTCTAAATCTGGAGTAGATTAGTTTGAGAGGTAAGTGGCCTTCTATCGCAAAGGCGGAGTTTCTTGTCCTAACATCACGGTTCCGAAAGCAGCGGTACAAAATAATCGCCATTGCAGTGTTGCTCAGTTTTTGCTGGGCCACAATCCTCTCCCCTGCAGTTATTTCGCTTGTCCTTGAATTGTTCTTCACAGGGCTTGACTTGGAACTCTTTCTCTGGTCCCCTGGAACGATGCGATTATTGATTATGGCTTTGTGGCTGATGCTAATCGCTTTTCCAATTACTAATGCACTAAGTGACATCACGACCGCTCAGTGGGAGATTCTTCTCAGCAATAATGCAAGTACCTTTGACATACTTGTCGGTACCTACATTGGCAGTAGTCCAGTCTACGGGCTGGCCATTCTTGTTTTTGCACCGGTTATCATCGCGCCACTTGTAATTGTCTGCAAGGTGACCTTCTTGGGGCAAGCTCTACTCTACATATCTCTGCTATTCATTGTATTAGGTGCCCTATGGTTCTCTACATTACTATGCACAGCTCTTCAAGCCAAGCTCGGGAGTTCGATGAGAGGAGATGATATTGCCAAGGCTTTGGTCGTGGGGTTTGCGCTTGTTGCTGTCATTTCCGTGTATGGCTTTCTTTTCTTTGGACAGTACATGGTCGAAATTGTCGGACTTGACCTCTTCCGAGTATTTCCATTCACTTGGGGCGCCGACATCATCATCTGGATTGCTTTGCTTTTCAATAATGCCGGGCTAAGTCAGTCGCATATTGCGTCAGTGGAGTCAATGCTTGGATTCAATCTGGCCACGAACGTTCTTCTTCTCTCTGTCTTCTCTTTTGGATTGGTAGTGCTAGGAGTGAAGTCAGCCGACCGTTTCTTTACTCTGGGCAAGGGCCAACGATCTGAGAAAGTCACCACAGCTGGAAGAGAGAACGTTATACTGCGAGTGATACGGCGTCTCTTTGTGGGTTCAGCAGGGGTATTGATTGTAACTGCAATGAAAGACTTCGGAAGAAAGACCCAGAATGCATCGAAGCTTGCCTATGGTATAGTGATGGCTGTCATTCTGCCCATTATGATACGCCTTGGAGTTGCAGGCTTCACAGATCCTGAGGGGCTCTTTGTGGTTTCCGGCCTTGTTGTAAGCATCATGCTGTCTATGGCTGGAGGTATGACCTTTGGGGGCATAGGTTTCCTTGATTCACGCAATCAGCTATGGATGTTGAAGAGTGCGCCCAATGGAGTCAACCGATTCGTAAGGGCTCGGGTGGCCGAGTCAATGCTATTTGCTCTGCCAATGGCCATAATCGCCTCTCTCGCGGTTTCTTTTGTAATGGGACTTGGCATTATCGAGAGTGTCCTGGTTCTTACATGCGCATATCTCTCGCTTACTGGAACTATTATGATTGCAACTGGGTTAACCGCGAATAATCCCAACTACGAGGACACAAAGAGCAAGGCCTTCAAAGACAATACGGGTGCGACCGTGATTTGCATCATGATTATCACGCAGATGACCCTGCTTCTGCTCATCGAAGCCGGCCTACGGAATCCGTTGGCCATGATCTTCGCACCCGGTTTCTCCCTGTTGGTGGTTGGAATTCTTTTCACAATTGTAGGCACAAGGAGGTTGTCCCGACCCGAATGAGTTGAGAGTAGACACATCCTAAATATATGCGGGAGTTTAGGAGGTTGATTGAAGGAAAATGGAGTCCTGGGAAAAGGAAAAGGAAGTTGTCGATTTCACAAAAGAACCAGTTACTAAGAGTCGACTACTAGGAGACCTGCGAAGCATTGGCTTAAGGGCCGGCGAAGCTGTAATAGTGCACTGCTCAATGAGTCAGATTGGTTGGGTCGTCGGGGGAGCAATGACCGTAATCGACGCTCTGATGGATGCGGTGACAAAAGACGGGCTGATTATAATGCCGTCTTTCACCACAGAAAATGGGGAGCCCAGTGGTTGGAATTACCCCTCTGTTCCTGAGTATTGGTGGCCCGTTATTAGGGAAACAATGCCTGCCTACATACCCGAGCTTAGTCCGACCCGAGGATTAGGAAGAATTCCAGAGTTATTTCGTATCTTCCCTGGTGTAAGCAGAAGCAATCACCCGCAGCTCTCTTTTGCTGCTTGGGGCAATGATGCTGAAGAGATGCTCAAAGATCACAAAATGGACGATTCATTTGGGATGAGTAGCCCCCTTGGAAAGCTCTACAAGTTTGATGGCAAAGTCCTGCTCATCGGTGTTGGCCATCTGAATAATTCCTCCCTTCATCACGCAGAAGTCAAAGCTAACATTCCAAATGCACCATGGAAGCCAAGAGGTGCAGCTGTACTAGTTAACGGAATCCGTATCTGGAAGACATGGAATGAACTCGACTATAGCGACCATGATTTTGTCGACTTGGGGGCCGCATATGAGTCATCCATTAACTACAGGCCTAAACTAATTGGGCAGGCTGAGAGTAGGCTGTTCTCAATGAGAAACCTGGTGGATTACTCGGTGATATGGATGAGGAAGAATCGCTAAAGCTAGAGCCTAAGCGCAAGAGGTACGGAGTCGGGTGATACCGCTGTTCCACTTTTTTGGGCAATGCTATGCGCTGTTAGCAACCGGAGAACTCCTTTGGAATGGCATCGTTCACATTCCACTGATGTTGATCTCTGCCTATGGATTTGTCCTTTCATTTCGCTCTGGCTCGAAGTCCTCAATATTTCATTTGTCTGAAGAGGAGATTATACTGGAATGCCCATCTGGAGTCGTCTGATGCTCTCAGTCAATTCCGATTCTCATCAATCGATTCCACAACTGATAATTGAATCGAGGATTTGCCGTATCTGCCTACAAAATAGCCCTGTAGGCATCTTCATAAGGACAGATGCAAATTACCTGACGATAGCAAAGAATCGGACTGTCCCAAGGACCATCGCTCGCTTTGAGCTTGAAATTCGAGGTTTCATCACCTTCTTTGAAAGTTTGGATTGATTTTGACTGTCGATGATACTGGCAGGCAGTTCATCCTAATGCGAAATGGATAGTTCTCATCATCTCTCGGGTGAATCAGGAATTCGATTCTATAGCATTATCAAACCAGATAAGCTGAGTGAATCCAATGACGGTGACTCAAACTAAGGGCCCTCAACAAGGTCCCTCTGCAAAGGTATGCACGCAGTGCGGAGGAAAAAGCCTCGCCGAAGACAGAGCAAGAGGAGAATTAACTTGCACTGCCTGCGGCTTTGTGCTGGAACAGAGTATTGCTGACTTGGGTCCTGAATGGCGTGCGTTCACGGCAGAGGAGAGAGACAACAGAGCTCGAACCGGGGCGCCCATGTCTTTGGCTATCCCTGACAAAGGCCTTTCAACGCAAATTGGGTGGGGCGAACGAGATGGTGGAGGGCGAGTATTGAGTGGAGAAGCTCGGACCATGTTCTACAGAATGCGGAAGTGGCAGTTTAGAAGCCTGTCATACTCGTCGAAGATGCGCAATCTCGCGCAGGCTATGAACGAGATGGAAAGACTTTGTTCGCAACTGGGAATCCCTCGGAGTATTAGAGACACTGCAGCCTTCGTGTATAGAAAAACCCTTGAGAAAAGGCTAGTCAGAGGCCAGAAGATTGATGCTATTGTCGCAGGTTCAGTCTACCTGTCCTGCCGAATGCACCATGCCCCAAGGCAAATGGATGAGATTGCCTCTGAAGCGAAAATTGATAGGCGAAGCCTGGGGGCGGCAATCCGCAAAATACTCCAACATACTGACATAGAATTGCCCCTGCCTTCTGCAAAAGCGCTCTTGCCCCGAATATCGTCGGATCTTGGCCTCAGGGGTGGAACTATTCAAAGGGCCATTTCAATCATAGATGAAGCTCAAGAAATCGGGCTGACATGCGGAAAATCGCCAGCTGGCATTGTGGGTGCAGCTCTTTACATAGCCTCCATCATTGAGGAAGACCGACGCACTCAGAGAGATATTGCACAAGCTGCGATGATTACTGAAGTGACAATTAGAAATCGTTACAAACAACTCGTCAGCACGCTAAAGATCGACATTGGGAACATGCCTGGTTATTCGGCTTGGGGTAGGTGATTCGCGTCTATTTGGGCTCTATTCACCACGAATTTGGCCTGCCGCTCGAATTGGAATGAACCCTGAGAAGGCAAGGTTCCTCTTCTTGTCCATATTATTGAGTGCCTTTTCGCATCCCAACCTCTTTTCTACATTCTCCATGAACTTCTGATGTTCTTCATGCCACACTAGACTGTCCTCATCAGAAAGAATGTGAAACACAAAACAGGTCTTCTCAGGGGGCTTCTTCTCCTTCGTTCTTTTGGAGGAACGAGAAGCGGCCTCTTGCGCCAAGTTAGCTATAAGCTGCAAGTGCGCAGCAGCAGATTCGAGAAAGGCGGCCGCCCGTCCGGCATCAGCTCCTAACTCCTTGCTCCTGTCAATCACGATCTTTTCATTCAGCTTGTCATTCAATCGATAGTATTTCACAGACCTGCCAATAGACTCGATTCTTACGGTGAGTAACTCCGCCTCAACCATCTTTGTGAGATGATGGCTTAGCGTGCTTCGATTTACTTGCGCCGGCCTCTGAAGGTTATTTGCAGTTGCCTCTCCTCCAATTAGTATCTCAAAGTAAATCCTTGAACGTACGGGGTCTGCAAGCACTTCTGCTATCTGCGTCATCAATCTGCTCTGCTTGCTGAATCCTGATAGTCTTCGCAGGAGCTACTTCAAAGCGCAGCCTTACAAGTTCGATGACGCCTAATTATTTCGAATAATTCGAAACATTTCGATAAATTAGAAAAGGATGAATCGGATGAATGAAAGGTTTGATACAAAGGAATTAGCTGCTCTTCTCGTGGACTTGTCGAAGAAGGACGAGTTCTCTGGCGTAGTATTGATTGCCAAGGACCATCAAGAAGTATTCAAGGAGGCGTATGGCTACGCTTCAATAAGATACAATATTCCGAATCGAACAGACACTCGTTTCAATCTTGGTTCCATTAACAAGATATTCACTCGTACTGCTATCCAACAGCTTGCCGAGAAGGGCAAGCTGCATCCAGATGACCATGTTGGACGTTTCCTCCCTGATTTTCCAGAGGCGATAGCTGCCAAGGTGACCATCAATCACCTGCTTACGTTTACATCGGGGTTGGGACACTACTGGAATGATCGTTTCATCATGTCAATGGCAAATCTCCGTAGTATTGACGATTTCATCGCGCTCTTCATTGACGACCCCCTCTCATTTGAGCCAGGTACACAGGAGCAATACAGCAACTCCGGATACGTCGTATTGGGCATGACTATGATTGCTGGTGGCGCGCCCGGTGTGTCTGCATTTCTAATCAATTACATTGACCAAGGATACACTGCCATTATCCTTTCGAATTACGACCCAGAAGACGCTCAGGTTGTGGAGAGGAGAATCACAGACTATATGAAATCGATTCGCGGCTAGTTTGTGTTTTCAAACCTGATGGCTAAGTCATAGTCGCAGTTTCTACATCTCCCCTCGGAATTTGTCCCCACGTTTCTTGATGTCAACCTAAGCCTCTCGTAGCACAGAGTACCGCAATTGGGGCAGACTGTATCTTCAAGTCCTCTCATTCCAACATTCCCGATGTAGACATACTCCAATCCCGAACCCTGAGCCATGTCCTTCGCCTCCAGAAGCAACTCAAGTGAAGTAGAAGGTTCTGCATACTCGAAGGCGGGATAGTATTTGTTTAGGTGCCAGGGAGTCTTTGGTCCCACGTTTTCCACTATCCATGAAGCAATGGATTCGAGACAGCCCATGTCATCACTGAGTTTCGGAACCACGAGTGTTGTAAGCTCGACGTGGACACCTTCTTTCTTCATATGTATTATATTATCGAGGACTGGTTGGAGCGCAATCCCGCATATCCTTCTAACCTGCGGTTCGCAGCCCTTGATATCGACATTGGCTGCATCCATACCAGCATCAATCAGAAGTTCGAGGGCTTGTGGCGTCATGTAACCATTTGTGACAATCGTATTGTAAAGTCCTCGCTCTCTTGCGATTCTGAACACCTCGAGATTCCACTCAAGCATGAGAGTGGGCGCCTCACTGAAGGAAATGGAAACTCCTTCACTGCCACTCTCTTGGGCCATTTGTACGAATTCTTTCGGGCCGATGTAACGAGTCAATTCTGGCGTGGGTTCTTGTTTGGAGATATGGAAGTTCTGACAAAACGGACACGAGGCGTTGCATCCCCAGCTTCCCACTGTGAGCGCCTTTGTTCCCGGTGCGAAATGAAAGAACGGTTTCTTCTCAATGGGATTGCTGTTTATAGAGGAAACATTCCCATAGACAAGGGTCTTGAGATTGCCCTTATCGTTAACCCTAGTTCCACAGATTCCCAGGTCATTCTCGTGGATCAGACATCTGTGAGAACAGGTTAGGCATCTTATTGCATCATCTTCCCTTCGTTGGAGGAGAGCTTCATGAATGACTCGTGGGTTGAAATCGTCAACTTGAGTTTCGTTCATTAGGACTCACCTCAAGCATAATTCAGTCTCCCAGATTATAGCAGTTGTCCTACGAGTCCTTCTACCCTTTAGTGCAGAGCAGGCTCTCGTTCGTGACAACTTTGTATACTTACCTTTGAATCACGTACATAGACACAGAATCATGGATGCATGAGTTCGGCCAAGTAAACTGTCCCAAATAGGAGGAGAATGGCCAAAATGATTGTAATGGCAACATTCGTAATCATCCTTTTTGTCTTCAGAAATGGGAAGATGAAGCCGGTTTCACCTCTATACTCATTATACTGCTCGCCGAACTTGCTGAATAGATGACTCTCTTCCATACTTGCCAACAGGATGTAGGCAATGAGAGTACCAAACCAGATAAGGAATGTCCACTCGGGGCCGAGCCAACCTAGGTCTCCCAAGGTTTCTCTGAAGCTTCTGCTCGTCAGGTTGGCGGTGAAGACAATAACTCCCAGGTACTGAGGGTGTCGTACAAAGCGATATGGACCTGATGTGACAAGCCCCTCAGGCTTTCTGAATCGCAGATAAAGGACTGAGTAGAGCAGAATAAACAAGCCTATGCAGGATACAACTATCTCAGGGATACGGTTTCCTCCAAAGAGAAATGTGTTAATCGCCTCCAAGAAATAGAGATTGCCCCTCTCAGTCACCAGCGGTGCATCAATAGATCCCAATGAGAAGAACATGACAAGCAGATAGAGCAGAAATGGCAGTGTCATGAGACCTCCCCAGATGAACAAAGCGGGGACAGATTGGAAGAAGACCATCAGCCAGCCAGCTGTGTCAAAGAACCTTTCTCTCAGTGGTTTATTTCCTTCTGGATTCTTGGATGAAACAACATGTTCTTCATCCTTCTTTTCTTGATCGTTTCCAACAAGCATAATCAAATCACACGACAGATCATGGCGTGAGATACAAAAGGCATTGTTCTAGAAGCAACTCCGCATTAGATTCTAGTCATCAATTAATATACCGCGGCGCTATCTCTACCTAGTTGAAGAAGAATAGGACTTGAATCCAATGGCTGATGAGAGAACCACTGATGAGTTCGAAATGGATGAGGAGACCGCTGAGAGACTCATTGGGCTCAACGAGCTTATTGAGGAATTGATGCGTGATGCTTCTAGCCTCTCTAAAGACTTGATTGAAGGGATTGGTGCAATAGGAGGAGCGGCCGCCATCATGTTCACCATTGTGACTATAGAGGCGCTCCTATTAATTGTGAATTTATGGAGAGGGCCTCTCTTCATTGCAGTGTTTCTGCTCTTCGGGATACTCCCTATGATCTTCTTTGGAACTAGAATGCTCCTGAAGTTCTTTGAGTTGCGGAGAAAATACCAGCGAATCTACGAGATAAATAGAGAACTCGAGATGTGAAAAACTTGTCCGGACCAAGAGAGCCAGTCGACATTGCATTCGAGATACTGAGTGCAATTGAGAACAGTGACCGGACAACTCGGTGGGACCTCACAAAGATACTTGGCAACACAAGGCAGGTATATCACTGGATTGACAACTTCCTTCTGAAGGAGAAGCTTCTGATTGAAGAGAAGGAGGGGACGACTTCTGTCTATTCATTGACGGACAATGGCAGGTTGCTGTTAAGACTCCTCAGAAACGGAGTTGTCGTCAAGTCGATGCTCAGATTGGGCGGAAAACGGCTTCGGTCCTAGCCATTTCCGACGCATCCAGAGGATGAAAAAAGCATTGCTTCAATCGGCAGTTAAATATCGGTTGTCCAATATATGCCACGTGAAAAATGATGACCGAATCGGATTCTCCAACCTTCAATGATATCCTCGCCATCGTCGCGAATCTGGTGCCTGACATTCCCGAGCCCAGCAAGATTATGGCGGAGGTCGAAGGGAAGGACATGATTCTATGGCTTGAGGGTTGGTGTGATGGTTGTATAGCTGGAAAGGGATTTCCACCAAAAGGAGAAGGCATGTTGCAAGAGAAGCTGAATCACCTTAGGGAATTGACACCGGGATTTCTCGAAGACAGGGCAAGGAAACGCGGCATGGCTGTGCAGTGGTCAGGCTTTCTTCCTTTGAGCGATAAGAAACACCTCTACGGGGTCTCTTGGGGAATATTCCGTAAGAAAACCACATGACTACTGCATATATTCGGAACCTAGCGATTTGCCCAGCTCGTACGCTTCTTTCAGCTTGTCGGGCTGTGTTGAAACATGAACATCCCCCTCCACTCCCTCTACATTGGAGCAGTATACCAGGGGTATGTATTTGACGCCAAAAACTGGACAGACCCGCTCAAAAAATGACACCATGGTTTCATAGTGATACCAGTAAGTCAGGATGGATACAAAGGTCTTACCTCTCCACCATTCCTCTGGTCCCACCGCCAACGCTTCCATTCGGTCAAGAACCGTTTTGAGTTGTGAAGTCATATAGCCCCAAAACATTGGTGTGGCAAATATCACTACATCAGCCTCAATGAAGGCAGAGCGTATCTCTTGCATATCATCTGTTATTGCACAGATATGTCCCTCTGCTGTTGAGCAGGTCATGCATCCCTGACAATGTGCAATGTTCATTTCATTAACATGGAAGTTCCAAAGATGCTCAGCGCCACTCTCTTGAAGACCCTCTGCAAGGCTCATGGCCAAAGTACTCGAGTTGCCATCCTTTCTCGGGCTTCCGTGAAGGATCATCGCTTTCATGGGAAACCTTTCCTCCAAGGTGGGCGACATAGCGATGGTTGTAGATTAGATTTTTCATAGGAGTATCACTCAGGAATCATTTTCATACTCCTCTCTCCGAAGAGCCCTAGCCCCCTTTTGGTTGAGTATTGCTCTTCTTAGTAGTACACCGTGAGTCAAACACCACGGAATGTACAGAATGATGAGAAACACGACTACCAGTACAATTCGGGAGCATAGTCTTTGAAAGGAAATAAAACGAGGGCGACAAGAACGTATACCAGAGGCCTGACGAAGAATGATTTTGGCTCAACCCTCCGATTCCCCAGCAGGGCTTGGCTTGCGAATTCGCGAGAAAACGAGGGCTTGATGGAAGTTGAATTCGCTTGGTCCCTTAGAACGCTCTTCGAGAACCGATAAAGCTGATGGGTTCTAGCAAACCGCCATATGAAGAAGACAATTACCGAGAATCCAATCAGAGCTGCGGTTTCTTCTAGCATCATTAACCAAATCCATCACTTGCAATTTCCCATAGGTCAATCCTAGCATTAGGACGGTGTTTCCAGGCGCTAGAGGCTTCTTACTGATCTGCTGGAACTTCTCGGAATCGAGGTGGAATATCTTCATTACAGTGATGAGGCCTCGTGTCTTCCCGTCTGGATTACTTGTGGGGCAGTCCCAAGTTCTCACCTGAGCGCACTTCATTCTCTATTCAGTATTTTGGGCTGAGCAACATGCCTAACCACCACAAGCCTTTTGGGGTTGACATGGTTTCAGAAACGACCTAGCTTGACTGTCAAGGTGATGGTATCAAAATGGCGAATGCAACTACCCAGAGTCTATCAGAGAATCATGTGGGCTCGTTTGCAAAGAACGAGATTGGCCCACTGATGAACTACCTGCTTCTTCCTTTGATGATGAGCCTGCTATTCCTTCAAGCAATCAGGGAGTTCATTGGACAGATTTACTTCCAGAATCTTGGTGCGATGTCCCTAGGACCCTCTGTCCTTCTGGTATTTCTCCTGCTCTCTCCAATTGTCGTGGTTATCCTTCGAAAGCTGCGATCAGAATCTCTTTTGATGATTAGTGGGGTTGGTGTAGTCCTGTTTCGTTTCATCATGCCTTTTGTTCAATCAAGCTCGGCATTCTACATGCTATCTGCTGGCTTAGTAGTTGCATTCTTTGGTATATACCTCCCAGTTGCCCTCTCAATTCGATTTGAAGGCATGCCAGATTCGCTCCCCTCCGGTTCTGCTTTATTCAGCATAGGCCTCTGCTTTGCTATTGCCGTAGATCTAATGTGGAGGACTGTTGGTGCAACATGGGACCTATCTACCGGCCCCTTTGGGCTCTTTATTGGTCCTTTGCTTTGTATCATAACTGCGCTTTTCCTATACAGGGGCTATACTGCAAGGAACCCACTCTCATCAGAGCTGCCCGCCTCTCGAACGACGTCCAAAGCCAAGGCGGCTTTTTACGGGCTTGGGTTCGGAGGTGTGATGTTTGCAGTCCTCACCTTTCTAGCATATCCCAACGTTGTCGCCCGATGGACCGTCAGCTCCTATGAGATTGCTGCTATTTCTATCGCCCTGGGTCTAATTGCATACGCCATATTATCGGTTCATGAAACTGGAGAACATCTACTGATGCGCCGGGAGTTCATTCTGATCATCAACCTCCTGGCGATTGTAGCGGGTGTTGACCTGGCCTATTTGTTGTCGCCCGTGGCAGGTTTCTTAGCTGGTGCAAGCATCTTTGCATTCGTGCTTGACCTAAGATTGCTCTGGGGCTATCTCGAAAAAAGCAACGCCAATCTTACCGACTATGTAGTCTTTCACTTCACCGGAATGCTAGTCCTGTTATTCTTTACACTATTCTATGTACTTACTCTGATTGCAGGCATGCTGCTTCCTGCACTTGAAGGATTAGCCCCCTACCTGATTCTCATCTCGTTTGCGCTTGCTGTGGTACCGTCGCTGATCGTGGGATTCAGCAGGAAGGAGGTGCTGGTGTGAAAAGCGCAGCTCTCTTCAGAATTGCTGCTGTCCTCTCAGTCATCCTCTTGATTGGGACTGCATCAGGCCTGGTCTTGTCACTAACTCCCGCACCTAATACGGCACCAAGCGACACACTGACAGTCATGACCTACAACATCTACCAGGGGTACACACCTGATGGACAGGTGAATCTTGAGCGAATACGAGATACAATACGTGATTCAGGAGCTGACCTTGTGGGTCTTCAGGAGTCGGACTCCGGGCGTGTTGGTTCGATGAACATGGACTCGGTTCTCTGGCTCTCCACTCAGCTTGGAATGCACAGCTATTTTGGGCCACCTACAAGCGAGCAAATCATTGGTGTTGCACTTCTCTCAAAGTACCCAATAGCGAGTGCTAGCTATCACATGCTAAGCTCCGAGGAACTTCCCAGAGTCCTGCTCGAAACCGTGGTTCGTATTGGCTCCCTAGATCTGAATGTCTTTGTCGTACATCTCGGACTTTCATATGTTGACCGAACAACGCAGGCTGATGAGGTTACGGCAATAATGAATGGGGTTTCTGGATCTAAGATTCTGATGGGTGACTTCAATACACTTCCCACAGGGGCGCCTGAACTGGGTGTTGAGAGTCCAGACGATACCATATACCAGGATATCTCAACGTATCTCAATGACACCTGGACCGCCGCTGGTAACCCCCTTAACCCTGTGAATGGGTACACCTGGCCAAGCACCGAACCCTACGAGCGAATTGACTACATATGGGTAAGTTCAGACATTTCCGTCCTGTCATGTGCTGTCGTTTCTAGTGCCACCGGAAGCGACCATTTGCCTGTTGTCGCAGGCATTCAACTTCCGTAGATGAAGACCTCCGGATTTGGACTCTAAGGTGAGTTCTGAATGACAGATGATACCATCATCTAATCTCGCCTGTATTCAGTATTCATCTGATGTGGATGCCCATCAAGGAGAACGCAAACAATCCTTCATGGGACAAAGAGGCCCTACTGGAGGGCATAACCGCGTGCATTGCCCATCCTCTCTATCATCCCCAGTCATATGAACCCGGACGCATCTTCGAGAGAGTGCGCAACTACACAAGGGAGAACTAGACTTATCCTGCATGCCTGTAACCCCTTGACTCAGAACCAACCACCTTCTAATGACTGAATCCTAGGATTGTGTTTCGAACTGCTTCCTTCCAAGGCTGTAACCTACCAGTAGCACTATCACTCCAAGACCCGCAAATCCTGTCGCTGGCAGGGCTCTGTACAGTAGATATTGTCCAGTGTTGCCTGGGTCAAAGACTCCCATTACAATGTCTCTGTTTACACTTGCTTGTCCTCCGCGTTCAGTGAAAACCACGCGTCCCCCGGCATAGAGTAATCCAGAAACATATAGTAGCCCATTGGAGCCCACATGTACCACATTTTCATTGTGCATATACCAGTAGCTGTCCAATATCATTCGTCTCCAATCTGCCTCGCCATCGGAGTTCAAACGTACAAGAGACCTTCCGGTTTCGTTGTAAGGCGTTTCTTTCTTGAGCAACACAAAGACTTCTTCAGCGAACCCGGGTGCAATTGATTCGATTTCAACGGAGTCGCCCGATAATCCACTGATTGTGCTGTCTATCACTGTTTCCCAAATGTGCTCCCCTTCAGCGGACCACTTGTGAATGATTGGGTCATCGCTCGACCAGTCATATGTGAAGATATTTCCCTCATGATCAATGGTCAATTTGGATGCAAGCGTGGTGTTCAAGGGAGTCTGAAATGGATTCGGTGTTCCGTCCAAATTCCATCTCGCAATTCCATGCGTAATATTTCGTGCCAGAATGTATCCGTCCGGATGGAATGCCAAGCCAGTATGTTCGAATAGGGCAATGTAGTCATAATCTACATTAATCCAAACAATTTCCCCCTCAGGGGTGACCTTCATCAGGAACGTGTGCAGTTCCCATTTTTCTTCGATTAGCCCCTCACGATAACCATAGACGTACATGTTCTCTTCTGTATCAACGACTATCCTGAAGCCTTTCTCAGAATAGCCAGTATCTATTGTGTAATTCCACAGCTTGTCGCCATCAAAGCTCCACTTGGCAACGATGATATCATTCGCAGGATGATCTTCTCCAACGATGTATATGCCATCATTCCCTAGACACATGCCCCAGACAAGGCTGTACTGCCCCTCGTACCAAATCCTACTCCAGACCAAATTGCCCATCGCATCCCATTTGGCTATGATAATTCCATTTATCCAAGCTGTGAAGTCGAACAAGGCATTACCAACAACATAAACAGAGTTGTCCGCTCCTAGGGCGGAATCTGTCATGGCATCACGTGAGGGAGAATAGAACGAGTTGTTGACTAGGGCAGGAAGTAGATTATCGGAGAAGTCACCCTCCTCATCTCCAGTCTGTGCTTGAACCTCAAAGAATGAAGTATTCGCACACATTATGATAAGAAATACCAACACACAGAGACATCCCACAGTCTGCTTATTCATTGAGATTGCCCCTCCTCGATTTGAGTCGCCTCAAGTACGGAGTCCTCTATTCTTTCAGAAGGATAGATTTTCTTTGTGAGGACTATTCCTCCTACTATACCATACAGAGAGAGCACGGCTATTGATACAAGGCCGAAAACTCCTGGAAATGCTGCAGGGGGTTCAGTCAACAGGATGCCTGTTAGCGCCAGAAGGATGATGCCGAATGCTCCGGAGAGATATGCAATTCTCCCCCTTGAATTCCTACTTAGCAAATGGAATGATATGAGTGAAATTCCGAGTCCGAATGCTCCAATGCCCAGTATAAACAGCGTCCTGACAAGAGCGACCATCTGCAACATAATTGCCTCTATTGAGAGCCAGTAAATGTTAAGGAACCATGATGAAGCCAAGTATCCGCCACTGGACCAGAGTTCTCCTCGTGCTAATAACAGGACCACCAGAAGTGAACCTAGAGATAACGCCAGCAATACAAAAGCAAGTGTTAGCAATAGCTGCAAAATAATGCCCGTCTTTGAGGTGTTCATATTCCATTCATGCCATGTTGCGAAAACACTAGGAATTGCCAAGAGGACTGACAATAGGAGTGCAAGATAGAATCCAATTCCGATAATGTCTGCAGTATGCCAGCCTACCAGTAAAGTATCTGGTCGAGCAAAGGAAACTACTTCCAAGAGGAAGATGAAATAGATAATCACGCCGGCGATACCCAAAAGACCGGATATTGTCGCCAAGGATGCACCTCGACTTTCTGTCGATTCTTCTATTGGCTGCTCACGTAGCATCACTATTCCTAGGCCAAGATACAGAGCGGCAAAGAACAACGGGAGAAGAATGCTGGCAAATCGGAATATATCGAAGAATGGCCCGGGCAAGAAAACACTGGCGGCGGACACCCCTAGGATAGCAGTGAGAATCGATATGCCTACAATTGGAGTCGGTCTCTCACTCTTCTTCAAGAGGTATGAGAGAATCCCTATTCCTCCTCCGTAGAGGAGCATCTTGCCTATGGCTTCAAAATACAGGTATACCATATAGTTCCCTTCA
>RDOF01000024.1 GCA_011365025.1 Candidatus Thorarchaeota archaeon
CAAAGAGCTCTGGCATTGACCTTGGAGAAGCGGCGGCAATACTGCTAGCACGAGAGACAGAAGCTTTGCTTCTCATTGACGATAAGATGGGGAGAACCACAGCTGAAATCCTTGGAGTCAGGTGTTTGGGCACAGTAGGTGTGCTCCTACGAGCTTTATCTATTTCAAGAATAGACTTCAATGAATATGTAGCGATTCTTGATAGAATGATTGATGCAGGATTTCGATTGGACTCAAAAGTCTACAGACTAGCAGTACGAATAGCTAGGGATTTCGATGAGAAATAGTCGCTAATGCAGTGCATGTACGCCGCCGCAGACCTAGCGGGAACCATGAAGGTGCAGTACGGTGTATCGTCGCGCCTCATCAGGATGCCGTGTACTGCAAGGCTGGATATCAATTTCATTTTGAAGGCGCTGCAGGAGGTGGCGGATGGCGTACTGGTGGTGGGATGCCATCCAGGCGATTGCGCCTACAAGACTGGGAACTTGGGCGCTGAGCGAAGGGTACGTTTTGCACGAAAGCTCGTGGGCCAGCTGGGCCTGAGTGAGGACCGGGTGAAGATGGTCTTCGTGAGCGCAGCCGAGGGGGACCTGTTCGCGAAGGAGAACAATGATTTCGCCGAAGAGATTCGAAAGATAGGACCGAACCCAATCAGATTATAGAGCCAGTAACCGATTTCCTTCTTTAGTCCTGATAAAGAGAAACGAAGGGCAGATACAGATAACGAACCTAATCTCGTTTCTTATGAGAATCATTGTTATAGGTTTCTTTGATTAGGATATGGCAGGTTCATTTCACGAAGGGATAAGTATGAATCAGAATGATCAACGTGATACTCTGAAGATAGGTGATTTTTGGCATGAACCTGTTGCATTTAGGGCGTCAGTGTTGAAAGAGGGCAACTGCAGAGCCAACCACAAAGAGGGTCAGGTCTTCGAGTTTGATTGGTGTACTCCCAAGGGTATGTGCGGTGAGAGTTTCGTGGGCATGTATCCTGTCCTTCATTCTTTGAGGGTATTCGGCGATATGAGGGAGTTGGGGAGTCCACACCGTCACATTCGTGTCTACAACTGCCCTGCAAGGGTCATCCAGTTTGAGATTGCAGCAACATACAGATGCAACCTGTGTGGCAGTGAGCTACCAATAGAAGATGGCGAGATACAATCAAGGAAGCTCGAAAACCCAGAACAGAATCTTTGGGTGCGAGTCTGTTCTGACTGTTCAGAGAAATATTCCAAAATGAGACTTGTTTGGTGACTCTCAGGAAATCCGTGAAACTGACATTTCCCTAGAATGCTGTACAGGCGAGATTGCAAGGAGATTCGGAAGATTGGACAGAATCCAATCAGGTTGCAAATCAGTCGGGTCACCGACTCAATCTGCGAATTTTCGATTTCTCTCGCTGTGACCAATTCAGTAAATGCAAGATTTCCAAAGAACGTCTTAATTCCTCTTCCAAGAAGATCTCGGTTAAAATGCGTAGCGCTGAAATGAACACCTAAATTCAATTCTATTAGTGAAGACCTGAGGATGAAAGCGCAATCTTGGACATTACTTTGCATTAATTTGATCGTGATCAGTCTGGCGTGTATTCACCCACTCTCCATATACGCAGACCTCCATCCAACTGCATCACTAGAAGTCACACTGTATCCGATAGAACACACACCTGCCCACGAGATTGGAGATGAAAGGTTGTTCTGGGCAGTGAACTTCGACACCGATGAGTACTATCAGGTAAACGCCTACCTGCTTGCTATCGGAGACCATTGCTACATCTTCTTTGATGACCTTGTAATCTCGATAATTGGAGAAGAAGAGGCCACGAATAGAGCTGAGGTTTACAGAGATGGGTTTGACAGCAACATCTACTCTGCAGTGACCGACTTGGCAGGAAATCCTGACGGCACATTGGGTGACGTGGACGGTGATCCGAGGATATACATTCTGATAGTCGAACATCGCCAGAGCTACTACAGACAGTCAAACGAGATTGAAGGCGAACACTCGAACATGTGCGAGATGGTGTATATCTGCTACCGAACGAACGACCCTGAGGCAACGATAGCCCACGAGTTTCACCATCTGGTCTGGTTCAACCACGAGTTTGACGAGGTCCATTTCGTTCTGGAGGGAGCAGCTGAGTATGCCACATACTACTCCGGTTATCTCCCAGCCAATAACTGGACTGTTAGAGTGCAAGACTTCCTTGATGACATTGACGATGCGCTCATCTATTTCGAGGTTGAGGCTCAAGACTACGGTGCCTGCTACCTCTTTGCATTCTACCTGGCAGAACAATATGGGGTGCGGTTCCTACGAAACCTCGTGCAACAAGAGGTTGACGGAGCCCGCGGGCTGGAAACTGCACTTGAGGCAGCAGGACATTACATCTCGTTCAATGAGCTATACCTGGACTGGATGACTGCCCTGACCATAGATGAACAGGGCTTTGCGGAGGACCGTTATTGCTACCGCAACATAGATACTACAATCCAAGACTATACCACCATTGAAACTCTGCCCTATCAGGATGATAGTGTGCCACTGTATTGTTATGGTTCAAAAGTGTATCAACTCATATCGCCGCCTGATAGCTTTAGCATAGAGATGAGCCAGCCGAATGATGGGGTTTCAGGTCTCTCAGTCGTGTACCGGGACCTTCATGGCTGGCATGTTCAACAGAAGCAGGAGGAGGGTGCGGCAGTCATGCAGGTGACAGGAGAGTCGCTAGATATTGCTCACGTGATTGTAAGCTACCTGTATACGGAAACCCCTGGTGGGGGCATCGACTTTGGTTCTGGTCCTCGCGAAACTGTCCAGATATTGATACATGATTGGAATGAAACTACGGGCACAACGACAGCCTCATCTACAACCATCAAACACGATTATGCCTTGCTCATTGCTGCTGGAACAATGCCCATCTCTGCTACGCTCATTGTGCTATTTCTCTTTATCAAGAAAAAGAGAGCCCAATCTATATGTGCTGAAATCAATCTTCTCTAGTCCCATTCCTTCGTCTCATCAATTTGAGGCGATTCGGAAGATAGAACCGAATCCAATCAGACTGTGATTCTACACAATGAGATGTGATGGTTCTCCAAGCGAAGAGATGATTAGGAGGCGCCCCGTTTCAGGTTTGAAGAAGAATGACAATCGACGAATATGAACGACTGGCTGCGACTCTCAATAAGATACCAAACGGTTTCTCTCCAGTTGAAGATGGTACGCATCTAAGGATATTGAGATGGATCTTTACGCCGGAAGAAGCTAATATTGCAGGCCAAATGAAACTTCGCGGAGAAACAAGTGAAGAGCTTGCCAAACGCCTACGGATGCCGGTAGAAGAACTTGAAAATCGGCTACACGACATGGAGAGGAAGGGGCAAATATTCGTACTGGAGTCTGATGGTTTCAAACGCTATGCTCTGACTGTGTTTATTGGAGGTATATGGGAAGGGCAAATGGATCGCATGGATGAAGACTTCGCACGAATGGTCGATGAATACTTCACAAAAGGAAAGAACAAGGGCCTTTTCGATACGGAGCCACCAATATTCAAGGTAATTCCAATCAATAAGACAATCTCCACAGAGATTGAAGTATACCCGTACGAGGTTGCAGAGGAAATCATTGAGAAAGCTAGGTCTTGGGGAGTGAGAGAATGTATGTGCAAGAAGCAGAAGGGACTGCTGGACGAAAAGTGCAAGTATCCCTCGTCAGTCTGTCTTCTCTTCTCCTCAAGGCCAAACGCGTACCAGAAAGATGAGCTGACTACAACCATCTCCAAAGAGGAATCTCTAAGGATTCTGCATGAGGCTGAAGAGGCAGGTCTGGTACATTGTGCCATGAACGTCAAGCATGGACACTCATACATTTGCAATTGCTGTACCTGTTGCTGCGTGATGTTGACTGGTATGGTGAAGCTTGGACAACCTCATGCATTTCTGAGGTCAAACTTTACGATAGAAGTAGATGAGGGGAGATGTATTGGGTGCGGGGACTGTATCGATCGATGTCAATTTGATGTTTTGAAATTGCAGGGCGAGATCTGTCAAGCAAATCAAGTCAAATGCGTTGGATGTGGAGTCTGTACAATTTCATGTGCGGTAGGAGCGCTGAGCCTTGTTCCGCGCCCGCCCGAAGAAAGGACAATACCACCAGAAGATAGGAGTGGCTGGATGAAAGAAAAGGCAAGAGCAAGAGGCCTTGAACTTTCAGAACTTCTTTGATGTTGTAGACCCACTATAACAGAGCTCTTGCTTCACTTGCGGTCAATCCTCTGCAGAATCCTTTCCAGAGCCAATGGAAAAAGCGCAACTGTGCATCTGCTGACCTCGTCAACCCATCATTGGCATTCTTCCTTCTGAGATTCTCCATCTCTAATAGGACAATATGCTTCTCTGGATATTTTCCAGAGTCCGGCAGTCATGGTCCGCATTGTCCATGAGGCATTTTGCCTTGAACCCAAGAGCAGTTTCGATGTTTGTGGCCTGCGGTGACAAGTTTGCTGAGATTCGAAAGAGAGGTCCAAATCCGACTAACCTCTAAAGCAGTGAGGATGCAGCTGTTTCAACATGAAGCGTTGAACGTATTGCCTTTATGGATTCACAGCATCGCCGTCACGAGGAGAAAATGACGTCGTTCAGTCGCAAGGCATTGGTTGTGCTCGTGATTACTCAATTCGTGTTCACCATTCCTTTCATTCTGCAGGTCAATATCGATGATTCACTTGACTCATGTACAATTTTCACCGTTTCACAAGATGGGACGACATTCTTCTGTAACAATGAGGACGAAGGACTTCGACATGGACGAGTCTGGTTTCTGCCTGGAGGGGAGGACAGATACGGTTTGGTGCTATTTGGATATGCAATATATCGAAACCTTGTCGTCCCAGTCGGAGGGATGAACGACCAGGGACTCTGCTTTGATATGACGATGGTTGAAGAGACTAGCGCTCTCCTCGATCTTGGCAAACCAGACTATCAGGGGTCCTATTTTCTGGATATGCTCGGAGAATGTGCAACTGCAGAGGAAGCAAGGACTTGGGTCCGTTCCTATGACTTGCTCATTTTAAACTGGCAACAAGCGCATATCGCTGATGATACTGGAGATGCAGTCGTTATTGGGCTGGATGATAACGGTGAACTCTGGATGACAAACAAATCTGGTGCCTATATTGTTACCACGAATTTTAATCTCGCTCAAGATGACGGGAGCCATCACCATAGTGAACGATATGAAACATCGATATCCATGCTGAGTGCGATGGGTGAACTAACTCTCGATTACTGTCGGGAGATTCTCGGAGCGGTTTCGATGACCTCAACAATGTATTCGTACATTGGTGACCTTCAAAACAAGCTTCTGTATCTCTATTCTCGTGGCAATTTTGAACACGTTGCAGTCCTAAATGTGACCGAAGAATTAGCAGCAGGAGAACATTCGTACGACATTGAACGGCTCGTATCTCATCAGACTGGACTGTCTTCTTCTTCTTTAGACACTCCCAGTGATTTGGTTGGCGTAGTTGCAGCAGGATTTGTCACAACCCTTTCGGTCTTGGTTGCAGCTGTGAAAAAAAAGGATGGATGGGTTTGAGTAAGCAGGATTTGGCCCCTAACAACGGGCAACAACAGGAAGAGGCCCCTTCAGATAGGAGGTCATACTCGAAAGAACAATGGCTAAGATTCGATTTGATTGGTTCAAGCTATCTAGTGTTAATTGTGATTTCTTCAGTCTTCTTTCGTGCTGCAATCTACATTCCGACGCCATGGGTCACAGCTGTCCTCTACCTCCATTTGGCACCAGTCTTTCTCTACTCAATGAGCGCTATGGCTCGTCCATGGGTAGTTGTGGCAATTTGCTTTCCTAGTCTGGTCATTGGAGAAGTGTTTTGGACTATTGTCTATGGGTCCGCAGGTGAATTGCTATTCAATGTGGCAGTCGCATTGAATGCGTGGGGAATTGGATGTCTGCTAATCTCGTTTCTCAGGAAGAGGAATACTGGATTGGCAATGCTTGTTGGGGGTGCTTGGAGTTTCTTTGGGTTTCTTGTTCCAACAATCATTTACTACGGTATGATTTTGAACTGGAGTGCACTCTATATGGTTGCCTACTCATTGTTCTCAATGGTGTTCAACTTAGTTCTTATCCCCGCTGCGCTTGCCCTGAATTATATGATACAAAGTATCTTCAAAGCTAATAGCTTGGAGGAATTGATACTTCTCTGAGTGCAGTTCAGCTGGCTAAACACAGTTGGGGTTTGTTTCATGTCACGTGCTATTGGTGACAAGCATCATAACTCCACAGCCAAAAGCAACAAGGTTGAAGAGATCCAAAGGATAGGACCAAATTCAACACTATCATAGAAACATCATGTGAAGTCGACTTTTTGTAGAATGTTTTTCAGGACAGATGGAATGAGCCCAACTGCGCATCTCTTGGCCCCGTCAACCCACCATTGGCATTCCTCCTTCTGACACTCTCCATCTCTAATAGGACAATATGTTTCTCTGGACATTTTTCTAACCTACCGGCAGTCCTAATCAAGTCGCTCATAAACCATTTTACTCTGAATGCAAAAGTGGCCTTTGTGTCAGTAGCTTTAGGCGAGAAGTTTACTGATGATATTCAGAAGATAGCGCCGAGCCCAATTCACCTATAGGGGTCATAGCCGTTTCTTCATGGCATAGGCACGGACCTCAAAACCTAGTTTATCATACAGGTGTTTTGCCGATACAGCTTCAACGGGGCAGTGAAGAAGAACGATATCGACACCCTCTTTTTTCAGGATTCGAAGCAATTCATTGAGTAGTGCATTACCAATGCCTTGTTTTTGGTATGATGCATCAACTGCAAGGAGTTCTATCTGGGCCACCTTGGATGCAGCCCACGTATTCAAGACCTCACTAGGAACCTCTCTCAGATAGGCAAAGACAAAGCCAACTATTCTGTCGTTGACTTCTGCAACTACTAGGCCCTGAGGAAATGAATATGCAGGCTGAAAATCTACCTCGGTTGTGGCCGAGTCAAAGAATGCATATCTATTCGCGATAGTGAGAACTTGTTCGAGATCTTGGGGTTTGAATGCACGAAGGTTCATAGTTGAAGCTCCTTGCGATTCGGAGAAGGCAATTCGGGTAAAAAGCTGATGTTCTCTGCGACTTCACATAAACCACAAGACTTGACGTATGTGAAATGTGGATGATTACGCAAATCTGTCAAGACCAGCCAATACCTGTTTCTGCAAAACCATTTTACAGGGCCTTGAGCATTTCAGCAAGAGCTGGGAGAATTGATCGAGATTAGACCACTAACGAAATTGGATTCGACACGTCTTCGAGAGCTTGCATCTGGATATGTATCTCCTGCTAGGTACAGAGTAAGTAAAAGCGAAACCGATACTCAAACGGTCATTTCTTTGAGTCTGGAGGAATTGGACACGGCCTACCGGAAACATTGGCCAGCAGAAGAGGAGAATGAAATACGCTATAGTCGCATGCTAGAGCAAGGCCTCTCCCTAGGAATATACGATGATGAAAAGCTTGTAGGAATTGCGATAGCTGAAAAACAGGCATGGAATCGCACTCTATGGGTTTGGGAATTTCATATCGACCCAGAGTATCAGCAGAGAGGAATGGGCAAGCAGCTGATGCAGGCATTGGCTGAAATCGGGAAACAGGCAGGGTGCCGGGTGATGGTCTGTGAAACTCAGAACACCAATGTTCCTGCAATACGCTTCTACCGAAAGATGGGATTTGAAGTAGGTGCAATCGACCTCTCATATTACACCAACAGGGATCTCACTGATTTTGAGGTTGCAGTGTTCATGAAGCGGTTCATCGAGTAGTTGCCAGTTCATACAGCTTGTCAGTTCCTCTAATCATCTCTCGAATCGTACTTGATTTTCCCGATGGCGGAACTGGACTGCAGGCTGTATTCGGATTCGTTTTCGAAGGATTAATACAATCAAATCAACAGCTGCAAGTGTTCCAAGACCAAGGACGGCTGATTCCGAAGCTTAATCGTATCGACCTTAGGACTGGCTAGCTTTGCCATGTAGACTTCACTCTGGGAGAATAGTGATTGCTGTTTCAATGGTATGACACAACGATAAGGATATTAACTATTGTTAATAACTGCGAGGTATGATAATTGCTCCCGCAATAGTTGCGCTTAGGGAAGGCATAGAGGCTGCCCTAGTCATAGCCATTATGCTGTCATATCTACGTAAAACAACTCAGACAGATATGAGAAGATACGTTCTTGGTGGCGCAGTTGTAGCAGTTGTCGCCAGCCTAGTTGTTTCATTGGTCTTGGGAGCAGTATGGAATGTCTTTGAAGGACCCATGCTTAACACCTTCGAGGGGGTTGTTGTACTGTCAGCTGCACTCCTTCTAACCACCATGATCGTCTGGATGCGCAGAGCTGGGTCAGCTATAGCAGTAGACATTAGGAACGCTGTAGAAATAACCACGGCGAATCAAAACAGGATTGGACTGGGGTTGTTGAGCTTCTCTCTTGTTATGCGTGAAGGTGTTGAACTTGTCCTGTTTAGCATGGCGCTTGCAGTTCAAGATGGGACAGAGATATATGCGGGGATTGGCCTTGGCTTAATTATTGCTATAGCTATTGGATTTGGGATTTATAGGGGCTCACTTAGGATTAGTCTGCAGTCGCTGTTCAAATGGACCTCGGTCTTTCTGATATTGGTCGCTGCAGGAATGATAGCATATGGAATTCATGAGTTGCAGGAGGCCGGTCTTCTCTTGGTTGGCCCTCTTGAGATGTGGAATATCAATCCGCCACTGCTTCCGGATGGCAGCTATCCCTTGTTTCATGAAAATGGACTGATTGGTGGGCTGACAAAAGCAATCTTCGGTTATAATGGAAATCCATCATTTCTGGAGGTTCTTGGCTATACGGCTTACTTGGCAGTCTTCTCGGGGTATTATCTATTGACCAGAGGAACAGAAATGAAACATATTTCCCCGGATGAGAGTATGGATGCAATCGAATCTGTTGCAGTCTAGATGAGAAGAGCTGTTTTATGCCTATAACAAAACCGCTTTTATGAAAGGCCAATCCATTTTAAGTGGGGAGGAAAACAGAAACTTGAGTATTGATAGAAAGAAACAGAGGGTGTCACAAATGGCAAAGACACAGAAAGCAAGATACACCCTGAAAGATAGGGTACGAAAGGCGCTGAAGGATAACAAACTATGCAAAACAGCGCTTGATGAACTGGAGCGAGATATTGAGGTTCAAACATTACTTGAAGATTCAAACAGGATGGCAATTGATAGAATGGGGTATTCTGACCACGGTCATACGCATTCACTTATTGTTGCAATGAATGGAGTCAAGCTGATACAGGCGCTTAGTCATGGACTTGAACCCTCAATTGTTCAGGAGGGTACTGGCGGTCAAGATGATGCAGAGCTGGTGGTATTCCTTGGTTGTTACCTTCATGATATTGGGATGGTTGTTGCACGAAACAACCATGACATCTTTACCGTAATGCTTGCAACGCCAATCCTGGACAAAATACTGACTAAGGTCTACCCGGACGATCGTCACAGGCAGGTGCATATACGTGGTCATATACTTCATGCGATTTATTCTCACGACATGGCCGCTCCGCCACTAACAGTGGAAGCAGGTGTGGTGGGCGTTGCTGATGCCTTGGACATGACGAAAGGTCGAGCAAGGATACCATTTGAAGCTGGGAGTGTGAATATTCACTCCACATCTGCCATGGCCATAGAGGACGTTCGAATCCGTAAGGGGGAGAAAAGGACCGTCAGAATCGATGTAATCATGAACAATGCAACCGGTCTGTTTCAGATACAGGAATTGCTTGAGAAGAAGATACGCGGTGCGCCAAAACTGCGAGAGCATATAGAATTGTATGCAATAATGTCAGAAAAAGCCGACAGCATAATAACGACAGATGAACTTCAAGTCCTCTAAATGGTTGCTTCCATTTTATGGATTGAACTCCGTAGTTCCGATATTGACGATTACGAACATCAATTGTAACGAAACCGTACGTATCAGTTAATATATATGCGCGATAGTGGCCGCTGCGCGTATCATCCATGCTAGAGTGATAACGTAATGAAACTAGATCCTATCGACCAGAAGATAATCAAAATGCTCCAGGACAACGGAAGACGGTCTTATAGCGAAATTGCAGAAGAAGTAAAGCGTACAGAAGTTACGATTCGCCGCAGAGTGAAGCGCCTGGTCGATGAAGGATACATCAAGAAGTTTACAGTCATCCTTGACCCATTGAAGACCGGTCGCAAAATACGCGCCTTCATTCGGGTAAAGACAGCTATGAAAGAGGCCTCTGCAATATCAAAGAAAGTATACGACTTCAAAGAAGTTGATGAAGCCTATTTCTTAGATGGCGCCTGTGGAATTATCCTGAAAGTCACTGTAGATGATCTCCAGAAGCTTAGAGAGTTTCTAGAGCTACAACTGGGTAAGGTTCAAGGTGTTGGCGAAATAGAAACTTGTATAGTGCTTGAGGGTATTAAATCTGCATTCTAGGAGGTGAAGTGCCGTGGAAATGGCACTGCTAATCCGCCGATCTCAACTTGAAGCTCTCTATGACCATGCGGAACGGTCTATTCCACTGGAGGCTGTTGCACTGCTCTTTGGACACACCGTGGGATACAGGGTGGAGGTCGGTCGCATAGAACTCATGGAAAACACAGCCGAGTCCTCAACATCCTTCGAGGTGGACCCAGAAATAGAGTACAAACTACTGATTGATGCTGAAGAAAAGGGGCAAACCCTGGTCGGCATCTTTCATTCACATCCTGCGCCTCCGGAACCATCTTCGAGGGATAGAATGAATATGAAGCTAAACCCAGTTGTTTGGCTCATTGCTTCGAAACTTACAGGAGAATGGGAATGTGGTGCCTACCTTTACGAAAATGAGAGTGTTCAGAAGGTAGATGTCGTGCTACGGTGATTGCAACTCCTTTTTCAAACCCTTAATCGTTCCTGAAGTTCTCATTGGTTCAAAAGAAACGGAAGTAGAGTCTAGTACATTAATGAGTGCAGAAGCAGCAATGACCTTCTTTAGGCTGTCTTCAGTGCATTGAAGAATCCCAACTCCGGACTGCTCGTCATATTCATTCAGATAGAGCTTGGAGTCAGCAACAACCAGCTCGCCATAGAGCGAGAGAAGCTGTTTTCGTATCTCTGCTGCGAGCCGCTTCTCAGGAACAGGAGAACCATCCCTATGGAGCATAAAGAGAAGGTATCTTCGCCGCACGCTCTTCATTTGTCATCCTTCCTTGAAACCAATTCAATTCCAGGCCCCAGATATCCTGACTGAAAGTGCTTGAGATTCGACTCAACGATGTTACGAGGGTGCTCAAAAACTGCTTTCTTTGCCTCAGTCACATCAAGTCCGAGAAGCAGTCCTATGTGACTCAAGGACATTGGAGAGCGCATACATATTGGTTCTGTGCAGCCGCTAGAGAGAATAATTGGCATTCCGGCATTCAGCGCAATCCGTGCGTTTGCTCTCAGATTCTTGAAGAGCCTGGCTCTTGCAAGTCCAATTGTGTGCAGAAGAGGATAGACTGGCACTTCTAGGGCTGTGCCAGAAGCCGCCGCTAGCTTCGCAGTGGTTGAGCGAAGCTTGCAGTCATTCAGGGGGGCGGTCAGTGTTAGCACATCGATTCCAGAGTCCTCAGCTGCCCAATTGGCCGTTTCTATGCTCTTCAGAGGCAGAGATACAATAATGGACCGAGATCGAAAACGCTTCACGGCTCGCTTTACTGCAGATAGTGAGGATTCGTGAATTTCAGCTCGGTTGATCAAGGCGGGACCACCTTTCGTGTTATCAGAATATGGTGCCTCAGCTCTTGTGGATGCGATCGCTCTGAATCCCAGTTTCTGTGCCATAGATAGGAAAGGGATAACATCCCCACCATTTGGAACTCGAACATTGAGGTCTATTGGCATTAGCTGGGCCCTCCGACATTTTCAAGTCGGTTAGTAAGGAATTTGACCACGTCATCGTGTTTGCAGCGAGGATACTGCTGCAAATGAATCTGTAGACTAATTACATCGGGTCCAATCGCCAACTTCAGTCTTTCTAGAAAGGCCTCTTGCTTATCCAGCCTCAGGTAGAATACACATTGGTCATCTAGCCTTGCTTCGATGGTTCTGGAAAGCGCCTTTCTGTCGGGTTTTGGGAGATTATCCATAATACTGTCAAATGCACTAAGACATGCTTTCGTCTTCTCCAGTACTATGGTGACTATGGACATGGGAATGCCGCTATGAGCCTCGACCTTGGTCCAAGTTGTTGTCAGTTCTTCCTGAAGCGTTTCTGGGAATACGTTGGTGATGGCGGTAAGCACTCTATCAGGAACTTCAGTAGCCCGAACATGAGCACGGGCATCGATTCTTCTGATTGTAACCATCTTGGGTACCCCATGTGGGGGTGCTGACTACTTTGCCAGGTTTCCCTTTGCTCCAAGAGAGGGTCGTATCTTCTCTGCTCCACGCCCTTTCTCTCTTAGTCCACGGCTTCGCTTGCCTGCTGATGTAAGGCCGCGACTTTCCCTTCCCTTCTGGTTTGAATCACAAATCCAATTTATTGTAGAGTCATTGTAAATTACTGGATGATTTGGATCAACAAGAATAACTTCATGAAACAGCCATCTGTGATCTGCGCCAACCCAGTAGGAGTTCAATACACGAAGATTAGGATATTTGCGTGCTGCACGTTCCTCAGCAATCCATCTGCGTGATTTTTGAGGTGTGTATTTGGTCACACCCAAGCTTCTCGGCTTCCGACCCATCCTGGGGCGCGGCTTTTCGCGAGGACCACGTCCAGTCTTGACTCGTGCGACGACGTACCCCTGCTTAGCCTTGTACCCAAGTGCTCGAGCTCTACCCAAGCGAGTTGGCTTCTCCAGTCTAACAATACTACCCTGTTTTCTCCAGATAATGAGCCTACTTCTTACGAGGTCGGAACGTTCCTTCTGTTCCTTAAACCAGCTCTCATCCATGTGCTTGTATGCAGACATCTCTGATACCATCCTTTGCAGTTACTAGTTCGCTTTGTTTATGGTTCAGCCTATTACAGCCACATCCCTACGGACGAATCCGCCTAAACAAAGGAAATGGTTTAATCCCAGAGGGTGCCAAACGACACCCTTGAGCTTTGTGAATCACAAAATCATTTACTTAAAGGTCTAGCGATTTGTCGGAAATCTCAATAGCCAACTGCTACTTGAACTCTGCAATGACTTTGTCCACAGTCAAGCTACCAACTCTTTCTTGAGCTTCATCTGTTGAGGATGATACATGAGGAGTTGCTATCACCTTTGGATGTTTGGCGATGGACCAGTCCTGTAGTGGCTCAGACTCGAACACGTCGAGAGCTGCTCCAGCAATCTTTCCTTCGTCCAGAGCCTTAAGCAGTTCCTTTTCATCCACAATGCCGCCACGTGCAGTGTTTATCAGATAGGCTGTTTCTTTCATCATGTCGAACTCCTTTTTCCCTATCATTCCTTGGGTCTGGGGCAATAGAGGAACGTGGAGAGATATGTAATCCGAACTCCTGAGAAGGGTTTCAAGGTCAGTCCTTTCCACGCCGAGTTCTTTACATGCCTTGTCTATGTCTATGACATCATAAGCTAGCACTCTCATTTCAAGAGCCTTTGCTCGCTTCGCAGTTTCATAGCCAATCCTACCAAAACCAATGACGCCCAGTGTCTTCTGCCATAACTCAGTCCCCTTCAGCTTCTTCTTTTCCCACTGTTCATTCTTCATCCAGCTATCTGCTGCAGTGAGCTGTCTTGATAAAGCGAACATGAGAGCAATTACCATTTCTGCGACGGAAACGGATGGAGCTTCGGGTGTATTCATTACCTTGACTCCTTTTGCCTTAGCGGCATCTTGGTCAACGTTATCGAGACCAACTCCAGCTCGCACAATTAGCTTCAGGGTGTCAGCTGCATCAATGACCGCCTTGGTCACTTTGGTAGCGCTTCTGACAACTATGCAGTCGAATCCCTTGATCTGTTCTTCAATTGGACCATCGGACTCCTTATTTCTTACAACTACTTCCAAGCCAGCGTCTTTCAGCTGTTGTATTGCCGAATCTGCAAGTGGATCTGCTACAAGAATACGTGCCATTTTTGAAAACCTTCCTAGGTTATTGAGCTTGGCCGGTCCGAGGTTCATCTTAAATCTGACGACCGCGACACTTTTCTTCGGTACAATATACTCAGTTGGTATGAAGAAAGAAATTGGACCTACGACAGCAATTGTGCCATGTCCCGTGGTTCTCTTAAGTGTAGCAGGAAAAGACAGACCCAATATCATTACGCTTTCATGGGTAGCTAATGTGTGTAGTAAGCCTCCCACCGTAGTAGTCGGAATACGACCTGAACGGCATAGCTATGAAATGGTGAAAGAAACGGGGGACTTCGTCCTCAATATCCCGTCAACGAATGAATTTGACGCGGCCAAATTTGCAGGGACGAAGTCCGGACGTGGTCATGACAAATTCGAAGCCTGTAATCTAACCCCCATCCCCTCTAGTAAAGTAAAATCCCCCATGATTGAGGAGTGCCCAATAAATGTCGAATGCAAGGTGATAGAGATTCGTCCTTTAGGGGCTCATGATCTTTTCATCGCTGAAGTGGTTGAGGTACACCTAGACAATAGAGTGCTGGATGACGGTGCCCGTTTTGACCCTTCCAAGATTGAGCTCTTTACATACTTGCCCTTGTCGGGTCAGTATTGGTCCTTGGGTGAACGTCTCACCTAGATTGACTTGCTCGCTAAGTAGACACCCAGGGAGTTTCAATCTCTTCAGAGTCATCCTCATCATAGAAGCGGTTCTGATGAAGATGGCGCTCATAGTTGTCGCCATCAGAGTTTATGACGACCCATGCACCAATTGGGATGTTCCTTTCCTTAAGAAAAACATCGAAGGTAATGCCCGGAAATTCAACAACTATGGGTTTAAGCCCTAGGAGTTTGAATAGTCCACATGCTTCCTGAGCACGATTGAATGAGTCAAGACGCGCGAGAATCGGAATCCATTCCTGAGATGCGCCAGCCCATTTCAGAATTGGCCACGACCGCTGAGGGGGCCATTTCCCTTTCATTACGACTGCGTATTCACCAGTTTCTAGCTCATAGATTGTGGGCGCCTCGCCCAGTCGCGCGCAACGAGTGCCTCTTGTCTTTGCATCTTCCAATGTCAGAAATATTTCCAAGGATTGCTCACCTCAGATGGTTCTTCTAAGGGATTGTGCATTCACTAAGCACTGAACATCATTTTGCAATCTAGGTACTGATTTCTGCCGCAGATTTGTCACTGAAGTGACTTTGAAAGGTGAATTCTACCGGTTTTTGTTACGTGCTTAAATTAAACAGACAGGACACATTTTGTCAATAGATGCGTCGTGAAACCTAGATGGATCCCCTCTGACTATTTTGTTCCCTTGGCACTGACGATTTTTACAACGTCGCGGTCCTTCAGTTCATGCTTGTCTGATATTCTCATCTTGGTCCTAGCATCGATAGCATGAATAAAGGACTCCATTAAATCTGTATGAATGTGCCCGGCAAATTCCTTTGCAGTTGTTCCCTCCGGAACTAGATATACATCGGGAAGAATGTTGCCATCGCTATCTGTGAGTGCGTTAGGGTCATGGACAGGATAGACAGTTATCATGTGAAGAAAATCAAAGACTGCCTTGTCTAGTATGTTCTGTACTCCTGTTCCTCCAAACTTCCTTAGTATATGCTCCTTGATCTTCTCCAGCTGATCCAACTCGGCTGCTTTGAGGACATCAGGTCTTAGTACCTCAAAGTCGGTACTGCCTGGAATATACTTGATTACATCTTTTTTGCTTAAGTCCTTGAGAGCTTTTTCTGCAAGTGCGCTTACTGGAACAATGAGATAATCGGGAAATTCCTTCTTCATTCGCTCATAGTTCTCCTCAGCGCCAGGACGATCTATTTTGTTTGCTGCAATGATAATTGGCTTGGAGGTATGCCATAGAAATAGGGCGAATTTGCGAATTTCCTCCTCAGTCCATTTATCTGCTGTTTCGATTTTCAGTTCGGCGTCCCGGATGGCTGTTAGAATGTGTTTTCGTCCGATGTTGAGACCAGATAGCTTCTCCAGAAGCAGTTCGTCCAACCTAGCGCCTTCAGCTCTAACCCGGCCGGTAATTCTTCTCCAGTCTTTTTGGAGAATCCCCAGTACCCATTCGGTAATCTCATCCTCAAGGAATTTTATGTCATTAATTGGGTCATAGCTTCCCGCAGCAACTTCTTGTCCTTCAGCATCAAGTCCACCGCTGGCATCTACTATGTGTATGAGAACATCTGCCTGACGAAGGTCGTCGAGGAACTGATTTCCCATACCCCTCCCGGAGTGAGCGCCAGGCACTAAGCCTGCCACATCTATCAGTTTTATTGGAACTAGCCGTACGCCATCAATGCAAATCGAATTCTTCGGATTATCCTCGACACCGAAGTCCCTGCATGCACACGGCGTTCGAACATGCGTTACACCCAGATTGGCCTTTATAGTTGTGAAGGGATAGCTTCCGACTGCAAAATCAGTCATGCATGCAGCATTTGTGAAGGATGTTTTGCCGCAGGAAGGTTTTCCAACAATTCCGACACTGAATCCCATCTCAGTTCACCTTTTGGGAATATAGAAGAATTGATATTCGCTGGGATTTAAAGTATAGAGGTCGTGGTTATTTCGATGAGGTTTTATGTGCTTAAGCTCATAATAATTTCAGAAAGCATTCAAGGCGGGTTCTGATAAAATGTCGAAAATATGCGTTACATCTACTGGGAACACTCTTGAGGCACAGATTGACCCACGATTTGGGAGATGTGCCTACTTTGTTATTGTTGACCCCGAAACCTTCGAGTTCGAAGCAATCCCCAATGCTGCTGTTAGTGCATCAGGAGGCGCAGGGATTCAGGCTGCTCAGGCAGTTTCTAGTAAAGGTGTCGAAGCTATAGTCACGGGAAGCGTTGGCCCAAATGCCTATTCGGCTCTTGCAAGCTCTGCAATTAAGATAATGACAGGAGCATCTGGAACTGTGAAGAGCGCAGTTGAGATGTACAAAGCGAATAGACTTAGTTCGATTACTGCACCCGGGCAATCTCACATGGGAATGAGAGGTGGAGGAGGAAGAGGCGGTGGCAGAGGGCGAGGTGGAGGAGGCAGGGGATAGTGTTGGCTTGCAGGTTGCTTATTCCCAGTGATGACGCCGACGGAATGTCGATTGCAGATCATTTTGGGCGTGCCCCCTTCTTCGTCCTTGTTGACCTTGATGACGGCGGAAATGTGACTGCCAAATCGGTTCAGCGAAATACCGGCGGGCATGTGGGTGGACGTGGACATGCGCACGATAATGTGTTGAGTTACTCACCGCAGGTAGTGATTGTTCAAGGAATGGGTCCAAGAGGGCTAAGAAGCTTCGAGTCCCAGGACATTGCCGTTCTCAGGAGTGAAGGCAGGCTGGTTGACGAAGCCATAGCATCCTATCTTAGTGGAGACCTACAGGAACTCACAGAGGGCTGCTCCCACGCTCATCACAAGTAGAGCGGGTCTTTTGGAGTTGCATTGTAGATTGATTATCGCAGTTGCCTCTGGAAAAGGAGGAACCGGAAAGACAACGGTAGCGGTGAATCTGGCCCTTTCAATTGGAGATGTGAATGTTCTAGATTGTGATGTAGAAGAACCTAATGTTCACACTCTTTTGAAGCCAAGTGAAATAGTGACGGAGGAGGTAATGCTACCGACTCCGGTAGTAGACCAAGAAGTATGCACTCTCTGTGGAGAATGTGGGGACTTCTGTGAATTCAATGCGATTTTCGTTGGTAGGAAGAAGGTTGTTGTCTATCCAGAGATCTGTCACTCCTGTGGAGGCTGTAAACTAGTCTGTCCTGAAAACGCCATTGCAGAGGTAGGACGAACAATAGGAAAGATACATCAAACTCAGGTAGGGAATATCCACCTTGTATATGGGGAGTTGGAGATAGGGGAGCCATTGGCCACACCAATCATCAAGTCTGTAAAAAGGCAAATTGTGCCAAATGAGATCAATATACTAGATGCGCCACCCGGCACGGCATGCCCAGTTATCGAAACAATGGAAGAGAGTGATTTTCTGGTTCTTGTGACAGAACCAACTCCATTTGGTCTTCACGATTTAGCCATGGCAGTTGATGTTGTAAAGAAGCTTGGAATCCCTCATGGAGTGGTGATTAACCGTGCAGGGATTGGTGATGATTCAGTGCAGGAGTATTGCAGAGAGATGGAGATTCCCATATTGATGGAAATTCCATTTGATAGAGAGATTGCTGAGCTCTACTCCAGAGGCATTCCTTTCGTTGAAAAGATGCCTGAATGGAGAGAACGCTTTCTTGAGCTATTTGAGCAAGCTAAGGAGATGATGAAAGGTGATAACTGAGATTGCAGTCGTCAGCGGCAAGGGTGGAACTGGCAAGACAACCTTCTCTGCTGCCTTTACAGCACTAGCGGAGAATATTGTAATTGCCGATTGTGATGTCGATGCACCCGATATGCACATTCTCCTTCAGCCTGATATAAAGCAAACCTTGGAGTTCAAGGGTTCAAAGGTTGCTGTGATTAATCAGGAGCTTTGCACGGAGTGCGGGATATGCCATGAGAATTGCCGATTTGATGCGGCAAACCCGCCGGAGATTAATGCGATAGCATGCGAGGGATGCGGTGTGTGTGCCTATCTGTGTCCAGAGGAAGCTATCAGCATGGTTGAACGCGTTTCAGGTGTGCTGCACTACTCTGAAACCAGATACGGACCAATGTCGCATGCAAAACTCCTTCCGGGGGAAGGCAATTCAGGGAAGCTGGTTACGGATGTAAGGAAACAAGCGCAGGAAATGGCAAGGGAACGCGGTCTGGAACGCATTCTTATTGATGGGTCGCCAGGCATCGGGTGTCCTGTGATTGCTACTGTCACAGGGATTGGCATAGGTATTATTGTAACTGAGCCGACCATGTCTGGAATTCATGATATGGAACGAGTTGCCAGCCTTCTAGAAAGATTCAGAGTGCCCGTAGCAGTAATCATCAACAAGTATGATTTGAACATTGAGAATACGGAACAGATTGAAAACTATTGTAAGAGGAACGGTTTCTATTTGCTGGGGCGAGTACCTTTCGACCCCATTATGACTGAATCAATGGTGGCTGCACAGACGCTTCCGGAGTTTGCTCCGTCGCATGTAACTACTAACCTTCTTCGAAACATGTGGTCAAGAATTGGGGAGATTCTGTTGGAGAAGGAGAAAGAAAAGAGATAGAGGAGTACAAGCTATTGCTCCTCTAGCTTCGCAAGTCTTTCTTGAATTGTCTTCAGAGAGTCTTGGATTGACTCAAGGCTCTGCTGGAGCATTTCTCTCTGTTGCTCCAGAATTCTGCGTTCTGCATCGGGAGTGACATTTGAAGGGATACTTGTTGGAGGCCAACTACGATATCCTAAGGTCCAGCAGGATCCCGGACCATAGAGCCATCCTGGGCGCTCCCAAGGTGGGAGATCTCTGAAGGGGCCATTTCCAGGCCACATTCCACCGCCTTGACCTCGACCGAAGCCAGCACCTCTTCTTCTACCGTAACCGTAGTATGCCATTGTATTTACCTCAAATATTATGTGCATATGCACACTTTTAACCTTGTTCATCAGAATAAGAATCAATATAAGAACGGGTCAAAACATGAGCACGTTTACTCAAAATGCGGGTGTGTAGTTGTTTATGCGAAGACACAGAAGAGGTCGTCGAGGAAGATATCCCTTTCAGGATTTCAAAACAGGAGCCAAGCCAAAGGCGAAGAGCATGGAACCTTCCCCTATAGGTGATTCCAGACCCGTGTATATTGACGAAGCAGAGGTTGAAGCACTGCGATTGGTAGATCTTGAAGGACTCTATCAAGAAGAAGCAGGGATGTCTATGAATGTGTCTAGAGGGACCGTATGGCGACTCCTTACTGAAGCTCGACGAAAAGTCATACTAGCATTGTTTGAGGGACGGCCACTGATCATTGGGGAGATAGATGAAAGCCTTCAGGAGAGAAGCAATCTAGACGATTTGTAGTTTGGCCGTTTGTTAAGTAACGTGCTTCACTGGTCAAACTTCTCTCCATATCGTTTTTTGAATATAGGTGTCTGAATAATACACCCTCTCAAAAACCGCTACTGAAACACTCTACGTAAGCTCTGAAGGGTACGCATGTGCAATGCTGCCTTATATGCACTTTCTGCGATTCACATGTTGGAGAGGAAAACAATGCAGACGGGTATTTCCACACCATTGGAAGCGGTCACAGTCCCCGTACTGATTAGAAGGCCTTCATTCCCACGAAAATGGGACTCGGTGGCAAAACCTCATGTTGCCGTCTTGGTCAAGGACAAAGACACCAATAGCGAGATTCGATACTATCTCTCGCGAAGAGCAAAAAGCGAGTCCAATAGTCTAGATATTCTCGAGGTTGCAGATATTGATGACCTACCTGAAGGCACTCTCCTAGAAGTTCGATTCAACGCATGCAAGGCCAATCTGTATAAAATGGAAACTGTGGACAATGTGCCATGTTGGAGATGGGTTGGTCGTTGCAGGGAACTCCCTGATTTTGACTATCCGGGCGAGATTCGCTGGAATGGACTACTTGAAAGCGCAGACTGCTCTGAGAATAGCATGACATATGGATAGTTTCCAGTCATCAAGTCATAGCTCGGAGAAGTAACTCAGAAGATGAGTGAAAGGCATGTGAGCGCGCCCTCACATTTCTCAAATTCGCTCATGTTGATTGGGATGACGTCAAATCCGTATTCTTTCACCATACTGATAGATTTCATATGACCAGCAGGCATCAGGACTGTACTACCAATTGCTAAGGTATTGGCTGCATATTGCTCGTCTGGTGGAACTATTACTCTTTCAAAATCGATGAAGATCGGATGACTGGCAAAGGCATCGGTTGTAATGAAAAGACCATCCGCAATGTAGGTTGCATGACTCTTGAGATGCACAATTCCAGGATCATTAACAAGCTTTGAATCAACCTGAAGCCACTCGACCATCTGGTCAACTCCAATTAGATTGGTTCGTTGGGTTATTCCAGTGATTAACCTATCCGAGAGGTGAATCACATCTCCCCCTTCAATGGTGGCGGGAGGAGTAGCTGCCTTGGTTCGCATATACTCACTTAGAACCTCTGTAACAGCTGCTTCTTCTCCCCGTCTGCTCTCGCAAGCCATCCTTGTGATGAAAGCCCTGTTTCGGTGAATCACAGTCGTGTCCTCTATGAAGCAGGAATCAGGGAGAAGGTGGTTTGGCGGGAGTTTTATCACGTCGAGTCCCAACTCAGTAAGGATTCGACAGTAGTCTGCATGTTGTTGGTGCGCCAGTTTGATGTCAACCAAGTAGTGGTCGGGATGGGATGAGATACATCGTGGAAAGTCGTCCCCGGGAGGGCGAACAATGGCGTGTTTCATGGTTTGCAGTTACCATGAACTGAACTATATCAATTCTGAGTTTCGCCCGAAACTCTAGGTCATGCCAAGATAAGACAACAAATTTAAATGTAAAGTTTACTTTACGTAAAGTGCACTTTACATATCGATGGATGCGATGGCGTGATTGCGAACAGAATCAAGGAAATCCGGGAAAAGCGAATGGTTGAAAGCTCCACGCCAGAGCTATGGACCCAAGAAGGCTTAGCACGCCGCTTGGGGGTTTCCAGACAGACGGTCATCTCTATGGAGAAAGGCACTTACAACCCATCCCTTCTGCTTGCGTTCAAACTGGCACATGTGTTCGAGATGAGAATAGAGGAAATCTTCAGTTATGGAGGAGATATGGATGAAGCGTGAAAACATCGCCGGTTATACTGCTGGAGTTGTCGTTATAGCTTTTCTAGTAGCTTTTTGGCTAGCATCTGGCACAAGTAAATGGCTTGTAGTCATCGCCGGGATTATTGGCCCCATATTTTCAGTGTTACTCATAAAATGGATGAAGGGACAGTATCAGGATGGGAGGTTGCAGTATCAGGATGAGAGGTTCGATCAGCTTTACAATCGGGCCTCACGAAATGCACTTGTATTTCTAATCTTCTTTATGCCGATTCTTGGTGCGATTCTCTTGATTCAGCCCATAGCACTTGAGGCCGTAGCATCATTGTTTCTTCTGTGGGGGCTCTCAATTGTTGTATTCTATGGGTCAGTATTCTACTATTACAGGAGATGATTTCGTGACAGAAGAAAAACCAAACAAGAACAAACAACTTCCCCCCTTGTCAAATAAGTCGCTTCTCGCGATGCTAGTCTGTCTTGCTTTCGGATGGCTTGCTGGGCAACTGGCCACAATTCTCCTCTTCCCAGGTAGGGAATGGGCAATAATACTTTCATCAGCATTCGCAGGAATCGTCTTCATTGCAGTGATGATGGGGTTCACGATATACTCACAGAGGCTCAGGGATGAGCGCACCATACTGATCTCGGACAAGGCCACCCGCAATGGGTTTGCCTTTGTATTCTTTATAGTCCCAGCTGCAATCATTGCTCTCTCAGCAACTGATGTTTCCACCGATGTTTCTCTTGCATTGGTTTTGGTATGGGTCGGAGCCGTTGCAGTTGCAGCCATTAGTTCGTTCTACTACTACCGAAAATAGGAGATTTCAAGCAAAGAGGAATCATTGACAGGCGGTGCCAGTCTGACGGTGCCAGGTGCCAGTGCGACGCTTATTAGGAGAATATCAAGAAACGATTTATGGAAGTTAGGTCTGTAATTCCTCGGGAGTTTCATTTGTCCAAGAGAGATGGTTTAGACCCTAGCGAGAAAGTGATTACCCACATAGGATGTAATTTCCTAAGATTTCAAATGAAGGGGTTGCTAGGATCCTCGCGAGGGGAGTATTCCTCAGGTGAGCTGGTGCTGACTCATAGGGGCTTAGTGTTTCTTGAATCCACGGGCATGTTCAGGACATCTAGGAAACGACTTCATTCTTACAGATATGAAGACATCCAGAGCATCGCAATTGAAACTCGCGGATTTACAGGGGCAGTATCAGGTAATGTACACCTTGCAGTTGGCTATTCTACTCCGCGCGGAGTGATGACGGTCAAGTATAGTCTTCATCAAGACAAGGCAGCAGAAATCATTAGATTAGTTGAAGAGATGAGAAGAACGGTTGAACAACCGGACCTATTGAGGGGTCAAGTGCTTCGACTTGTAAAGCCGAGAGGCGAAGTGAGTCTTCACGAAATTGCGAAGGATGGTTTGCTGAAGAAGATGATTGCTCAAGTCGGAAGGGAGTCCCTTGAGAAGCTGTCACCTGACAGAGTATTCAAGGACCTCAAGAGTATTGTCGAGGAGCTAATTGCAAATGGGGAACTGGATGGAATAATTACCGATGATGGGAGATACATCTCCAACACCATGCTTGGGAGAAAAACTGTTCAGTATCAGGTAGTAATTGATTTCACGTCACTTTATTCTCAACTGGAGAACAAAGGGATAGTACTTCAGACCATTGAATGTCCGTCCTGCGGAGGAAACCTTGACTATCCCGAAACAGGTTCTATAATGCAGTGTAAGTACTGCCAGAGCACAGTGAGTGCTGTGGATATATTTGAGAAGTTCAAGTCTCTATTATGAGCTATAGCCAATTATGCTTCAAGAATTCATGACCCAAGTTGGAGTTATGAGAGGCTGTAATGATGACTCGTGGAATGAAGGGACTATCGATAATTAATTTCTCTCAAGAATATACGGTAGAGAATCGTAGTCTATCTTGGTTCTTCGGCAACCGCAGAATTCTATCTGCAAATTGATTCTGACTAATCAAATATAGTTGCAAAATTGGCATACGCTCCAATCAACCTATGAAAACCCTTAAGAGCCTCATAGGGGCAATTTCCTGTAGCAATAGCGGGTTGGGGAAGCCAGGCCTATCCCGCAGGGCTCATAACCCTGAGATCGGATGTTCAAATCATCCACCCGCTACCACTTAACCATGGTTAATTTTCTAGCTCATTCCTCAACCTACCATCACGTTCCCTATTGTTAGTCATCTTCGTAGATGATTGGAGCGTACCAGAGAGATCCGTCCTCTCTTGTCGTGACCTTGAAGTACTCGTCTTCTACCGCACTCTCTAAGACGTCTTGGGGTCATCTCTCTCGTTTGCTGTGGTATTACCGTAAAATTCTATAAATCAAAAGAGTAGTATAATATTTGGTGATGCGTGGTGGACACAAAGGAGAGTCTTCATCAGAGGTCTGAGAGAAAGGCGATTCAAATTATCACGGATGCTGTGTTCGGTCTGGCTATTGGCCTTGCAGCTTTTAGCCTCACTGAATACGAAATATCTGCCATTGAAGATGTCTATTTCGCAATAGGGTTCTTCTTCTTGACGTTTTTCTTTGTCAGTCTGTTTTGGGTTTGGGTTCGTCGTTTCTTTGAGGATTATGTGGTGTATGGAGGGGCTATGGCAGGGATTCTTTATATCCTGTGTTTCTTGGTTGCTATTCTACCCTTCATTATGCGACTCTTCTTTTCCGGATTCTTTGGAGAAGCAGGAGAGGTGTCAGTCTTAGCTCAGACATGGTTGTATCCATTGGATATGGGCAGCATTAGTATGCTTGTTGGATCGTTGCATGTGCTCTTCCTGAATCAAGGTCGAGGTAGGGTTTTGTGGGAGGAATACAAGCACATTGCGACGGATGGGTATGCAGCTTTTGTAATTGGGGGTGGGTTTCTGCTCTCTGCGGCGATGCCGAATAATCTGACTCTGGCGGAAATCCTATTTTTCTCGATTCCAAGCCCCCTTGCAGATATACCAGCAAAAATTGGAGTCTGGTTCATCGTAGTTCTCCTTGCAGTGATTGTCTATATACCAGTAGGGCTTGGCTTGAGCAGAATGGAGAGATCGTATAGCTACACAGAACAGGCATCGTGAAGCGAACAGGTTTCAGCATGTGCATAGAGAATGATTATTGATAATCAATGGAACTCGGTCAATCGTATACTCCCAAGATTTAAGGGGCATATGCGTTTCCATGTTATGGATTTCAGAGGTTGGAGAAGAGAGAATTGACTTTTGATGAGGTTCTAGATGCAGTTCCTTCTTACAGGGAGTTCATGACCGTCAATGAGCTTGATAGATCCAGCGAAAGCCTGTCAGAAGAATTCTCCTCGGTTTCACTTGAGGTGATTGGAAAATCGGGAGAGGGAAGACCTATTTCATGCCTAAGGATAGGCAGAGGTGAGAGGAATGCCCTTCTATTTGCATTTCCACATCCCAATGAGCCCATTGGGAGTATGACGGTCGAGTTCCTCTCTAGGTACCTAGCAGAGAATCCCGAGTTTACTGAGAAGACAGGATTTACCTGGCACCTGATTAAAGCTATCGATCCTGATGGCGCAGCTCTAAACGAGGGCTGGTTCAAAGGTGACTTTGACCCTGTGAAGTATGCTAGGCATTTCTACAGGCCAGCCCCGCACGAACAAATGGAATGGACATTCCCGGTGGAATACAAGAAGCTCAGATTTGACACTCCCCCACCTGAAACCCAAGCTTTGATGCGTATAATTGATGAAATTAAGCCGAGCTTCATGTTTAGTCTTCATAATGCCGGATTCTGCGGGGTGTATTACTATCTCACTCATCAGATAGAGGCGATTTTTCCGGGTTTGGTGAATCTTGTTAGACGAGAGGGACTGCCCTTGCATCAAGGTGAACCGGAGGCACCATACATCAAGGAGTTCCGTCCCGGGATTTACCAAATGTTTGGTATTCAAGAGAATTATGATTTCTACGAAAAGAATGGGGAAGAAAATCCTCAGGAACTCATTCGGTGTGGGACATCGTCTGATGACTACTTGAGAAGGGTCACTGATAACCGTGGATTCACTCTTGTCTGTGAGATGCCGTACTTCTATGACAGTGATTTGGATGATGACTCGCTCACTGAGGAAGGCCGCCGGGCCTTGGTTTTGGACGCCCTCAACTTTTCAGTAGAAACTCAAAGATATACTAAGGAAAGATTCGATTACATTCGAGAATACTGCAGACCCAAGTCAAAGATTTACAGCTCTGTGGTTGATGGACTTGACAACTTCGATAAGCGAATGGCTCCGAGGATGCATCATGCCAAGACTGACCCAATGTATGAGGGAAAAGCCACAGTCGCTCAAGCCTTTGACTCCAAGACTGCTACAAGATACTATAGTGTCCTTAGATCTGCAATGGTGGCAAGGTTATGCGATGAGGCGATAGCTATGCATCCAACCAAGGAAAAGGTGTTGTCAGAAATCAAAGGCGAGTTGGATGAATATGTTGAATCCTTGGTGAGAAACACGCTTGAAGGAACTAATTTCGAGGTGATTCCCATCAGGAAACTAGTGAGAGTTCAGGTGGGTAGTGCCCTCAACTGTATAGCACATCTTCCTTAGTCGTGCCGCTTACCATAGGTTTCAACTCCTATTGTTCGTACGTTTCTGAATCGCTTGTAGCAAGTCTACAACCTCTCTATCAGGGACATCATACCAGTTCCGGTATGCATTGGCAACAGCAAAGACAAAGCCGGTTTCAACTCTTGGGCAGACCAAATGGTCGACGAGGGGCTCCACTCTTTGAGCTGCACTCCCCGAAGAAGTTGGAACCGCAACAGTGACCGATTTGGGCGAGAATCCTTTCACTGATTGAATCGCAGCCATCATTGTAAATCCGGATGCCAGTCCATCATCAACTAGGATGACATCTCGATTCTCAGGGTTCTCAGTGCCGATGAGCCCATGGTATGCTTCTCTTCTTTTTTCAATTTGCTTTAGAGTTTGTTTACGAACCAACTTGATCTCGGTCTCGGTCAGCCCAATTCTAGCAACAAGCACCTCGTTCAGGATCATCGTCCCAAGTGATGTCAGAGCGCCGAATCCAGCCTCAGTATTCTGAGGAATCTGTAATTTGCGTACAATAATAAGGTCAAGACTAGCGTCGAGTTCTTTCACAATCTGGACAGCAACGGCAACTCCACCATTAGGGACTGCCAGAACCAGTGGTCTAGACCACAATCTGATATGGCGCAGTTCATTAGCGAGAACCATGCCTGCATGGTCGCGGTCTTGGTAAGACCAATTCAGAAGAATCACCTAAGGACTCTATATAGCTGCTGCAATACATATATTGTTGTAGCAAAAACCTGAGGTGGCTTTAAGCATGATACCCGAGATTGCTCTCCTCATTGGAATCTACTCCATATGGATCTTAATCCTTGTTGCTTCCATGGTTTCCACCGAGGAGGTTTCTCTGACTATTGCCACCCTTCCATTCATAGTCACCTTTCCCATAGCCATGATTTTGGCCGCATTGATGGAGGTGTTCATTCCTGGCATCTTTACTGTGAATCTTCTATTGACTGTAGTAGTTGGGGTGTTAATCTTCATTCGGTGGGTAATGGCAATAGTGGGCGAATAGCCCTAGACCTGTGGGGCAATTCTGAGAACAACTATTCTTCCTGCTTGCCTTTTCTCTTGAATTCTGTAAAGCCACAACGGCCGCAGGCAAAGCGGTCAAAATGCTCCGCCATGAAGGTACCCTTCTCGCAGCGTGGGCATTCTCGACGATTGCGGGAGATTATGCCCTTCTTGTCAACCTTGTACATTTTATGACTCATTTATGAGCCCTCCTGCTTCTTTCCTTCATGCCTAGCAAGGATGTGCTTCCCTTCTACTCGTTTCAACTGTTCTGGGGAATCGTATATTCTGGCAATACCCTCGGAGAAAGCACTTCCAAACTTGGTGTTGAGGCTTCTGACAACAACTCTCGCTTCATCTGCATCAAGCTGTGCCACTAGTTTGGCGCGCACTTCTGCTCTGCTTGGGGTGGTACCACCTGCATGCTGTACCTTAAACTCAATCTCCCTTCTAGCTAGAGGCTTGTTCTTAATTTCCTTGAGGATTTCAATTTTCATCTGCATCACTCACTGCAACAGGGCATTTCCAGACCGGAGTCAGCCATTCGACTCTGGGTTATCTAATAAAGGTTTCACCACGGCAGCTGATAGGATTTCACCAAATCAGCGAACCTTGAGGGCATATTTGCCTGGTTTGTCTATATTCAGTCGGGAAGCTATGTAGGATTGCTTTCGTGGGTCTTCATGGGGTTTGCTTCCGGGCAGGATGACAACTATTCCGGTGTATGAACTTGAGAGGTTCGTGCTCCTGCAGTTCGGGCATTGGTCTTCTGTGGTGAGAAAATGGCATTCTCGACAAGCTTTGGGTTTGGCCATCCTTGTTTACTCCTCGTTACTTCTTCTTCGCATCCTTGTCTTTCTTTGACTTTTCTCCACGGGCCATTCTTACATCTTCTTCAACCCAGGAGTTGTCAGGTCCGATTTTGCCAAGAAAAGGCTGGCGCATTGTAAGGCCGAGTTTTCCAGACCTGCTTCCGGATTCGAAGCTGATTGATGTGATACGCGCACGCACCATATCACCCTCCGAGAGTGTACGTCCAGTTTCCTTACCCAGGAGAGCGCTGCCCTTTGAGTCCTGTGTGATGAAGTCATCACAGATTTGACTCACATGGCAGAGACCGTCTAGTGGACCCATTCGAATGAATGCACCGAAGTCCATTAGCTCGACGACATTTCCTTCAACAATTTCCCCCCGAATAGGTTTGAAGACAAGAACTTGGTACGTAACTGAATGATAAGTGGCACCATCGCCAGGCATAAGACGACCTTGACCGATTTCTTCAATCCCAATTACCGCAATCATCAGTCCGATATCCCGATCAAGAACATTCTCGTGTTGCTTGCGTAGGTGTACCATTGCCGCCTCTTCGATTGGCGCACCGAATTCCTTGGGAGGAATCCGTACGACATCTCGTACTGTTACTACTGAGTACATTTCAAACGCTCCTTGATTGACAGGACAATTCTGAATAGAATAACCAGACTGATGATTCAATCATACAAGTCTGAACCCGCCGGCTCAGCGGTGCAGCGCTTTGAAAAACATAAAAACATTGTGAATCGGCCTTATTCTCTTGAGCCTTCGAGAAACAGGTGCTTTCGGCCCCTCAGATAGAGAACAGGTATTTTTTCTTTCCTAGCAGAGTTTCTGAGCTTCCTATCATTTGTTGCCAGAATAGCCCTAACAGATGCGGCATATTCCAGAAGCTGAACATCAACAGGCAGGTCCGGAAAAGGGGTATCGATAAGTGTACATCTTTCTGCAAGGCTTCGTGCAATTCCAAAAGCACGACGGTCTGTCAGACTCCCTTTTCCTTTAGCAAGTGATTCAATCTCATCCATGACTGAGGAAAGCAAAATGAACTCGAGTTGGCGTTCCAGTACTCTCTCAGCCTCTACAAACACATCAATACTGAACTGAGCAGGTATGGTCAGGAAGTTTGTATCAACAACTACAGGAACAGCCAATTCACTCACAAGCCAAGCTCTTAGATTTCGGCATAGCCAACAAGACGCCATTTATTCTCCACTTGTCGTCCAAGTGCGATTCTTTGCCCCTTCTCAGCAGCCACGGGCCTCTTTAGAGAGAGCTCTATCTCGTCTCCATGCAAACGTGTGATAACACCCACGGTTGCAGCCGTTCCTATGACCATCATCAGAGGTTCGTTAAGACGAAGATTTTCAACCACCTTCTTCGTTTCCATTCCCACAACGCGCTCCATGAGCTCAGGCTTAATCATGACCTTGTCAATGATCTTTGGCATTTTGCTAACTTTGCCCACGACATTTCCAACCAGACGGTCTGCACGGGTCGATGCAGGATCTAGGGCAGTGCCTACACCGATAAGTCCACCTGGCCGAGCCTCTTGGAGTGGATTATTACTACCAGACAGGAGACTAACAACCTTGGCTCTGATGGGCTCGAAACCCTTGTCACCCTTTGACCCAGGAGCAATCTCAATCTCATCGCCCACTTTGAGAACACCTCGTACTATTGACCCTCCAACAACACCACCCTTGAGTTGGTTAGGTGGAGTTCCCGGCTTGTTAATATCGAAAGACCTAGCAACGAACATCTTTGGAGGTGCATCCTCATCTCTATCAGGTGTGCGAATGACTTCCTCTATTTTTTGAATTAGCAAGTCAGTATTTGCTCCAAAGATAGCAGAAACAGGAATGATTGGTGCGCCTTCTGCTGAGGTTCCCTTTACGAAATCTTGGATTTGCTTGTAATGCTTGAGAGCTTCTTCCTTGGACACAAGCTCGATCTTGTTCTGAACAATTATTAGATTCTTCACACCAACGATTTCTAATGCTCGAAGATGCTCCGAAGTCTGTGGCATGGGACAGGGTTCATTGGCCGCAATGACCAGAAGTGCACCATCCATTATGCTCGCCCCACTTAGACAGGTTGCCATAAGGGACTCGTGACCAGGACTATCGACGAAAGAAATCTCACGAAGTGTTTCGAGGGGGCCTCCACACTTGGGGCATTTGCCTTCTTTTGCCAAGTGAGAGGTGGTGTAGCAGTCAGGTTCTGGACATTCCATACATTTGAGAAGGCTTGTAGCAGCATAGCCCAGCCTAATCGAGATGCCTCTTCTCACTTCGTCAGAATGCCGGTCTGTCCACTCTCCTGTGAGATACTCCACCAGAGTGGTCTTCCCATGGTCGACATGGCCAAGGGTGCCAATGCTAACTTCGGATTGTCCTTCGTACTTCTTAGTCACCTAGTCGTCACTTCCAAGGTCCAATAATGTGATACGTACAATAAAGCCAACTGAATCATATTTATGAAGGCTGTGGTCCCGTCAGAAGATTCATGAAAGACGGGCAATGCTCGAAACTGCTTATGCTTCCTTCAATACCAGCTCTTCAAGAGGCGCGCTTCCTCTCTCCTCAACGCGCACATTGACCTGAGAGATATCTTGACTTAGTTCTCTCCCACGAACTGTCTTCCTTTTCGCGATGCCCTTTCGTTTTGGGCGAAAACCAGGTGGTCCATGAACCAAAATGCGCTTCTTACCACTGCCGTGCACATCTGGACGAATTGGAAATCCGGATGAATCACTGCCACCTGTAATCCTTAGTTTGTATCCTGGCAGGCCTATCACATCGCCTTCCACCACGTCTCCAATATTCTTTCCTACTAGTGCATTGGTCTTGGCATCATCTAGTTCGTACTGGATGGCTTTACCGTTTTCGGGATCAGAGATTACTAACTTGAATGGCAACTAACGAATCGCCTACCTAGAGTTGAATGAAAGCCCGTGGTACGGACTCCGGCGGTACGCAAATGGAATCACTTTATGAGGATTGTGGTCGGGCGGAGGAGGCTTCTATTTCGGCACACTACATAACCATTATAACATTGAAGGTTTGTGACGCAACAACCACCTGAAGCAGAGATGCAAGAAATCATGGACCCGCTCACTCTTATCTTCGTAATTGTTATCATCTGGATTACCATTTACATAATTGCTCAGGTCATCGGTGTCGAAAAGTTGAGTGAAAAGGGAGTAGATGCAGGAACCCCCTTCTTTCTCATGTTCAAAACCGAGCGACTCAATTCACTCCTAACAAGGGCTGGAAAACGCTCTCCGAAGCTCTTCTGGAATGCCGGGGTTGTGGTCGCGTTCATCGGGATGGCACTCGGATTCTATATCTTCACTGATAATCTTCTAAAGTTCTTTTTCGCACCATCTGATGCCGGTGGAGTAGTCCCAATCATACCAGGGATTACAATAACAGGACTTCCGCTGTTCTACATGATGATTGGACTTGGCATCACGCTGATTACACATGAGTTTGCACATGGAATGGCTGCGTCAAGGGACGACATTCCAGTAAAGAGCTCCGGACTTCTCTTCTTCTTCCTATTGTTTGGTGGTTTTGTGGAGCCAGACGAAGAGGTATATGAGAAAGAGGCGACTTCAAGGCAGAGAATGCGTCTTCTTGCCGCAGGATCATATGCCAACTTTATCACTGCCCTTCTTCTGCTTCTTATAATCATGAATTTCAATCCAATAATGTCAGTTGCGTTCAACCAGCCAAGTGGAGCCTTCATCTATGAAACGGAACCGGGAACGGCTGGCGGAGCAGCCTTGCAATTTGGAGATGTCATTATTGGATTGAATGAATCGGTCATTGAATCATGGGCTGATGTGGGCGAGTTTATGGCTACTGCACCTGCGGGATCTCAGGTCACAATCGAAACACTGGATGGGTCGGTATTAGTAGTCCTAGGCGAACATCCGAACAATGCATCAAGAGGGTATATCGGGGTATTTGGAGCAGACTACTGGGAACCTAAGCCTGGATGGGATTTGTTCCTAAGTCCACTGTATGTGTTCCATATCCAGCAGACCCTATTCTGGACGTGGATAATCCTGGTTTCTGTTGGTCTCTTCAATCTTCTGCCAATACCGCTCTTCGATGGCGACAAGATACTTCGAGAATCGCTTCGGTTAACAGTCAAAGATGAGAAGAAGATTCAGTATGTGATGTGGCCAGCACGGATTATTGCAATATCCATAGTGCTTCTAAGCATCGGGTTAAGCCTTTACCTTGGAAAAGGCCTCTTCTGAGAATAGACCCAGTGGCGAATGCATTAGTAGAAACCCTCATGCTGAGAGAAAAAAGGAAGGAACTGGTCTTTATCGGACCTAAAAAGGAGATATTATGACTCATTAAGGATGAATTATGATAACTCCTCAAATGTCGACCATTCAAGATACACGAGAACGAGTTCGCAAAGCTATAACGGACTACCTAGTCATGTTTCTACCAGGTTCTTGGGCTGAGCCATTGGTACGTCTGAAGTTAATTCTGCAATCAAATTCGGAGATTGACTGGGAAGCTCTCAAGGGTCATTCATTGGTCTTTTTCGATGAGCAAAGACTCGCACAGGATAGAGTGGAGTCTTTAGCAAAAATTGAGAGATTTGTTGATGCTTTCAAGGACTTGCACAAGGTGCTTTCACCTGCGGAATGGCATAAAGCAGTAGACGACATCTTTCATGCAGCGAGTTTCAGGGCTTCGAAGGCAGCACTTAACCGATCACAGGCACGGACTCTTGAGGAGCATTCAAAGAAAGAGGCCAAGACCAGCTAGAGAGAACCGGCAAAATATCAGTTATGCAATAGCGGACAAGAAGCATGAATCTATGCGGCACCAGTCGCACATCCAGAGGATAGTCTTTAACAGGTAACTTGTCTTGCTAGCTATGGAGTAGCTAGTATATGCCCATAGCCTGTTCGAAGTGTGGAAAGCCGGCAATCTATCTCAGGAGATACACCGCCGAGCAGCTTTGCAAGTCATGTCTTGTGAAGACAACTCAGCTTCGGGTGCAGAAGACCATCAATAAGGGGAAAATGCTTCATGAGGAGGATAGAATAGCTGTAGCCATATCTGGCGGAAAGGATAGTGCGGTGCTTCTAGAGGTTCTCTCTCGGATTGAGGAGGAGTATCCCAAAACCGAACTAGTTCCACTTACAATAGATGAGGGAATAAAGGGATACAGAGACAAGGCCCTTGATGCTGCACGTGAACTCTGCTCTAAGCTTGGCATGACACTTGAGATTAGAACCTTCAAAGACCTCTTTGGGCATTCATTGGACTGGATAGTAGAAAACAGAAAGAACTCATCCACAGGAGCATGTTCGTACTGTGGCGTTCTGAGAAGACAGGCACTGAATACTGCATCTTTAGAAATAGAGGCAGATGTTGTAGTAACCGGTCACAATCTTGATGACGAAGCCCAGACAATACTGATGAATATAATGCGAGGGGATAGCAGACGCATTGCCCGTACAAATCGCTTTCGAAGCCTCCCTATCCCTGGTTTGGTACCTCGTGTAAAGCCAATAAAGGAACTTGGTGAAAGAGATATCGTTGCCTATGCACATCATTTGGACCTGCCTTACCACGACATTACTTGTCCATATGCGGACGAAGCCTATCGGAATGATATCAGGATTTTTTTGAACGAAATGGAACATAGACGACCTGGAACTCTTCTTGCAATCCTTCGTTCTGGCGATTCCATTGCAGAAGTCTACGAACAGATGCCACAGGCAGCACAAATTCACGAATGCGCAAGCTGTGGCATGCCAAGCTCCAAAGAAATCTGCAAGGCTTGCTCGCTATTGGCTGAGTTTGGAGGCTAAGGAATTGTCAAAACGGCCAGAGCTTCTTCATGACACACGAACTGTAGTGTATGACGAAAGCCATTGGGAAACACTGAACGATCTTCGGGAAAAGGCATCACAAATCATGAAAGCTCTGGAGAACCATGAGATTCAATCTTTTGCATACGGCTCACTTGCTCGTGGAGATGTTACTGAAGCCTCGGACGTCGATATCATAATTCCCTATCCTGTTTCGAGCTACAAGCTGGAAATCTGTCTTGGAAAGCAAATACATCGCGAACTCGTTCAAGCCACCCCATCAATGGTCCTTAAGGGCCATATTTGCATGAAACATAATCTGACAGTCACATTTCCCTTGTTCAAACTCCGTTCGAGAGAAGAGGAGTTCTACAAATGGGGCGGACAGGTTGGACTAGAAGATATCGAGGAACAGATTCGAGTTCCGGGAGTGGACAAAAGACTAATTCTAATTGAACCCAATGAGCAGGGCCATGAAGAAAAAGGTGTGATTGGGTATGAGAGCCAAGTAGCCAAACGACTTGGAGTCAGCTCTGACATAGCTCATGAGCGTGTCCGAGTGCTCAGACGACGTGACAGTGTGGGTAGAACAGGAGTCTATCTTACACGTCCGCTCTCAGAAGATGAGAGCTTTGAAGCTGTGGCAAAGAGCCTTATGGACACTGACCCAGCCATCCGCCGCACAGCTGAGAAACGCCAAGGATAGGTGAACAGCAAGATTGGTTCGTTCTATCAAGAAACTTGAGGGGGACTCCTTTGTTATCGGTCAACTACCAACCGGCTGTAGATATTGTACAAAAGGAGCGAAGATGGTGCTTTTTGTTACTGGTCTCTGTGACAGCAAGTGCTTCTATTGCCCACTCTCTGAAGAAAAGGCCAAGAAGGACCTGATTTTTGCAGATGAGATGCCAGTCATAGCAGACAAAGACATTCTTTTTGAAGCAGATGCAATTGATGCAGAAGGAGCAGGGGTGAGCGGAGGAGACCCTCTATGCAGGCTTGAACGAACTATCAATTTCATCAAGATGTTGAAGTCGCATTATGGCAATGGTTTTCACATTCATCTCTATACCAGTCAATCTTCTGCCTCAAAAGATGTTCTTTCGCAGTTGAGGGATGCTGGACTCGATGAGATACGATTTCATCCCCAAACCGGGAACTGGGATGGTCTGGAACGTAGCTTGGATCTAGGAATGGAAGTTGGCATTGAAGTCCCCGCCATACCAGGCCGTGCTAGTCAGCTGAAGGATATTGCAACTAAGGCGGAGGGAATTGGGGTATCCTTCCTCAACATAAACGAACTTGAGAGTAGTGAAACTAACTTCGCGCATTTGGTTTCTCTAGGAATGAAGCTTCGAAATACTGCAACATCTGCTATCGAGGGAAGTGCTGAAGCCGCCGAGGACGTCATGCGGTGGGCAACCAGTAATCTTGACCACCTATCAATTCATTATTGCGCCTCTCGTTTCAAGGATGCTGTTCAATTACGCAATAGACTCTCTAGGCGACTAGGAAATGTCATTCGGGAGTTTGAAGAACGGGACGAATCGGACCCCCTTCTAATTCTAGGAGTCATTCGAGCGCCCCATGGGAAGAAGCTGACCACCGAGAAGCTTGAAGATATTGGAAACATTCTCTCCAGGTCCTTTGATGTTCCATCAGATTTGATGAATATTGATTATGCCCATATGAGAATTGAAACTGCAGGATGGATTCTGCAGGAAATTGCTGATGAACTGAGAGAAGTTCTTGAAGATGGAAATAGCTTGGAAATAGGAACTGCATTAGAGTATCCATCATGGGACAGAATGCAGGTGCTCTTTGACCCGTTGTAGTATTCATTTAGTTATTTTGAAACGAAGAAGAGCAGCAATGCCGCCGAGGCTTTGGAGTTGGTCACCAGCAGGATGGTCGGATGAAACAATATGGAAAGCCCCCCGAGCCTTCTCAGTATCACGAATTAGTGTGTCCAACCATCTTCTTTGGCTATCGTCCCCCTCCCGCAATTTGATGTCAGTAATTAGTAGCTCTTCAACTGCACCATACTGAACAGCCTGTGCTACTTCCTTGTCCCCATAAGCTCCAAGACCATCATCTTTTGCGATGTGCTCAATTATTTGAGATATTAGCTGGGTTTCAGTTTCGATCTTTAAATTCTCTACAACCTTTGAGATAATCCCCCGAAATAGAATCTCTTTTGCTCCTGGAATACCAATAGAATTGGTGCTCTCTGCAACGGTTGGAGGTAGGTTCTTAATGCCAGCTGTCTTCAGTTGCTCACTGAAATGGTCTTTCACAAAACCAGGCCCCGCTACAATCACTAATGCAATTTCATTCTGTTCGAGCTGAGACCGTATAGCTAGGTTAACATCGTTGAAAAAGTCACGCATAGTAGCATCATAGGACTTCTGGTCGCCCCTCTTACGGGAGATACTAGTCCGTATGCTTACCGTTTCTCTAATCCCAAAATCCGCCACTAGAAACAACTCAGCAGTTCCATCCTCAATAGTAACAAGAAGGCAGACCGGTCTTAATCCAGCTTTTTGAGCCTGTTCAAGCCTGTTTAGAAGGTACTTTGGCCAGTGCTCTTTGATTATGGTCAGCGTATTGCCTACTTCTACGTTGAATGTATGATGTGTTCCTATACTAACCAAATCACTTGGTCCGTCTTTGATGACTCCCTTGATTCGTACTCGATTTGAGAAAGCATGAAATGAAACATCATCAACTTGCAGGACCAGCATCATTGGTTTGCGAACGCTTTCTTGTTTGCGGCTATCTTCATCGCCCACTTTAATCCGTCGAGTTGTTCTTGATATTACAATATCACCGGGGTTGACGACGTTGTACAGGTGCCAAAGGTCATCTAGTACCTCAATCTTTAGTGCGATTTTTCCCTCTTTCAGGGCCCGTTTAAGAATCTTCAAGATGACACCACATCAGAGGAAGTCTGCTTAGAAGAAATAGTCTTCGTACGTGCTATGTTCATTATTCCGTTCGACAACTCTTGGATGTCGTGACTCCAACGAGGTTAGACCTTGACTTAAGGCCTCGGCTTTCTTCACATGGAGTTTCTCCACAAGATTGAGTTCATCTTGAACAGCCAAGTCGCCCGAGATACGAATAATTCCGCCTAGTTCTCGTAGTCTAAGTGTGAAAGCATCATGTTGTGCATCGATTCTTCTTGCAATGTCTTTGGCAATCTCAAGCACTGAAAGAACAGCTTCGGAACTAAGGTGAGGAATTCTTCCGTCCTCTAGTACTGTCTGTGCAATAAACCGAATAAGATGGTTCGCGTTTTGTGGTGTCTGCGGCATCCAGTGATTGAGCATAATCTCATACCCATAACCGCGAATACGAGAACGTAGAGGAGGTAGGACGGATTTCAAGTCCTCAATGTTACAGGAAGCAAAGAGAAGAAAATCGCAGGGTACCTCATCTACACGGATGGCCGCTCCGGAGCTGGTCGGATTGTGTCCGGATATTGGATATTTGCGCTCCTGCATGGCTGTAAGCAGGTGCTTTTGAAAAACACCTAATGCGGCAAGCTCGTCAACATAGAGTATTCCCTCGTGGGCTTCATGAATAGCACCGGGTATGACCCTGAGGTGTGGCGCAAGACCAATGCCTTCTGCCCCACCATAGGGATCATGACGCACATCTCCAAGGAGTTCTGCAGGGCTTGTGCCACTAACTCTGATGAATCGTGAGGAGTCGTGAGGAACAAGAATATTCTCCTGATGCGGGGAGTTAGCAAGTGCGTTCACTTCATTCTGATCTAGAGGTGTTCGTAGAACCCTGATGTTATCGAGGCTCTCTCTGCAGTATGTCACTTTGAAGGTCTGATGACTCACCTCTTCGATAGCATAAGCCTCGGTCAATGCTGGTTCAGCGGCAATGTTAAACACACGAAGAAGACCTGAAAATGACTTGTACTCCTGGTAATGGTCGTAGCTTCTATCACTTCGCTTTGGAGAATCACATTCGATACATAGTTCTTGGCTGGGCAGAGAAAGGCTATTGCAGATTGGACACCGATATCCCATTTTGACTGCAACATCGAATGGTAGGTCGTCAGGCCGTACGTATTCATCAATAGCCCCCAAGGAATGACCCTTTGGAATACTGGTTTGTGGTGCCCTTCGAATGAATACCTTAGGTCGACTCTCTTGTTCTGGGTTCGGAAGAATGACAACTTCGTTTTGGGGAGTTGGCAGGAGAGAGAAGGCAGCACTGGCAAGCATCGATTTGCCAATTCCAGGCTCACCACAAAGTAATACGTGCCTTCTTTGGGTGACAGCAGAACGAACCAAAGTTGCTGCGTGATCTTGACCGATTATCCTCTGAAATGGATCACTAGTGGTAGTTACTTCTGCTGTGGATTCTTTGTCTTCTAGAATCCAAGCAAGATCATCGAGGTTCAAGTCTCACACGTCACTTGGAGAGGAAGTCTTGAGCAAAATCATAACTGTGAGTATTACTCGAAGTAGATGACGGATGGCTTTGGGTAAAAGGTGACGAATTTCACAGATGTCTTTCTGAATTACAGGATTCTATGCGCCTATATCATCGAAAGTAACAATCCGAATTCCCGTTAGTCCCTTCTCCAAGTCCGCTATTGCAGCGCCTATGAGTAGACTTGTCTTTTTCCGCTTGGCGATATCTACAAGGCGCTGAGTAATTACTCCATCAAATACTATAGTGTTTGGATTCTCAAGGTCCTCGAGCACCTTTGCAAGGTCCGCAACACCACAATCCGCGATCACGTTTTTACCTTGGTCAAAGATTACAGCTCTGAAAGCCTCCTTGATTTCGGTTGCCTTCTGGGTGTAAACCTCATCCACTTCTATGGACTGCCTGCGTGGAGGTGGACTCCTTCTTGGAACACCTTCATCGTCCTTTCGAGTAGGTGGGCGTCGTTCAGTTCTCCTTGAGCGTGGCTCTCTCTTCGTTGGTCTCGCTTCTTTTCTTTTAGACGCAGGTGGTTTTTCGCTCACAAGGGCTAGAGCTTGGTCAGCTGGTATTTGAGCTTGAAGGGCCTTAATCACTTCCGCACGTGTTAGCTCTTCCACTTCTTTTCCTTCAGGAGCACGGGCGATATAGTCGACCCTAGCAACCTGCATCAGCTCCCGGAGAATCAGGTCTCCGCCTCTGTCGCCATCAAGAAAGGCGATGATTTTCTTTTTGCTCTTCTTTGTCATATCGGCAATAGATTTCGATATGTGAGTGCCTTCTACAGCCACGGTATTCTCTATACCGTACTTCAAGAGATTGAGAATGTCAGCTCTTCCCTCAACTATAATGATTTCTTCAGCCTTTTCTAAGCCAGGACCTGCTGGCAAATTATCAGGTCCGAACTTAGTAATTGCACCCTTTCGTCCCTTAGTGACTGCAGAAGTGATTTCTTCCGTCCCTGGTGCAATATCCTCTTCCCATCCTTTCAGGATACTAATGGCACGGCTAACAACCCTTCTCCGTTTTGCGCCCCGGATGTCTTCAACTTTTTCGAGTGTGACCTTCGCTGTACAGGGGCCTACTCTATCCACAGTTTCAAGGGATGCAGCAAGAATTGCCGTTGCAGTCTTGTTGAGTGAAACAGGAATCACAATCTCCCCTTTGCTATTTCCCCCTGTAGAGCGTATGGCAATTTGGATTCGCCCAATCCTTCCGGTTCTTTGTAGCTCGCGGAGATCAAGTTCCTCGCCTAGAAGTCCCTCTGTCTGACCAAATATAGCTCCAACAACATCTGGCTTGTCTACAACCCCATCTATCTCAATCTTTGCCCTTATGACATATTTTGCAGCACTTGAGTCAAAGTCTGTACCCAATGATGAAATCTCCTATGAAATGCAGTGCCACAGACTCTCGCAAATCAAACTTGGGCGTTCTGCCCAATTCCTGTCCTTGAACGGACTCGGGAATACTGCTTCATACCCCCACCGGGAACTTGGCACGTACGGGCCATTTCCCATTGAATGTGCATTGATGATTATGTGATTCGGATGAGTGATGAATGATAAGCGTCCTGTGCAATGGCTCAACAGGCCTTGGCAACTCACATCAGCGTTTGTTTGAAGGACCTGCGGCACTTGTAATATGATGATTTGATAAGTTTAGGGTGGAGCTGAAATTCATTCAGGAACACCCTACACGTTGATTTGTGAGAACACGCTATTTGAAGCTGTCGTTAGGGCCCCCTTTGGGGCGTGTTTCACTAATGGTCCGCAAAGTGTTACTATGATACGCGCCAATTGATAAGGCTAATAACCATTGAAACTGAATGTATTCATGTTCAGGAGAAACATCCCACTTACGAGGGCGCACTGAGGTCCTACCTATGAGGTGTTGCGCAAGAAGTGGGTAACAGTCTGAACAGATACCTGTCAAAGACCATTTGGACGAGCCATAACGGACTCACACGATGAGGACTTCTCCTTAGATGAACTGTGGGTCACCCAGGTTTCGTACATTGACAGGACGGCCGATGTCGCAAATGTCCAACACGAGACAACTCAGCAGAGCCGGATGCATTTCCGATGCTATGATGTTGGGAGTTAGTGGTATGGAGTATAGATGTCGGCCACTTTTACAACACTAGATAGCTACATTCTTTGTTTCTCCGGGCTTCATGATTTCAACTCGAGAATCAGGGGCTTTCTCAGACACAAGCTCTACAAATCTCTGCGTATCCGCCTTGATGATTGGAAATGTATCATAATGCATGGGTATAACGACTTTCGGATTAACCAATTTCGTGGCAAAAGCTGCTTCTAGCTCTGACATGACGTAGTAACTGCCAATTGGTGCAAAAAACAGGTCTATGCCATACATCTCTGCCCAAAGCTGCATATCTCCAAACACCCCGGTATCTCCAGGATGATAGAAAGTCCCGCTTGGGAGTTGCACAACAAAACCAGTTGGTGCTCCTTTTCCACAGGAATGAAAAGCGTGGACTAGAGTCACAAGGACATTATCTATTGCCACACTTCCACCAATGTTTAGTGTGTGTACATGCTTGACGCCATCTGTCTTTGCTTGGATTCCTAATTCGTTAATGGCGACAAAAGTTGCATCAGTCCTCCTGCAGATTTCAACCGCCTCTTTGTAGCCATGGTCACCATGATCGTGAGTCACTAGTACAATATCTGCAGAGTCAACATCAGCCACCTTTATTGGTGATGTAGGACCTTCTAACCATGGGTCTACGAAGATTATCTTCCCATCTGCTTCAATCTTGAAGGATGCATGACCTAAGTATGTAACTCTCATTTTTCATCTCCCAGTTGTGATTAGTCAAACTTGACAATTTGGCTTATTTTCTAATTGTACTTATTATTGCTGGCACGGAGAATTAGACCTCAGTTTTTCATATATGGAACATCTTAAGATGGGAAGAGCATTCGCCATGATAGGTGAAAAGGTATGCATGCTGCTCCTCATCCGGATTTTGTAGAAGCGGGCCGAATTGCGGCCAAGGTAATGGAGGAAGTAGCCAAGGAAGTTCGCCCAGGGGTGAAGGTCCTAAGGATTTGCGCTCTTGCCGAGAAAAGGATACTAGAATATGCAGGTAAACAGGGAGGACTTGCCTTTCCCTGTAATGTTTCCATCAATGAGGAGGCTGCGCACTACACAAGTCCCACAGGAGATCAGAAAGTGTTTCCTGACCAAGGACTAGTCAAGATAGATATTGGAGCTCATGTCAATGGACACATCTCGGACACAGCTGTCACGGTGGATCTCGATGGCTCATTCGAGAACTTCGTTGCTGCGGCTAAGGCAGCATTGGATGCAGCAATCGATGTTGTTCGTCCAGGAATACAAGTGGGTGAAGTGGGTGCGGAGATTGAGAAGGCCATCAAGCAACATGGCCTAAAACCGGTCCACCAGTTGTCAGGGCATCAGCTAAAGCCATGGGTACTACATGCTGGGAAGAACGTTCCTAATGTCAGGATAAGACGAACCGCAGAGATGATTGCTGGAGAGACCTTTGCAATAGAACCCTTTGCTACCAATGGTAATGGTACAATAAGAAGCGGCGAAAACGCCTTCATATTCTCAAACAATATCGCCAGCAAGAAGAAACTTGATAGACTATCCACTCAGATTCGAGATCTGGCTAGACAACGGTTTGGCACCTTGCCGTGGGCATCAAGATGGCTGAAAAGTCAGAAGATTGATACAAAGGCGGTCATCAGTACGTTAGTCAAATCAGGAGCAGTAAGAGAGTATCCAGTTCTGTATGAGGGCCGAAATGGCATGGTTTCACAATTCGAACATAGTGTATTTGTTGGGGAGAAAGGGGCCATTGTAACGACACTTCGGAAATAGACCCATCTGGCGCACATAAAACGCCTTAAGAATGGCAAGATGTCATCTAATGCAAAGGTGCAATCGATTGGTCAGTCCACATCCAGACGCAGTCAAGGCAGGAGAAATTGCGGCACGCGTCCTAAAAGAAACGAGAGAAATGGTTGAGCCTGACACGAAGCTAATCCGATTGTCTGTTCATGCTGAGAAGAAGATCGTTGAATACGGAGGAAAACCAGCCTTTCCCCTTAATGTATGCATCAACAATATTGCCGCGCACCGAACATCCCCGCGAAACGATTCAGAAGTCATTCCGCAGTTTGGTCTTGTCAAACTGGACGTTGGAGTCCATGTTAATGGATATATTGCCGACACGGCGCTGACTGTTGACATTGATGGCTCACTAGAAGGTTTCCCAGCAGCAACAGATGATGCACTTAACGAAGCACTTACACTGCTTAGACCTGATGTGAGCCTTGGAGAAGTAGGCAAACAGATTGAAAGAATCATCAAGGCATATGGTCTCAGACCCGTCAGAGACCTTAGTGGACATAGCATTTCAAGGTTCAAGCTACATGCTGGTAAGAAAGTTCCAAATGTTGGGATGCGCAGTACACAGAAAATCGAAGTGGGTGAATACTATGCGATTGAGCCCTATGCAACTAGTGGGTCGGGGAGGGTAGTCGAAACCGACCACATCTTCATCTTTGCCAATAGGAGCAAGACGGAGCCCCTCGAAGGTACAACTGAGAAGCTACGTTTGTATCTCAGAGAGAAGTATGGTCCACTTCCCTTTGCTATGAGATGGGTTAAATCATCAAGTACGGAAGTGAATCTACTAAATGAGTTCAGAGAACTCCTCAGGCATAAGGCAATCCGACCAATTCCTATGTTGGTTGAAAAGAATGGCAGGCCCGTGAGTATGTCTGAACACACTATCTTCATTTCTGAAGAGGGGCCTGTGGTTTTGACTAAGATTGATTAGATAGTCGGAAGGGGTTCTTCTTCTCGGACCATATAAACGCCCTGAATGGTCATTGAACCTTGGCACTTCGGACACTTGGTTTCAAGCGCCTTCAGAATGAAATCACCCGTCTGAAAGTCTCTAATCTCCTTGAAGGTACATTCCGAGTTGTCACAGGTTATCTCGGTGACGGTTGGTGGAGTTGGTTTCTCCTCTTTCTTACCACCGGCAGTGAGCAGTGAGAAGCCCATTGCCATAATTGTAAGGCCAAGGAAGTAGTAGATGAAATTCAAGTTTGGGTCTGAAGACCCCAGGAAGAACATAGCGCCTCCTCCGACCACAAATATAATTCCAAGCAGTTTTGAAATAACACCCATTATCTGCACCTCTAAAGACCAATACCAATAGTATTACCAATGCCTGCAAGGATTATTTTGTCACCCGGCTTGGTACGTTTCAGTATTGCTGTACGTATTCGCTCAATCACTTCAGGAACGGCATCCAAGATTTTCTTATCCATGACACCAACTGCTGCTGCCTCGTTTTCTTTGACGACAATAGCTTCGATACCGATTTCATTCTCGGTTGCAGTTTGTTCCATGGCGTGTTTCTCAGGTCCCAAATCGCCTATTGCTGCGCCTGTTCCCTCAGAAACCCTACCAAGCTCTTCGCCCTCGAGCTTCAAGGCTGCATCAATAGTGATGATTCGCGCAATTTTCCCGTTGTTTTGGTCTACAAGAGCCTTCACTGCAACTCCAGGCTTGCCAACAGTGCCTCCAGGACCAGTTGCACGGAGAGCATAGACTGTCCGTCCCTCTACTTCAACCGGATAGTAGCCAACTTCACGAGCGATTTCCTGAACATAGGAGTCAGGAGTGGCTCCGTACTCTCTTGCGAATCTAGTCACTACAAGCGGACCGATACCATCACCAATTGGCTTGCCTTCAGAGAAGGCATCGAGAGAATCGAAGTAGGCCTTAGCAAGCAGCAGAATGTCTGGTAGCTGCATTTGAACCTGCATGATGATGAGTTGACTTCCTGTCTTCTTTCCAAGGATAAAGTAGTGACGCACAATCCGAAACACTAGGCTAAGCACTTGGGTCACTTCCAATGTGTTCTCCAAGGTCTGTAGCTCGGCCTGCGATGCTTCAGGAGCCAAATCGGTCACAAACTCCTGGAAACGGTCTCTGCGTTCATCAAGAAGATGATCAAGCCGTTTCAGAATTCCCGCTGGGTCAAGGTCTACAGGCATGATAGTGAAATAGTCAAGCCAGCGGTCTAGCTCTTTCGCGATTTCTTCATCGCCCTTTCCATACTTCTTGAAGGTTTCAATAGCAGTTTCTCTGGATTCTATTGCCATCTTCTTGAGCTCAATCAGTCCGGCTTCAATCTGCTTTAGCCATTGCCACATCTGAAACTTGGCACTATAAAGACTGAATATGATAATGAACGCAAAGAAGGCCAAGTTCAGTATCCAGCCAAACTCGCCTTCGGCTCCTATTCCCTGCATCTGTATCAACTCGACAAATTCCGGTTATGCTTTAACCCTTGTCATTTAGACATTCGGTTTTGGGTATAGAGGGACGATAAGAGAGAGAAATACTGGCAGCTTGCAGGCCTGTCACGCGCTCGCGCAGCGCACATCTCCCCCAACGGCGAACTCCTCCGTATCGAAATTAATCTCGCCCCTTTGGATATGAAAGACTGATTAGGTCGTGTGCAATAGATTTCCATGGCTAGGAGGCTTTTCCGGGTTTGAGTGTGTTTCTGGAATATAACATAGCACCGCCTTCTTACGATCCCAAGAGAGGATGGTATTTCTCGGAGCTAGATGATTGGTGTGATACATGGAGAAGGATTGAATTACCAGAAGATGTACGAGAGATAATCCTCAATTCTGAAAAGATTGTTTCTATTGATTTCGATGTGCTAAGAAAGTGTAACAAACTAGAGAAACTGGAGCTGTATGGAAATTACTTGGAGGATGTCAATCTTTTACCCCTGAAATACTGCGTGAACTTGAAAGAACTTACAATCGCAGGTAATCTTCTTGGCTCGTTGGAAACCATTAATCTTTCACCG
>RDOF01000025.1 GCA_011365025.1 Candidatus Thorarchaeota archaeon
ACAGCTCCGTCAGAAATGTGTCGTCCATTTCCTACATCATTGGCCAACAACGTGCTCCACCATTATTTCATTTGCTATAGCCCCTGAAATCGTCCGAATTAGTGATACTGTCTCCATTATGTAGAAACATTCCAACACGAAATCAGAAATTGGCCTTGAGCCGGGGTGCCAATGAGTGACTCTCCCTTTTGAAAGCGTTCATAATCGAGTGCGTCACTCTTTCGTAGATAGAGCTTATATCCAAGTTTGACACTAGATATGGGGCGAGGTGAGAGAGTGAGGAAAGGTTCGGATTCTGCTCTCCTGCTTATTGCCGTTCTTATGGTATCTGTATTCTTGCCCATTCTACCTGCTTCAGCAACGGTAGAAACAACTGATGATTGGACTCTAATGGTCTATCTCGATGGTGACAATAATCTCGACCCTTTTGCCTACGTGAACATTGAAGATATGATGACAGTGGGGTCTACCGAGAGTGTGAACATAATCGTGTTCTGGGATCGGTATAATGATGTGGCAAATCTCTACAAGGTCAATGCTGGTGAGTTGCTAGAACTGGACGACTTCTCTCTGAATGACGAGGAAGCCAATATGGGTGACTCATTGACTCTGAGTGGATTCGTTGGCTACACAAGAGAGCAATACCCCGCCAATCACTACGCTCTTATCCTATGGGACCATGGCGATGACCACTGCGGTTGCTGCTGGGACGAAGACCCGGGCGATCACCTGGAGCATTGGGAGATCTGCGAAGCTCTTTACGGGTTTCATTTGGACTTGCTCGCATTTGATGCCTGCGTGGAAGGAATGATTGAGGTCGTCTACGAATATGTGGCTAGCGGGCTTTCCATTGACTATGTTGTTGCCACAGAAGGCTATGTTCCATACGAAGGGTTTCCCTACATCACAATGCTTGAAGCCCTAACTGCCTACCCAGCGCCGAGTCCCTATGATTTCTCTGTAGCGATGGTTGATTGCTACATAGACTTCTATGAGTCGTTGCGTCCTGCTGCGCGTCTTGTAGAGCTCGCATCAATCGACATGGCATACGTCAACGGCATTGTTGGCACTCTGCTTGATTTGGCTGGTTGTTTGAAGGAGTGGCTCACAAACGGCGACAAGAATGGAATTCATGGGATTATCAGCTCTGCAAAAGGCGCAGGTCATTTGGGTTGGTCGGAATATGGGTGGGAGGCGTACATAGATTTGCCTTCCTTTGTGCACGTTCTCGCTAAGAGAGGTGTGCCACTTGCCGAAGTCCTCAACGAGCTGCTTACGGATGCCCTATACGTGAAAGCGAGTAATGCTCTGTCCTCCGCCGAAGGGCTGGGCATCTTCTTCCCGGGTTCCTACGCTTCGTTTGAGCACCATCAGCAGTGGTATGGTGAATACTACTTGAAGATGCGGTTTGCAAGTCAAGGTTGGCTGGATTTCCTTATGGCGTACTGGGGACACTGACATTCCAAGTAGATGTGTTTGGGGCTAAGCTTTGCCCCCGATTTCCTCATTCGTGAAGAAGGAATGAGCTTTTTCAGTATTCATGTTAGACTAGAATCGTGACCACAGGACAGTCAACACTCCTTATCACCGCTTCAGTAACGCTTTTGGAGAAACGGCCAAGAAGGCCTTTTTTTTTCCGCCTCTTCATCATGAAAATCATTGAGTACTCTCCCGAGCCTCCCTCCTCAGCTATGGCCTCCTCAACGTGTCGAGCAGTCACTATCTTGATGGTTGCCACATACCCTTGACTATTGAGCCAATCTCGGATGGGACGAATTTTGTTCTCAGACTCCTTGAAGATGTCATCCATCCCCTCCGAGCCAAGGGGAGTGGATATAGGAGTTTCAATGACATGAAGCAATGTGAGGTTAGTTGTTTGAAATCGTAGAAGTGGCAGCATGGCAGCAATCAAATCGGCATGTTCTATCTTGCCTGAAATTGGAATCAGGACACTAGCATCATCTTTCATCTTACCTAACCAGCTCTCTTGTAAGGCTAATCTATGCTCTTTCCGTCCTTCTTATGGACGTACATTATGACACTGGAAACTGTGGTCTTAATGCCATCAATCTTCAGAATCCTATTCTTCAGCATGTTCCTAAAACCTATGACATCATCTGCCTTGACTATGGCTACGATATCTGACTCGCCTGTGACTTCGTAGACATCGAGTATTTCGGGCAATGATGCAAGGGATTTGGAAACGTCGTCCAAGTCTCTGGATTCAATTGTAATATTGAGGATCACACGTATCTGTGACACTATCTTCGCACCACCATGAGCTTTCCAGGAGCAACGCTTGACAATAGAGAAATCATGTCATCTGTACTCTCGCGCTTTCCCTTCTTAAACGATTTTCCCCGGATGACAATTACAAAGTCGTACTGATCTGATGTTGCAGCTTCGGTCACTATTTTTCTTGGAGACCCCACCTGTACGATTTCTCTGGTTTCGAAACCAAAGGAGCGGAGTTCCGTAGAGATGTCTCTTAGGTCGGAGCTTGCAAGTATCCTGTACTCGTCTGCGACCGCGAGCGGTAGATTCCATTTATCAGTCGATATTACACTCAACAGAGTGAGCTTGAATCTGGCATCGAAACTGCTCTGAAGCGAATGGGCAATATCCTCCTTCTCTTCAGGACGTATCAATACCAATGCGTTCATTCTATATGTCATTGGCTTGATACTAAGGCCAATGTCACGACTGAAGAGTGGCTTTCCAACCCTATGACGATGCAAAGTGTAAACCAAAACTCCAATGGCCGTCCAAGCAAAGCCAAGTAGTCTCCCAACAGGATGGAAGATGACCACCATTAGCCAAATAGAACCGCATGCTACCGTGCCCAGAACGCTCGGAATTGGAATGTCGTACCGGGTTTGCCCTCTTTTCAATTCTAAGGCTGCTGGCACCTTCCAAGAACGATAAGCATCTCTATCCGTCTGTCGGAGGACAATCAGAGAAACGTTTACCATGAAGTATGAGAGAAGTGCTCCGAAGTTGTAGAGGTCAGCCACCCAGTCGAGATGACCAATGAGCGCCATAATTGCTCCAATGGAGCCAAACACGACAATAGTTCTAACAGGAGTTCTTGTCTTTGGATTCACTTTCGAGAACCATTCTGGCAGCAGGCCAAAGTTGCTCATAGAAAACACAACTCTAGAAACTCCAATGATTCCTGTGTTTGAGGAAACAAGACAGATAGCAAATCCTGTAAACGCAACGATCGGAAGAATCGTAACACCAATTCCTGTTATGGATTGAACCAAGGCGGATATTGGGTCTTCCAAGCTGGCCCCCAGTGTAGCCCATGATATCATTCCGAGGCTTATTGCAGAGAGGCCTACCGCGAACAACAGGACTGACACTATTGACATCTTGGTTGCGCGAGGTATGGTTTTGTCAGGACGCTTGGTTTCTTCTGCTGCCTGAGCAATAGACTCGATTCCAATAAATGAACTCATGGCAAGAGTGACCGCATAGAAGAAATTCTGGTCGCTGTAGTCTGTACTCCAGACATAGGCAATGTGCTCAAACTGGTCAGGAGCGCCTCTAATTGTTATCTGTGCGCTAAATAGATCCAAATTGAAAGACAAGGCCAATCCTAGAATCATAATCAGTGAAAGTACTACGATGTTTAGGGCAACCATTCCCATGTTGAGATTCGAAGCCTCTTTAATACCAACAATGTTGACGCAAATGAGAATCAAAACGATTGCGAAAGAAACAAGCCCTATCGCGTTTACGGCCAATTGGAACCCGAATAATGAGAATGTCACGCTAGTAATCGTGAGGACAGGAAAGAAGAATGTGAGGTACCCTGTGGTGGCGATGGCGAAAAGTGCAGTGCACACCGTATAGTCAAGCATGACAAGCCATCCCGCAAGAAAACCCGCAAAATCATTGAATGCTTTCATTGCATAGACCTGAGCGCCTCCTGCATAGGGATAGGCAGTAGCCAATTCGGCATATGCCAGACCAGTAGCAATGTATGTGACGGAGGCAATAATGAACGCGACTGGAGCCCATCCTGCTGCATATGCTGCGACTAGGCCCAACGCGACATAGATGTCTGCACCGACATCTGCATAGCCCATAGCGAAGGACCCGAACCAGCCTATATCCCTCTTAAGAGCCACCTTCGGCTGTTTGGCAAGAGATTCTTCGCTAGAAATCAATGTGATCTTCTCCTATTACAGAAAATCGATAAGACCCTCGAAATCTTGTATTTCTGCTTAATGATATATACTAAGCCGGAGAGATATGAAGATGCAAGCTTATTCCCGTCCAGCTACATATGATGCCTTCTTCCCAGAGATTCCCTTATTTTCCTGACTTTCTCTTCGTCCCCTTGCCGGTTCATGCCTTCATAGGATGCTAAATGATCCGCTAAGGAAGAAACCGGCAATTGCATTCCTCTTACATTGACCCACACGCGTCTTTCCAATCTGTCGGAGTAAGCTTCCCATCTACCATCAATCAATATGCGCAGATTGGCCATTATCTCAAGCTTTACGCCAAGAATTTCATACTGACCAAAATGGGACTCATAACGACCGGACCTGCTGAAGCCTAAGGGACGTGTTTCGAAATCTTGGAGTAGTTCTGTCATCCTGACAGCGCTCTCCTTGCTGGCGAGAACATCAATGTCTTCAGGGACGATGTCGACTTCCTGAAGCCAAAGGCTTGCTGAGCCTATAATGACCCAGAGCAAGTCTTGATGACGAGTTCTATCGTGGAGTACTTGCAGGGCTCTAACAATTCTCTCTTCATGTTCAGCTACTGACACACAAATCAAATCCGCCGCTTGTCAACAACATCATTCATGGATTCCCTCGATTTGTTGTTTGCTATTATTGCCAAAAACTGCATGGCATTTCTGGTGAACGCTACTGAAAACCGCATATAGATGATTTGAACAAATATAATATGATATATCCAGATATTTCTCTAAGATGAACCAAAGTATTATATCGCCCAAGTGTCTGCATATTGCTTGTTCGCTGGGCGACCGAGAAGGGAGATGATTGGGTCGCGCACACCCCAGTATCATGGATGCATGGGCGTTTTGGCGTAAGCCATCCCATTCTCTGTAGGCTGGATGCCGCTATCCCCTCTCATTGTGTCGCCATGAGAGGAGGCGCACGGGAAAATGAAGAAGCTGCTCAGGGTACAGCTGATATCTCTTGCTTTTGTATCACTCATGTTACTCGGCCTGATTCCGCAAGCTATCATGGCTGGTCAGGTCACGGAATCCGAGGAAGACATCTTTCCGCATCCCTTTGAGGGGTATGATCTTCCCGACATCTACATTCTTTACGATTCTACCGATGAGATGATGCGTGGAATTGCTGAAAGCGTGCATGAGGTTGCCGGCTTTAGAATCAATGGAATAAGTCTGATACCTGTGAGGTCATTTCACGATATATCCTTCTGGCTATCTGACGAGCCATGGATTGCAGTCTATGCTTTCAATTCGGATCTAGATGAGGTATTCTTACCCGATTCGTCAATGGGATGGGACACCTTTTACAAGTCGCTTGGGGAATACAAATCGACCGAGCACGTTGTTGGAATGGGCAACACCCTATCACTGGATGCCTTTCTCCTCCAGTCGGATGCAAACATCCATCATAGCGAGTCAGAGGTTGTTGATAGTTTTGTCTTGCTTCTCTATGACCTATGGGCAATAAAGGAATTGGCCTCTCAGCGTGCAGGCTGGGACAGCGATTACATCGGCGCATCTGAGGATCTTGAAAAGATGGTCCTCCAAATCTATTCCGACCATTTCAGTGAGATATTCCAGCGCCAGTTCGACCCAATTGACCCAGTTGGAGAACTAGACGAGGATGCTGCTGAAGAGCGCAGGGCAGCCATGTTTGCCGAACATGCTGGCTCTGTAAATGATGCAGCCTACCATATTGCAGAAGATGGCAGCCTTGAGGAGATTCCTCTGGATGACTTGCCTGAAAACTTCGCGCCCAGCATCATGCTTACCAGTGAAAGCTCTCTGGGTGCTGGTGACTTCATCCTCGGTAAGATACCATTCCTCTCTGGTCTTCGTGGACCTATTGGTGAGGTCGTTGACCTTCTGCTCGACCTACTAATAGGCGCGGGGAAGGACATTCTCGCCATTCCTGAGAGTGCACTAGGGTCTATAATGGATGTCTTTGACGAGATTGTTCCCATCCTTGGCATCTTCGATGACTTTGACTTGGACAGTCCTCTCAAGTCCTTGTTCAACGTCATTCTTGGGGAGTTTCCATTTGCGGCAGACATGAAGGGATGGCTGGAGACCATCATTAAGGCACTATTCAATCTGCGAAATCTTGACAATGGCGTCGAGGGGATTGTAGGCATTTTTGGCGATATTATTGAAGGTCTCTTGCCCTCTATTCTCCCCTTCGATGTCATGGACTTCCTTGATGGCATTCTCGATTTCGGTGGTGGTCTATGGGACCTCTTCACAGACATCGCCACCGGAGAGAAGGGATTCTTTGATGCAATCGGAAGCTACCTGATGGATAACATTGTGGGAGGTCTCCTCAACAAGACTTTGGTTGCCCTGCTTGGAATCGAGGATGACCTTGTAGGATTCTTTGACATTATTCACCCATTCATATCATCCATATTCGATTACATTTGCAGCTTCAATTTTGACAGCTTCTTTGACAATATCGGCAACAAGCTACTGAATCTCGGTCTCGGTATTCTGACTAGTGGAGTTGGACAGGCTGCAGTCGACCGAGTTATGACAATATTCAAGCTGGGATATTCCATTGGCGATATGCTCCTTGACTTCAACACGCAGACCACACTCCAGGTATTGCTTGAAGCCATTGAAGCAATCATCGGTGTTGATGACATCATTGGGGATTCAGCGGAATTTGTTGGCGAACTAATGGAGATTGTTCAAGACTTTGTTGAAGACCCTAGTTCCGTCACAATAAGCGACCTGAACTCTCAGCTTGACCCAGTCCTTGACTCAAGCCTCACTGGCGCAGTCACTGCCGGCATCAAGAACATCGTGAAAGACACGCTTGCCATGGTTGCTTGGCTCTATGGTTCAAACTTCAATCCCGGAAACGTGCCCGATGCCTTTGACATTGTCAATGGCATATTGGCCGAGTTTGTACCGTCCGAACTGACTCCCGCCATGGATGCAATGACCAACATAGTCAAACCTGTTCTTGCAATCATCGCGCAGATTGGCGATATTGAGGGCCTCAAGAAGATGATTGGGGTGACCACAGAGCTCTTCAATGCCGATTTCTCAGACTTGCCCGATGTCCTTGCCAATGTATTCATTCACGTTGGCGGCACAATGATTACAGGTGCCCTCGACTTTGAGGACACACTCCGTTCCTTTGGTGAGATATTCTTCTCCTTTGGTAATATGATATGGAACTTCAAGGATGTTTCATTTACTGGGATTATGAAGGGTTTGCTTCAGGCCGTGATTTCCCTCTTTGGCTTCTTCCCGTCATTCGATGCGGTCCCCCTCGATGGAATGCTGATGGTCCAGAAGGCCTTCTTCCCGGAGAGCTTCGACTTCCTTGGGGACTTCGAAACCCCTGAGATCAGTGAGATTGTGGACTACATCAACGACTTCCCCCTCACTGGAGCCTTCGATTCGTCCATGGTGGAAACCGTTCTCACCTTCCTCTTTGACATAAAGGGAATCTTCACAGAAGGACTCACTTGGATCCTCAACAAGATATTCGATTGGCTCACGGGCCAGATCACTCCCCTGCTGCAATCCATGGAGGATGGGCTCAACGGAGCCTTCGGCGGTTTTGGCGACCTGCTGGGGCATGGTGGTGTCCTGCCCATAGGCATTGGTGAGTGGTCTCTCTTCGACCTGGTCTTTGACCTTGGTATCCGCCCGCAGTTCCATATCAATCCGGAGCCGTTCTTTGAGTTCATACGCGGCATTCTCCTTGAGGGACGAAATCCCTTCTCGCTGAGTTCCTTCTCCGACTTCATGTTATCAATTCTCAAGTTCTTCGAGATTACTCCGCAGTTCTACGCTGAATTGGGAGTCTCAGGCTTTGATTCCTCTAAGAACAAGTTCATGGAGATTCTGCTGGACGTACTTGGTGTCGATTTTTCCTTCTCGGGTTCTGCAAAGTTTGTCCTGAACCTCTTCTCCTTTAGGAATGGCATGTGGGACTGGGACGAGTTCTTCCACATCATCGAGTGGGGCCTCTCCTTGCACGTTGCCATCTCCAAGACCATCACCCTTCTTGATTTTCTGACAGGCGGAGTGGGCGGCGGAGTAGTGAGCAAGATTGCTAGCTATATCGGTCTCGACACAGTCAAACTCACCATTTGGTTCGGGCTTGACCTCGACATCGTGAAGAAAGCGGCTACTGCTATTGCTGCCGAGACCTCGACCATGTCCTTGGTAGTCACGATAGGTGCTTCGGTGTCCCTCGGAATCAATCTCCTAATTGCCGCTGCAGACCTCACAGGCACCTTGGAGATCATCTTCTCCTTCTTCCAGGACTTCACGGGCTCAACGCCCATGAAGATACTATTGAAACTGACCCTCACACTAAAATTGAAGATACGGTTCCTCTTCTGGACCTGGAAGAAGACCTGGACCTGGGAGCCCGGCGGCCCCTGGGACCTCTCCCCCCCGGAGGGCTCGCAGGAGTATAGCGCCTCGGGCATGGGCTTTGACAAAGACGGCGATGGGTTGAGTGACGCCTATGAACTTGCAACACCCGGCCTCGATATGTTCAGCCCTGATACTGATGGCGATGGGGCAAACGACAAGCTGGAGACCCAGACCATGGGCTCAGACCCCACAAACCCGGACACAGATGGAGATGGTTTGGAAGATGGGTACGAGTGGGATATTGGTACCAGCCCGCTCTGGGTCGATTCTGACTGGGATGAGCTCACTGACTTTGAAGAGGACCAGTACTATCACACGAACCCTCTCTCGCAAGATACTGACGGGGATGGCCTCAATGATCCCTATGAAATTCGTACTGTGCTAAATATGACGGGTGTCTGGCGACCAACCGGGTACATTGTGGTCACCATTGGCGACAAGGAGTACACCGACCGGACTGACCCCCTAAATCCTGATACGGATGGGGATGGCCTTGTTGATGGTGACGAGGGAGTCACTGGTGCCTACTACGGCCTTGCCTCGCTCTATAACGACACTGCTGGGTCTGGCTTTGACCCAAACCCGCTCATCTACAATGGCGGGTACACTCATCCGTTGGACGAAGATACGGATGACGACTCCTACTACCAGCTGTACAATGGTGAGGTGGACTGGCAACTCCCAGACTACTTCCTCATGGACATGAACGATGGCGCCGAAATTGCTGGCTTCTGGATAACTATCTATGACGAGGACGGCGACCCCGAGCGCAAGCAGGTCTTCACGAACCCCTGTAATCCCGACACCGATGGCGACACCGGAATCACTGACAGAACACCCCAGCCCGGCATGTGGATAAACAGCGACGGGTACGAGCTTGCTCAAACGCCACCCACTGACCCCACAGATGGCGATTCAGACGATGATGGACTTCTCGATGGTATTGAGGGCGTGCTCAACCCCCTGAGCAACCACACCAATCCCAACGACTGGGACACGGACGATGACCTTCTCGGAGACATGCAAGAGATTCTCCTCGGTTGTGACCCACGAGACCCCGATACCGACCATGATATGATATCTGATTCAGAGGAGTTCTACACCTTCTTCACAATTCCAACCTTGGCCGATTCAGACTTCGATAATGTCACGGATGGCGAAGAGGTATACTGGTTCCATACGAACCCCTTGCAGGATGACTCAGATGGAGACTTTCTGTCGGATGGCGACGAGATTTTCCTCTACGGCTCCGACCCCTTGGATGAAGATGGAGACAATGATGGGCTGACCGATTTTGAAGAGATTGTCATCTACGGTACGAATCCCTTTGTCTATGATTCGGACGGAGATGGTCTATCTGATGGTGAAGAAGTTAAAACTTATGACACTGACCCCTTGGCCTGGGACACCGATTTGGACAGCATCACGGAGCCTAATGCTACGGGTGGTATGACCTTCCCGCTCTCGGACTATCACGAGGTCATGGGAGTGTACAACTACTCCACTAACCCAACAGAGCCTGATACCGACCTTGATGGTCTCTCAGATGCGCTCGAGATGTACCTTGGCACAGGCGAGATTCCGTGGATGGATCCAATGCCCCTCAACCCGTTGTCAAACGACACGGACAACGACTTGCTCATCGATGGCAGTGAATTGGTCCTGGTGAACGTGAGCGATATAGTCTACCCGTATATCGCAGTCACCTTGGTTCTCCGGTACAACTCGTCTCCTGTCATGCGAGATACTGACAATGACACGCTAATTGACTATCAAGAAGTTGTAGTGTTCAACACCGACCCTGCTAATCCTGATACTGACGGCGATACCATACCCGACTGGTGGGAGGTCTGGGTGTATAACACCTCGGCGCTGTACAATGACACTGACGGAGACCAGATCCCAGATTACGAGGAGTACCTCGTGGAGATATGGCCGTATGGTCCTTGGCCGCCGTCGAACTGGTCCATAGGCATAGGGAGTGAAAACGAGCCCACGGAAGGCGAGCCCCCCGCTGCTGAGCCTCCGTCAGAGTATGTCTTTGCGGAGGGCACGTATGTTCTGGCACAGTACGAACCACCGCCGCCGTTATACGCAACGGACCCGACAGATATAGACTCGGATGACGACTGGCTTCCTGATGGTGCCGAAGTCTACATGTACGGAAGCAACCCGATGGACATAGACTCGGACAATGATGGCACCGATGATACCTACGAGTTTGATACTGACTTCGATGGACTTGAGGATGGTATCGAGTTCAAGCTTGGTCTTCAGATGACTGGTGGAGGCATCTTGGACCCCGATTCGGACAATGATGGCATTCGAGATGGCGACGAGTACTACATCTACCATACGAATCCTGCCTCCGCTGACTCTGATGGAGATGGATTGTCTGATGGGTTCGAGATAGCGGTAGGTTCCAATCCTTTCAGCTGGAGCGGTTTCGCCGTTATCTCACCTATGCACGATAGCACGGTGCTCCCAGAGGTCACAATTTCAGTGATGAACTTCACAACTTTGGCGGCATCCTGGTGTAGGTACCGCCTAGTTGGGCAGGCCTGGAGCAGCGATATCCCCCTGTCTTTTGATGATGGTGAAGGTCGTTGGGTGTCAACACCAATCCTTCTGGCAGAAGGCGTGTACGAGCTTGAGGTTTCTGGCGAGTTGACTAATGGAACCGTCCTTCAGGAGACCCTGACCTTTACGGTTTCGGCTACTGGCGTACATGTCATCCGAACTATCATCATTCTCACGCCGGCTGCAGGGTCTATCGCCTACCATGACACTGACATCAGAGTGGTGAACCTGACAGCCATGGAGAGCATGTGGTACCGGTATCGGACGACCGGTGACTGGAGTGGGAACTTCAGTCTCACCTATGATGCGAACCTGCAGCTCTGGTACTCAGACACAACAGACTGGGCGCCCGGAACATACGAGCTGCAGGTCTTTGGCGAGACCCCTGCAGGACAGGAGTTCTATGCTGAGACCAGTTTCGAGGTTCCGTTCCCCGTTTTGGCGCCAGATTGGGGCATGATTGGCCTTGTCATCGGACTTGCCTTTCTCGCCTTCGTGGTGGGTATCAGCTTTGGCAAGGGCTGGATCTACAAGACGCCAGTGATTGGAAGTCACCTACCCGGTGCACCAAAACGAGAGTCGTCTGCGGAGCCAACAGGCACTGCTGAGGAGGCAAGTACTCCTGAGGGGACCAAAGAAGGCTCCGAGAAGAGCACGAGGAAGAAATCGACCACGACACGGACAAAGAGCACGAAGAAGTCCGGCCCGGCAAAGGGCAAGAAGGGAGGTGCATGAAGTGAAGTTCAAGACACTAACAATTCTGTTCATGGTAGTATTGATGATGAGCTACTTCGCCACCGTTCCGGGCGTGCCACAAGCACAGGCACCTCTTGGCGATATGACTACAATGACGGGCATTCCCGAGGACATCCTTCCAGAGGTCATGCAAGCCTTGGCCGAGGACCCAAGGATACCTGAGGACTTCGACCTCAACGAGATCCTACCCGACAGAGTGAATCAGTACAAGACGAACTATGAGCCCTGGAAGTCAAAGGCCGCTATCCACGCAGTTGCCTACGATGAGGCCTTCGGATTCCTTGCACTTGGAGGCGGCTGGCTCTATGACAATGAGATCCATCTCTGGCGACTGAACACCGAGACCGGTATGTTCGACAAGGTCTGGGATATTGGAGACTCGCAGCTCCCCAGCGATGTGATGTCTCTCGCCTTTGGCGACACAGACCTGAACGACTTCATTGAGATAGCCGCAGGCTGTGCAGACGGGCGAGTCTATGTGTTTGAGCAACGTCATCTCTATGACCCCTATGCCAACACGGAGAATCAATTCGATCTTGTCTGGAAGAGCCCCTACATGTTCAAGGTCTTTGACTTGAAGATTGATGACATTGACAAGGACTATCGCCCCGACATCATTGCAGGCGGCTGGGACAATAAGGTTCACATCTTTGAGTATAGCAATCATAGTGGATATCCCTTCGTTCAAGAACACTGGATCACCTATAACGAGGTCGCAACCCTTCCGGTTGACGATAAGGTGTACAGTCTTGAGACCGGGGACACAAACGCAAATGGCCTGCCAGAGGTGGTAGTTGGCACAAGAGACGGTACTGTCTATGTCTTTGAGAACGATGGCATCACCATCTACATCAACGGGCATCCGTTCCCGCTCATCTATGACAATCACTACTACCTCAACTGGACCTCGGAGGCGTACACTTGGCGTCCCATCATCTCAATGGCTGTGGGTGAGATTGATGGCACTGATGGCGATGAGATCGCTCTGGTGTCCCAAGGTCAGGGTGTCTATACGCTTGACTGGAACAGTGCTGAGAAGTCTTACGACTACGAACGAGTGTATAAGGACTATGAGCCATGGGAGACCTTTGGATACTGGGGTCTCGACTACTATGTTGACCGAGTCATCTATGCGCATAATGTCACTTATCACGACCCTGTTAATGTATCAATCAATGTCCCTGAACCAATTCAATATGTTCGAGTTGGCGGCGCCTGGGACCCAGATGCGGATGTCTATCCTTACAACACAGGAATGGCAATGATGCCTGACGGCAACTACTCTACCTTTGACTGCACGAATCCATCAGTGGACAACGCCACTGCAATTGTTGATTTTGGACTTGATGAAGAAGGAACTGGCGGTGCAAATGCGGCCGGTGACATCTTGATGACCTTCAGGTACAATCTCAATCCATCTATCTTCGACCATCTCAACTTTAGCATCTCACAGGACGGTACCGACTTCGAACAGGTTTCCGTGAGCCACATGACCATTGGGCCCGCAGACCTACGGGTTCTAAATATCGATGTCGATAGCGCTCTTGGTCGTAGGCAATGGGAGTGGTTCAGATATGCGAAGATTGTTATCTACGGTTCAGTGACCTATGAAGTCAATTCTCTTGAACTGACTCAGGTATATAATCTCCTAACTGATGCATTGTCTATCACCATTGGTCCGATGAAAATGGATGGCGAGAACTTCTGGACCGGAGGCGACGAGCTTGACAAGGTCATCGTAGGAACAGTTACCGGTGAGGTGATCGTTGTTGGTCCCGGTGGTTCATATGATGTCCTATGGCAGTCAGGAGATGATGCTGACTACACTATGGGGGCAAACATCTGGGATATGGCATATATTCCTGGTCAGGAGCCTGATATACCCACATGGAATTATCAGCTAAAGACGAACCTGCCAGTTGCTGGAGGACTAGGCTATAACTCATGGACCTGGGCTGTTCCCGAACCAGATATCTGGGGGTACCTTCTCGGAACACAGGATGGAGAGATTCAAGCAACTGACCTTCTGGGTAATCCAGAACCTATGCTAACCCCCCTGATTGCCCCCATCAATTCCGACTTGGACCCGGTTCTTTGGCCATATACGTCTGCTGAGGTGACCTATCTACCCTTCATAACACCAACCACGGCAATAGCAGTTGGCAAGTTCAATCCTGATGTGCCAATTGATAGCTATGGTGTGAGTACCTACTACAGGGCACACATTACCTTCTACTATCGGTCCGACTGGGGAATGCCCTTCAGCCTTGGTGTTGATCTCTGGGAGCTTGACCTCAATGGCGAGCTCTCCCAGCTTATCGACCATGCAAGAACCACTCCGAAGATGGACTTTGCTGATATTGACTCCGATAATGATCTTGACTTTGTGGTTTCAAACGGGTATCTCTATCTTGCAAAGAACCTTGCAGCGGAGTATGCTGAGCTCGAGATTGAAGACCTGAAATATGTTCTAGTTCCGGGATACTTCGACGATATCAATGCCCTCGCCACGAATAGGATATGGGGCCAGCCTGACTTTGTAGACCTTGATGATGATGGTGACTTCGACCTGGTCCTCAGCTATGGTGACAAGAACGGAGCTACCTGTTTCATCAACAAAGGAACCGTTGCCAACCCTGAGTGGGTCGAGGACAAGATGGTGTTCTCGAACAGGAATCCTGATACAAACATGGCTTACCTTAACCTCACCGATGTCCGAGCAATCCCTCACTGGGGCGATTACTACGATGGTTTCAACATGGAGCGATGGTATGATTATTACGGACTGGAGCCAGATCGGCCATTCTACATCGCAGCCCACAATATCTACGAAGAAAAGACCTACTGGATGTCACCCCAACTCGGAACCACCGACACCTACGTAATTGCGACCTATCCAAGAGTGGTACAGGTTGACTTCAGCATAATGAGCGCAATGGACGAGGGCGCAGGTTTCAACCGATACATCAACCTGGGCTACAACATCCATGAATCTTGGAGCAATGACGACGATCTTAACAACTGGACTCTGTGCATAGCCTCAGCTGATACGGACCAAGATGGGAACGGTGAGATAATTGTTGGCGACTTTGACAACAACGTTTACGCCTTTGAACATCTTTCTAACAACACCTACAAACGGATGTTTAGGTCCTTTGACTTGAATCACAGTGAAGTTTCCGACGTTAGTCCCTACTACTATGAGGAACTCGAGGGAATATCGGGTGACTTCAACCGAAAGATTTGGGATCATGCAAAGCATCTGGTTGCGGACGTTGACCTCGATCAGGACGGCCTGAAGGAGATTATAGTCGCCGCTGACTTGCAGGTCTACATCTTTGAGGAAGTGGGACTAACGGGCGGAGACGCCATTCGATTTGTTTATGGCTTTGACCTTGGTCAATCGGAGTGGGAGGGCCGGTATACCTGGGAATATGCCAAGGAGATAACCGCCATGGGGGCAGCATCAGATCTGGACTATGATGGCAGGATGGAGTTGGTCGTTGCCGCAGGTCCATTTCTCTTCATCTTCAATGTAGATATTGGCCTCTTTGAGGATATGGAGCAGAATGACTACTTTGTTACGAGCCTCTCATTGGAGGGCAGGTACTTTATGCTGGGCAATCCAGAGAAGGGCGACTTCGAGTTTGCTGAGATAAACGCTCTTACCCTATGCGATACTGACAAGGACGGCTACCGCGAGGTCATTCTTGGTGGTATTGCGGACAACCGTCCAGCGCGCGATAGTGGCTTCGTCTATGTCTATGAGTGTCAGGCAGGGACCTTCTACAAGGTCTGGGAGGCGCCATCCGAGGTGACAATGTGGAATCCTGTGAGTGTCTTGACTCTCGATGACCAGGATTATGATGGCAACTGCGAGATAATCATTGGTCATACAAAGGGCTTCGACATCTGGGAACATATTCCGGGAACAGACTCCAAGTATCAGAAGGTGGAGTATGTCACGGCCTCCCCCAACTATCCAATGAACTCTGTTAAGACCGCGCTCTTTGAGGCTACCGGCGAGCAATTCCTTATTGATTTTCCAAATGACCTTAGAGGAGCTAGTGATATGGCTCATGGTTCTGGAATATATGAGGGGTATATCTGGGCTGTCTACGAACAGGACTCGGAAATATACTACAAAGTCTACATCGAGTCCTCTGGACTATGGATTCCCGGTGCAGCGTTCTCCGACACCTGGGACTTCGGTCCGGGCATCAGCTACTTCTCTAACCCCAGTATTGTTTGCCATCCAACGGACGGAAGCTTCTGGGTCGCCTTTGAGGCGACGGCGACAAACGGTAGCCATTACATCGGTGTTTTTGGACTTGATACGAACACACCTGCATATCTTGGTCCGCTATACTACCCAGACCCCGGCGGTCTGTTTCCAGGAAGGCGGATGTTCCCATCTGTCTTCATTCTTGACTCGACGAATATTGGCATTGCGTGCCGATTTGATGGATGGGTCCTGGATGGTATGATATATACATACAAGCAGGGAAATATCCGCGCATATAGTCGTCCCAAGGACTTGACCGGTTCATGGGCGGCTCTGCCCGTCAACTTCCAGAATAGAAACGCCCTCAAGGTTCACTCGCTGTCAGTCGCCAAGCTTCCAGATGGATCCTATGCGCTGGCTATGTCAGCCGAAAACTATCAGCTCACAAAGGCCGACCATGACATTTGGGTGGTAGTCGGTAACAGCACTTTCCAATTCGATGGAAAGCGGGCCCATCAGGCCACAGTATCCTACTATGATGAGATGTATCCTTCTGTGGACTATTTGCGCTCGGAGGACCATAGCATCATTGTTATGTATGAGGCCGTGGCCGCATCTCTCGAAGAGAAGCTTGGCATGGTAGCAAGTACGACAGGAGGCTCCACCTGGAGCGTTGCCGACTACCTGAATCCAGTTCCTGATACGGTGACACGCATGGAGGGACTATGGGGCGAGGTCTACTACGTCAAAGGTGGACTCCCACTGAATGGACCTATGGCATACGCTGGATCTGTGATTGGTCGAGATGGTGCAGGTTTCATGTACCTGTTTCCCTTCACATCCGTTGTTCACTACCAGGTTTCTGATGTCTATTGGATACACTACCCTGTTGGTGACCTAGTCTATGGTGTCAACCCACAATCAGATTGGGTACACAACCACTTGCGAAACGTGGTAGACTTAGATGTTGGAGACACAGATCAGGATGGCAGAAGAGAGGTTGTCGTTGGATTTGAGCACCAAATTGGTGTCTATGAACTCAAGCATTCAACCAATGGTACTGGCTTCATGACATATGATGAAGCCTGGCTCTCGTTACCGTACGAGAACAAGGTGACTGGTGTCACACTCTACGACACAAACAGGAATGGCTTCCCTGAGATTGGAGTGGCTACTGAACGAGGGAATGTCTACTTCCTCGAGTTCATTGATCCCTCAGTAGGCGCGACAAGTCCGATGTCTTCAGAGGTGGACTGGAGCTTCAATACAACGGGGATGGGCAGCTACATCTACATGAACCTGCTGCAGTCTTATGATGTGGATGGAGATGAACTTGATGAAATCATCTATGCATTGAGCAGCGACAGTCAGGTCGTCTGCCTTGATGATGACGGAAGTATCCTATGGAGCAACTCTGACCCAGTAGAGAACTTCCATCAGATCTTCCTGGCCGACCTCAATAATGATACGATTCCGGAGCTGCTATTGGCAGGCAACGGCGTGACTCTGTATGTCCTTGATATAACAGATGGCCATGAGCTATGGTCCTACAACGGTGCTACTGATGATGTCTACGGGATAACCACAGGTGACTTCACTGGCGATGGTGTGCCCGAAGTGGTAATCTCAACACGTGATGGGTGGGTTCACACCATCGCAGCAAATGGAACCGCACTCTACGCCTATGACATAACCAGCAGCGCAATCAACTATATCACAACCGGACACTTCTACAACCGGTCCGAGCTTCTGGCTGCCATGGTGACGTCCCTTAACCAGATGATTGTCGTTAATCCGCTGAATGGAACCATTGTCTATCAGAGCCCGACCGCCTTTGCCAGCACATTCAGCAATTTTGCCATTCACGATTTCAACGGAAATGGGCTTGATGATATCCTCTTTGCGAATGTGGATGGGCTGAGTATCATAGACCTGAGCACTCTAGAGGTATACTACAATACAACAGATATGGGCCTCGTAGCGGGCATTTTCGTTGAGGACTTCGACGGTGATGGAAACAAGGAGGTGCTAATCCATTCCTTGACTGACGGTGTCTTTCTTGAGGAGATAGACCATAAGGTCACGAGATGGCATTATGACTTCCAGAACGAGGACATGGATGTTTATGACGCCAATATCGGATTCATGGGAGGTTCTGGAAGCATGGACATCTTGATTGCATCTACTAATGCTGATGGTGATGCAGGGCTTGTTGTTGCGCTTGATGGAATGACGGGGCTTCCATTGTGGTACAATGTTACATTTGACTCGCCCGTAGAAGTGACTGCTGCTAGAATTCATCCCGTTGGCCCCGAGTCCCTCGTCTGCTGGGAGGTTTTCAACTACATGATACATGTGGTTTCAGGTGTTGAATACGCAGAACCTGACTTACCAAGCTATATGCCTCACCAGGAGTACTGGAGTGTCGACCTGCCAACCGGCGACATCGATGAAACCAGAGTATACGACCTTGATGGCGATGGAATCGATGAAATCATCTTCTGGAATGTCAATGATCAACTCTATGTCTGGGACGCCGAAACCGGAACCGAGCTTTGGCACAGCAATGTGGGCGTCTACATCAGAGATGTTTCGTTCGGCAATGTGGATGGTCTTGGGTGGCATGACATTGCTCTCAGGCTGGGTAATGACGAAGTTGTTGTTGTTGAGGGATCTACCGGTGACAAGATAACGGTACTACCAGCTCCCTCGGGCTACGACATCGAAGGCATTTCTGTCAGCGAGTTCAACACGGGACATGCGAATCACGAGCTCTTCGTGTTGTACCAGCAGAGTAGCTCTCCGTGGAACACCTTCGGAGTATGGTATGACGAAGATGCGCAGGAGCTATTCCGGTTTGACACAAATCAGACTGATAGCAGCTCCTTCTTCACCGTCAGAGCAGGAGGATTCACTGGAAATGCAGCGCACTTCGATATAGCATGGGGTGGCAGCAGCGGAGGAAGCTCCATTTATGTCTACGACGGAAGCAATGGCGTCTATCAATGGGATATTGCGGCTGCTGTCTGGGGAATGCATACTGGTGATCTCAACGGCGATGGCTTCGAGGACATTGCCATTGTCAACTCAGCTGATGACATCCGAGCATATGACAGCCTGACACAAGCCCTTCTCATTGACCTATTCTACAGCACAGGGGCAATAACTGACTGGGATGTCGGAGACATCCCTGGCGGTGCAGATGAGGTCATTGTCTACGTGGATGAGATAGGAATTGAAGCATATGATGCGGCGGAGAACCTTGTCTGGTATTTCGATGCTCGCCTCGTTGTTGGCTCAAGCAATGCGCAGCTGGAAATTGCAGACATGAACGGTGACGGAGCAAACGACCTAGTGGTTACAAACTACAACTACCTCCAAGTTGTTGATGGCACGTCTGGGCGCATTTTGTGGCATCATGTGGGCTCAGGAACTCATTGGCGACCACTTGTGGGCCAGTTCATCCGAATTGGCAATCCACTAGATGTGGTCTGCTACAATGGCAACCGTTTGTACGTCGTGAGTGGTGTAGAGAGCGCAAGCCCGCCTCCCGTACCATCCTTTGCAGAAGCTGAAGTGCAGGATACAACCTTGATTGATTCGGTGGTGGCTGTTTCACTCTTTGCAATTCCACTGGCTTTGCTATTCTTCGGGCCGACAGCCTATCTACGCCGGTATCGCAAAAGAAACGAAGACGAAGTGTAAACCAAAATGCCCTTGTTCCCAGAAACAAGGGCACTCCCCTTTTTCTGGTGACGCCCTTACGTTCTGGAATCTCTATGAGGATGTTAGCGGCGAACCTTGCCTAGTAGGCTTCTGGTTTCGGCTGCCTCCTCCTTTTTTCCTTGGGCATCGTAGATGATTGCCAAGAACTCGTAGGCGTCAGTCATTGTCGGAGCAATTTCCAGAAGGCCAAGAATTATCTCCTCGGCTCTTGAGGCATTTCCAAGACGAAATTCAGCCAGCCCTAAAACCAGCAAGGCTTCTGGGTTTTTGGGGTTGAGTTCAAGGCTTTTTGCACATGCATCCATTCCTTCTTTCGTCCTTCCCATTCCAACAAGAACCGTGGCCAAACCGGACCATGCATTCGAATCTTTGGGTGTAAGTTCAACTCCTTTCCTCAAGAATCCCTCTGCCTCTTGGAATCTTGTCTGTGACTTGTAGATTGTTCCTAGAAACGTCCAGTAGAAACCTGAATTCTCGTGCAGTTCGAGGGCTTTGCGAATCGAGGCTTCAGCTTCCTTCGTCTTTTGCAGCATGAGCTGGCAACGTGCAAGACCATACCAGTTTCCATGATTTCGAGGCTGAGCCGAAGTGAGCTCTAGGAGCACTTCTTCCGCTTCCGCCCATCTTTGTTGCTTCATGTATTCTAATGATTTCTCGAAAAGATCAAGCCACCTTTCGAATTCGTCTTTCTCCGGCACTATTTCACACCTGCTGAAGTTGAAAACGGATTGCATTCCTCCTCAAGAACCTTTCTTGGGGTGTGGCAGAATTAATAAAGACCCGGAGGAATAGGTATGCAAATTACTATTCGTGTGTCAGGTGAGGATGTCAACGGTTCTTTGATACTTCAAGCAGTTACATCGATTTCCTTCTGTCTACCTGAAGAAGTTGAGGGATATGCAATGAAAGGAAATGCCTGTCAAAGAACTCGCAGAACACTAATGTGCCTATGGCTAATCGCAGTGCTCTTTGTCATGATCAATGGGCCTACTGAGGTCGCTGCATGGACAGTGCCTTGGTCAGAAAGCTTCGATAATACAGACTATCTCGACCCCCTGGAAACGACAGCAACAGGCTGGGGCGAAGGTGAGGTCTGGATTCCCTATAAGGACGCAACCTTCATTGATAACTGCTCATCATCATATACATCGGGCTATCGCCCAGGAGTATTCGATGATTACATCTATCTTCCCGTGTCACATGAAGGCATTGATGTCATAGACATCTCGACACCTACAAAACCAGAGTATGAAGCATTCATAGAGGGAACACAGCCAAACTTCATGGCCTCTCTGGCTGGTTTTGGCTATTTGTGTGACCTTGTGGATGGCTTACGAATACTTAACCTCACTAATGTTGATGCTCCAGTTGAAGTTGCCAATTACAACCCCGCACCAATCCTTCACATAACCCTTGATGGTTCGTACGCCTATCTTTCAACCGATGGCGAAGGAATTCATGTATTGGATGTTTCAAATCCACTTGTACCAGTTTCAGTGTGCAACTACACACAAGTAAATGCAACCTCTGTATCGCAGACTCAGAAGGTTGGGAACTACCTTTTTGCCGTAGAAAGTGGAGCTCCATATTCTGACTATGGAGTTCAAATAATCAATGCCACCGATCCGACGGCCATCACATACATGAGTAGGTGTGTAGTACCCCATCATGGAGTTAATCTGCGTGTTTCCGGTGATACTATCTATCTCGCTGGGTATCACTCCGCGCTCTATGTCATTTCGGTGGCAACATCACTCTGGTCTCCTGAGCTCGTTGGCGCAATCTCAGTCCCAGGCATTGGATATCCTGGATGTATGGCCTTTTCAGGTGACTACGCCTATGGTGCACTTGGCAATCTGGCCATGTTCAATGTTACAGATATTGTTGACCCTCGCATTGACTTCGTAAGCTTCGACCAGAACCCACCTACCTTGAGATGGATCGTCATTCTGGGCGTTTATCTATATACAAGCGGCGGCGAATATGGAAACTCTTGGGTTGGGGTCTATGAGCTTGACGATGCTCTTACAGCAATCGCGCAGTCACTTCCACATTTCCCTGACTATGGAGGGCTCATCGCTGAAGCAACTCTCACCATTGATGCGGATGTTCCTGGCTCGACCAGCATAGGCTACCAACTCTCGGCTGACAATGGGACTCATTGGGAGCAGGTCACTCCCGGGACTAATCATGTTTTCACAATAAATGGAAAGGGCATCGCATGGAGAGCTGTTCTCTCCACCACGGCAGCAGCAGTAACACCGAAGGTTCATTCATTTGGTCTATCAATCAAGGTTTTGAGAACTCCTCCAGAGCTTCTTAGCATCAGCTATCAAGAAGGATACAATGAGCCCATATTCTTCTTTGATAGCAGCTACCATCCCATTCTTTTCCAGATGGATACTGTCCAGACATTTGACTCTCCAAGCCTCATTAATAAGACAGGGACTTACTTTGGTGGCGCTATCACAGGGTATGGGGTAAAAGTCACGGGTTGGAATAACGGTACGCTGATTTCCTACTTGGCCAACGGCACATACTACTATCGCTTTGCGGGCATAGATAATGAGAACGACATAGGGTTCTGGTCAGACGTAGCAACGCTGCACATCGGAACCACGCCTTCCACAACGGGCATCATTCCACCCGACTTGCTCATGGTTCTTGTTATAGGAGGAGCCATAGGAGTCGTTATTGTGTTCATTGTTGCAGTGAAGTCCAGAAAGTCCACCTGAACTCCTTGGCGGATCCATTAGCAACGACGGATCCGCCCTACCCTTTCGCGCCGCCAAGAAGATTCCATGGACATTGGAACGTTTTGCATTTACATTTGAGCGGCTAAGCGTACAACTTCTCCTCTATTCTCTTCACTATTCCCGGGGCGTACCTGAAGGCTGCAAGTATCCATATCGCCGTTGCTGCAGCGAGAAGAAATGCCAACAGATTGAATAGAATGTAGGAGAACTCAGAGCCCTCAGCAATTGCATTCCAAGTTGACTGCCCGACGAAATAGAGGGGAACAAGAACCCCAATGAAAAGGATGCATGCCATGCTTCTTAGAAGTAGTTGAAGTGGGCTTTTGCTAGTGGCTAGCCGATAGTACTTCTCCAAATTGGTTTCGCCATTCACACTCTGCTTTGCAAGAGTGAGGACATCCATCGCCTTGACTCCGAGTGGAGTTAGAGTATATCGAAAGGTGTCATTCTTTTCAAGAAAGCCATCCATCTGGCGGAGGTGGTAGTTGAGCCTTCCTGTCGATATTTGTAGTTCTGTCAGTAGCTCGGTATATGATACCCCGTCTGTTCTTGATGAGGTCGCAGCCAACATCGACCGCCTAATGGGATGAGAGAGGGTTTCAAGAATGGCTCCAGTTATTATCTCACTCAATGAAATTACACCGGTTATGGTATGGCACGAGCAATAAAATGCCTTTTTGAAAAGACAAATTGATGAATTGCCTTGTCAGAATCTGGTCGTCCTTGGCGACATGTCTGCTACCTTTTGAATTGCATGATTTACCTTATTCGCAGCACTTTTCTGGGCAGGAAACCTTGCTTGGGATGCAATGCCAAATATCTTCACAAAAAGGGTCTTGACTCGCTTTGGTGAACGGGTTCCCGAACTCCAGAGGTTCTTGAATCTTGTTGAGCTAAAGCTGGAGCCCTCAATGAACTCACCTTTTGATATGCTGGTCAGGTCAATCATATATCAGCAGCTCTCAGGAAAGGCCGCAAAGACGATTCTTGATCGGACCATTGCCATTGTTGGCACTCTTACACCAAAAGCAGTTTTATCAAAGACCCAGGATGAGCTGAGAACGGCAGGTCTTTCCCGTCAGAAGGCATCCTACCTGCACAACGTCGCAGAAGCCTTTGGAAAAGGTGGATTTCTTGCTCAATATAGTTCTGCCGAGTCTCTCAAACCATTGTCTTCGGATGAGATCATGGAGCTCTTCGCGAGAATCAAAGGCGTCGGAGAATGGACAGTACAGATGTATCTAATCTTCTCTCTTGGTCGACTTGACGTGCTTTCTCCCAGCGACCTTGGTGTGCGTAAGGGCGTAATGAAGCTATACGGGCTCAAAGAGATGCCCTCTCCCAAGGCGGTCACAGAACTGGCTACGAATTGGCATCCGTTGGAAACAGTTGGCACTTGTCTTGCTTGGAGAGTGTTACGACTAGACGAGGATGACAAAGAAACCGGCTAGGACTTCCCAAGGTCGTATCCAGCCTTCTCCCATGCATCCCTCATTTCCGGGTTTCTTTCAAGATAATCACTAACGAAAGACTTGGGCGCCTTGTTCATGACACACGAAAAATTCACACATCTTGCACAGTATCCATCACCAATGAACTTCCCCATGTATGCTGTAAGCCCACCCATTACCATTGTGGCTACAGCCATTAACACCAGCAGAACCATGTCCGCTCCAATATTGAATAGCACCCAGACTGCATAACCACCTGCCAGTAGTGGGAATAGGTCCACGAATCCACCAATTATCATCATGGCAATCCGTTCGTGCCGGCTAATGGGAGCCGGGCTGTAACGCCAGATTCTGGGGAGTCCTTCAAGAGTGATGCATTTCAAGGTACGGCCTTCTTTGGCATAAAAAGGGCAATGCCTGCAAAGGATGTATGTTTCAACGAATGCCAAGTTCAATGCAGTGATTGCAGCATAGGCTAGAAACAAAATCCAGAATCCTGTGAACCAGGACGCCATGCCTGTCACGAGAAAAGCAGTTGCAGCGTAGCCAAGATGCCTTTTCCGAAAGCATGCAACTAGTTCTCTGCTATGCCTGCAGTTCAGTTTCTCCTTAAGATCGCAATCCCCGCAGTTCGATTCATCCGCCCAAGTGCATGGTATTGATTTGGAATCGCTGTCCATCCATCAAACACCTACTTGCTGGCATCCTTTGCCTTCCGATAACTTCTGTTGTATCTCTCTCTGAGTTCTTCCTCGGCCACTAGAGCCCCGCTAATAAATGCGAGGTCTTCTTCCGCCATCTTTCCCTCTTTGATGAGTTGGCGGCCCACCTTCTTCACCGTTTCGAGAATCTTCTGCTTTTTCTCCTTGTACTCATCCATTAGAAAGGCATGAGGACGTAGTATTGCACCTGCAAACTCCACTGTTCCATTTTCTGCCATTTCCTCAACAATGCGCAAGACAATTCCGAGGTTGTCTACTTCCCACCAACCCCCAGTGGCAACCAGAGCAATTTTGGATATCTTCACGTCCTCATGAAACCTTGATCTGGTTCGACCATCCCTAAACTCCAGGATTGGTTCCACAATTGGCATGAGTCGATTTAGGAAATTCTGAAAGGCACCAGGTAAAGGTGCATAGACAGGAGTCGCGAGAACAAGAATGTCTGCTTCTTTCATCTTTTCAATTAGCATTTGCATGTCATCAGCTTGAAAGCATTCGCCAACCTTTTCAAACCAGCACTGGAAATCACCAAGGCACGGACGTATCTTGTATTTTCTTGGATACACAAGTTCCACAGAAGCCCCCGCTTCTTCCATCCCTTCAATGAAGGCCCCTAAGATGGTTGCTGTATAGCCCTTCTCCATTCTGGCGCTCCCATTTACCGCAAATACCTTTGTCATTGCATTCACCAAGCCAAATTAAATTTCAGACAGCGGGATTGCAGTATAAAAATGATGACTTTTCTTTGATTCATGGCTCACGTCTTTCATGAGCCAGTGCGAGAGAGAAATAGGAGTGCAAAGCGTGGTAACCGGAAACATGGATGCTGTATGGAATTCAGGAGGCAGTGAGCTCTTTCTAGAACTCACCGTTTCCTTAGGGACATCTCATATTGGCTGAATTGAGCGTTTCTCTCCACCGTTCCGGCACGGGCTATCGCTGCTTACTTGGGCTTCTCATTCAGCCCCGACTTCTTTGCGATCTTGCCAGATGAACCGTGAGGTGTGCGCAGGAGTGTGTCATTTTGCTTCTCTATCTCTCTAGCCTCATCAGCAAGTCTGGCCGCGGCTCTAAGAAGTTCATGAGCTGCTGCAACTGCAGGAACATAAACATCCGGGTCGCTCTCCTTGAAGCATGCCTTTGATGTGATATCCGCGATGGATTCTGCCATCTTGAGTGAAGCATAGGCTTTTGCATAGGCGTAGGGACTAGCAAAGCCTGCCGATTCTAGGGCTATTTCTGTCGCAAGCGTAATCGTCGGAAGATTCAGTTTTGTACCTGCCTTCAGACTGTCCACGAGCTTGCCTATTTCTGATTGTAGGTATCGAATCACTCCCGTGCATGAGAGTATCTTAATGAGTTCGGCATTGAAGATTGCCATCTCTGTTGGGTCGAGAAATTCCTTTCTGGCTCCAATCATTGGGTCCATGGGCAGAATAATGAAACCACTGCCATCAGGAACCGACACAACGCTCTTCCCCTTCTCATCCTTTGTATAGAATGCTTTCTTTGATGGGCCATCAGAAATCGATACCACCGGCAGCTTCTTCTTCAGCAGGTGATCTCTCGCCCCAGTAGGTCCTGGAAGTGACGCATTTGGACTAACAATTAGTACCAAACTAGGACTCATCTCTGCAAGTTTGATTGCAGCCTCTTCGCACATTTCTGGGTCCATACTGGCCCCCGATGTTACAACTCTCACTGCAATATCCTTTCTTTCTGCACGCTCATCGAGTATCAGATCCAGGAGTGGTGCAGCGCCGATACATCCTAGTTTCAGTATCCCGATTCGACATATATCAGACATCATCAAATCTCCTCTGGAAGCATTCCAACTCCAACGCCATCATAAAATGATTTTGGTTCTGCTTGAGCTGAATATTGATGCCAAACCAGAACGAATCCGACCTGAATTTTTAGAGTCTCAAGATGAAGGTGTACTGATTATCATCAATGCTTAGTCTGCTCTCAATGAGCTTCCCCGTTCTATGTATGAAGTTAATCATTGGAACATTCTTCGGATGCACATATGCAATGAATGCGTTGACCCCCTTGCTCTTAGCAATACGCATCATATGGTTCAGAAGAAATGTGCCAATACCGCGATTCTGATACTCGTCCTTTATGAGCAACGCAAATTCAGCCTGATTTGTACTCCTATTTAGTAGATATCTCCCAGCACCAATAATCTTCTCGCAGGATCCTTCATTTCCGTTCCCTACCACTGCGACGAGGGAAATATCCGATTCCTGGTCAACATAGTAGAACTCCTGCAACGTCTGTCGCTTTAAACTCCTTAAGGGTGTCAGAAACCTGAAGAATATGGAGTCTTCACTGAGCCCATAAAACAGCTCCTTGATTCGATCGCTGTCATCGGGTCTGATAAGGCGCACATGAACACTAATTGACCCATCAGGCATTTCAGCCTCGGTGATGGCCTCATACTCAATTGGGAAATAGGTTCCTCGTACCAGAAATGGCACTTGGTCTTCGAATACATACTTCATTTCTTTGGCTGCCTCGAGTAGACCATTTCTGAATTTGGGATGGGCAATAGCTATGAGTGATAGGACTCTCTCCCGAATTGTCTTACCTCTAAGAGCAGCAAGCCCATATTCAGTGATAATCACATCCACATCTCCTCTCGTTGTGACTACTCCAGCACCCTCACTTAATCGGGGCACAATCTTGGATACTGTGCCTTGTAATGCGGTGGATTTCACGCAGATTATGGATTTCCCTCCTTCAGATCTCGATGCCCCTCGAATGAAGTCCACTTGCCCCCCTATTCCACTGTAGAAAGCGTGACCAATCGAATCAGAACAGACTTGCCCTGTTAGGTCAACTTCCAAGGCTGAGTTAATTGCCACCATTTTCCGATTCTGGCTAATCACCGTTGGGTCGTTTACATATGATGTTTCTCTAAACTCGAATTGCGGATTGTTGTTCACAAACTCGTAGAGCTTCTCAGTTCCCATCGCAAAACTTGCTATTACTTTGCCACGGTTGATGCTCTTTTTTTGGTTTGTGACAATACCGCTCTCTATCAAGTCGATAATACTATCACTGAAGGTCTCGGTATGAATGCCTAGGTCTCTAACTCCTGAATCAATGAGATTATCTGTAACTGCCTTTGCTACAGTCCCAATCCCCACCTCGATTGTTGATTCATTCTCTACGAGTCTCGCTGCATACTCGCCAATCTTGTTCTTTCGTTCGCTAACTTCTGGAGTGTTGAACTCGCGCAGTGGCTCTGTGAATGGCACCATATAATCCAATTCCTTGACATCCACGAAGGAATCACCATGGGTCACAGGCATCCGCTCGTTGACTTGTGCAATTACAAGGTCCGCATGCTCCACTCCTGCTTTTGTGATGTCAACTGAAATACCTAAGGAGCAAAACCCGAATTCATCGGGTGGGCTCACCTGTACCAACGCCACGTCAAGAGGTATTCTTCTTGTTCTGAATAGGAATGGAATCTCTGAGAGTGGTGCAGGTGTGTAATCCGCGCGGCCCTCGGATATTGCGCTTCGGATATTATCTGACACAAAAAACGTGTTATGTCTGAACTGCGTTTGAAACTGAGGATCAGCTGATGGTGTGTTTCCAATTGTGAGCAGGTGGAGAATCTCATTGTCTGCCATTGCTCTTGCGTTCTTACTTAGCTCCTGGACAAGATGGTATGGCACTCCACAACCTGTCCCAAGGAAAATTCGTGTTCCCCTTCCAATCTTGGAGAGGGCAACCTTGGCCGGTACTACTTTGTCTTTGTACCTTTCAGTCCAGTTTTCCATGACAGCCATTCGGTATTCCACCGTATATCTTCAAACAATGTACCAACAGCAATTTGAGACTTTCGGGATATATTGTCAGGCCTCCTCACGAACTCCTGCCTAAGAGCTTGAGAAGTGTAGCCTCGCCCAAAAGACCAAGCCGTTCAGCAATCAATTCCGCAGCCTGCACGGACGGAGAATTAAAGGGGATTTCCGATATTGGTTTTCCCTCATAGTTTGCTTTTGATAGCTCATTATCCTGAGGTATCATCCCCATGAGTTCGAGCTGCTCTCCCTCCAGTCTGCTTCTCAAGTCCTCCTCCATTCCTTCAGGGAATCTATTCCCAATAACCACAATTTTCTTGAACTCGATATGCACCTCCTTGGCAAGGTCTCTGATTCTTATGGCAGCTTCATATGCAGCCCTTGACGCGTCAACAAGGATAATGAGCAGATCCACATTTCTATTTGTCCTCCTACTAAGGTGTTCCAGTCCTGCGCTCATATCCAAAAGAGTGATTTCGTAATTCCTGCTTAGCCTATCCAGTATCTGCGTAAGGAGTCGATTCACGAAGCAGTAACATCCCTCTCCTTCTGTTCTGCCCATTGCGAGAAAATCGAACCGGTCTCCTTCCAGAAGCGATGCGAAAATTTCTCCCTCGAGTACATCCTGCTTTGCTACGGAACTCGAGATTGCACCATTATCGATGTTCTTGCGAAGTCTTGTAGCAACGGAGCCAACCGTATCAGATACTTCAACACCTAGTGCACGCGGCAGATTCATCACAGGGTCAGCGTCCACAACAAGAAGACTCCTCTTTGTCTTCTCAGATATAATACGGGTGAGCAGAGCTGCTGCCGATGTCTTTCCCGTACCACCTTTGCCTGCTATTGAAATTACTAGATGTTCTTTCATTCTTTTCTTTCCTATGTGCAATCATACCACACGTTTATTTCGAGTTGATACGCCTACTCTTCCTTCCATTTTCCTTCCTGAAGATACTTGGGAATTCCGCTTGAGTCTTTGGGTCCAACTTTGAGTGTCCAGCCAGAGGCTTCTTCGGTTTCACCACTGATACGGGCAGCCATCCCCGGACTTATTAGTATCCGATGCTTCACCTTCTCTCCGACTCCATACTCCTGAAGGGCCTCTGCCACTTTTTCTGCGGTTAGCTTTCGCCCTGCGACTGCTGACTGAACGCTCATTCCTTCAGTGTCCACTACTAGCAAGTACGCATTGACTCCTGCCTGTTTTATGTCGCTCTCCACTGTGAAAAAGGTCAGCGCGAAATTCGTAGTGTACATCACTGGGGCATCAGGACCGACATCCCCATACTCGACAAGTCCCGCTTCAACCGCAACCGGCTTCACAGGGTCGGTGTAAAGATTACTCCTGAGGAACGTTAATGGAAGGTTCGTCCACATGTCAAGACTGTGAAGGACTATAATGTCAGAGTATCTCACAATCGAGGCTGCCGCAGTCAGAACTTCATCCCATTTTGTGAGTTCGGGGGCGGTTCCTTCTTGGTAGTCTGCCCACACGGAGATTGGAGTCGAGAGTATAGGAAATCCAAGCAACTCATTGCCTTCGATGGTTGCTGAGCGTCGCAGTTGAGTGAAATTATCTACAGTCGCGCCCAATCCTATCCCTGAAATTGTACCTGGGTCAAGGACTATCTCATTTACACCAAGTGCGCGCAAGGTGTTGACGAGGGTGGCTAACTCATTCAGATTTCCCGGGGCACGAGCAACCAATGGCAAATCATGTTTTGTTGCGATTTCGCCTACCTTTAACCAGGTGTCAAGAGTCGCAGCATATAACAGAGGACGCTTGTGTGCAATAGCCATTGCAGATGCAGCAAGCATATCCGGGTCTAAGGAGCAGAGAATGACCGGCCAATCAGACACGTCGGTGACTTTCTTCGCTGCGTTTGCGAAGGTTCTAGGATCTTTCGATACGCCTCGTAGGGCAAACCCATCAAGGCGGAGATTTTGCCCAATGTAGGTATATGTCCAGTCCTCAATCGCCTTGACCCTCTTTGTCATTTCCTCTGAATCAAGAGTGTCGGGGACATCAATGAATATCGATGTGGGATTGGAATAGCGAAGGTCATGTCTATAGAGAACAAGCTTTCCTCCTATGCTGACTGCCTTCTCGCCTTCACCAATTACAACCTCTCTTACGGGTGGACGAACAAGCGCTTCAAGCTTGGTTAGCTTCTTGGCGTACTTGCTTTCTTTGTAGAGCGGTGCGCATGCTTTGAGCTTAACAGTATGCTCTGCCATCTTTGTAGCAAAGGCCATACAGTTTGCTTCTCCACACTCCTTGCAGTTTGTTCCAGGAAGGAGTGGATAGATGTCCAAGGGGCCAGGGAGTTTTGCCATTATGCACCCTCCGGAATTTGCATTGACGTCCAATCAGGATAATCCTCTGGAGTGGTTTTTCGGTGTTCTTGCAGCCAGTTAATGAGGTCGTGAACTGTCTTTATCGCTGCAGGATGCATCATCATGAAGAGGTCATTTCCAGCAAGCAGCAACGCTAAGGCAGTCACACTCTCCCAGATGGGCCCTCTAAGTTCGCGCGGCCCAAGCTCAGGCACGTTAAGCCAAGCCTCCCTAGCAGCCCACGCATTTGTTGTCCCCGAGCTTATGGGATACTGGAGCTCGGAATCGCCCAACAAACCTCCTAGACGCATCCTTTGCATCATTGTGAAAGCATACTCAAGTCCATAACCTAAGGCGGCTGTTGTAGGGTCAATCACTATCTGATCTGGTCTCAGCCATTCAATAAGCCTACGGTTGAGTTCTTTCTGCTGATTGATATCAAGTGAAGTCCACGACAATACAACCTGATCATGTTTCTTTGCGGCCTCCGCTATAGGCTCGTAGACATCAACAGTGGCCGAACATAGGAGAGTGCGTTCTCCTTCGCAGACTTCGGCAGCCTTTGCAAGCACCGGCCCATCTTTCTCTGGATCACCTGCCGACCCAATAAGAATTGGTACTTTAACTGCCTGCAATACCTCTTCAATCGTCTTTGCTGCATCTGAGGGCGAGGTATCCCCAAGCTGTCTATCTGTGCTGATCAAGTGAAGAGTTACGAGGTCTGCACCAAACTTGTTAACGACTAGCTTTGCCCACTCCGCAGGGTCTTCCATGACTTCCTTGTAGTGCATCTTTACCGCCTTTGCAAGTGAGATTGGCATGTCAAAGACATCAGCTGCAACAATAGGCAGACGCTTTGGGGGAGCTTGGAAGAGATCCCATGCAGGAGCAGAGTGCCCACCAATCGTGAGCGCCTTGCTTCTGGTCCCTCCCTGTCCCTTTGTGGCTCCAATCGTGATTTCATGGATGGATGAGGTGTATACGCCAGATGGAGTTGAGAACTCGGCTGGTATCAGGGACTTCGGAGCTGCAATTGCGGCCTTGGTAGCATACTTGGCAAGCTGCTGGACGACAGGTTTCAGTGCCAGCCTGAGTTCATCTACCTCTATAGTGACATTCTCCAGAGTGAGTTCAGCAAAATCCCCGAAAAGCTCATCCAAAGTGGGCTCTTTCTGATTCTTTGAAGTGGTCATTTCTTTTTGTCACCTTTTCCTGTTCTCCGGATGATGACTTTCTCGGCATAGATCTTGGCATTCTTGAAGATAATCTCTAGGCCCCCGCCTACCCCTCCTACTCTTGCCGTGAACTCTCCCGGAACTGAAACATAGTCATCGGTATCGTTAAGGGCCAGCCCCGTTTCTTCATCCTCTGTTTCAAGCTCTACCCACCGCTCAACAACAGGATGTGATTTGTCCTGGAGAAAGCTCTTGAGATCCCCAACTGTCATGGCATCTTTCTCGGTGGCAATTTTTCCCGCCAATTCCTCCGGAATGTATTCAAGGACTCGCTCTCTAACTGCCTCTGGTACCCAAACAATGCGATTCCAACCACCATCAACTTGGAGAAACTTTGGTGACCTCATATATTCTATTGAAATTCCATGAAACCCGGGTACCTGTCTCCCTCCAGCTGTTGAGTCTGCAAGGCTGGAGAATGGCAGTCCATTAACGGTTTCGCCTTTGAAATCCCTATGAACAATACCAAGGCCATCTACTTCCGGTATCACGAATGCAATTGCTTCAAAGCAGCCACAACTTGTATGAGGTTTCTCAAAGGCGCTATAAAGCGCAACCGAGTTTATTTTTCCGAGAGATTTCTCAGTATAAAGTTGGTCTACGCCAGTGTATTCGCCACGAAACTCATCGATTGTGTCACCTTTCGGGATTGAATAAAGAGGCCCCTTAGGATCAACTCGTGCAGCAGCACGGCCATCGAACCAGCTGATTGCTCCACAGTTCGCGTATCTTTGGGGTGTTATGGTGCATACATGGGTTGGGGCAAATGATTGGCATAGGGAGCATCCATAGAATGTGTCTACTTCTGCATCGCTCAGACCACGAGCTCGTGCATCGCGCTCGTCGTATCTTTTTATGGCTTCATCATATCGTTTCGCCACTTCTTCAGGATCTGTAATGAAAGTGACCTGTATTCTTTCTATGATATTCATCTCACTCTTGAAGAGCCGAATTAGGACCTTGCCCAGGTATTCCAGAGAATTGAATCCTTTTTCAAAGGACTTCTTGCTGAGTCGAATCCAGATGTCGTACCTCTGATTGAGATGCATCATCCCTTCTACGAAGTTCACATATTCGTGGACTCGTCTTTCAATGACTCCCTCTAAATCAGGTTCAATCTCTTTTCCTGCCACCTCAATGAAGATGCCGAAAGGATGGTAGGTTCCTTCCTTCATATCTTTCAAATCCGGGCCGATGATGGTGATTTTGCCATCCTCGATTTCATCCATTGTGCGTGCCAAAGCAAGTTCATATTTCTTCTCCATGGTGGGACCACCGAGTTCAACAAACATGTCTTTGCCTCGTACCCGCTCGCCTTCGTATACAACACCAATGTCTACTGGAATATCATCAAATGACATTTTACTTGCCACCTCCTACGAGAACCAATATTTCATCAAGGGCTTCATGATACTGCTTTTCCTTCATGTTAGGGAAAGACCACTTTGCATGAGGCTGATAATATCGCCCCAACGCAATGGCTGTAATCTGCGGTCCGAAATTCATCACAGCAGAAAGCAGTGTCCACTGCATATAATACGGAATACCATAGATTAGGATTGCATCATAAGGACCGGTTCCGTGCGGTCCTTTCCAATCCGGATCTTGGAGACGATAGGCAACTTCCATGGCTCCCATTGATTTGGCATCTCCAAAGCCTTTCTCCAAGAACGCCCTAATCGCGCCTCCAGTTGCAATGACAGGAATCTTTCCGGCCTTTGAAAGGGCGATTGCATAATCAATCATGTCTCCTTTCCCATGTGTTTCGGTGACTGCTTCAGAGCCAACAATCAATAGAGGTCTTTTTGCTTTGCCAAGATCCCGTTTGAGGACATCTGCTTTGGTCAAAGACTTGGCGCTTTCGGGTCCGCAGATCTCGCCCGTCTGCCAAGGTACTGGTCGCATAACCATTATTTGCCACCTCCAATGACCTGCTCCTTTAGCAGCGTCGGATCCGGAATTCTTCGTTCTTTCCATTTATTCTCCTTCATCTGAGCTAGAATCTTGTCTTTCAGAGTAATTGGAATATCCGTGTCACGTCTGATGTATTTCCAGACGTCATCTGGGAAGAATCCATAGAACTTCTCATGTATGTCAATGTAGTGACTCAGTTTGATGGAGCGTCCTTTTCCTGTATCGTTAGGACGAAGCACAAGTTTTGCAGTCATCACATTTGCCTCTGCAACAGTTTCAGCGGCGTAGAAGAGATGTTCAGGTGCCGGGGCCGTTACGACGCGGTCTCCAGTACGTGCATCGTAAACTGTCCAGGCTCTGTCATCATCAGGGTTACCTAGAAGCATTCTTCTATACTTCGAACCATGTGGCCCTACAATTACAGGAACGCCGAGTCTCCAAAAACCTGAGGCAATTGATGCGGCCTTCTGAGACATGGCGCCCCAAGAGATACCCACTGCACCCACACGGTTGTGGATGTAATCGGCTATTTCTACATAATTCCCGCGTAGATTCCTCTTAGCAAAGATTGCTGCAATTTTAATCGCCGCGCCAGCGATGTGTGGATTGGATACACAAGAGCCAACATTGAGCACACCACCTGCATCAAAAGCGCCGCTCCGTCTCTCATATATTGACTGACCATTTTCATCTCTCACATGTCCAGCTGAAACTGCTGCACATCCCGAAGTCACGATAATGTAACGTCGTTTTGCAAATTCCTCGGCCATATCATGAACATCCTTGCCGCCTTGAGGATAGTTGGCACAACCAACGTGTGCAATCACTCCAGGTATCTCGCCAAAGACAATTGGCTGACCAACATTTCTGATTTCTATGTCTTGGATTGCCCCTCTGCCTGTCCGAACCATGTAGGTTTCGTCCTTGCAATCCGCTTCTGCAGCCACAACCATCCAACTATGTAAATCAAATTCATTTGGACAAGCAGACTCACATCTTGCGCATCCAATACAGGATTGATAGATTTCTCGAAGTGGTTCAAAATTTCCCAATTGCGCAGCTAGAACAGCCTCCATTACGGGCTGGTCATTTGGGCATGCTCTAATGCACTCACTGCACTTTTTGCATTCTTCCGCCATCTTCTGGATTTTGTTCTTGGAAGGGAAGAACTTCATCTTCCTTCTCTTTGGCATGACAGCAAGAGCTACTTTAGTTGCTACCTCTCCAACCTTGTGATGATCATGAATGAATGCACCAGGTATCTTCCCTGATACAAGCTCTTCCACAATTGAATCAACGGGGTCATCAGTTCTGTCCGGCAGACCCATAACAGCTTTGTCACAAGTGGAGATGATTGGTGCCTTCACTTTCTCCGCTTCCCTGACGACATCGGTCCGAATACACTGTTCATCCACGACGATGACGTCTGCTTTCCCGCTTCGAATATATCGAAGCTGCCAAGAGATTGGTCCTATCACCTTCGCCTTAGGATCACGTCGGGTGATATCCCACGCAGTACAGCACATCCCACCTACCTCGACCTTATCGCCAACTCTCTTCTCCGTGATGTAATCTGTTATTGCTGCCGCAGGTATAATATTGTGTCCAATAGTCAGTATGATGGCTTTGCTGGTATCCATCATGCCTATACCTGATGCAACCAGGGGGGCCTCTGGGTCGGCTTTTGGAAATCCTAGCGTTGAAATCTGAACAAGGTCTGCAATCTCCATACCTACTTGGTCAATCATCCCAGCATGGAGAACCTTACTCTCAAAATCCAACCAACTTCCCTCCTGACCAGTGTGCGTTGCGGATAGAGTATGGGCCAGCTGAGTTTCACAATAATCAAGAATTATGCTTGCATCTTCTAGAGTTCTAGGTCTCATTCCTGTGACTAAGCGAGATACAGGGGCATGAATGTCTGTGCCTGGTCCCTGAATGAGTTCAGTTCGGGGGCCAAACTCCTCAATGAGATGATCCACAAGGTGCCTAGAGTGTGCAAGATGTGCTGAGCATCCAATGTTTGCTGCTGCCAATACGATCCTTGCTTGTTGAGCTTTAATGTCAATTCCACAGGCGCCTCGCTTGTTACCAGTCAAATCACATTTGCCAAAGGTGCACAAACAGCAGACCTGACAATACGGCATATAGGATGGCTGGTAACGCGATAGTAGCTTATGATCCCATGAGCGAAGACCGGTTGGATCTGGCATTGGAGTCGGACCCATAGGCTCGTCCCATTCATCGTCCACAATTGTTCCGATGCGAACCTCTAGTCCCTTGAACTTGCCAAGTCCTGTATCGGCTTCGTCCGCTTTGATGTAAGCCTTCTTCTTCATGCTCTAATCAGTCCCTATGCGTGGTGTAAAGCCCGAACACAACGCACCATAATAAGGTTGTGAATCCTATATTTGGTCAAACATGCATGCCCGAAATCGTTAATGGAAATCCCTGGAAAGCACAACCCGGGAGATTCTTCAGCTTCGTCCTAAATATATAGTCCATTAGTGGACAAGTTAGCCCCTTGTTTGCTCGACTAGATGTTTCTTAATTTCAACAATAGCCTGTATTCCTGGGGCGTCAAAATCCAAATCAATTGGGGCCACACCCCTTCTATCGGCTTCTTTCATCATCTCATCCATTGGAATCACTCCCAGGAGTGGAATTCCTTTGGCATTCACCCAATCACGTATCATCATCTCATCATCAGGCGATGCCACTTTATTGCCAATGGCAAGAACCCTTCCTACTTCAATATCCTGAGCCAAATCCCTGATTTTCTCAACAATATCTAGAGACCTACGTCCTGGCTCGGCAACAACCAGAAGTGCATCGATCCCTCTTGTTGTCCCTCTCCCAAGGTTCTCGACACCCGCATCCATGTCCATAATGAAGGCCTCATCTGTTCCAAGCACGAGGTGCCGCATGAGGGCTTTGAGGAGAGATGCTGAAGGGCACATGCAACCAGAGCCCCCTGTATCAACGGTCCCTGCAACCAGAAGGCTGACATTGTCCGGGCCCTGAACTGCGAATTTTGCAGCAAGGTCATCAACACGTGGATTAAGTTTGAAGAACCCGCTATATGATTCGAGACCTTCAATCTTCAGTCTTTCTTTCACCAGTGCTTCGTTCTCTGTCAGGGGAACGATGCTTCTTGCCAATTCAGAAGAGATGCCTATGGCTGACCATAAAGAATAGCTTGGGTCTGCATCGACTGCGAGAATCCTGAGTCCATCCCGACCTAATAATCTGGCCAGTGTTCCAGCAATTGTGGTCTTTCCAACACCACCCTTTCCAGCAACTGCAATTTTCATTAATGAATTACCACCAAAATTACCCGTTGTTGAGTTTTGTTTGAATCATTCGATGAAGATCGGAAACCACTTCAAATGTGTTCTTTGCGGACTGCTTCGTATCGCCCCAAGTCACAAGCTGAACGTCTTTCATGTCTATCCTTGTTATAGTACCTACGCCGGATAAGATATCATCACATGCTCGTAATGACAGCAACGACATGTTGTCGGTAATTCCCCCTGCTGGCCCGACGTAGATTGTTGTTGTCTTTGCCAAGCCCTTTGCTGCAAGACCTGGAAGCGAAATTAAGGCATCATAACCCACTATCAGCGCAACATCAAACTCTCCGTTCGCTAATTTCTGAAGGGTCGCTTTCGAACTAATTGAATTGGGCTGTCCCGTTGAAAAGTCAAGGGCCGCGGGGGAGTTAAATTTCTCAACTAGCGATTTCACAATGCCCATTTCATTTGGCTCGTGGTACATGGGCATCGCATATGCTTCTTTTCCTAAACCTCGTAGTGTATGTACGAGTTCATCCAGTGCGGAGAGGTTCTCCTTTGTTTTACCCGAATTCACGAAGCCAGTTCCGTAGAATACAACCGTAAAATCCGATTTTCTCAGAGCTTGTGATAGGCCCACCAGTGTTGCAGCCGGTAGACCCAAGATAGATGTCTTTAGAGGAGTCTTGCCCGTCAAATCAGCTACTAGGGCCTTCGCCAATTCGCTGTCTCCACCATGGGGAATAATGATGCGATGGTTGGCCATTTTCATGGTTTCGGTTTCCTGAACATCAATTACACCAACTACTCTACTCTCAACTCCCTGTGGCGCATTCTCCCCCCGGGGAAAAACTGTGAATCTGCTGGCATGTCTGTGACTGCTTTCGATGGGATTGCTGCCCCAGTAGACAATGAACTCCCCCCTATTCAGTACCACTTCAAGGTCAGTTTCCAGTTTCAAATCATGAATCTTATGATGCATTGACTGAGCGAGTCCCATGCTCGCATGAGAGTCAAAGGTTGCCTTCAGCGTTGCAGCAAGAGCTAGCCCTTCTTCAATTGCCTCATTTGTACACCGAGACCATCCATAGAGTAATGGATGGTTGGCTTTAATGAGTATTCCAGCGGCCTTATCAAGTGCCTTCCCAAGCTTCAGGCCAACCTCATTACTCCCCTCTCTGAGAATAGCTTCAGACTCTGACAGATTGACTGCTCTCTCAAGATGGGCATGACCAAGTCTACAAATTCCCAAAGATCTGGTCTCCTCCTTCGCAGTTTCTGCCAATACATCATCACAGACCAGAGAACATCCATTGCAGACGATTTCTTTCATGCAGCACACCTACCATATCTCGATCGCATCAGTGCAACAATACTGCTCACAAACTCTGCAGTTTAGTCGGTCTGGAGGGAACCGCCTACACTTTTCCAAGTTGATTATTTTCGCTATCCCTTTCTCGACCCTAAATACTGTGGCATCGCTCCTCGCCGCTTTCCCTGATCCTGTGGGCGGTTCGACTGCCACATCAACTGGACAAACAACTACGCAATTTCCACATCCCGTACACAGGTCCTCGTTTAGTTTCACACCTGTTTCTGCTGCTGATTGTAAGGGGGCTGTGAGTTCTCTAATTCTTTCTAGGCTCTTCTCAAATCCTGGCTCCAAAAGAGGCGGGCAGTCATCCGCTGTGACCTCTCCAAGAGCAAGCCTGGTGGCAAAAGCCATGCAGGTCTTCGGAGCACATTGCCGGCAATTTGTCTTAGGCAGTAAATTATACAGGTCCATGGGATTCAGTTTCAAACTAAGAAAACTCCGTTATTCTTTCCTCTCGGACATTACTCAGTCTTATCATTTCACATTCCACAACAATTATCCGTTACGGTATGGTCTGTCAAATGTTACACAGGACGAATCAGATGAGCTTCAGCCAGCAAAAAGAGCGAAAAACAACTCTCAAAGGAGCCGCACGAACGACTTGAAAGACGACACTGAATCCGAATTCGCCAACAACGACAAGGTAGCAGTGTTTCTGTGTAAGTGTGGATCCAATATCGCAGGGCCAATAGATATCGAAGACCTCAAGACACGTGTGGAGTCAAGGGGCGTGTCTGTTGTTGAGGTCAACGATCACCTATGCTCTGAGCACGGTGTGTATGAGTTAACAACAGCAATTCGCAAGAGCGGAGCTGAAAGGGTTGTCATCGCTGGCTGTACGCCCCTTCTTCACGCAGAGCTTTTCAGCAACGCCGTCCGTGAGGCAGGAATTGACCCCGGTCATCTTCATATCGCAAATATTCGTGAGCAGTGTAGCTGGGTACATAGTAATGATACTGAGGCTGCTACTGCAAAGGCTGCCACGATTATTGACATTGGTCTAGCACAGGTTGGGGCTTCAAATCCCATCAAGACTTACGAAACTGCTGTAGTCCAGAGAGCAATGGTGATTGGTGGCGGTGTTGCAGGAGTGACTGCGGCGCTCGAACTAGCGGACCAAGGCATAGAAACAGTACTGGTCGAGAAGGATGCGTTTCTTGGGGGGCACATGGCAAAATGGGACAAGCTATTCCCGACATTTGACTGCAGTATTTGCATCTTGGGTCCGATGATGGCAAGAGTCGCAGATCACTCGAGTATTCGATTAATGACGCACACCGAAATCAAAGATATTCGGGGGAGCACTGGGCGATTCTATGTTACTTTGACTCAGCGTCCTAGGTACGTAGCCACAGAACTCTGCACCGGCTGTAATCGATGCATTGAGGTGTGCCCAGTTGATGTAGTAGATGAGTACAATTATGGTCTGGGCACAAGAAAGGCCATTGTACGCCACTCCCTTGACGCCGTACCCATAGCTCCATACATCGACATGGACAGTTGCGTAGGTTGCCAGTCATGCAGTGGAGTATGCGAAGCCAAGGCCATACGTTACGACGATTGCGAGAAGACGGAAACTATCGAAGTTGGTGCCATTGTGGTTGCTACAGGATTCAGTCCCTTTGATCCTACTGCTGTTGAAGAGCTTGGCTACGGTGAGAATCCAGATGTCATCACATCCCTTGAACTTGAACGAATCATAAATCCCTCTGGACCCACTGGCGGCTGGCTTGTGAAACCCTCTGACGGGAGTGTACCTCGTAGCATTGCATTCGTCAACTGCGTTGGAAGTCGCTCAATGCGACTGAATCGACCCTACTGCAGTAGGGCTTGCTGTGCGGAGGCCGTAAAGCAGTCAGTCCAGGTGAAAGGGCTTTATCCTGATTCCGAAATCTATGTATTCTATACGGACCTTAGAACGGTTGGCAAGGGACACGAAGAGCTGTATATTCGGGCTGCAGAAGAGTATGGCGTCAAATTCATTCGGGGTGCCGTGGGTGACGTTGTTTTCGACCCGGTCAAAGGGACGACCTCTGTCAGAGCAGAAGACACACTCCTGAGGAGGCCACTTGACCTGGATATTGATCTTGTGGTTCTAATGGTGGGGATGGATCCTGCGCCGAGCAATAAGCAACTATCCAAGCTCTTGAGAATACCCTTAGACGAGAACGGATTCTTCTTGGAGCAGCATCCCAAGTTGAACCTGAGCGGCACCGCCTCCAAGGGAGTCTTTCTTGCAGGCGTATCGCAGGCGCCAAAGGACATCTCTGATACTGTAGCACATGCGGGCCTGGCTGCCTCAAAGGTGAAGACGCTTCTTACAAGCAGCACAGTGGTCATTGACCTTTCCGTGCCTGTAATTGATCATGATGTGTGTATGGGCTGCCTTCAGTGCCAGCAAGTCTGTACCCCAAGTGCAATTCGGTCCATCAATGGAGAGAAACCCATCATCAATCAGGCCGCATGTCGAGGTTGCGGTGCGTGTGTTGCTGCTTGTCCAACTGGTGCGCTTGACCTGCCAAGCCTGACCACTGAGCAGTTACTAAAGGCAACAAAGAGTGCTGTCCGGTTTAGTGGGTCTCGGCCAGCCATTGTGGGATACTTGTGTCGATGGTGCGCCTATGCCGCGGCTGACAGAGCCGGAATGATACGCTTGACATATCCTGCAAACATCGTACCTATCCAAGTACCGTGTACTGGCCGTCTTGACACCGAAATCATACTCACTGCTTTTGAAGAAGGCGCGGATGGGGTTGCTGTAATTGGCTGCCATGTTCAGGATTGTCATTATCGTTCTGGAGCCTTGCACGCACAGGAGCGAACGGACAATCTGAGAATGGTTCTTGAAGCAGCTGGCATTGATGGAAGACGTCTATATTTCGGCAGTGTGGCAGCCTCGGAGGCTGGCCAATACGCAAAGCAAGTGAGTGATTTCGTCAGCAGCATAGTGCATCTTGGTCCACTTGGGAGTGAAACTGGTGTTAGCGCCAAGGGCAGACGCAAGAAATCGACAAAGAAGAAGAGTGCATCAACATGAGCAAGACGGGGATAACGGTTGGAGAAAGACCCATTGTCACCATGGAGCTCATTGATGGTACTATCAAACTCATTTGGAGGACTTCACTACTCACGAAGATTCTGGACTATGCCATTGATAGATGCGTTGGATGCAGCCTTTGTTTGTATTGCCCCTGGGATGCCATAACGATTGGACCAGTTGCTGAAACGGCTGCAGGAAGAATTGAGGGCGCTCCGCTTATCAATTTGGATCCTGATCTATGTACCTTCTGTGGCCTTTGTGACTCGGTTTGCATATACCGGGCATTCGAAACAAAGTATGAGGGAGATGGAGCTGTTAATCATTTCAACCGTGTTTCAGGGACGCACGAGATAGACCATGATAAGTGTGCTCCATGCCTTCTTTGTGCAAAGGTCTGTCCCACAGGTGCCCTTGAGGTGGAGATTGAAGTTGAGAAGAAGAAGGACCTTGTAACATACACCGAAGAGGTACACGCAGAAGGCAGCATTCGGTTGGATGAGGATAAATGCTCCTACTGTGGTCTATGCGAGCTACTGTGTCCCGAAGTATTCACAATTTTCTGGTTGGATCAAATAGAACCTCCTGGTTTCAAACCTGCGTCGGCTATTAGGATGGATGAAACGGAGTGTGACTACTGCAGACTCTGTGAGAAGATCTGTCCGGATGAGGCGATAAAAGTTGAATGCACCGAAGCGAGTGCACGCATTATTAAAGACCCAAAGATCGCTGGCAAGCTCAAGCAGAACGAAACTGCCTGTGTTAAGTGTGGTCTCTGCGCAGAAGTCTGCCCCTATGATGCAATTGAGGTTTCCAAGCCCTTCTCTGGTGAAGTCCAAATCAAGAAGCTCGAGGATTGCGATCCTGTGGGCTGCCACAACTGCTTCAACATCTGCCCTGTGAAGGCAATATACCCAACTGGCAAGGCTGACAAGATTGCTATACTTGACCACTGTGTCTATTGTGGTGCTTGCGTGAACTCCTGTCCATATGACGTACTTGCGGTGAAACGAGAGGGGTATAACATTGAACAGATTGAACGGGCGCGAGAGTGGGAACGCGGCCGAGCTTTGTTCTTCGATGAAGTTGTTGGAAGAGAGCCTGCCCCAAGTGGGCTGTTTGAGAGAGATCTTTTCATCAAGATTGAGCAAACTGATTCCAAGCCAGCGAAGGCCCATAATGCCTGGAGGTCCCCTGATGGGGGCCGAGATAAAGCCATGGCCACTGCTAGAAAACTCAGGACCATGCTGAAAGATGATCCCCATGTCAACCTTCAACTTGAACGAGGTCGAGTCGACAAGGTTCTTGAGAAGCTTAAGGGCCAAGAAGACTCTCGATAGGGGTCACATCCTCATCACTACGAGTCGTAGTAACTGCAATGCCATGCAAGATCGGCGGTGATTCGTCCCCTGGAATCGCTACCAACGCAAGAGCCCATGGGCCAAACGGCATTGCCGCAGAGCCCTCCGGAGTCTTCTCGCCAATGGCAGCTTTAACAACTACTTCTCCACTCGGAGACTTAAGGCTGACATTGCTCCCTTCCTTCATCCCCAGTCTTCGCAGGTCATTGTTGTTCAAACGCACTATCGCTGTTTCAGTTACATACCCCTGGGAGGGAATACCCTTGGCAGCCTCGATATCAGATTTGAACGACCTAACAACTGTCAATTTCAGCTCTGCACGGGGGAAAAGAAAGTCTCCCAATGACATATCATTGAATCTCCTAGATACTGAACTTTGAGAATAACAGGCTACGGTGCATATTACGTTTCTGATTTGGCGGCATTCTGTCTTGGGCCGCAAACATCATCCTTTTCTAACCAAATGAACCTCATGCGATAATCCTCGGGGTGCTGCTCTTGAGAATCGAGGCATTATATGGAGATGTGTTCGCGGAACGAGTCATTGGCAATCTCATCAACTTCAAAACGTTCTGTGAGGGGTGTGAACCAACATGCT
>RDOF01000026.1 GCA_011365025.1 Candidatus Thorarchaeota archaeon
GGAAAGCCGGAGGTCCTAGACGGAGTAGAGCCGAGCGACTAGAAGCCCTACAATCAGAAGGCCGCAGAAGTGCCGTTTTCTTTCTCATCATATTCTGGTTCCAAGTGATTTGGGTCGCTCTGTACATTCTAGGCGTTCCCTTCATTGACTGGTCTTTCTTCGTGCTGGATGAATGGGTCCGTTTCCTTGGAATTTCCCTAGGTGTCTTGAGCATTATTTACCTAATGTGGACCTTGAGGACCTTGGGAAAAATGTGGTCCTACGCAATAGAACTCAAAGGGGAGCACAAGCTGATCACATCAGGTCCTTATGCGCGAGTTCGTCATCCAATGTATGCTGCGCACATGGTTTTCAATGCAGGAATAGTACTCGTCACGCTGAACTGGGTCCTCTTGGCGCTGCTGGCTATTGGCATCCCCTATACGTATAACCGCATGTTTACCGAAGAGAAGATGATGGCCGAAAGGTTCGGTGAGGAATACGAGCAGTATATGAGGCAGACCGGTCGGATATTCCCGCGCTTGCGCAGGAAATAAATCGAGAATTAGACAATCCAGCCTTGCCTTGAACTTCAAAGACATTAACTTCATCTACCCAATAGCTTTGGTATTCCGCTCGGAGATTATTCAAGCCTACCTGTCAGAGATGCTTCTGTCGTCGGGCGATGAAATTCTTGTGGCTGATTTCGCATCTGGTGAGAACGATAGGGTACCTGCATTCATTCACAAGGTTCTACCTGACTTGATTGACGCCGGCGTAATTCAAAATATGCCTGCGAAAATGGAATGGCTTCGTCGCATCGTCACATACAGCACTGATTCTCACGGTCTTAGACTTGATAGTCTTCTTGGATTGCTTGAAGAGCAAGACATTCATATGGTATCGAGGGTGGTACAGGCGAAGTTTGAAACGATGGACTCTGAAGTGGGTTTTCGCAAACCACAACTGGACATACTAGAAGAATGCGATGATCAACCCACTTGGCTTGATTCCTTTTTGCTCCAGAAAAGAAGATTCCCTTCCAATTGCTTTGATCTTGGGTTTCTAAACAATGATGTAGTTGGCTATCTTTATGAATACTACAAAGCTCATACGGACGCAGAACTGAGTCTTGGCAAGCTTCGAAATCTGATGAAGAGCAAGTCGCTATTGGTTGTCACTCAACCCTGCTTGCTTTATCAGGTTAATAACATCGAAGTACTAGAGCAATGTGGTTTCTCCTTTTTGTCTGGAACTGACATCAACCTAGCAAACATGGTTTCTAGAAATATCGATAGGAGAACTCACAACAAAGATCTGAGCCGTCGGGGACACTATACATTTCTCATCTTTGAAAGATAAAAACCCCTGGATGCTTTCTAGCGTTGTTGAGAAAGGCTTTATCTGGAACCCAACCAGTGTTTATCCATGCAATCGAAAATCAGAGCCTACGAAGAAAGGGACCAAGCAAATATCCTTGAGATTGCAAAGCAAACATGGGAAGGGCATGACCATCTGCCCCTCATTTTGGCAGAATGGGAAACGGACCCCCAGAGTCATCTGTTTGTCCATGATATCAATGGCGAAGCCGTATCGATTGGAAATCTTAGAGTGATTGAGAATGGAAAAACAGGCTGGATGGAGGGTCTCAGAATTCATCCGGACTACAGGGGGAAGGGATTTGCCAAATCCATGACCGAATATCTGATCAAGACCGCAAAGGGTATGGGCTTGGAACGTGTGCGCTTGACAACAGCCATGGAGAATAACCCGGCATTTCATTTGGCTCATATCGCGGGTTTTAGACTTCTCTACGATAGAAAGGTCTTCTGGGCCGCCGCCGCGGACCGTCTGAAGTTTCCCGAGGAAACACTAACAACAAAGCCAGCATCAAATGAAGAGGTGCTTCAACTTGTCCCGTACCTAGTTCCATATGGTGTATTGATTCATTTTTGGTATGCTCTTGATGCAACTAATGAGGCTATTGATGAGATTCGTAGAAAAGGAGAGTTCTGGATAGGAAGAAAGGGAAATGAGCCTGTTGCGCTGTCACTTGGGTTTGAGAACGAAAGCAGTAGTGGTAGGGAATGGTGTGTGACTATATATGCGCAAGATCCCGTTGACATTCTGTCAACCCTGGCTTTTCATATCAAAGTAATGAAAGAGAAGGGACTAAGCGCAATAATGTGTCTTCACTCCCCAAGCTTCGAACCGGCACATCATGGAGTTTCTTCTTCTGAGGGTATAGTACACACAATCACTCTAGGACTACTCGAAAAGAATCTCAGATAAAGCGTGAAGAATTGCAAGGGCATTTGGAAACACACTTAGGGGAGTCCACGTTGTCCATGGGCATGAGCCTCCATCAATCCCATTTCAGGAAATTCTTAGCAGTTGAAACGGCTGGTGGTCCGACCTGGCACCCTGGTGGTTCAAGCATTGCCTTCGCCTATGATGCCCCTGGGCTTTACCAAGTCTACACAGTTGCCATCGAGAGGGGACGAACACTATGGCCAACAAGGATGACCTATGAAGAGGACCGCTGTACAGACCCTCGTTTTCTAGGAGATGGTACGCTCTTATTCATTAGAGACTCGGATGGCAATGAGAACTTCCAAATTGGCTCTATTGGCAAGGAAATGGATCTTGCATGGCTTACGAATGATGCTGAGGCCAAGCACATAGTAACCCATGTTGCAAAGGATGGTTTCTACTTTGTTGCGAATCTTGAAGATAAGTCAACGTTTGACCTTTATCACCATCAAATCCCCATGGACAGACATGAAGCAGACCTTGTTTATAGGCCTGAAGAAGGATTATGCTCTATTTCAATTGTTTCTGGAGATGAGAAGCATGCAATAGTTGAGCAGTCCTTCAGCAACACTGATACTAACCTTCTCCTTTTGGACATTCCCAGTCGAAAGGCGTCCAATCTAACAAAGCACCTGAATGAAGCAAGAGCAAATCGTTGGAGTGCCATTCGATGGATTGACAAAGACCACATCCTTGTCGCAACTGACTACAATCATGATTTGCAGCGTTTTGCTGTACTCTCACTCTCTGGCGAGTTCATTCCCTTCGAGGAGATTGAAGGCAAGGCACGCCATGAAGTCAGCGCAGCAGCACACTCGCCAGATTCAACTCACACCTATTTCACTCTTAATGAGGGGGGATACTCAAGTCTATGGCGTGGTACATTCGCTGTGGATGGAGTGAGGAGTCTTGTACAAGTTGAGCTGCCAAGAGGTGCTGTGATTTCGAGTGGTGATGAAAGATCGTTCTCTGAACCCATGTCCCTATCTCCAAACCACGAACTCCTTGCCGTGACGGTCAGCACTGCTTCGTCTCCGGTCGATATTTGGATTATCGACCTGGATAGCCATGAAATGTGGAAAGCGACCTCGGCCGGAACTGCAGGCTTGAATCCCAGCTCATTTATCGACGCAGCTCTTCGCAGTTACCTCAGTTTTGATGGTCTTCCAGTGCCATATTTCAAATACATTCCAAAAGGCGATAAACCTGCAAAGGGTTGGCCGGCAATTCTCTTAATTCACGGAGGGCCAGAGTCTCAGATTCTCCCCGACTTCTATCCAGTTGTCCAATTCTATCTCTCAAATGGGTTCGCAGTATTCACTCCGAATATTCGGGGAAGCTCAGGATACGGTCGAAGCTATATGGATGCTGATAATGTTGGGAAACGCCTTGATTCCATAATGGACATCAAACACCTTGCTCTCCACATAAGACGGAATGAGCCCGAGGTTGATGGAAGTCGCCTCGTTGTCTATGGAGGTAGCTATGGAGGGTTTGCAGTGCTGTCTGCAATGACAGAACATCCTGACATTTGGAAAGCTGGAGTAGACATCGTTGGAGTTTCGGATTTCGTAACGTTTCTCCAGAACACGGCACCATGGAGAAGGAAGCTTAGAGAGGGTGAATATGGCAGCCTTGACCAGGACATTGAGATTTTGAAAGCTATAAGTCCAATTCATAAGATTGAGAATATATCCGCTCCTCTCTTTATCATTCAGGGGGACAATGACGAGCGGGTCCCTCTATCAGAGTCTCTTCAAATGTATGAGAAGCTTAAGGAAAAGGGTCTTGAAGTAGAATTGATGCGTTTTGCTGACGAGGGTCATGGACTGGCCAAGCTGGAGAACCGCATTAAAGCATACTCCCGGGTCGTGGAATGGCTCAAAGAAATCGTTTAGGAGTAGGAGTAATCGGCTTAAAGGAGCAAAGTTAAGAGGCCAGTTGGCAGGCTTCGCTATGAGGTACAACAATGAGGCGTCTACTCATTATTCTCGTTCTTTCGTTGCTGTTTGTTCAGCCTACCTCGGCGTACGCTTTCAATCCTGCCTCATATACTCAGAACGGACTTCAAATCGTTGCTTCTGTCGAAGCTGCCTTACATTGGGAATCCCCTTTCAACGAGGAAATCAATATTTCAGTCACCGTCATTTCTCAGCTCGAGAACATCACTGAAACCACTTTATCTGATGTGTTGGTGACCGTTCATTCCACCAATACCGGTGAAGGATATCTACTTCTCGCCTCGAAGACATACAGCTTGCCATCTCCTGTTGTAGGTAGCGAGAATGTTTCGACCTTAGCCACTCTATCTATCTCTGGTTCTGGAACTGGCGATGTCTGCTACTTCGGGATCTCAGTTGAAGGAACCTTCACCAATGCAACTGGGACATATGGGTTCTCCACCATCTCCCCCGAGAATCTGATTGGACCTTTTGGAATCTCCCTCAGTATCACTTCACCGCAATTCTTGGTAGGGCTAGGATTCATCATCTTCTTTCTAGTTGTGACTGCTGTGGGCGTCACCGCGGCGCGTAGAACAAGAATCAAGCCAAGACGTCGTCCCCTTCTCCAAGAATGAAGAAAGGGGCCATGCCGCAGAACTATTAAGCAGATGACAGTCGCCAAGCTGCTAGATGATTCGCCATGACAAAGGCAGAGGATGTATGGGATCTCTCTCAGATGGTTGAGTTTGATGACCCTGGTTATGTAATCGAACAACTAACCTATGCTGTGTCTGTATGCGGGGAGTTCAGGGAAAGGCATCATGGGAAGATTTCCCGATACGATGCTCAGCAATTGCTTAACATGCTCCAAGAAATGGACATGCTCGAGCTGCAATTTGAAGGTCCTATGAATTACGCGTATCTGACATATCAGGCCGACATGAATGCTGAATCCGCGGCCAACTTGATGAACAAGTACGAAAATACAGCAAGCGAAATTGGACAAGTTATGGCGTTCGTTGAGATTGAGATTGGGAAACTTTTGATGGACACCCCAGACATTATGGAAAACCCCCTAATTGCCAAATACAAGCACTTTCTTGAAATCATCAAGCGAAGGACACCGCACATGCTTTCTGAGGATATGGAGCAGGCGATAATTGCCAAGGATCTGAATGGAATCCGTTCTTGGAACCGGCTCTTTGGTGATTGGCTGGCCACTCGGAGATTTGAGATTGAGATAGATGGCAAGATCAAGTCCATGCCTTTTACTGAGATAGTGCAGTTGTACATGAGCCCCAATCGAGATTTGCGCAGACGCACAAACGAGATTGTGTTTGGCACTCTGAAACAAGATATACTTCTGTGGTCCTCTGCGATGCGTGCAATCATGTCCGATCACATTCAGGTTACTAAAATGAGGAAATGGGCGAGCCCCATGGAGCAGAGCTTCATTGCCAACGATGTTGATGAAGAAACAATCTCAAGTCTCCTAAATACGATTGACAAGAATACTCACGTTCTTCAGAAGTACTTGGGGCTAAAGGCTAAGGTTCTGGGTCTCGAGAAACTAGGCAACTGGGATATTGAAGCTCCATTGCCGGATGCACCTGCGATGAAATTCAGCTGGAATGAGTCCAGAACTCTTGTCGTTGAAGCCTATACTGACTTCGACGAAGAAGTTGGGTCTTGGATTGACGAGATGTTTGAGAAACGACACATAGATGGAAGAGTGCGACCTGGCAAGAGATCAGGTGCCTTTTGTCATACTTGGCATGCGGGGAAAAGTGCCTACATACTTCAGAGCTTCAGCGGAATATTAGGAGATGTGTTTACTCAGGCTCACGAGCTGGGACATTCAATGCATGCATATCTTGGCACCAGAGCACAGACTCCATTGAACTATCAAATTGGGATGTGCATAGCCGAGACAGGCTCAATATTCGGCACATTGCTGCTGACTGAGAAACTACTAGGATCTGCAAAGTCAAAGGAAGAGAAACAGGCTATTCTTGCCTCCATACTTGACGATTTTGGAGAAGCGGCATTCCAGGTGTCAGCGAGGGTGTTCTTTGAAACCAGTTTCTATGAGGCAATTGAGCAAGGCAAGTTTCTTGACGGGGAGAAGATTGCTGACCTATGGGTTGCTGCGAGAAACCGAATCTATGGGGACGCAGTGGAATGGCTGCCTGACATGCGATATTGGTGGACTTTCAAGCTTCACTTCTACATTCCGAATTTCCGCTTTTACAACTACCCATATGTCTATGCTCAGCTGTTTGTGTATGCGATGTATAGGTTGTACAAGGAGCAAGGAAAGGAGTTTGTGCCCAAGCTGAAAGCCCTCCTTGCCGCAGGGTCGAGCAGGAGTCCAAGAGACTTGGCGGCGGAGATTGGTTTTGATATAAGTAGTGAGGAATTCTGGCAGAAGGGCATAGACCAATACGCCGAATTCATCAAGATGTTCGAAGAAACTATCTGAAATTCGAATTGACGAAGAGCGCGATACTCCTCGTCAGTATCTTCTTTCATCCTGATGCTGAATGAATTTGTGAGGGATTGTATCCCTTCTTGGGACTAATGCTTGCAGCAATTCTTTGCTGAGAAGCATCCGGTATTTAAGGATGAATTCAGTAAGGCGATGCAAAGCCAATATGTGGTAATTCTTTATGAGCTACGGAGAAGGTGGAAAGGGACTAGCGGTTTGTATTATTGCTGTTGTTTCTCTCGGGTCTTTCTTTATTGGCACTCTTGTTTGGTGGAATCCATTTCCTCTAGACAATGGGGGAACAACAACAACGGGCGCTTCTGAATACGTTGACTATTCTTTCAGCAACTATGCCTTGGAACCTCCGGACTCAATTACCCTTGATTTCTACCTGAACTCGGGCGGTGTCACGGTGGAATTTGCTGATGATCCTAGCTTGTTGTATAGTATCGATATCACCGTAAGAAACGACACAGTTCTTGAGGAAGGCCCACCGGCAGTTCTCTATCTTAATAGCGTTGTTTCTCTTGTCTATCAGTCAGGCGACATAACTGTGACACTTGGCAGCAGCATTGTGTATTTCTTTGAGTTTCACGTGAATTCAGGCCTCGCAAGCATTGCTCTAAATGAACATTCCAACGTGGGCAATACGTTTCTTGGCGTAAACTCTGGTTTGCTCAGCCTTGCCCTTGGGAATGAGTGTACTATATTTGAGAACTGCACTTTTGATTTATTTGTGAACTCCGGGGAGTTGGATGTTGACATTGCTGTTCCCACCGCTATTGGTTGCGATTTCTATGGCATGGTTAACTCGGGCATCAGCGATATTGCAACAGCGACATGGAATGAAATGCCCAATGGCCATTACCAGACGCCGAGTTTTGCATTTGCGATCCAAACAATCACAATTTTGGCCGCTGTAAACAGCGGTAGTCTGGATGCTAGCTTATTCTGAATCGAGTTTGCTTATTCATGGATTTGCACATTTGACTGAGCGTTGTCGGAGCTGTTATATGCCCCGATTGTCAAGAATCATTTGAAGGAATCTAGGTCTGAGGGATTTGACTGGCCAATGTCAAGCAGAAAGCCAAAAAAAACCGGTCGATATGAACTCAGAACGCAAAATGCAAACGGAACAACCTCGGGCGAATTTTGGGAAGCTGAGGCAAACGGAAAGTTTGTCACCATTCGTTTTGGTAAAATTGGCTCATCTGGATATCAAGCTGCTCGAGAGTTTGGCTCCGCCAAGGAAGCAGACGAATTCATGGCAGAGCGACTGCTAACTATGATAGAGAAAGGATATCGTCCAACTCAATAGGATGGCCAATTTCCAAACTAGATCATGACACCTCCAAATATCATTACTGACAAGATTAGAAGGGCATTCAGCACGACTGGAAAAACAAACCACACAATGTAATTGCCAGGAGGCGCCGTAAACCTATCCGCCTGCTCTGGGATAAACGCAAAGTATCCATTACTGACCGGTGTCCAATGCCAAAATGACTTTCTTGCGCTCAAATAAGGTTCAATGAACGCCAGATCTATTAGACCACAGAATAAGCCTGATGCTATTGCAGCTGCAAATCCATGAAATCCAACAAACAGAAAGAGCAGCAACCCTCCCTGGATGACAACAACCCACATGAATGGAATCCACGTCGGTACTCTTCCAAGGAACAGGCCATTGTAGGGTGTATAGTAGTAGTATCCCTTCCCTGAAACGTAATGTTCCCCCATCCATGCAGCAGTCATAACTACAATTGATTGTGGAAGTGCCATAGGTCCAATCATTTCAAGAAGCGCAGCTGTCGTAATTGCTCCAAGAATCACAAAGACAGCAGTTATCATTACCCCTACCGCTTTAGACACTCCGTGTAATCCCTCCCTGAACCTACTCCCTTTTCCTGCGGCTGGCTTTTCGTCTGACAACGACCCTGGCTGTTCCAAGCATATTGCGAGCCCTGGCTGTTCTCTCTCTAAACCGAATTACGAATCTACGTCCCACTCTCTCCGTTTCCAGCTGTTTTTCTGAAAGGACTGCTTGAACCTCAATAAGCATGTCAATGACCTTGCCAACCGTCCGTCGGTCTATGTTCAGCTTCTTGGAAAGGCTAGAAATTGACATGGGTACGCCCGATGCTAGTTCGTTCACAATGAGCTTGATTGCCTCAGGGTAGCCGATACGAGGAACAGGAGGGAGCTTCATTTCAGTTCACTACAGAATAGACAAATCCAAATATATACCTTATTATGCACACATTACTACGGGTCCATAATTAAGGATTTCATGCTTTAGATAATCATCCCTGCAGTGAATACCCAAACAGTGAGTAGTGTTGCTATGATTGTCCCAAGATAAACTCTTCCGGTCTTCAAATAGAAGGCAGTCATTATGAAAAACATGCCTCCAAAGAAGGGAAGTATTTGCATGAGAAAGATACCATAGAGACCAAACAGCCCACCAAAGGATAGAAGCGGCCCGGTTCCGAAGAGGAACATCGGAACATACTGGATTAGAATGGCAGCAAGAAGTGCTGACTCCATTGCGAACACACTCTTCAACCACCATACAACCTGTGTCTTGATTGGGCTGTCGAACACCTCTTGTCTTAACATTCCAAATAGAAAGACTCCGCCGTTGATTAGGAAGAAAATCATAACGGGAAATACGTAGAGAAAGAATTGCACAAGCTTCAAGGGAGTAAAGAGCTTAAAGACTGGCCACATATACCTGAACTCAATTCCAAGATATGACTGTGAGAGGGCAACGATCCCGTACATATAGGCAAAGAGCGTGCAGGCCAAGACAATCGTTTGCAGTAGGGGCGTTCTGGCCTCGTTATCTCTGAAACTTCGAAAACGCCCCACATCCTCGTACTGCAATCCTTGGACCTCCTGCTCGCCTCTGAACCACTTCCTGAATACCACGAATGCTATCAGAGCATTTACGAGAAGCCAGAGCAGCGACCCATTTCCTGTCACCAGTAGGAATATGGGCACAATTGAACCAACTATTGCTCCGAGAAAAAGCCCAACCATTGGGAGGAATAGGAATGTTACACCGCCGATAAGGGAGTTAATTCCAGCATAAATCCACCATTTCTTGCCAACTACTGCCACCTTGGTTGGAAGTGGCCTAGCGACCTTGTCAAAATAAGGTGTTTCCAGTAACAAAGATGCAAGGGGAATGAGAGAAAGCACAGAAACTATCACTGCCAGCAAGGTTGCCCCTTCTCTAATCATATAGGTCTGTGTGTGGATTCCAGATTTATTCCATGCCTCAGTTTCAGATTCTCCCAGTAGTGCTTGAAGCATCCATGCACAAGTTTCCGCGATGCCTTTGCTATTCCACGTAGCTCCTGGATGTGTGCAGGGGCATTTTGCATATCTGTGCGCCGAACCATTGGCAAAGGAGCCATACGTGTAATCTGACTGAGCCTCTAGAATTGAAATATTCTCATTCTGGGCAATCATCTCCAGGCTATCTTGAAGGAACTCCTCTCTTGGCTGGGCTGTAAAGAGCTCTTCATAGAATGACCAGACTGCAAGGTAGTTATTTAGGTAGTCCATTTCCGTGAAGTTGTATGGACCATCAGCTTGAATCGCAATTGCTCTATGATCTGGATTCATCTCGGCAACAGCTCTGGCTGTGCCAGCACCCATCGAATGGCCCACCAATCCAATTCTAGTTTCATCAACGAAGGAGAGTGATTGAAGGTAGTTGTAGGCAGCATCAGCGCCCAATGTGTTTGAATCGCCGCCCAGGAGTGAAAGAGGATTGGAAATAGCATCGGAGTCCCCATGACTAAGCTGGTCGATGGCCAAAGCCACTATCCCTCTACGAGCCAATTCCAGTGCTGCAGGGCCTTCAGTATCCTTGTCATTATTCATACCGTGCAGTAGAAGAACTCCAGGGACTGGCGGACTATCAAGAGCTGCTTTTGGAATGTAGAGCTTCCCGACAACCGCCAAGCCCGATTCATCAACTATTCGAACCACCTTTACATCGATGTTTCCAAAATCGTTTTGCACAAAATGAGCTGTTATTACTGACCCACCCGTAATAACAAGACAAAGAATAAAGAGCTGCTGCATGCGATTCAATTGTTTCACCTAGCCCACCTGATTTCCATCTAGACTACAAAACGCAAAGGCAAGAATCCACGGCAAATCCGACTTATAGATTTCATGCCTAATTGACTTGCCGACTCTGCTCTTCGCTTTGTCCAACAACCTTATCACTGGAAGGCGTTCTGCACGTGCTCTATGGCGTCATTTGAAATAAGAGAGGGTCAGAAGGATGACCGTGACTCTTTGACAAGAGTGCTTTGGAAAGCCTTTGATGTTGCGAGGAGCTATGAGGAGTTCTGCAAGGAGGAATGGATTGACAGGTGGAATGACACCAAGAATGGAGAGTATGGATTTGTAGCTGTCGAAGATGGAGGCGTTCGAGCAAATCTTGCGTTCAGAGACCATTGCGAAAATATGATTCGTGGAAAACCTATCCGGTTCGGGGCAGTCTGGGCAGTAGCAACTGAGCCACACTACAGAAGGAAAGGCATGGTGCGGGAGTTGTTCAGGGTTTCCTTTCCGCGGATGAGGGAGTTGGGTATAGGATTGTCAATATTAGACCCCTTCGATATTCCCTTCTATGAGCAATTTGGATATGCCCTTGCCGAACGTTTTGTGAGTCACGAGTTCACACATGACATAATTCGGAAAACGCACAGACTAGATGACATCAAAGCCCGTGAGGTTGAGGATGTGGCTGAATGGAGTAAGGTCGCAAAGGTCCAGAACACCCTCAGTCGATTTGGTTCTCGCGTTTTTCCGCCCAGGCACATGCTAGAGTACATGATAAGGCAAAATCACCTGTATCTTTTCGAGCGAGGCTCAGAGCCGGTCGGTGTTGCGAAATTTGCCTTCGATCGTGATGATAAGGGATTCAACCTGAGTGTTTGGCTGGTCACCTCATTTGTATCACTTGATGTATTCCCCTCTATTGTGAATCTCATCGCAAACCAAGCCTCGAATGTGAAGAAGATCTCGTGGTGGTGCGACGAGGCGTACCCCGTTAAGCATTTCATAGCAAATCATAGAGAGCTAACCACTAAAGCAATTGGCTCGATGATGATGCGCGTGGTTGATTTGGAGAAGTACTGCTTGGATACCAGCATTCCTGAGAACTGTACCGAGTCAGTGGTCATCGAACTGAAAGATGACCTCTGCCCATGGAACAACGACACATTCGAGCTTGTTCCGGAAAGCGGGTCGCTCGCTGCGCATAGAGTCAAAAAAACCCCTGAGGTTCGCCTCACCTCACTGCTTCTATCAAGGATCATCTCGGGGTTGACTCCGGCACGAATGCTTTTGGAGCTGGGCGAACTGGATTGCCCTGGTGATGTAGCTGCGAAGCTTGAATGTCTCTTCCCTGCTGATTCTTTCATGTCCTATTGGCGATTCTAGGACTCAGCAACCTCAGGATCAATTTCAAACGACAGCTGCTATGGGTTTCAAATCGATTGCGCCGCTTTTGCGGTACACTATGCGTTCTGACCCTTCTGTATCAATGAGACTCAGGATATGCTGAATCATTTGTCTTGACATTCTTGGCTGAGGAGATTCCATGAAGCCCCTAACAGATCCTTTTCTGGTCCTTATGACAAAGCCTGCATCTTTGAACGCTTTTCTTATTTTCTGGAATTGTTCAGTTGAGACCTCAAGTTGACTTAATTCCATTGACTTGAGTATCTCATATCCGTAGCTTGTCAGCCATAGGGGTCTCAGGTCAACTATTTGATTCTGCACTGTCAAAAGGATGTCTTCAATTTCCTCCCTTTTTCTTTCTAGCACTTTCGGGATGATTTTAGAGGCTCTACTTGTCGAAAGCCTGTCGATGTCAATGAACATAGTTGCGCCATTCGCTTCTAGCTGCTTCTCGACAAGGGTCAGCATGCGGTCGTAGAGATTCTCTTTAGCCTCGTCGTAGGACGAGTGTTCGTCAATGAATCCTAGGAGGTCATCGAGTGGGCCATCATACAGTCCCAACCCCTCAATCTTGGTTAGCTTCAGAATCAGTAGCTGAACTAGTATATCGGAATCCTCAGGAAGTCGACTTCGAATCTGACGAATAATGCTCGACACCTGTTGCCAGAGGTCTTCGCAGGGATTAAGCGAGAGTTGTACCTGTTTCGTATCTACTTCGCTCTTTTCTGTTTCACCGGTTTCCACATATCCATGAAATCCTGGGTGAGCGAGAATCTGAGTCCCCTCATCAAGATAGAGTCTACAGGGGCTTCCAAATAGGAGAAGAGGGGTTACATCAACCGCTTGGAGGTTGTTGCCGTATAATGGCAGTCTTTCCAAATGCATACACGAAGCAAGCGGCCATAAATCAATGCTATTCAGTTTGTTCACTGAGAGGTCAATGAATCTCAGATTAGCGCATGATGCAATTGGCTCAAGACTAATGGATGTAATCCTGTTGTTATCAAATCGCAGCGTTTGAAGAGAATGGTGGTCTTCAAGCGGTCGCAGGTCAACCTGATGAAGCCCATTTGCTCCGAAATCCACGATTTCCAGTTTCTTACAGCTGGAAAGTGGTGACAGGTCTATCTCAGGGATGTGGTTTATTCCTGCTCTAATGCGCCTTAATTCCTTGCAGTTAGAAAGGGGACTGAGATCGAGTTCCTGAAGTTCGTTGCTATATAATGTCAGCACTCTAAGATTCTCAAATTCAGAAAACGGCGTTAGGTCAACTGATGTTAGCTGCAAATAGCTAAGGCCAACGCTGGCAATCGAGTCATCAATGACCAATGTCTTCTTCTTGCCTGCATAATCCTTCACCTCAATCTCAATATCGCACATGCCAACTCCCCCGAGGATGGTGATTCGAAATTCTGTTTGGACGGCGGACTAATAAGCACCACTTTGTTTTTTCCATTATTGGATTCTCTTCAGCGTGAAATATGCCCCTGAAAAGGCAATGGCAGGAGCATTAGCTAAGTCCGAATTACTTTGCGATTTTGGCCTTAAACCACCTGAGAACTGAATCATTGAAGCTGTCCCACTGCTCGAGCATCACGCTATGTCCAGCCTTCGGAATTATGACGAGCTCAGAATCTGGAATACTATCCTGCAAATAGGCTGAGTATTTTTGTGGCGTAAGAAGATCATTTTCACCTACTACTATGAGTGCAGGAAGCATAATGTTTCCGATTCTGCCCATGATATCAAAACTGTCACAAGCTTTGAAATCTCGGGCTATGATTCTTGCAGGACATTTACTCATCTCTTTCCTTGACGCTTTCTTCAATTCTTCATCCGTTTCTTCAAAAAACGCAAATTCCTCCATCGCATCCAGATACCCATCAAAGTCACTTTCGAGCATCTGGAAAATCATCGGGTTAACCCTCAACTTGGCTCCGGTTCCAACAAGAATTATCCCTGAAAGGGTTTCAGGCTTGCTCAATGCAAACAGCTGCGTTAAGGCGCCACCCATGGAATGGCCGCCGAGAACAGGCATGTCAAACTGACTGACAATTGACTCAATATCTGAAAGATACGATTCAAAGACATTGTTTGCATCAGCATCTTCTGTCTTCCCATGTCCATTTAGGTCGATTGCAACCACGTGTAAGGAATCAGATAGATGCTTCAACTGCATAAACCAGGTGGCCGTAGAACCCCCAGCTCCATGTACCAGAATCAAGGGTCCAGGGTTTTCTTCTCCTTTCTCCTCGAAGTACGGCTTCATGGAACAAGTGTGAGTACTAGCATCCTTTGAAGCTTCCGTCATGCAAAGAATCTACCAAAGACAAGAGGTTTTTTAGTAAGTGTGTTGAGAGAAATACAAGTTCAGAGTAAGTTAACTCTGTACTATTCTGGCGTTGAAAACGCCAGGAGTGGAGAGAATGAGCTCGAATAGGACAGTATTAGCAATCATCGTGATTGTCATAATTGGTGTCGGAGCAGTTGCTGCTTACATCCTTTGGAATCCTGCACCTCTGCCGGATAATCCCGATGAAATTGCGATCGTGTTTGCCACGGGCGGCCTTGGCGACAGGTCATTTAATGACGGATGCTACGCGGGGGCCGAAGAAGCGGCTGATGAGTTCGACATAACTTACACGTATGTCGAGCCCACGGCAATTACTGAGTACGAAGGGTATCATCGGGCATACGCAGCACATGCTCAGTATGCAAATGCATATGACCTAATCATCGGGATTGGTTTCGACCAAGCTGATGCAATTAGCGCTGTGGCTGAAGACTACCCTAATCAGAAGTGGGCAATTGTGGACATGTGGATCAATGATACAACATATCCCAACGTCGCTTCAATCCTCTTTAATGAGAATGAGGGGTCTGCACTTGTTGGTGCAATTGCAGGATTAACAACCGAAACCGGCAACATTGGTTTTGTTGGCGGAATGGACATTCCACTGATAAACAAATTCGCTGCTGGGTACCATTTCGGTGCAAACCTCACTTATTTCGAGGAGAATGCCAACAACATCACCATGGATGTCCTTTATGTAGGCGATTGGGCTGATACAGCTACCGGCCAGTCTTTGGCTGATGGTTTGTACACGACTGGCACTGATATTATCTTTGCTGCAGCAGGTCGTTCTGGCCTCGGTGTTTTCGATAGCGTTGCAAACAACAACGAAACCTATGGTCCGCTATGGGTTATTGGTGTTGATTCACCGCAGATGTATATTGAACCCGGACTAGTATTGACTTCCATGTTGAAGAGAGTTGATGTTGCTGTGCATGACATCATTGAAGATGTCATAGAGGACACCTTTGTCACCTTCAATCTGTTTACCCTCGCCAATGGCGGTCTTGACTATGAAGTCAATTCCACCTTGTATCAACTGCCCACAGCAGTGGTAACACGGGTTGAAGCCCTAAAGGCAGACATCGCTGATGGTACTATCGTGGTGCCATCCGAAATCTACTGGTTGTAGTATTTTTAAAAAGAGGAGAGGCACAAGCCTCCCTCCAATCCTTTTTTGTATTGTTTCAGCCACTACTGTTAAGTACTGCTTTACTTTTGTTTGGAAAAGAAGTTCATCTGAATTTATTCAGGAGGCAGTTCCCATCTACGCGGTTGAGCTTGAGAACATCTTCAAGATCTTTCCTGGAGGTGTCGAGGCAAACAAGGACATCACCCTACGTATTAAGGAGGGCGAAGTGCATGGCTTGTTGGGTGAAAATGGAGCAGGCAAGTCCACACTAATGAACATCCTCTATGGTCTGCTAAGTCCAACATCCGGAAGCATAAAGATACGAGGCGAAAAAGTGGAGCTGAATTCTCCGCAGGATGCCATCGTTCGAGGTGTTGGAATGGTCCATCAACATTTCAAACTGATACCTCCCTTCACGGTTGTTGAGAACGTGATTCTCGGATTGGAACCAATCGTCAAGTCCAGGAAAGACATTACTGAAGCATTCTCAGGGATCCTTAGGAATACTCTTCCAATGGACGTAGATGGAGCTGCAAAGAGAATACAGGAAATTGCTGAGGAGAATGGTCTGCACGTCGACCCTTATGCAAAGGTGGAGGATATCTCCGTTGGGCTGCAACAGCGTGTCGAAATCATTAAAACCCTCTATCGAAGGGCGGACATACTCATACTCGATGAACCCACCTCGGTGCTGACTCCACAGGAGGTTGACGAGCTTTTTGTCACCTTGGAGAGATTCAGACAGCAGGGGAAGACCATCATTCTCATCACTCATAAACTACGTGAACCCATGGCTCTGTGCGATAGAATCACCGTCCTCAGAGATGGCGAGCTGGTGGGAACGGTTGAGAAGGTAGACACCACTCCCCAAAAACTGGCGCAAATGATGGTGGGGCGACCGGTTGTCTTTCGGGTTGAGAAGCCTCCGGCAGTGCCAGGCGAGGAGATACTACATGTCCAAGAGCTGCATGTTAACGACAATCGCAATCTTCCTGCCGTGAAGGGAATTTCATTTTCCGTACGCGCAGGGGAGATTTTTGGCATAGCCGGTGTGGAAGGCAATGGTCAGTCGGAGCTGGTTGAAGCGATAACTGGGCTCAGGAAAGCGACTCAGGGTTCCATTTGCGTTGGTGACCAGGACATAACGAGATTCAATCCGAGGAAAGTGCGAGAAGCAGGAGTGGCGCATATCCCGGAAGACCGCCATGAACGCGGGCTAATACTACCTTTCACGATTGCTGAAAACATGAGTCTGGGACGGCACTATTTTCCTCCATTCGCCACAGGCCCACTTGACACCCTACTCAATTTGAGAGAAAGCCAGACTGTTACAGAGGGTCTTGTCAGGGACTACTCGATTAGAATCTCAAATATCAGCAATCTTGCCAACACCCTAAGTGGTGGGAATCAGCAGAAGGTAGTTGTTGCAAGAGAATTATCTTTGTCTCCGAAACTTGTAGTTGCGGCACAACCCACCAGGGGTCTTGATGTGGGTGCGACCGAGTACATACACAATGTCCTGATCAAGATGCGGAGTCATGGCATCGCCATCTTGTTGGTTTCAGCAGAACTTGATGAAATCAGAATGCTGGCTGATAGAATTGGAGTGATATACTCAGGGCGCCTTGTCGCCATGAAAGATCCTGAGGAAACTGATGCACAAGAACTAGGTTTGCTGATGGCTGGACACACTAGCGATGAAACGAACATTGGTGAACCGGTGGGGGAGGTGGAGCTATGACCGAAACAGATGAAGCCCAAGTGAATCCTGATGCAGACAGTGACCAAGAAACGCCACTAGGGAGAATTGACCTATTCATTGCTAGATTGGTTGAGAAAGTGAAAAGCCGGTCTTTTCAGAAGCAGCTTTTGTGGACATTTGGCTCGATTGTTTTGGCATTATTGGTCAGTGCAGTAATCATGGCGTTAACGGGGCGCGACCCTCTCACAGCATTCAGGGCTCTTGCATTGGGTGCCTTAACGCAAATGGACTTGGTCATGAGGTACGCGACTCCACTTATTCTAACTGGGCTTTCTGTGGCGCTGGCATTCAGGTGCGGCCTGTTTAATATTGGACCAGAGGGTCAACTCCTCATGGGCGGAATTGTTGCTGCTATCTTTGGTTTCATGGTTTCAATGCCAATCATAGTTCATCCGCTGGTGTGTCTTGCGGTTGGGGCTTTGGCAGGTGCTGCTTGGGGTTTTGTACCAGGCATTCTGAAGGCATATCGAGGCGCGCATGAGGTGGTAACCTCCATGATGCTTTCATATACAGCTGCTCTACTCACTCAATGGCTCGTAACGTATCCACTCAAGGAACAAGGCCCATATGCTTGGATCTCTCAAACTCCGCGCCTGAATGACACAGCTCTCTTGCCTTCCTTGTTTGACAGTGACTATATGCATTTTGGACTGATTGTTGCAATTTTATGCGTGATTGGAGTTGACTTCCTCATCAACCGTACGGTGTTGGGATATGAACTCCGTGCAGTTGGCTTCAATCAGAAAGCTGCTGAGTACTCTGGAATCAATCCAAAGAAGAACATTGCCCTAGCAATGACAATAGCAGGCGGACTTGCAGGTTTGGCCGGCGCAGAGGAGATTATGGGCACTTATGGTCGCTTCACTGACAACTGGACCGGAGGTCTTGGCTGGGATGGAATTACAGTGGCTGTTCTGGGGAATAACCATCCATGGGGTGTCTTAGCAGGTGCGATATTCTTCGGGGCGTTGAGAGCTGGTGGGGGTACTATGCAACAACAGGCGGGCGTACCAGCTGAAATGGTTAGTGTCATTCAAGGACTTATCGTGATGTTTGTGGCAGCGCCACGAATAGTGGATTGGCTAGCAAGGCATAATGTCGATTACGTGCGCAGAATGAAGGAAATGCCCATGATTTCAGGTCCTGCATACGCGCTCGTTGTGCTCAATTTCCTGTCCATATTCTTTGCATTTGGAGGAGTTCTAGAAGGAATAATGGCACAGTCCTTTCTTCTCTTCTTGGTGGCTATGGCGGCACTAGCTGGATTTATTCTTACTCTGTCAAAGAATCCACGCGGTAATCTGCTGTCCACGGTCACATACATCGGATGGCTGGTCATTGCAGCAATCGGATTCATCATGGCCGCGGAATATTCCGTCGTGCCTTTGGTCGTTGGTTCTGTGGGATTGCTACTCTCAATCATTAACATGAGAATATCTGCCGCTAGCCTGTCACAAGATGGAGGTGAACCCTAGTGCAAACGGGAGATCCCGCCTTTGCCCTTGTTGGCTGGCTTATGATGGCTACCCTGCAGGGCGCAACACCGCTGGTGCTTACTGCCCTTGGCGGAATGTTCTCTGAACGTTCTGGAGTTGTCAATATCGGACTAGAGGGAATGATGCTAATTGGAGCCTTCGGTGCGGTTGCAGCCACATTTTTCACGAACAATCCATGGATTGGTGTTTTGGTGGCGGTTCTCTCTGGTGGAATGCTTGCTGCAGCGCATGCCATAGTCTGCGTCAAGTTCAAAGGAAACCATATTGTAAGCGGAACGGGAGTCATCCTATTTGGGGTTGGTTTCACAACTCTTATGCTTGGTGTCGTCTGGGGTCGACAAGGCTACTCACCGCAAGTCGAACAGCTGCCAAGAGTGAATCTACAGCCCTTTATTGGAGACATCCCAGTGGTCGGAAGGGCCTTTGGCTCGCAATCACCCATTGTCTATTGGATGTTCATTATTGCTATAATTTCGTGGTATGTGATGTACAAGACTCCCTTTGGGCTAAGGCTAAGAGCTGCTGGTGAAGACCCAAGCTCTCTTGATGCTGCAGGAGTCAATGTTGAATGGATTCGTTTCATTGGGGTGTTTCTAAGTGGATGCTTGGCCGGTCTAGGTGGTGCCTACCTTTCAATCGGATTCGGTTCTGCATTTGGCAAAGTCATGACAAATGGGCGAGGCTTCATTGCCCTTGCAGCTCTAATCTTTGGAAATTGGACTCCTGTTGGGTGCCTGCTGGCCGGGCTCTTCTTTGGCTTCCTAAACGGACTTCAATTTGCTCTGGTTTTGGCGCCGGGCTTCGAATGGCTGCAACCTTACAGCAACTTCATTCAGATGATTCCATTCGTACTGGTAATAGTTGCACTTGCAGGAATACGCAAGTCTGTTCCGCCAAAGGGAATCGCAGTGCCCTACGAAAAGGAAGCTCGTGTTTAGAATTGGTTATGCAGGGCACTCCTCCCTAGCTTATATGTGGAACCAATCAGGGGTAGTTTTAAATTTGCAGTAATCGGGTTCAATATGCATTGAAAAGCCTACATAATCGGAATCCCTTCTTGCTTTGTCTAATGGGTGGTTCTCTAATGATTCTATCTGGCGTAAGCGGTGCTATGGACGCCTTGGTAGAACTGAGTACTCACTTTGGGGCACTCTTTGGACCTGAGTTCGAGCTTACCTTCGAGATACTAATGGGTATCCTAGGTGGTCTTACCTTTCTTGGGGGGATAGGGGTCGTAATTGGTGGGCTGATTCTGGTGACAAGAAGATTTGAGGTCGGACGCATCCTCATTATACTCTGTGTTGGCATGGCCGTGCTTGGATTGGTGATGAGCCTCATTCAGGTAGTAATGTCGGGTACATTCATGATGCCACTGGCATCACAGTTGACTCAATCTCTCGGGTGGATTGGGGCGATTTTTTCCATAGTTGCTCGGACAATTGCGGAGCAGCCAGGAATGGTTGACTCACCGGTAGTTCGATCAAGTGTCAAAGATTGACACTGATGCTTCGAGAAGTTTTGCTGCTTGGATGCATTCCTTCAAGATTCCAGCCTTATCTTGGTCCATTGGTGCAAAACACGAAACAAACCACACCCCTTTCCCTGTTCCAACTATCAGAGATACTGCTCCAGCCGGATTGATGGCAACAAAACCTGACGACTCCATCATTACTGGAATGAACTCTATGCTCTTCACCAAGAAGCTGGGATTCCTGCCATTCCAAGAATCGAGAATGGAAACAAGATCCGATTCGCTGAGTCGCATATTCTCAGTGCAATAGACTACATGACCTTCACTTGTAAAAACGCAGGACCCAATAATGCCTTCATAATTCGACATTGCAATGTCTACAGTTCGTCGGATCCTAGAAACCATTACGGGCAACCACTCTCAAATAGCTTTGACCGCCAAAATAGATTTGCTGGCTATTGTGGTGATGCACTGGCTATTGCCTTGGCCAGAAGAATTGTTCTATGATGAAGCTCATCATTTGATACTATAGTGGTAAAACAGCCATTTCTCACACTCATTCCATGACGCAAAGCAATATACTCGAGATCATCGCGAAAGATGGGCGAAGATTTCAGCTGGTAAACAAACCAGTCGCCAGAGTCATGCTCCTTTATCCGACAGGAAATGTCAATCCTATTCCCATTTTCAAGAAGCACCCGGAATCTCTTTCCTATTCTTTGTTTAATTGCCACTGAAGGGCCCAGAATCCCCCTTAGCACGCCAACGGTGTAAATTGCTGCGGGAGATGGCAAGAATGCCCATGACCATAAGCTATATGCAATGAACATCGCTACTACGGCTGCCAAAAGGACGAAGGTATTGATTGAAACAACAACTTCAAGCCCTTCTGTCCAGCCCCAAGGGATCCATATTGGAGGCTCAACAAAGAGGGTTGAGATGCCTGGAGAGTACAGAAGATAGAACACAACGGTGAATACGATGAGCATTGTGGAGAAGGCAATCTTCTCTCTATCCCGATAGAGAGCTTTTGACTTCTTGAGCAGCGTATCCATCATTCTTCCTCCAAAGCCTTCATGTATATTTTCCTTGTTTCCTCTCCGAATTTCCTGCACATGCTCACTAGGACTTCGAGCAATGGATGCTCACTGTTAATCCTGATTGCATAGAGCTTTGGTGTAAGCTCATCTATCAGGATCAACTTATCCTCTTGGAGATGCGAAAGCACCCCTCGGTACAGGCTTCTTGATTTTCCACTATATCCTATGAGACGACTCAGCTGTACTCCGCTCACGCTTCTTGGATAGACATGTGCCAGCGCCAAAAGTATTGCCCTTCTGGTCTCGTTGAATGATGACATCAACTGAAGCAACTCGTAAACGGAGCGTTGCTGTTCTTCAACTCCCATATTACTCGTCTCACTATCTACTTGCTTGTGTCGCCCATTACACAAACCCCCACATTGAATTTCCCTCGTGGTGTTGAGTATGGGTCCTTTTGGTGTGCCATTCATTACATTCCTGACTGTTATTTCTTTTTGCTGAATGCGCAATATTAACCAAAAGATGGCACAAATGAGGAATTCGTTTACCATAGACATAATAAGCCTAGGATAAAAGTAATTGACAAGACACCTGTGATAGCAGGAGGTTTGAAAGATTAGCGAATTTGGATCAAAGTATTTCGGGTGGCTGGCTGCACTTGCCATTGTTCTGGCAGGTGCTTGGTTCCTACTTCCCGAAGGTTACGTAACACTGATCCAATGGTTATCGCCTCAACTTGGCAACTACACGCGCCCAACCCTAGTAATGGTTAATGCCATTCTAGTGAATCCTCTTACTAATTTGATTATGTTTGCAATATGGGCAGCGGCAGGTTTTGTTGGCGGAGTAATAGCTGGCACAAAGAAGGGCGCCTTCGTTGTTGGGCTGGTTACCTGGCTCAGCTGCCTAGGAATCCTCATTTTTAGCGTTGTCCAGCTGTTCCAAGCCGGACTGGATTTTGGCTCCATTCCACCATTACCTCCCGGTAGTTCCATACTTGATGTGTTGGGAATACCATTGGTTCAATCAGCAATAGGTGAACTTCTACCCCTGATTGGTGGAATGAGCGGTGGCAGTTTCGATATCTTCGCATTGCTGTTGCCAATAATTACATGGTTTCTGGTTCCTGTCATAACAATAATAGTAGCAGGAATTCTTGGCGCCATGGTCAGACCCAAGGAGTGATGAAGAAATGAGAATTGAGTACAAGCACGCGTTTGCCCTCTTTCTAGTGGGCTTCATGATAATGGCTCCCGCAGTGACTGCTGCGACATTGGACCGTGAATACATTTCTGCACAGCAGGACTTTCAGATTGAAGACCTGCTTAACAACATCCTTGAAAATGGCGCAGAACTTGTATTTGCCAATATCAATGATCAAGGAGAGCCAGCTGTAATCTATGGACAATTGGGAATACCATCTGGTAGACTTGCTCTTACTGATGAAATGTATGATGGATGTATTGTCATGGCCTTGGTGGCAACCTATGGTGAAATGATAGAGTACATCTTTGACCTGATAGGAGATATCACTTCTTCTGAGGGAGATGGCGGCTTCTTTCCGCTTCAGGACGGAGGTTTTGACCTTAATTCCATCTTTGCGATGATTGGAACTGAGTTCAGTCTCCTTGCCAATATGTTCTTAGACTTGACACCTGAGGCTTCTCTCTCACAGATGAATGCAATAAAATCGCACCTTCAGAGTGAATTTGGATTTAGTTTCCAGGACCTCTTCAGTATACGAATCGACGACAGCCTCTTTCCGCCAGAAATGGTTGTTGATCTGCCTTTCAGTTCAATTGACGTCTACCTATACAATGTTCTAAACGCTGATACGATTGGCCTTGTATTTGATGTGATGGATTCGACAGGTTTTGCCAGCGCAATTGATCAGAACGTGTTTACAAACGCTCCTGCAGCGGCTGCTGGCTTAATTGCAGTCCCTGACATGGATGCTTTGCTGGGTATGATTGAAGGTTTCACGAGCGGTCCAGGAGATTTCATTCTAGCTTCGGATTTTGTCTTATCACAGTTTGAGAATCTAAGCCTCTCGGGCCCACTTGCTCTTGCAGCAGTTGGGTACATTGACGAGCAAATTATCTCCAATGAAGATACATCGTTGGATATCTTTGGCGACCTTCTTGGGTCAATTGGCACTGTTTCACCCCTTGATACTGGCCTCTCTCTTGTCATCGCCAATCTGCCATACAACATGAATGTGACATCATATTCGCCGGAGAATGAGGCTCAGAATCTAACATATCATGAATCGAATGAGACCAATATCATTTTCTGGAACTCCACTGGTTTGGGAGTTGTCAACGACTATACGATAAACTTCAATGCAGACGACCTCCCACCCATGGTGAGAATAACTCGCGAGTTCACTCCAACTTCAGTTACTGTCGGCGGTACCGTGGAAGTCACGGTGACCATTTCGAATATGGGAACAGATCCTATTGCGAATGTCAGCGTGTCTGATGTCGGATTCTCCACCTTGTATCCGAGTGCAACGGTTTCTGGCGATACGACTGGGTCATGGCTTACACTGGCTGGAGATGCCAGTCAGAGCATTACCTACGAGGTGACCTTTGCAAACGAGGGTCGTTACGCATTCCCAGGAGCACAGATGGTGTACTCGTTTTCAGGGAATGACTTCACAAAGGACACAAGTGATGTAGGCTTTGAAGTGACGGCTGACCTTGGTGGTCTCCTTTACCAAAGCATTTTGGATGGCATGCCATTCACTGGAGCCATAATTGGACTGGTGGCCATTGGTGGAATTTGGCAAATCTTTGTCCTCGTAAAAGGCAAAGGTGGCAGTGACTTCTATCAGATGTAAGAATATGAACGGCTCTCGATTCTTTCGAGAGTCTGTTCCTCTTTCTTTTTTTTCTACTCATCAATCAATCATCTTTATCTGTAGAGATGATAGTCGTGCAGAAGGTGTCTTCAATGCAACTTCGGGATGAGCTAAATGGTTATCTTCGGCTTCCACGCAAATTTTTTGGAATACCAGAGGCCATAGACGAACTTCCTGATATTGGCATTCTCGGGGTTCCTTATGACCTAACCTCTTCGCACACACCCGGATGCAGGTTTGCCCCGGATGAAATTCGAAGTGCAACCGATGGCGAGCGGTCTCATAGTTATCCGTTACTGGCAGATAACGAGAATCCATTGAAAAGCCAGCCGCTTTCCAGGCTTATTTCCATTGAGGATATTGGCGACTTAGAAGTAATGGGACAATTGCCAGAATCTGCCAAAGCAAACATAGCAGAAGCAGCTGCAAAGCTGTCGGTACACCGGTCGTATCTTCTCTTCTTGGGTGGTGACCACTTCGTTACCTATCCCCTTCTGAAAGGAGTACGGCACGGCCGACCTGCGCGTTATGGGCTAATCTACTTTGATTCCCATGCTGACTTCTATAAGGACTATGCAGGATATTCTCTGTCTCATGCAACGCCTCTGAGAAGGCTTGTTGAGGATGATATTGTTAGAATTAACGATGTTCTTGCCTTTGACATAAGGTGCGCAATTCCCGGCCAACGAAGAGACCTCTGGCCATCCAAACCCGACGGATTTCTAACTGAAGAGGACTTTTTGGGCCGCTTACAGGAGATCGTCGGAAGGGTGGACATTCTTTACGTTTCAGTTGACATGGATGTGTTGAATCCTGCCGACTTTTCTGGTGTAAGTCATCCCGAGAGCGGTGGGCTTTCCATAGTGAATCTTGCAGCTTTATTGCGAAAATGCTTCGAAACCGGGAAGGTTCAATTCGCTGATGTTGTTGAATACAATCCCCTGGTGGATAAGACTGGTACTGGTGCAATCATGGTGCGAGATGTGGTAAAGGAGATTCTTACCGGTTTCGCCATTGAGAAAGGCTTAAAATAGTAGTAATTGCACATAATTTTCTAGCGATGACGTTGGCAAATGAGGATAGACTTGAAGAGCTAGAAACCAGGGCAAATGCGTTACTGCGCGAGCTCGGTTTTGGTGTACATGAGGCACTCGTCATTGTTGCCTTGAATCAAGTCGAATCTAGCACTGTGTCTGACCTCTCAACTGCTACCGGCGTTCACCATGCAAACCTCTATTCTGTGCTTGATGGGCTAGTCGCCAAAGGCATAGTCATTTCCCATGAACGGAGACCCAAAACCTACGAGTTTGCTCCACTAAGACATTTCCGTGACTTGTTCAGCTCAAGAGTTGAACAGCTTACACAAGATTTGGAATTAATTCAGAACCAAAGCAAGAGGGAAGCCGTCACACCCACGCTAATCTATACAATTAGCGGAAGGCTTGATGTTGAAACGAAGATGCTTGGCATGATTTCGAAGGCCAAGAGTAGGATTCTTCTGGTCGCTCCCAATATGGCCTTGCTTGGGAACTCCATTCATTCCGCTCTGGGTGATGCAGCATCTCATGGAGTCAATGTTAGACTTGTTCTGGGAGACCCCCTTCAAACAGAATCTCCCTTCGAGCAAAGAATCAAGAAGGACAGCCTTGCAGTGAATCTGGTTGTCGATGGGGAGGAGGCGCTAATAGCAATGCCTGATTTGTCGGTTTGCGGATTTGCTGACAACACTCTAATAGCTCTTCAGCTGGAAGGCTATCTTGAACAGACATGGAACATGGCCAGGAAGTATAGACGATGGCTGACTACGATGTGATTATTGCGGGCGCTGGGACCGGCGGTTCTACAGCAGCCTACACTCTGGCAAAACGGAGCCACTCTGTGCTCCTGATTGACAGAAAAGAACGAAACCGTATCGGGGACAAGACCTGTGGAGATGCCATAGGAGGTCACCATATCAAAGAACTGAAAGAAATGATAGGCCTGCCTGAGATGCCAAAAGGTATCATAGAATATCCTGTGAAAGGAATGGACCTTTACGCGCCTGACGGTGTCCACAAAATGAGAATGCTGGGACCTTCTACTCAGGGTGTGTCCTTTAACCGCCTTAAGATGGGTCAATGGTTTGTTGGTCTTGCTGAAGATGCAGGGGCCGAGGTCATGGCTGATACACGAGTAAAGCAGCCTCTCTTCGATGAAGGTAAGGTTTCCGGCGTCCGAATTTCTCAGGGCGAAGAGGACAAAGATCTGACTGCTCGAATTGTGGTCGACGCTACCGGCGCTACGGGAATGCTTCGCAGACAGATGCCAGAGACCTCGTTAATGGAACGCACAGTAGCCAAAGAAGACCAAATGGTGGCATGGAGAGATGTCTACGAGACCCCTGAATTCGAGTTCGAGACCCCAGATATCCTCGAGATTCACTGGAACCAAGAACAGACTCTAGGGGGTTACACGTGGGTCTTCCCGCAAGGTTCCAATCGAGTCAATGTTGGACTTGGAGTAATGATACTTCCCGGATACACTCACCCACGCAAAATCTTTGACAGTTTCGTTCGTGAGAACTGGGATTTTATGAAGACCAAATTGGTGACCATTGATAGCAGTGGTGGTACCGCACCCATTCGTCGCCCGATTGACACAATGGTTGATGATAATTTCATGCTCGTCGGCGATGCTGCCTGCCAGGTGAACCCCATTCATGGGGGAGGCATCGGGTCATCAATGCTTGGGGGAGCTCATGCTGGAATCACAGCATCCAAAGCTTTGGATAATAATGATACGTCGATTAGTGGTCTCTGGGAGTACAATCCGAGATACATGGAGTCGTACGGCATTAAGCAGGCGTCTCTGGACATCTTCAGGTGGTTCCTCCTTAATATCACAAATGATGATATCAACTACGCATTCGAGAAGGGCATTGTCAAGGGAGAAGACCTTCTGGCGGTCAGCATGACAGGGAAGATGGACATTGGTGCAGGAGAGAAGTTCAAACGGCTCATTTCAGGGGTTGGCAAAGTGCCGCTTCTGCTGCGTGTCAACAAGGTTGCTAAATTGATGGATGACATCAAGGAAGTGTACTCCCAATATCCTAGGTCTCCAAAAGGCCTCGCAGACTGGAAAGCCAAGTTGACTCCCATTTACAGTGCGGCCAAAGCCGCTTAGTTCATGGTTGGGTTCTTATGAAACTCGTAGGAATCGCCTCTGGAGTTCACATCTATGCTCCAGATGACTCCTACATTTCCTACTTCAACAGCCCCTACATAGGACACAGAAGATGCTCGGCCATTGATATTTACCCTTCTCATGGCGATTGGAATGGTCCGGCAATTGCGCCGTGCGATGGCAAGGTATCGATGATTCGGAGGACTAGAATGGGTCGAAAGAAACCATTTCCTACTGAGGACTTCGACTACGCAATAGGTATCACACCTGATGATCAAGACGACACCGTTGTAAGGGTTCTTCATTGCTCTACTCCGCTAGAGATTGGGGACCGAGTGTCTTGTGGGGACCATCTGGGACACCTAATTCGCTCGAGATACTTCAACTACTGGACTGGACCACACTACCATATTGAAGCAATGAATCCAGCTCACTTCGTCAGGCCATCGCAATCTTATCCCATTTCGGTGGAAAAAAGGAAATTACGGCTCAAAATGCCCGAGATCTCAAATCAGATTGTGTGTGAGATATTAAAATGCACCAGGGACCTAGTAATATGTGGATCGCGAGAACTCCCTTTCGTTTCTTGTGAAAACCACTATGGCCACTTGGCGATGACTGGTGAATCGTTTGGCATAATGGATGCAGGGGTCCCTCATTACAACCAAGGTGGAATACTAATAGACACTTTTACAGAGGCTGGCTCACAGGTCAAGGCTTTTGGCACTTCCATGGGTCATCTTTTGTATTCAACTGACACGCTAGCCCAATTCGTGACTGAGAAAGGTATCGTTGTGATTCTGGAAGGAGAAAGAATCAGCGGTCTCTCGACACACCTCTATTCGAAGAGCCAATTAATTAGTGGCCATCCCCCCCTCTTCTTGATTCCCAAAACCCAGGGGCAGTTTGAAGACAGGTTCTCCAAAGGAGACCAAGTTGTTCTGAGTGTTGAAGCATCATGATTCTGCGTTGAAAAACGACACTACTTTCCTCCGCTTTATGGCCTCTTGAACCTCTGCGACTGAACTTTAAATGGGGCCTTTTTCAGCCACGGTAATCGTAGTTGCATACTCCTTGGAATGTAGAATTAGCTGCTCTTGATGATTGAACTACTCCCATCACTTTTCTAATCTACCCATTGCTTCAAAGGCAGCCCTCTTAGCTCTTTGTCTCTTTTCGCGGATTTCATCAGCTTGAAACATTATTTCATCAAAGCTCTGTGTACGTGCTAGGACAATTTCCTCCACGAAAGCTGCCACGGCTTCTGATCTGCTACTGAAAACCTCAAGTTCCACAAGAGCATCCAGAATGTCAACTGTGCCTCTTGAAAGCCTGGTCATCACAGAAACTTCCCGATGTTTAAGAGAGAAACGCCCTTTACTCAATGTACCGACAAGCTCATCTCTCAGTGTTTCGGTTAGGGATTCCTGTTTCGATGCTTCCATTTTTGGCACGTATACCACCTCACTATCTGTAGGAGTATCCTACAATGCAATACTATTACATATATACATATTACATATTACAAATATAAAACTACTGGTGGGCTCCTTAGCGTTGGTGACCTATGCAATCTCTTCATCGCTGATGCTGGGCGCGGCGGATTGGGTAGGATCGCTTCTTGGAGCTCTTTGAGAGAGTCACTCTGAAATTGAGGTTGATTATTGCTCTTAACCAAGGGGTTCGGCTTGTTTTCTTTGCCTGGGCTTTGGCCTATCGTTAGTGGTCCTTTCTCGCTGTTTCGCACCCAAACCCGAAACCCACCAAAAAAGGACTACTCCTGCATTAATTGTCATAATCCATACAGCGGCTACGAAGAAGAATTGAATGATCAAAGCGTAGTTACCGGCAGGTGGACTTCCATACCATAGATACGCAAAAAACAGCCCTACTTGCATAGCCAATCCAACAAGAATCATCACTTGAGTGAAAAGCATCATCCGTTGTCCAGTTACAAATGTCTTCAGTTTCTCTTCGCTCATATGGCGAACACCTACATGATGGGAATTCAACGCGCCATTTGAGTGCTTCGAGAGTCTGAGATTCAATCCGTGAGATGGATTGGTGTAATAGTGTTACGTGAAAATGTATATATGCACGTATGATAGTAGCAAACGTGTGATTAAGATGTCTGAGGATGATCGCGCGACCAAGGGTGGAGGGCAACTGACCCTTCGGCAGGAGCTCCTAGGCGAGCTTTCGGAAGAGGAATTTAGCCTAAAGAAGAGAGAAATCTCGGTAATGACGAGAATGAATTCAGAAATTGTCGAAATTCTTGATGCCTTGGTCGAACTTGAGATATTCAAGAGCCGATCAGAAGCTGTTGCTGCATTTGTAGAGCAAATGATTGCGTCTCGAATGAACATGTTCAAAGAAATGAAGAAACAGGCTCAAGATATTGGCAGACAGCGAGAGGCAGCCAAGAAGTTGGCTTTCGAAGCTATGAGGGATAGTAATTAGAGTAGGCAACAAACAGCAGAAAAAGAAGAAGGCGAAGGAGTAGAGCCACTCCTCCGCGCGAAGGATGGGGGCTTAGCATGGAAGATAAATCATCCCACCCTGCATGAATTACCATGAATATGCAAAGTAGGAAGCCCACAAACCAGGAGGACCATAGCTGATTGATGCACCTGAACTAACATCCTCATTAATACGATGCTCCTCAATATTGTCATCGAGTCTGTTCTGTTCAATGTCATCATCCAGACGATGCTCTTCGATATAGTCGTCCGGTGTGGCATAGTCATCTCCAGGAGCAAGACCCCTGTTGAAAGCAGCGGCCACGGCTTCATCGCATACACAGAATGAAGCAAAGCCGACGCCCACAACTGCACCAATCACCAGGACTGACAGGACGCACAGGACGCCACCTGCTAAAACACTGTTTCTGTTCATTTTGCTTCTCTCCATTACCTCTTGGATTGCTGCAAACACTTACAACAAGCCTGTAATAGTATTACACATTACAACATATATGTGTTTTGGTTACATGATATGCGTGTGGATATCGAGCGACATTATTATAGCGCATTGGAAAATTGAAGGAGATGGTACATATAGAGATGAAAGTGCGTGTTTCTCTTGGAAGTGCGATCGAATTGGGTCTAGTTGCTGGAAACCCTATTCCCCATTTCACGACGCTATTTCTTATGACATTCAAAAAGGGGAGATGTAATGCGAATTGTGCGTTCTGTCCCCAGGCCAAGGAGAGCACCTCTTCATCAGATAGACTTTCACGAATTTCATGGCCAATTTTCGACCTAAAGCAGGTCGCATCCCGACTGGGTAACGAAAACGGGTTTGTGAGAATCTGTATTCAGTCACTGAACTATCCGGACTCACTAAGTCATGTGGTTGAGATAATTGGAGAACTGCGGAGAACGACTGACCTGCCAATTTCAGTATCAATTCACCCGCTAAAGAGGAGTGAGCTTCTGCAGCTTAAGCAGGCTGGTGCTTCCAACATCGGTGTTGCCTTTGATGCTTGTACACCTGCAGTTTTCGATAGGGTAAAAGGCGCAGATCGCGGAGACCTGTACAGGTGGGAGTGGCACGTTGCAGCTCTATTGGAAGCCAAGGCGGTATTTGGAAAAGGGAATGTCACAACGCATTTGATGATTGGTTTGGGTGAATCAGAAGTCGAGGCCACAGAATTCCTCTTTCTTATGAAGGAGATGGACGTGAATGTAGGCTTGTTTGCCTTCACAAACATTCGCGGAACCGCATTAGAGCACCAATGTGGACCATCGCTTGAATCCTACAGAAGAGTACAGGTTGTGAGGTATCTTGTTGAACGAGGCCTTCTGAATAAGGAACAGGTTATTGAGCAGGAGAATGGATCGATACGACTGTCGATCCCGGAGAGTGATATCAGTACATACCTGTCGTCAGGCAAAGCATTTGAGGTTACAGGATGCAGTGGTTGCAATCGCCCATTCTACAACGAGCGGCCAGCGGGAACACTCTACAATTTCCCATGCCCTCAGTCAAAAGATGAAATTCAAAAAGCAATTCAAGAATCAGGCCTAGTGAGATAAATGGAAGATTTTCGCTTCATTGACTTGGAGGAGCACACAGCCTACGAAAACATGGCAATTGATGAGGCCATTATGCTATCAATGAAAGATGGAAAAGTGCCTCCTACGCTACGACTTTATCGATGGAATCCCTCGGCCGTGTCAATTGGCACATTTCAGGGATTGCGCGACGAAGTTGACGTTGACTTTTGCCGGAAGCATGGAATTGATTTCATTAGACGCATCACTGGAGGTGGAGCAGTGTATCATGACTACCATGGTGAAATCACCTATAGCATCATCCTCCCCAAGGGGCATCACCTTGTACCTGAGGACATAATTGAGTCCTACGGCATTCTTTGTGAGGGAATCATTTTGGGCCTAGAGAGCTTGGGGATAGAGGCGGAGTTCAAGCCAATTAATGACATTGTTGTGCATGGCACGAAAGTATCTGGAAACGCTCAGACACGCAGACTTGGATGCGTGCTTCAGCACGGAACTACTCTGCTGAATTTGGATGCGAGACTCATGTTTGCGATTCTAAAAGTGCCGGAAGAGAAGATTTCAGACAAGATGATTGAAGATGTCAAGGATCGGGTCACGTCAATCTCAGATATTGCTGGCAGAGCAGTCTCAATAAGCGAGTTGCAGGCCGCTTTGATTCATGGCTTCAGCAGGGCGTTGGACATCAATCTTAGACCGGGAACTCTTACCGAGGGCGAAGAAAAGGATGCAAGTCGCCTAGCAAGAGAGAAGTACGCAACTGAGAAGTGGAACTTCAAGAGATGACCAAGATGAGAGCAGCCTCATACAAAATCCCGGGCGGGAAACTAATTAAAATCCGCGTTGAAAGTGAAGAGGACATGATTCGAACCGTCATTATAATGGGCGATTTCTTTCTGCATCCCGAGGAGTCCTTGGCGGGTCTGGAGGAGGCTCTTAGAGGTGCTCGACTTGAACTCACTTCGCTGACAGGAAGAATCGAGTCTTATCTGGAAGCGAATAATGTGACTGTCATTGGGGCTTCAGCCGCAGATTTTGCGAGAGCCATTCTAATGGCTATATAATGCTATCAGTGAAGAAATTGCTCTGCAAGACTTTTGTATGCCTCAGCCGTAAGCTTGATTGATTCCAAATCGATTCTTTCGTTATCTCCATGTGCCATGCTCGCCAATTCGTTGCTATCAAAGGTGTCACTCATAATGCTGAAGCCATAGGCCTCTGTCCCGAACTCCTTTCTAAGAGTGCGACTATCAGTTGCCCCAGGTGCAATCATGGGAACTAATTCTGCTTCATCATCTAGAGTTCCTTTGAGAACTTTCTTCATCAGGCACACGAGCTCAGACTCTGGGTCACTCATTGACCCATAACTAGCAAAGCCTCCTTCTTCAGGAGGTACTTTCTCGATGACAACCTCAGAAGCCAAGTCACCCAGCGCATCCTTAAGGCTACGAATAACATACTCCTCATCTTGACCTGGAAGCGTCCTGACATCAATCTGGAGTTCAGCATTGCCTGGGACGACATTCACCTTGGTCCCGCCTTTGCACATATTTGGTGATATCGTCATCTGGCTAAGCGAATGAAACAGCTTTGCTTGCGCAATGCTGCGTCCCGCGAGCACCTTCAGCATCACCGGAAGGAGACGCTTGCGTGTCACTAGGAACTTTTGTATCCCTCCAATTGAAGCACCTTCCATGAATCGCTTGATTATTGATGTATCCGTTCCGGATTTGTATTTCTCAAGCCTTACGATTGCATCCGCCATTTTGCCAACTGCATTGTCTGAACGATACGGCATGGAACCGTGCTGTTCCGTACCTTTGAATCGCATCCTCATCCAGGAGGCCCCCTTCTCCCCATAGAAGAAGGTATAATGATTCGGTGTGACGGGAATTCCACCAAACTCTGTTATTGCGTAATCCACTCGCGTTTTTTCTCGTTCGTTCTCAATCATCCAGCATATTCCCGCAGTTCCCCCGGCCTCTTCATCCGAAACAATGAGGAGTTTCAGGTCACCTCTGGGTTTGAAATTCTCTGAAGCTAAGTGTGCGAACACGACTACTTGGCAGGCCACAATGAAGAGCATATCAAAAGCGCCCCTTCCCCAAACACAATTATCCTTCACAATCCCCTCAAAGGGTGGTACCTCCCATGTCTCTTCATTCTCAACTGGGACCACGTCAACATGAGCAGGGCCAAACATCAAGCTAGGCCTTTCTCCTGTTCCCTTGATCTCTGCGTAGAGATTGCCTCTTTCGGAAGCGGATTGGAACAATTGCGGTTTCACGTCATAGCTCAGGAGATATTTTTCTAAGACCTTAATCGAACGAAGCTCTCCTCCTGGGGGATTAACACATTTATTCCTAATGCACTCTTGCATGAGTCTGACAATTTCATCAATCACGGCCTTCAGCTGCTCCATCTTCAGGCATCCCATCCCCTCAGAAAAGTGTATTGAACGCCTGAAACCGCGTTTGGGTCGAGTCAACCCTTCGGGCAAAAGTGAAATACAAGAATGTTAACGTATCTTTGATTACAATGTCGGAGTATGATCAAGATAAAAGAATTCGAAAAATCGATGAGGACATTCTGCGATTCAAGGAGGACCTCCGCACAACGGACGCCCAATTGAATGGCCTTGAAGGAAGATTGGATGAGCAGATCAGCAAGTATCGGGATATTGCTAGAGTGAAGCGTGATGCCTATGAGGAAATGAACCGGCGACTCCAAGCTGTTCGCAAGGAGTGGGAGATTGCAGACAAGGACTACAAATTCGCAGAGAAGCAGAAATCCAAGCAAATATCCGATGTTAGAAAGAGAGCAGACACTCTCAGAAAACGAATAAAGGATGCAGCTAAAGCCCGTGAAAAGAGAATCAAGGAGATTGATAGGGAGAAGGAGAAAGCTGTTGACAAAGCCAAACGCGAAAAGGCAAAGGAAATGGAAAGATTAAAGCAGCAGGAAATTGACAGAACTGAGGAAGAGAAGCGTAGAGAGCTCGGTATGTAATTCAATACTCTTGGAGGGTTACGTAATAGATGAATGCCTACTTCACCATTGTACTTCTTGCTGTAATTCTTTTCTACATAGTCTGGGGGCTTGGATGGCTCCTAGAAATGCTGTCGAGGACAATGCTCAGTACTGCAAGAAATCCTGGTTCAAAGTCTTGGTACCTATTGATAGGTCCTGGTGTGGCTTTGCATGAATCTTCACATGCCTTGGGCTGCCTGTTCACACGAACGAAGGTGGTAGAGTTCAAGCCAATCAATGTCACCGTGGAGAAGGACCGAATAATCTTGGGGTACGTCAAGTATGTCAATCCCACTAGTACTCTAAAACGAACAATAATTAATCTCGCACCTGTTGCTGTTTCACTGGTGTTGCTTACATTATTCGCTGGTGCTGCAACTTATCTTGTTCCGGAGTCGGCTCTTGGAGGAGAGGCAATCAGTCTTTGGTTTGGGTTAATTGATGTGAAGAATCAGCCAGCTCTGCTTGCAGATCCAATATATCCGTTGGCGGCGATTGGTGCCTTCATTTACAATTTTCTCTACGCCTTTTCAGGATTGACCGTAATTAACCCCCTCTTCTGGATTATCTGTTTCTTGGCAATGACTATTATGTTCAGCAATGCTCCTTCCGATGTTGATATCAGAAATGCGGCAACAGGTCTCAAATTCATCCTTGTATTCGATTTGGTTTGGCTAGTAGTTGCATATTTCGTTCCACAGGCAGGCATACTACTGATAGGGGTTTTTGAGCTACTTGCTGTAATGTTTTCGCTGGCAATAGCATTTGCAGGGCTTGCATACGGGTTCTTCATCCTTGTAGCCGGACTGGCTCGCATTAAATCACCCTTCCAGATTATCCCTCTCCTTGGATGTGTAGCGACGGGAATTGGTTTCTGGTACCTTAGTGAACTCGGGACATTTGTGACCACTGCCGCAATGCAGACTGTATTGTCCATTGGTGCCTTGGTGCTGCTAATGCTCTTGCTGTTAATGACGAAAAGACGCAGTCCGCGGACGTAATACCTCAACTCAAATGCAAGTGCTTAGTTCTATACTCGGGTATAGAGTATGGCAAAGATAGAAGTCGTCCGGCGCCCCTCTCTGATTAGCCCTCGGCACCTTCTGCGATATGTCTTCAAAACGGAGATGCAGGTTGAACAGGCATCTAAGATTCTCAATGTAATAATCAAGATGGATGGGTCTGTTCCTGATGCTGATTGGAAGAAATTCGTTCTTTCAAGCCGGGGTCTCTACGTGAAGGTAATGCGAAAACTGCGCGATGTTGGGCTTGTGGAGAAACGAAAGGGTGTATTTGGCTTGGCAAGTGATTTTTCAACTGCATTGAGCAAATTGTCCGATTACTGGTCACAGATACTTGATTCATTTAACTCAGGGGACCGAACAATCAAATTCTAGCTTACCGCTTCTCTGTGACGTCAACCTCTCCTTCCTTAATGTCAAGATCCTTCAAAGTGGAGTATGCTTTCTCTCCCTTGAGCTTCAACACTCCAAGCTTATCAAGCTGGCGAACCCACTTCGTCACAAGGCCAACTGGTTGAGCGAGTGTCTTTGCTAGGTCCGCGAGGGTGATTGAACCAACTTCATCAACCAATACCAATACCTTGGTACTTGATTCCATATTGAGGACGTGAATGTATCGCTTCGTTCTTTCATCTGACAAATCACGCCGTTCAAGCGCAATGTCCCGTTCTTTCTCCATGAGGCGTGTTGCCTTCTGAAAGGCTTCTTGCTGCATCTCCAGCATTGGGATACGGTCTTGTGTGGTTTTTAGCTCTTTCTCCAGATCGTAAATCTTCTGTTCGAGATCCTTTACGCCCTTAATCTTGTCTTGCATGGAAGTCAGCTCATCAAGGCGAGCTTTGCTCTCCACCTCGGCAGCCTCTTTTTCTTTGGTTCGGCTTTCCAATTGTCGACTGAGGTCCGCAATCTTTCCAGTTGCTTGGTCCATTTCCATGCTTTTGCTTTCAACAGCCTTTTCCAGCAATTCGACCTTCGATTGCAGTGATTTGACCTCGGCTTCAGCTTTCGCACTTGCTGGTTTTTCCACAGCCTTTTCGGCTTTGTAAACCTCTAGCTGGCTTTGGAGTTCACCTAGCTTCATTCGCACTTCGTTTGCTTCTGCCTTGGATTCTTCAGCTTCTTTGGTCTTCACGTCAAGAAGTGCTTCCTTCTTCAGCAAATCATCGCGAAAAGCCTCGATTTGTGCGGTGTAGTCTGTAAGCTTCTTTTCCATCTCTTCTGCAGTTGCCCCTGTGGTCCTCGCTTTGTCGAATCGTTCTTGGAGCAGCTTTATCTCATGTTCAAATCTAGTGATTTCCCTATCTTTTTCGGATAGCTTGTCCTGAAGTGAGAGACCATCCTCCTCCAGGCTCTGCATGAACGAGCGCACAATATCCTGCTGTTCCATTATGTTGCTACGAAGATCCAATTCCGACTCCCTGACACGTTGAGCAAATTCCTTGAAGCGCTCTTGAGTCTGCTCCACGATTTTGTCAACCAATTCCTTTTCGAGAGCTGCAAATTCATTATCTACAATGTCAACGAACGTGCTCTCTATGAAGGTCTTAAAGAACTTCATGCGCAGCCTTTCGACCATCTCTTCTGAGATTCTTGACTTGAGCTCAACCACCTTTCCACGAAAAGTCAGAAGTTGTGCAGCAAAAACTCCAACAACCCCCCTCTGAAGCGATGATATGTCAGACCTGAGAGTTTCAAGCTTTCTGAGCAAAGCGTCGAAACCCGCAACTGCATCCTTTTCTTCCAAAGGACTCACTCTTGCTTCAGGAGCCTCCAAACCCTCAACGAACTCCAGAGCCATTGCTGCAGCCGAGAGGAGGTCATCTGAGGATTCAACTGGCATTGTCACAGGTTCGCTTTCATCCAAACCTTGCGCCATTGTTTGGATTTCCAAATCATCTACTGCAGCATCGCGAAGCGCCTTCTGCAATTCAGCTTTCTCTTCTTCGCTTAGCTTTTCATCTGGAGTCATTTCTTCTCCCTCGAGAGCCGGGCCAATTCAATTGAGCTATTTGTCAGGTATAAGCTTTGTGAGTAAGTACATTGCGTACGACAATTACAGGTCATTCAGTATTTGACCTCAAAGACTTTTGCCTCACCGGAATCAGTCATGACATAATGCTCTTCATTTGCTTCGAGCAACACGAAATCACCGGGCTCAAGAGAGATCGTTTCAATTCCATTGGTCACACTCAGACTTCCAGAAATCAGGTACATGACTTGCTTTTCCGGGTGGACATGTGTTCGAGACGGGACATCACTGTTAGCAGCAACTATCCTTACTCCAATTGTTGGGACGCCCACTACGGCATCTATCATGTCCACATAGCCTCTGGCGCCAATGGCTCTCTTTCTCTCAATATCAGCTTCCTTGATGTGCTTCATATCCTTCATTTCCCTACCTATTGGGTCTTCTCACAACTCTTTCCTGAAAATCCCGTGCAATCAAGCTTATCAGTTGCAATTGAACTGTTGCCGACATGGCTGATTTCCAAGTACCTCTGAAGGGTCACAAAGTGGGTGTTATTGGTTTCAATGCACGTCCCCTTGCTTGTTCAGCTCTAAAAGCAGGCGCCACAGTTTATGTGTCAGATTATTGGGGCGACTCTGATTTAACGGCCTGCTGTCACAAGTGGGCCTCCGTTCTTCAGCCGGAGCCGGGACGTAGACAAAGAGAGAAACTGGAAAAGCCAGTACAGCTCAGCTTGGTTGATAACATGTTGGCCCTCATTGAAGGGCTAGATGTCGACTATTTATTGGTAGGCAGCGGATTCGACGACTGTCCCGAGGTCTTGACCCCTCTGCACGAACTTGTGGGAATAGTGGGAAACTCTCCAAAAGCATTTCAGAGAGCCAGAAATACGAAGCTCCTGCAAGACGCATCACTGGAGCATGGAGCATGTTTCCCAGAGCGATATGAATTCAAGAACTACCATGCCGCCTTGGCAGGATGCAATAAAATTGCGTATCCCTGCGTGATCAGACCGAAGACCTCCGGCGGGGGCGCAGGAATCATTCTTGCCAACACTGATGCAGATGTTGGCCGATTCTTCAAAAAGGGGATAGATCAGCCAAGAGAGGGGGTTGTTCAGCAATACATTCAGGGCCTTGACATAAGCTGCAGCGTTCTTTCAACCGGAACTGATGCACTGTCAATCTCTTGCCAAGGACAGCTTATCGGTATTCCTTCAGCGGGTAGGAATTGTGACTTCGCGTTTTGCGGAAATTACAGTCCTGTGCCAAGACGTCAAGAGGTCCTTGAGTTTGCTAGAAGCACAGCTTCTAAAATCTGCATGGATATGTCGTTGACAGGAAGTAATGGCGTAGATATGGTTCTTGACTCTCAGAGTCAACTATGGGTGCTGGAGGTCAATCCTAGGTTTCAGGGTACGTTGGAATTACTTGAACTTGCTGGGAAAATTTCGGTGACATCTCTTCACCATGAATCCTGTAGCGGCAGACTGCCCGAACATTCGTTTAGCTATTCTCCGGCAGTTAAGATGATCGTCTATTCTCTCCGCAATGGCGCAGTTTCAGACCTTTCAGGAAATCCGAATGTGGTTGATAGAACTCCTCCTGGTGTTTACGTCAATCGCGGTGATCCTATTTGTTCCGTGATTACTACTGGATCGAGTTTGAAGGAATCCTACTCACAAAGTTGTAGCGTAGCCGTTGGAATTCAGAGATCAGTGAGCCAGTGATTTTTCTAGGTCTTACAAATGTATATCAGGACTAGTGTCAAATACCTAGTATAACTTAGGGATAGGTAGGGAACACAATTGCGCGTCTGTCCGAAATGCAACAAATCCAACTTGCCGACAAGAAAGTTCTGTATTCGTTGCGGCGCGTCGCTTATTTCTGCCCCCAAACATGCTGCGACTCCCCCTCCTGCGCCACGTCCGGAAACACCAGAAGTTGGACGAGTCACAACTGGGGCGTCTGTTGCCAAGGCACGTGCAGAGACAAGCGAGCTCACGCCTGTTACCGATGACAAGTGGGTTCGGCCGAGTGAGGTTGCAAAAGACCGGGTTAGGTCCGCTGCCGGGCGACGTGGGAAAAGCGAGCTAGAGAAGGCTCAAGAGGCATTCGCAAGGGCGGAAGAAGTCGGAATTGATGAAGAAGGGGATGGAGTTATAGAAACGAGAATGCTCAGAGCAAGCGAAGTCAGAGAATTGCTCGAGAGTTCAGCGGAGATGGAGGCGGAACTTTCAAGGGAAATGGTAGATTCACCCCCAATTATGATGGAGGGATCGGAACCGCTGTCTCCAGAAGCAGCTGAAATGATGAAGCCTGCTGTACCTAGTCCAAAGGCTGTAGAGGAACAGATACTTGGTGCACAATCTGCTTTTGTTTCAAAACCCTCTAAAGCCACCGTTCCATCTAAGCCTGCTACCGCTCCAGCGGAGGCGCCTCTCCCTGAGTCTGCTTCAGAATTCACCTCCTCAAAATACGGAGAGGCAAGTCCGTTTGCTCCAATAGAGGAAACTCCTACCGTAGTAGCAACGACCGTACGAGCTGAGCCGCCGCCAACGGTTGAGGAAGAGATGGATTATATCACTGCCTGTCCGCACTGCAACGAAGTCATCAACATTGATACATTTGAGTACCCGAAGGAAGTCTATAGTGCCATGGGTTCTGCAAGGCTGAAACAGGCTCGGTACTTTGTAGTGCAAGGCAAGCCTGCCGAAGCTGGTCAAGTGCTTCGCATAGCCAAGGCTCTTTTCGAAAAGGCAAATGATGAGAAAGGCAAAGCTGAAACCCAGAAGCTCGTTGATTCGTTGATGAGCTAGTCTAGGCCTCAAGCCAGAGATTGGTGAATTTCTCTCGCTCCTCTTCGAAATCGCCGGGGTCTTTTGACATCATTAGGAATCGACCGGCATAGGACCGTTCTTTGAGCTCTCTGAATAGTGGTTGGAAATCAATACTGCCTTTTCCAATTTGATAATGGGTATCGTACTTTCTAGCCATTTCACGCATTTCCAATCTGGAAACCGGGCACTTCTTCCTAGTCGTCAGTACTTCGTCGACCATCTTGGCACCATTATTGTCATGTACATTGACCATCGCAATCTTGTCAAAGAACGCAGGGATGAGTTCCAGGGCTCTGTTTCTTTGAGCCATTATCTGTCCATGTCCAATGTCCAATGCAACTCCCACGGTCGGGCATCGGTCAAAAAGGAGCGCCATCTCTGTATAGTACATACCAAGGGTCTCTACCGCAAGATGCACTTCATTCTCTGCTGCAGTATCGCAGGCAAGCGGAACCCACTCAAGAAACTCATCGATCGACTCGTCATCGTAGAAGAGCGTGGAGAGTGTCGTATGGAATGTGACAAGCTCCGCTTGCAGCTCAGCACCTAGGTCTATGAGCGGAACAATCTCTTTTGGAAGGTCCATTGGGCTCCAGCTAGGGTCACTAGGAAGATGAAGCGTACAGGGCACTCCATGCTCATCCAGAAGTTTCTTGATCTCTCGGAAGTCCAGACCATGGTTCAAGTCCATTCTGAGGTCAATGAAACTGGGCTCCTTTGGAATCGCCATCTCGACCTGCCGTACATTCCGCGCGAAGGTTCCAATTAGCATGATGCACTCCCTGTCTAGAGCTTGAATATGCATCTTTTGTGGGTTTTGGTGTTAGCGATGCAGGCACATATGGCATCAGGATTACAACGCCAATTCGGAGAAAAGGGCGCTATCCTTGCCGTCTTCAGGCTAACTACGCAAGGATTATTAGACACGCAGACTTTCTTCCTCCAAGGTCAACAACGGGAGAGTAGACTCACTGCCAGAAAACGTCGCTTTTCTCTTTAAGCTGGTATTCCTTGGAGAGGGGGCGGTAGGTAAAACCAGTCTTGTTGGCCGCTATGTGTATGACTCGTTTGAGGGGGACTATCTCGCCACGATAGGCACGGACATTCACGTAAAAACCGTCGAGCTACCACCCCTGTCCGAGAAGGACGAGAAAACTATAGTTAAGCTTGTGATTTGGGACATTGCGGGACAGGATGATTTTGCCCAATTAAGGAAGGCCTATTACCAGAACGCTAGCGGCGCCTTCTTTGTCTATGATTGCACTCGGCCCGAAACAATCTCACGAATTGATGAGTGGGTTGAGGCCCTCTTCAGTGTGACCGGCAAGATACCTCTGGTTCTGCTTGAGAACAAGGTTGACCTTGATAGCAAGATGAAGAAAGGTCAGGCTGAATCTATTGCAGAGAAGAATGGCTTCTCATTTGTGCGAACAAGTGCAAAGGAAGACAAGAATGTCGAAGAGGCCTTTCAGAAGATGACTCGTGAGATTCTCGAGCGAAGCAGGACCAAAGGCTTCAATAGCGTTTAATTCCATAGTAATCTGACCGCACGCTTGGGGGTGTCGATGCCCTTGACCACTGAAGAACCAGATTTTGTATACAAGCTAGTTTTCCTCGGGGACTCCGGAGTAGGAAAAACATCCCTTGTTCAGAGATATGTCTACGATTCTTTGAGCTCAGATTTTGGACAGACCTTGGGCGCTATACTTCATGTGAAGACGATAAAGTTTGATGGCAATTTGTACAAGCTAATTGTATGGGATCTTGGAGGGCAGGAGTATTTCGCCGCTCTCAGGGAGCAGTACTGCGCGAATGCGAGTGGTGCCTTCTTTGTCTGGGACCGCTCCAGACCGGAAACCCTTGGGAGCATTGACCGTTGGCTAGAGCCACTCTATTCTTCCGCGGGCGAAGTCCCAGTCATTGTTGTTGAGAATAAAATCGACCTAGACCCAGTTTTCAAGCCAGCTCAGGTCGAACCGGAGATCAACTCTCGCAATCTGAAACTGATGCACACAAGTGCAACCGAGAACCTGAATGTAG
>RDOF01000027.1:0-236 GCA_011365025.1 Candidatus Thorarchaeota archaeon
ACCGGCTCCTGGGCATTTTTGGAAGGCATCGCATTGCTGTGGATGCTGTAACATCAGAGGACCCGATGGGGACTCAAATACGAGCCCTAAGAGCTCGACTATTCCTGAAGCTGACAGGAAAGTACCTGATAGAACCTAGTCTTGATGATTTGTCGAAAAAGACTGACCTCTCTGGACTTACCGATAATCTATCCCCTTCACGTAGGCTTGCCAGAAGGGATTCACAGTAGCATTGA
>RDOF01000027.1:246-41479 GCA_011365025.1 Candidatus Thorarchaeota archaeon
ACCGCTAAACCGCAATCTGACCGACCATCGTTGCCGAATTTGAACGGCAATCATTTGAATAGCCCTCAATTGCCACTCCACGCGAGGGATCTACTAACGGAGAAATACGACATTTGATTGAGATTGATTGTGCACGTTTTTGCCCTGATGTGAGAGTCTGCTGCACAGAAACCGAGATGACCCTCACAAAGGAGGATGTGGATCGAATCAATGCTCTGGGGTATGCTCCCAAGGACTATCTTGTTCGTGTAATGGGCGGCTTCTGCGAACTAAGGAACATCGAAGGGCTATGCTACTTCTATGATGCCGATAATAAGGAGTGCAGCATTTACGAATCCCGACCAGAGGGATGTCGTTGGTATCCGGTAATATACCACTCAGCCAAACGGAAGTGCATGACTGACAAGGATTGCCCTGCCAGAGAAGCCTTGACAAGGCAAGAGATCAGGAAGGTCTGCCACAGGGTACGTGCTCTTGTGGAGAAACTAAGAGAGGAGGCCGCTCATGGTGAGAGCCCGTGCTGATTTGCATACGCACTCCACTTTTTCTGACGGGACTAATACACCCGCGCAGCTTGTCAAACTCGCCGATGAGATGGAATTGGGGGGCATTGCCCTCACCGATCATGACTCTGTGAACGGACTAGACGAATTCATGAATGCGGAGGCTTCAGAAGAACTCATTCGGATTCCAGGTGTGGAACTGAGTTCTGAGCATCAGGGAAGAGAAGTCCATGTCCTTGGTTACTTTGTACTAGCTGAGTCAACTACCCTCCAAGGGAAACTCGCCTACCTGCGTGGGCTCCGTCAAGTAAGGTTCCCAAAGATGATTGAGAAGCTTAGAGATCTTGGCATCGAGATTGACCAAGAGGAGATTGATGAAGCTCTGAATGGGGTAGATACTCCTGGACGGCCTCACTTGGCATCGCTGCTGAAGAATAAGGGAGTCGTTGATAGCACAAGAGAAGCATTCAGCAAATACCTAGGCGAGGGAAAACCCGCCTATGTGAAGAAAGAGAGACTGAGCACCATCGAAGCAATCGAGTTTCTCAGCGAAGAGGGGGCTGTACCAGTGATTGCACATCCGCTCACTGCAGGGTTTCCAAATCTAAGGAGGTTCCTGGTAGAGATGAAGAAAGCGGGACTCCGGGGAGTTGAGTCAGAATACAACTACGCTCCATTGAAGATTTCAGCCAGTTCGGACAGCGTTATAGAGGCCAGTCGTGGGCTAGACCTTGTCCATACCGGTGGCAGTGACTACCACGGTGGCCATTGGATGGGGAGTCTAGGTTGTGCGACGGTACCAGTTGAAATCATTGACAAGCTCAAGAGAATAGCCATGCAGCATGAGGCGGAAGCCTAATCTGAAAATGGCCTTAGCAGTCAACCAGTGATTGGCTCTTGAAAGTAATCGACTCCCATGTTCATACTTGGACCAAGCAAATAATCAGCAAGAAGGACATAGAAGCACGAAGAATTGCGGCTGAACGTTCAGGTATTGAGCCGCAGTTGAACTCCCCGGCCTCTGATCTGGAGACCGCCATGGGAAAGGCGGGAGTAGACCGGGCGGTGATTCTTCCCATTGATAGTGGGTTGAATCAGGACATGCCTTTGTCCCTTCAAGAGAAGACCGACTACCACGTGAATGAGATAGAGGGAAACCCCAATCTTGTCACTTTTGTAGGTATGGACCCGAGGAGAGGAGAAGAGGGTCTTGCTGAGATAGAGCGTGCTGTGACCGAGAAGGGATGCAGGGGCTGGAAGATGTACCCGCCAAACGGATTCTATCCCGACCAAGAGAAGTTCTACCCTTACTACGAGCTCTGTGTGGAGCTCGGTATTCCTGTCACAATACATCAAGGCTTCACATCACGCTTCAAGTATGTAAGATATGCGAGACCGATACATGTTGACAAGGTGGCTGTGGACTTTCCCGAATTGAAGATTATACTCGCTCACGTCGGCACCCCGTGGGTGGATGAAGCTCTCATGGTTGCGGCAAAGAACCCGAATGTATCGGTAGACGTGTCCGGATGGCAGGCATATGCAAAAGTCCCACTCAAGATCTATCAAATGATTGGTGATGCCAAGCTTGTTCGAGTCTTTCCCAATCGGCTTTTGTGGGGGAGTGATTTTCCTCTCTTTGAGAATGAACTGCCGCTCCCTGAGTGGGTGGAGTTCTTCCGCGAGCTGCAACTCCCTCAGGAGATGATTGACCAAGGACACCGGCAAGTAACTGAAGAGGAGATTGAACGGGTTATGTGGAAGAATGCTGCCAGCTTGATCTTCGGTGAGTAACAATGAAGGCTTTTGTTGTTGATGCGATGCTTGGTAAAGTCGCGCTCTGGTTGAGACTTGCAGGGAATGACACAATCTATTTTCCTGATATTGAAGATGACGAGTTGTTGGAGATTGCAAAGAACCAAAACCGGGCGCTTCTGACTTCCGACGCTGAGCTTCACAGTCGCGCCTTAGATGCCGGCCTGACATCCATGCTCCTTCGCGGGTCAGTAGATGACCGGGTTGCAGCTGTCTTTCATGAATTCTCAATAAACCCCGCAATCGACCCCTCAAAGTCACGATGCTCAAAATGCAACGGGACTCTCACAGAGATTAATGCAGATGATAAGGAAATGGTGAAGGACTTGGTCTTTGAGCAGACCTACAACCACTACGAGCAGTTCTGGCTCTGTAATGAATGTAAGAGCGTATTCTTTCAGGGTGGGCAGTGGATCAATATTACCGAGTATATGAAAAGAATTGAGAAGATGATTCAGGAGATTGGGGCTACTTAGCTTCCTTAATCTCAATTTCGTACTTGATTGGAAGACAGTCCTTTATTGTTCGACTCAGATGGCAGTATTGCTGCATGAGCTCTACACATCTCTTCCCGGTGTCTAGTTCATCCTCTCCAACAAGAATTGAGCCGGAGATTTCGACGCCTGTAATTTTGTACCCAGAACCATCAAAGTCAGCAGTTGCAACGCCCGAGAGTTCCATGCTGACGAGTACTAACTCGAATCTTCTTTGAAAGTCAAGGAATGTGTTATTCAAACAGGCGAGCAGGCTAGATACAAAGAGCTCGTCAGGACAGATTCCTTCGCCTTTTCCTCCATAGGTTTTCGGAGTGTCGAGGACAACCTTTCGTCCATTGCTCACTGAGGCAAGGCATCCGGTATGACCATCCCAAGTTGTAGCTGCAACATACTCGATATGCTCGGGATATTTGGCCTTGAGTTTCATTACTAGTAGCCTCGTTCAACAAAGATTCTACCCATAGGTTAAGGATTGTGGTATCCTCTTGTTTCTGATGATAGACTGGGGCCACTGAGATAGTCAGGAAGTGATTTAAACCGACATCCCCTTGACGCAGCGAGGCTTCAATCCATGACCCGTCGAATGAAGGCTGCTGTGTATCATAATATTGGTGATGTCAGATATGAAGAAACCGATATTCCAGCAATTGGAGATGGAGAACTACTTGTCAAAATAGGTACTGCACTGACGTGTGGAACGGATGTTAAGACATACAAGAGAGGACACCCAGTGCTTCTGCAAAGCCTCCCGACGCTCTTCGGCCACGAATACGCTGGAGTTGTAGAGGAGGTTGGTGGAAGAGTGAAGGGATTTGAGAAAGGGATGCGAGTAGTAGCGACAAACTCGGCACCTTGTGGAACCTGTTTCTTCTGCAAGCGAGGCAGTCCAAACCTCTGCCCTCAACTCAAGTCGTCCCTCGTTAACGGAGCCTTTGCAGAGTACATTCGTGTGCCGGCACCTGTGGTGAAATGGAACACACACCAGATTCCTGATAGATTGCCCTTCCGCGAGGCGGCTCTGACAGAACCCTTGGCGTGCGTTGTGCATGGAATTGAGGAGGCTAACATCAGGCTTGGTGACACTGTGACCATCATTGGTGCAGGACCAATAGGACAGATGCTTATTATGCTCGCAAAGAAGAGTGGAGCCTCTAAAATTATCGTATCAGATCTTGCAGAATTGAGGAGAACCATGGCAAAACGGGCCGGAGCGGATGTCGTCATTGACCCGGCCTCTGAGGACCCTGTTGAGAGGGTCAAGGGAGAAACCTCAGGCTATGGGGCTGACGTTGTTATTGAAGCGGTAGGACTGCCCACAACATGGGAGCAGGCCGTGGACATGACACGTGATGCCGGCATGACTGTCCTCTTTGGCGGGGCAGCCTCCGGGACGAAATTCGAGCTGGATACGGTGAGGTTCCATTATGGTCAACTGACAATAAAGGGAGTGTTCCACCTAACACCTCGTCATGTCGAACAAGCTCTGAAGCTGATTATCGCAGGTGATGTGGATCCCGATATTCTGATATCTCATGAGATGCCTCTCGAGAGAGTAACGGATGCCCTTGAAATGATGGGGGCTGGCAAGACCATGAAGGTTGCCATTAATCCATGATCAGAAGAGGTTGTCATTGATGGATGACAAATTTCAAGATTCATTGGCCGGGAAGGGTCTTCTGTGGAGAGAGATTAGCAGGAGAATGCGAGGAACGCGGCCTTTGAGAGATAATGAACGTGCCCTTATACACACAATCGAAACCCTTGACACCAAATACGAAGGACTTGTCGTAGTCGTGGAGGGAAAGCGGGATGAAGCAATTCTCAGAAATTTAGGTTTGAAAGGACCAATCATAAGAACTCAGTCTGGAACCACAAGATTGGAAGTTGTTGAGAGCATTGCTGCCGAGGTTGGTGAGCGTGGGCAGGTTCTGATTTTAACGGACTACGACGTAGAAGGTGAAGTAATTCGAAGCGGCATTGAACAGGAGCTTGAAATCAGACGGATTAAAATCCTGCGAAGGGTACGGAACGAGATTCGCAAACTAATGGGCAACTGGCGATGTGTAGAGGAAATGGTATCACTCTTTAAAAGAAAGGACTCTCCGGAGCCTGCACTCTAGAGGCTCCAGAGGTTTATTAGGCGTTGCCTATACTGTGACTTGACTGCCGCAATTCGGGCAGATATACTTGCCACTGGGAATCTCGGAACCGCAGACTCTACAACTACGTGCTTTCCGAACTCTGATGGAATCGACTACATCCCCAATCTGGGGTTCGAGGATAAACTTGCTATCTCGGTAAGTTATCTTGAACTCTCGCGGATTCCCGGCCAACTCGAGCAACTCCATTGGCAACGGAAGGCGGTGCTTGTCGTCCAGTCTCAGAATCCTAGTATTGTCAAGAGTGTCGAGGTCAATGCCAGTCTGATGGTAGCCGGAGATAACGCCATCACGAATCTCCACCGTCACATCGGCCTTTGAGGCAACCTGCTGACTGTGTGTTACAATGAAGAAAGATGTCCCAAGGGTCTCGTTGAGTTCTTGGAAAAGGTCGAGGATTCGCTCGCCGGTTTCAGGGTCTAGGTCGCCGGTGGGCTCATCGCAGAGAACAAGTCCCTTCCCCTCATGGTCAAAGAGATTGACCAATGCACTCGCGATTGCCACACGGGAACGCTCGCCACCAGACAGTGTTGTTGCCTTGTTGCGCCTTCGCTCTTCCAGTCCAACAATCTTGATCAGCTTGTCGACTCGCTCCTTGCGCACGCTTCGTGGAACTCCTGCAATTCGCGCTGCTAGCTCGACATTCTGCCAGGCATTTAGGTGAGGCAATAGATTGTTTATCTGAAACACGAAGCCCATAAAGGAACGACGCGCCTCAGTGAGTGTTCGTTCACTCAGTCTGGTGATATCCTTTCTCAGATTGGCCCAATAGACCTTTCCAACGGTTGCCTTGGTGATCCCACCAAGCACATTAATCAGCGTGGTCTTTCCAGATCCCGAGGGGCCTACGACAGCCATTATCTTCCCTTCGAGAATCTGAAGAGAGATACCGCTAAGGGCAACTACCTCGAGTTCGCTAGTCTTGTATATTTTGTAGCAGTTGTGCAGACTTGCTACGATATCATCAGGCATCTCACCAAAGATGTCAAGTTCTTCCGCAGTTTGAGTGGTTGTTACCATTTTGTTTGCCTCACAAGTTTCTCAATACCTTTGCCGGGTCAACAGACCCGGCATTGCGAGCTGGGATATAGCACGCAATTACCATCACTAAGCCCTCTAAAGCTAAGGTCAATAGCATTACTACTACAGGAAACGCAATGGCCTCTGCAAGAATTGGGAATACCATAGATATTCCCAGAGTAAGCGATGTCATGACGTATCCAAACACGATTCCAAGAATGAAGCTGATTGCTAGAGCGGCGAGGATGAGTCCTGCAAACTCGCCAAATACCATTGATACAACCTGCTTCTTTGTGCCACCCAGGGCTCTGAAGACAGCATATTCAGATTGTCGTTCACTCACTGCTGAGCCCAAGAATAGGCCTATTGCAGAAAGACCCATTGCCGCACAAAGCACATAGCTAATCATAGCAAGACCTTGAGTTCCGGATAGGAAGGGGCTTATGCCCGGCAGGTCCGAGAGATTGACATTCTCCACCGTGTATATCTCTGCATTCTTGTCTGACTCGATTGCCTCTACGAGCGGCTGTACCTCTTCGTACGAGGTTATGTCGACGAAGAAGACCTCGACTTCATCAATGGAGGTTAGTCCAGTGAGATACTCGAGATTGACAAGAGCAAACCCTGGACCCGTAACTTGGAATCCAAAGTAATCGCCGAAGGGGGCACCCTTGAGGTCAGCTCTTGCTGCCATCCCGAAGCCAGGAGCGCTCTTCATTATTCCAACAACTTCGAAGTCGACAAAAATCGTAGAGTCAATCGTTGCCACAAGTACCGTGACCTGGTCTCCAATAGCCCGGCTCCAGATCTCAGAATAGAACTGACTTATCACAATCCCGTTCTCGGTGGCGTTTAGACTAGTCAGGACAGACTCTGGCGTTCCAGACACAAAACTACTGGCGTCGAAGTTGGCAACATTCAAGTATGCCATCGGATATATCCCTTCCAGCCAGAACTGCTCTGCACCTACTACCGCAGTGGTATGCACGACTGGTGATGCCTCTTCAACCCCCGGGAAGTTCTCGATTGTATCAAAGAAACTCAAGGGAGTCCCGTAGGTTTCCACTCTCATATCTGCACCAATGGAATAGCGCATTTCACGGTCTAATGTGGTTTCCAAACTCTGGGTTTGGATCAGCACCATTGTAGTCGTGGTCAATGTAAGGGTAAGAATAACCAAGAGTGGGATGAACTGCCCTTTACGCCGGCGAAGACTCTGTCGCAGATAGAGGGATTTCTCTCCAATGATGGGCGTGATTCTGCCAGAGGCGTATGCTGTTGCAATCCGCATTCCTCGTGAGCCCAAATAGGATGAAGCAAAGAGACCAAGCGTAGCAATGAGAAGTTGAATGAGTGCAATTTCATTCACAGGAGTAATTATGATGGGCATAGCTACTAGAAGGGATAGCACCACCGTGAGACCTAGTGGATAGACTAGAGGATTGGTCTCCTCAGGCACCTCATACTCGTTTCGACTGGTTGGTTGACCGACCTCAGCCACATCTATTCGTCTTGCAACATGCAGCAGATATGCAGCGGGAAGGTACATTGAGATGGCAGCAGCCAGAATAATGGCCTGAAGAGGCACTACTGCATTCTCAAGAAAGAGTTGGAAGGTTTCTGTACTGAACGTCAACAAACCTGTGGACGCACCCATTAGTGGAGCCATCACTAGAGAGAGGAGGAATCCTACGATGAATCCAAGAACCGCCAGTGCAACTGACTCCCAGATTACAGCTGCAAAAATCTGATTGAATGATGCCCCCTTCGCACGGAGAGCGCTGATCTCTCCTTTCCGATATGAAATCGAGGTTTCAGAGGTGAATATCGTAAGCATGAGGCTCATGACCATGACTGGCAGCGCCAAGATAATCAGAATCTGGCTTCTGACATAAGTTGCAATATGACCCTGAAGCTCGGCAATGGTTGTCAGACCGGTGACCTGAAGCTCAGGGAACATCTCTTCAAGCCGTATCTTTAGGGACACTAGGTTGTATGTCACCGAAGTTGTGCCTGCAGCCTTCAATCCCTCTGCAGAGGCACGCAGAAGTCCAACAGGAGAGAAGTACCCCCGTGTTGAAACATCGTTCACTACTGCGGGGTCAAGCTGGTCCTGCAGCATTATTACTGAATCATTCATACCAAGGACCGTGTCAGCTCTACCAAGAGGATCCCAGTTCAGACGAGACTTCGAAGTGAATAGCTGACCAATCATAGACACGCGAACCACCTTGAAGATACCAACTACTCGAAGGCCCTTGAGCCCAACTCGTCCTAGTTCCTCAGGTGTAGCCCATTCATCGTCCTTTGGACGCTGTTTTGCGCCGAAACGAAGGAGATCGATGTCAATTATACTTCCCACGTCAATTGTTACTCCATGTACATCGGCAGCGGACTCCACAAAAAACTCTGAAACGACAACCTCTCCGGGATTAAGTGTCAACTGACCTCTCCACTCAAGCTCTGTAGAGAATGCGTCGAGCATCTCGTTATTACCGAGAATTATCCGACCGTCCTTGATTCCTTCCCGGTAGTTTAGATAGCCTATGTTATACAGGGTCCAGTCGTCCCAGTCTCCTTGAAGAATGCATACTGACGATGGTACGACATGTGCATACTCAATGAACGGACTAGCAAGCGCATAATCACGAGCTTCTATCAAAGCGGAGTAATCTGTCAGGGAGGACTGCACGCGCAAGTTGATTTGGTAGGCATTCTCTTCGAAGTATTCGTCAACTGCAAGTGATGTTCCAGTTCCAGTCCAGATGAATACTGTCGTCGGAATGGAAACACTGATTGCTAGAATCAGTGCTATGCCAATATTACGGGCCTTGTGATTCCACAGAGATGTCACCGCATACGATGGGGGCCACCAGATGCTTCCCTTCAGCATTTCTCGTTGTGCCATTTCTGCCACCTCACAAGTTCCTCAACACAATTGCGGGGTCCGTACGACCCGCTTCTCTTGCAGGAAGGTATGCCCCGATAATCATTGCAATTATTTCTACGCCAAGCACCAGTACCAGGAACTCCACTGGAATTGTAATCGTTGCTTCTAGGGTTCTCGAGAAGGGACTCATCTGAAACAGCAGGAATCCATTGATGTATCCAAAGATGGTCCCCAGAACTAGGCTGACTGCTAACGAAGCCAGTACGACGCCCGTGAATTCGGAGAACACCATACTCACCACTTGCCGTCTAGACCCGCCCAGTGCCCGCAGGATAGCATACTCCTTTCGTCTCTCTCGCACGACGGAGCCCAAGAAGATTGAGAGAGCAAACATGCTCATTATTAGCGTCATTACGAAGCCGATTGAGAAGAGCCCTTCAACCGTGTTCAGAAACTGGGCTGTGGCGTAATTGACCGCTCGCAGATTGAAGGTTTCCGGAGTCCATGCATAGGTTCCTGTCATGGAGGTGAGGTTTGCACGAAGCTCTACACGGTCCACAGCATCTTCAAGATCAGCCAAGAATAGGTTAGTCTCAGACTTGGCGAGCTGTTCTGTGACAAAGTCGAGATTAACAAACGCAAAACCAGAATAGCCGGATTGGAAACCAAAGCCAGCACCAGTTTGAGACAGTGGGATATCCCCAGTCCAAGCATAGCCAAATCCTGGCGCGCTATAGACAAGTCCTGTCACATTGAAGATTATTTCCTCTGTCACCAAGAAGCCGGTGACTTCCATTCGTACTGTATCGCCAATTGTCTTGTTCCAGCGTTCGGCATGGTATCCGCTAAGGATGATTCCGTTCTCCATACTGGCAAGGTCCGTCAGTACGTCAGTTGCATTCTCCTCATAGAAGCTGGTATGGTCGAAATGCCCGATTCTTGAATAGATCAAGGCATTAAGACCTGTCACGGTCACTTCGTCAGTACCAACCATACCTCTTGCCCTATACACCGGTGTAACGCTCACTACCCCCTCATATTGAAGGAGGGTTTCGTTGTAGGTCAATGGCATTGAATCAAATCTAATACGAAGGTCTGCACCAATTGCATAGTCCACCTCACGCTCAAGGTCTGTTCTCAGGCTCTCGGCCTGAACCGAGAATGCGATTGTAGAGGACATTGTCAGGGCAAGGACCAGCATTAGTGGAATGATTCTACCGCGTCTCATTCTGAGATATCCAGCTGCGATTTTATTCTTCTCACCAAGGGCAAAGGACAGACGAGATGAGATACCAGCCAGGCCAACTCGCGAAACTCGCGAGCCGTTGTAGGCGATAAAGAACCACGCAGCCGTTCCAAGACCAAGTGTAAGAAGAAGCATTAGAGGGTTATTGGGCAAGTAGATGGCTGCAGCCACTACAAGCATGAGAAGGGTGACTGAGGCGCCAAGAGTGAAACCGTAGGAGGCCTCCGCTGAGTTAACATCCTCTGGGTTCTCCTCTACGGTAGCACCAATTTCCGACAGCGATGCCCTCCTTGCAAGATAAAGAATGAAAAGAACAGGAGGCACGATACATAGCAAGACGGCGGTTACGAGGGTGTCGAGTCGGACAACCGAGTTGAGAAGGTGAAACTCATAGACTGCCCAATCGAATTGCATGAAACTATTGGTTGCAGGAATTAGCGCCGCGAATAATGCAGCCAATCCTGTCCCTATGATGAGAGCGGGTACTGTCAGAAGTAGGGTTTCCCATAGAAAGACCATGTTAATCTGACTCGAACTTGCTCCCTTGGACCGAAGGACTCCAACCTCTGTGATTCTGGGAGCCATGAAGGAGTCAGCCGCAAACACGGAAAGAACCAGTGCCAAGAAGAAGATGGGGAGATTGAGCATGGAGTATGATACTGACCTCAAGTACGAGTTTATGATCCACTGCAAAGCAAAGATCATGTCGTATCCCTTTGTGTCGACATTGAATTGCTCTTCAACCCTTGTGGAGAGAATGAACATGTTTTCAGACATGTCCTCTGCGCCTGCATCAATGAGTGCGGAGCTAGAGGCACGGACAAGGGTGTTTGCGGGGAAGAAGCTATCGGGTTCAACGTAGTTGCTTGGCACAGAAGTGTCTAGCACAAATACTGCATCACGGATTCCAAGAACTGGAAACCGCGTATTCGTGTAGTCGTAATTGCGACGCATAAGAGAGGGCATGCCTCGCTCAGCAAGGGAGTAGTAGTTTGCCATGTCATAGATGCCCACAATCTCAAGCTGACTTAGAGTCTGGCGACCAAGGAGAGCAAGCTCCTGTCCATTAGGATACGTTGCGTTTGCCTCGCCGAAATCTCGAGAGAGAACCTCAAGGTCAAAGATTGAGCCAAGGGTCAGATTAACATCAAGAACTTCGTAGGTATACGCCAGGAACTGAGCAGAAACAAGAGCCTGCCCCTCTTCAAGAATCAGACTACCTTCTACTTCGAGCTCTACCTGCACTCTTTCAAGAAAATCATTGGACGCAAAAATCACTCTACAGTCCTTGATAGCAGCCTCGTATAACCTGCCGTTGATATCGTATATGAAGTCATCATCGAGATAGGACCCGTTAAGAATGCCGATCGTGGAGTTCAAGCGGTAGGTTTCCTCCACGAGGGGATGTGCATCAAGATACTGCTGAGCTCTGGTACCGGCATTGTAGTAGCCGTCCAGAGTTTCAACAAGTAACTGGAAGGAATTATTCTCAAAATACCGATTTGTGGCAATTTGGACACCAGTATCGGCCCAGACGATGTTAGAGGTCAACAGACTGATGCCAAGACCGAGGGTCAGCGCCAGACTTAGAGCGCGAAAGGGATGAGCTCTCATGGAACTAAGGGCATAGGACAATGAATAGGCACGGCTGCCTTTGGCTGACGAGGATTTGCCGTTTCTGGTTGCCGCCACATGGATCACTCCTGGACCGCAGTGCCCTCCTCCTCAGCCTTGAACTTCTCGCGTGCCTCTTCGATATCGATGCCGCTAGGCCTGAAGAAGTCCGCAACGAGCTCCTCTACGAGAACGCCATCACGTAGAAGAAGAATCTTGTCGGTCATCTTGGCGACTTCGGGGTCGTGGGTGACAACAACGATTGCCCGGTTTTCTTCTCTTGCTAGTTTCTTCATTAGAATAATGACTTCCCCCCCAGTAGCGTGATCCAAGTCGCCGGTGGGTTCGTCACACAGAAGAACTGCAGGGTTGTTCGCCAGGGCTCTTGCCAGAGCAACGCGTGAGCGCATGCCACCAGAAAGTTCGTGTGGCATATGATCTGCTCTATGATCAACGCCAACCAAAGAGAGTAGTTCCATTGCCTTCTCGCGCCTCTTCCCACTAGGGATGTTGTCGAGAAGCATGGGAACCTCCACGTTCTCAATTGCAGTAAAGATTGGCAAGAGATACTGGTCCTGAAACATCATGCCAACCTTGTGTCTACGAATCTCAGAGATGCCCTCATCCGACAGGTTAGTTATTTCCAAACCATCAACAAGGATTCTACCTGAGGTGGGGGTATCAAGACCTCCAATTAGATTCAGGAGGGTTGTCTTTCCGGAACCAGAGGCTCCAACAATGGCAACAAATTCACCTCTTCGTACCGAGAGGTTTGTACCTTGGAGAACACGAATGGTTCGAGAACCGTCTTGAAATTCCCTATGGACATCTATGCATTCCACTGCCAGCTGGTCATTGGCGTTCATTGGCAAGTCACCCAGATTGTGACTTATTGAACCCAATTTAAGGGAACTGGATTAAGCATATAACGGAAACATGCCTCGAAAAGGAGTTACAATTTTCAGCAGAACCGTATTGGCAAGACAGAATAGGGGAAGAGCAATTCCTAGGGTGAAGGATAATGCGAGTATTTGCAGTTTCAGGCTATTCGGGAACGGGAAAGACGACGCTCGTTGAAAGCCTAGTTCGCGAACTCACAACACGGGGATACTCGGTGGCTACTGTCAAGAGCACCAAGGAGGAAGTTGCCGACACTGAGGGCTCTGACACGTGGAGGCATCATAAGGCGGGAGCTGCTGCCACCGTGCTTTTGAGCCCACATGCAGTTGTGACAAGGAGGTTCTCGCCCCTCAGGCTAGAAGATGTGATTCAGGAGTGGGACTACGACTTCGTACTCGTTGAAGGAATGAAGGATGCGAAACTTCCAAAGTTCTGGTGCGTGAGAGACTTACCAACGGAAGACGTCATTACCAAAGATGTGATGGCAATAGTCGCTTTATCTGACTCATTACAGGAAAGATCAGAGGAAAATACTAAGGTACTGACTATGGATGACATCTCGCTCTTGGCAGACATCGTTGAACAAAAGGCAATTCGAATTTAGTTCGGCATTTCACGGCCAAAACGCAAGGCTCTTTTTCAATAACGACAAGAAGGTGTCAATGAGAACTCTAGATGCCAAGCAATTTGACCTGAAAGCCACTCTAGAAAGCGGACAGACCTTCAATTGGACCAACGAAGAGGAGGGCTACATCTGTACAGATAATGTCCAAGCAATTTACGTTGAGCAAAAGGGAGATGAAATCCTGTATGAAAGCTCCCACCACCCGGTGGACCTGAGGGAGTGCTTCAGGCTCGGTGACCCGCTCTCAGAGATACAGAGGAAAATCGCGACGGACGAGTTGATGTGCGACTCCATCCGGTTTTCACCTGGCCTTCGTATCGTGAAGAATCCATTCTATCCCTGCTTAGTTTCATTCATCTGCTCCATTCGAAAGAACATACCCACCATTAAGAGACTGATGCAGTCTTTTCGTTTGCAATACGGCCCTCAATATGAATTTCGCGGAAAGAGATACTATGGCTTTCCGGCGCCTGAGCAAGTCGCTGAAGTATCCGTACAGGACCTACGAAGACTAGGTCTCGGTTGGCGTGCGAAGTTTATAGCTGAGGCAACAGCTGCTGTTATTCGTGGCGACGTGAATGAGGCAGAGCTTGTAGAGATGACCTATGAAGACGCACATAGCAAATTGAAGACTTTGCATGGCGTAGGGGACAAAGTTGCAGATTGTGTATGCCTCTTTTCACTTGGTTTCTTGGAAGCATTTCCCATTGACATTTGGATTGAACGCGTTATCCAGAAGCATTACGGCATCTTCACTGAAACAGGGAATTCCTACAAGAAGAAATCGAAGGCGGCCAGGGAGTATTTTGGAGCGTATGCGGGGTATGCACAGGCGTATCTCTTCAATTTCACAATGCTGAAGAGAGCCACAGTTCTGCCGTCATCTATCTGAGGGGTTGCCGCTTCCGTTTCTTCTTTGCGTACCAACCATGGTCCGTTATCGCCTTTGATAGTTCCCAGGCGCGAGTCTGATAGAAAGCCAATGGATGGAGAACATACTCGCAAAGAGGATCAAAGACTTCTCCCAAGGCAACAGGACAGAGGCTATTTCCTTGCATCTTCCTGCATCCCGGTGGGGTATAACCTTCTCCTGCAGACTTCGATGAAATATGTCGAACCTGATACTCAGCCAAGGTTTGAACAAAGTCAGGAGCTGCCTTGAACACACTCATCACTTCTTTGATGTCCATGCCAATCTTCAAGAGAAAAGCAGCCAGGGCGAATCGAGCTTCGTGTGACACATTCTTCCCGGCAAGGGAATCCTCGTGTATCTGTGCTATGCATGGAGGGAATGCTGTCGTTGTGTCCCCAGAAATTCTTACGGGTTCAGACTTGCGAATCTTGCCCCGAATCTCCGTTTCTATGCGTTCGACTGCCTCAGTAAGGCGTCTGGGGAGAGTGGGAACATCCATGTTGCTATCAAGGATGAGTTGCTTGAACTTGCCAGAGATAAGTCTGGCAAGCTCTGACTTTCTTACCGGTACCCATCCGGAATCTAGATGCCTGTTAATCAGCTTCCAATTCCATGCATGGAAAGAGGGTGCAACCTCTAGGAAGTCCTCGAACCGGATCCGGAAATCAAAGCTCCGTAGAAGGAGAGGGAGCTTCAAGCGTTGTGCCTCAGTACCTGTGGACTTAACATTCCATCCAAAAGCAGAGGAACAGAGATGCATAAGATAAGTGTCAGACTCGTTAGCAAGGTACTTGTTGGCGGCTTTTGATTCGGCCTCGGCTTGATACTCCTTGAGCCTGGGTTCAGCGATTTTCTCAACAATTAGTCGGGCGGCCTGATACACCAAGATTGAAGCCGGATTGTATTGGTCAGGAAGGCGAATCTCATCCTGAACAATCGAGGCGTAAACACGTTCCTCAGCTTGCCGGACAATCTCATGATTCGCAGGAGCCTCAAGCTCATCGATGAGAACTCTGATATCACGCGCAACCTTAAACAGGGCTTCCCTTGCCTCTGCTGAGAAAGGGTACCGGAGTTGTTGAATACTCAAAGCCACACGTTTCGCCTCAGTATCGTTGGGACAATGTTACTTCAACCATAGGTGAATTCCCATCCAAATAAAGTGTGCTCAATTGGTCACCAGCGATTCCCAAAGCTGGGACGGTAGTCATCAACGCCACGCCGGTAGAACTTCTTCCCGCACGTTGAACACTCGAACATATCCAGTCCCTTCATTCTTGCCCAACGCGGAAAGATACGAATAATGCGCTCATTTTGGCAACGGGGGCATTTGAGCGGAGAATTGCTATTCTCAGAGTCTCGGTAACTGGAGGTCATTGCTATCAAATCGCACGTGTACATTCAATCGTTTAACTTCTCCCATTTCTAGGAGTTCGGATGGTGGTCGTTAATGCCGCCCAAGTATGAAATCTGCACGAACTAGAAGATTCATGAACTCTGTTAGTGACTGTCGAAGAATCTGAGGGTCACTATAGAGCTTCCGTAATTGCGTCTTCCTTCCTTCTAGCGATGGATTGGTCTTTTCGTTAATGATCTTGTAAGCGGCATTCGGTCGCTCTACCCATCGGCAGAGCTCTTCCAGATTGTTATTGAGAAAAAGCACGACAGGAGTCTTTCTCTTCCCATTCACTTTGAAGTGCTGATGGTAATGGGCGTGTTTATTGCTGTCGAGTATTCTGAGCTGAATCTTCGGAGCCATTGACGCCATCCTGGCAAGAACTGGTAGTGCACCTGCAGTATCATCGCATGTATCGCTTCCAAGGACGAGAATTCGGATTTCATTTTGGATTTCCTTCAGCATCTCTTCATCCTCTTCGGTGAGCAAAAGGTCGGCATAACGAGCCTTCATCAGCTCGACATTTTCTCGTGCGGTGGAGAGGAACTTCTTGTAGTCAATTGCACTTTCCCATTCGGTAGTCTCAGCCATGTCTTACCATCTCAGGTTTGAAAGAAAACTGTTGGAAAGCCCAACGGATATCAATCCGCATGTATGGATAAAAGGATATCTCGGCAGGCAATCTTGAGAGGTGGCCCCAATAGTTTAACTAAGGCCGTTGGGAGCGCAGGGATATGATTGAGGATATAGCGACTGCAATCATTGAGGACTTGTACAGTCAAAGGAATCTAGAGAAAGGCAAAATGGTTGCCAAGTACATGAAGACCTCCCAGCTTGAATTCCACGGGGTCTTGGTCCCTGAAATTCGAAAGACGGCCAGAGGGCACATTCACGGCCTACCACTAGAGAGTATCCCGCCACTAACCAAACGCCTATGGAGAGAGAATATCTTCGAGCCTCGCCTTGCTGGTGTGGAAATCATGGAGTTGTATTCAAAGAAGGGGGACATTGAAAGAGCCATTGAAACAATCTCGTGGATGATTGATAGAATTGATACCTGGTCCTTGTGCGATCCGCTTTGCATTGTCTGCCTTGGTAACTTGATAATACGAGATGCTTCAGTGCAGGATAGGATTGCCAACTGGAGAATAAGCAGCAACTTCTGGCGGAGGAGGGCCACCGTACTGCCCTATGTTCAGCTTGGGAAGAAGACCGTTTATAGGCCTGAATATGGCCAGATGATACTGAGAGGCGTTAGTTATCATATATCAGATTCGGAATTCTTTGTGGCAAAGGCAGTTGGCTGGGCATTGAGAGAATTGAGCAAGAGAGAACCTGAAATTGTTCGTAAATTCATTGAAGAAAACAGAGAAGTAATGCCAAAGTTGGCAATGAGGGAGGGCGGGAAGAAACTGCCATAGTGCTATTTGGCGAGAGTGATTATCTCGGGGCAGCCGAGCGGAGGATATTTGTTGAAGCAGATGCCCAAACTGGCGTTATGACCGAAGACATGATTGCATACTGCGGCCTGGTCTGCACGGAATGCAAGGCATTCATTGCAAAGCAAACGGATGACAATGAACTGAGAGCGAGTGCAGCGGCGATGTGGGGATCTCCTGAATGGCCAATGGATGTGGCGGACATAAACTGCGATGGATGCAAGGCTGAGGGGGAGCATTTCAAGTATTGTGCAGCATGCCTAGTAAGGACTTGCGGACATGAACGTGGAGTAGCTACTTGTGCCCACTGTTCCGAGTATGTATGTGAAACACTACGCAATTGGTTCAAGATGGCTGGAACCGAAGCCAGAGACCGACTTGAGAGAATTCGTACATCTGCTTGATTAGTTTCGGTTTCCTGTTATGCTTATCTTAGGACAGTACTACATAGTTGGTGTGTGTCTTCGATGAAAAGAGCTGGTGTTGCTGATCTCAAGCTTCACCCAGGCAAGGCGCCTCATTGGTTGGTGAAGCGCATGATCCCCATGGCTGGAGCCATATGCGAGTTCATAGTGGAGGAGTACGGGACCACAGAACTCCTGCTAAGACTCTCGGACCCAATATACTTTCAGGCTCTCTCCAATGCACTTGGATATGATTGGGATAGCTCGGGATCCACAACAGTGACCTGCGGCGTCCTAAAGACCGCCCTATCATGGGAACAACATGGCATGGTCGCTGTCGGAGGGAAAGGACTTGCATCCAGAAAGGTCCCAGAGAAACTCAGGGCTCTTGAAGACCACGGATTGGACGGAACAGGGCTTGGTGAGATAAGTAGGGCTGTAGCGAAGGTTGACAATGCCGCAGTTCAAGATGGGTATCAACTCTATCAGCATGTCTTCTTTGTTGATGCCAAGGAGAACTGGACGGTGGTCCAGCAGGGTATGGATGGTAGCACCGGAGATGCTCGTAGATATCATTGGACATCCAAGGATATTGACAGCTTTATTGAAGAACCTCATAGCGGGATGATATCGGGCCAAATCAAGAAGACCACTCTTGACCTGACCGCAAAGGACTCACAGGAGTGCAGAAGCACGACTCTTGATGTTGTGAGGGAGGAGCCACGGCGAGTCAGACGTCTCTTCGAGGATATCAAGTCGTATGGGGAGAGCACCCTACTTCCTTGGTTGGAGAGCACTGGCCATTCCTTTGAGATTCCCTCATACAAAGTCATACCAAAACGGATGGACTGGAACGCGGTTCGAAAAGCCTACGAAATCCAACCGCAGGACTACGAGGGCTTCCTGTTCATCGAAGGAATGGGTCCTGCAACGGTGAGAGGCCTCTCGTTGGTTTCAGAACTAATCTTTGGCAGTGCGCCATCATGGTCGGACCCAGTTCGGCTCACTTTTGCTTTTGGAGGAAAGGATGGAGTGCCATTTCCCGTACCAAGGAAGGTCTATGATCAAGCCATAGCATTCATGGAAGAGGCCGTTAATGAGGCAAAGATGGGGCGCCGAGACAAGGTAAGGTCTTTGAGGCAACTGAGGAAGTTCGCCCCGCCGGTTTTGCACAGCTCTCCAGCATGAAAGCTCAAGAACCATTGTAGTTCTACTCACACATCAAACCTTTTACCCACGTTTGTCGATGTAATGGCGTGGAGAGATGAAACTCATGCGTGGTGGACTAAGACTTCCTCTAATACTGGCTCTGTTCTTGCTTCTCATCGCCATGAAAGACGTCAGCGCCATAGGTTTCCCACAGCAACAGGGTATTCATATGCTGGCCCAAGGTGGAGAAACCCCTCCGACTGTCGACTGGTTTGGGATTCCAATGAACTGGACAGACGCTGGGACAATTTGTTGGGATGGAGTCTATAACGGCCAGACGGAGCAAGTGTGGACATTTGAGCATTGGGTAAATGATTCCGATGGGGTGGATACAGTAATCTTCCAATTCAAGAAATGGGGCGAGGAGATATGGTTGGACAGACCAGGAATACTCATCGATGGCAACATGTCGCGCGGTTTCTACAAGGGGAACTTCACGTACAATGTCTGGTGGGACTGGGAGACTAACTGGGTAAGGTCCGAGGTAGGAAGCTTCTGCTATCGCCTATTCGCCAATGATACATTGGGCAATTGGGTAACTACTCCCCCTCTATGCTATACGGGAGGATACATGTTGGTCTATCCCCCTCCACAATATTATCTCATTGCCAATGCTCCATTATTGTTGACAGGAGCCTCTGTAATCGCAATCATCATTGTTGTGGTAGTAGTCCTGCGAAGGAGCCCTGGGAGAGGGACATAACCGACACACACAATATGTGCCGTTGACCCCCCCAGAGGGTATGCTTGAGATAGTCCCCCATAATGACCTTGTGACCGGTTTCAAGACAGGATCAGGTTGGAATGACCAAGTCGTCATGTGGACCTATTCCTATGCTCTGGGCGATGTGCTCTTTGATGCAGGATGTCCTAATGCACGGGAAGAGCTGGCAGCGGCGCTTAAGGACTATCCAATCAAACGATTATTCATCTCTCATGCGCATGAGGACCACGTAGGAGTCTGCTCGATTCTCGAGGATGAGATCACCATATACGCCACAGCAGAAGTTGCCGAAGAACTAAGAAATCCCATTGAACTGGCTGAATTCTTCAGAGCTGTGTGGGGACAACCAGAACCGGTTTCAAAGATCGAAGTAATGCCGCCTGCATTTGAAGTGGCCAACCTGCACTTTGATGTGATTCCGCTGCCTGGTCATAATGCCAATATGGTAGGCTTCCACGAAGCAGACAAGAAATGGTTATTCTCAGCTGATGCGGTTCCCGTTCCTTCTAGGAAGAAGATGGGAATGCCGGATGAAAACATCCCACAGACCTTGGCTACGCTTGAGATGATACAGACCTTGGACCTTGAGATTCTCTTTGATAGTCACCGGGGACCCATAGAGAAGCCATCTGAGCACATTCAGACGCGAATCGACTATCTTCGGGATTTTCAAAGGGAAGTCAAGAAGCTGCATGCATCGGGAAAATCAGTAGCTGAGATTCAAGAAGCGCTCGGTCTAGAAGGACCGTGGTATCTGGAACTCACTAAGGAGAGATTTGGAATCAATTATGTTATAGAGTCAGTACTTCGAGATGGCTAGTCGCTTGGCATGTTACGGCGCACACGTTCTTCCCTCTCGCTGACCTCGCTTCCTGTCACATCCTCTCTCCCAACAGCCCTAAGCCGAACAAGTGCATGCGGATAGGGATCAAGGTATTCTTCCTCGACCCCCCGACGAATCTCAGGACTGATTGATGATAACCGGTCATAGATTGCAATCTTCTCTTCAGCGGAGGTGAAGCGTGGATCGACAACAACAGCAACATGAAAGGAGACCCCTGCATCCCATAGCCTTTGAGCCGCGGTAAAGGGCAGATCCAGTGCTTCGGGAGTACATCCGGTCTTCTCAACAAAGGGTTCAGGTAGTCCGCCCCTGATAGAGAGACGAACATGGCCAACAGTAGAGCCATGTCTAGTGGCGTAGTCTGAGAGACGCTCAGCCAAGTCTTCCTCCATGGCCAGCACTACACCATTGGATTCTATAACAAACAAGTCAAAGGCATCGACATCTTTGTGAACAAGATCCAAGACACTCACAAGATGGTCTGGACAAAGAGTAGGTTCAGCCCCACTGATGCGTGCCCGTCTGAATCCAGCCTTTTCCATCACCGAACGAAGCCGCGCATAAACATCGGTGGGGGAATAGAAGGTCCCATAGCGCTCGGGCCAGTCCCGACTCCAATCCACCCAACAAAAGACACAGCGGTAGTTGCAGCCAACAGAATAGGCAGTAGCAATCCCGCCATAGACACCTACTGCATAGAACTCGGTGTACTTCCTCAGAGGTGCGCCGTCAACCCATTTGCAGACGACCTTGCGTGTGTATTCTGTGAGTCGCACCGGGTCGTATGGGAAGGGAGGAAGTAGGCTGCCATCAGGACTGCGTTTGGCATAGCGAAGTGGTTCATCAGGTGAATTCATACTATTTTGGCACTTGCGTGGAGAGGCTTTAGGTTTGTGATGTTTTTGAGCCAGCCTATCTTCTCCGCTTAGTTGCCTTTTCATGCTCCCGCTCAGCTCGTGCTGCTTTCTTCATCCTAGCACAGTTGATTCGCGCAGCGCGCCCAAGTTCGGTGACACGGGAGGCATCCTTCTTCTTGCCCAATTTCTTGTAGAGTTTGCGTGCCTTCTCCCATGTTTCAGAAGCGGAACAGAAGTCATCAAGTCGAGCGAAATTGGTGGCCTGTACATCAAAGATGTCAGGGTCATCGCTAACCAGAGACGTGAGCCTATCCCAGACAGGAGCGGCCTCTTCCCACTCTTCAAGCTCCATGTATACAAATGCAAGATTGCGCAGGGCGGATGTATGTTTTTTGTCTCGAGCCAGTGCTCGCTTGAAGTGCTTCAAAGCGTCCTTCAGGCGGCCATCACGGTAGGATACCATCCCCATTGTGTTTTCAGTGGCGGCATCTTCAGGATCAATCTCGGCAGCCTTCTTCAGCGCCTTCATGGCGGACTTGTACCGTCCGGAGCGAAGATGAATGTCCCCAAGTGTTTGCCATGCTTCAGCGTTCTCTGGGATGATCTTGATTGCCGCTTCAACGGACTTCACTGCCTCGCGGAGATCGTCCAACATGGCGAGAGAGATGGCTCTATGGAGAAGCGCAATGGGTATCTCCGACTCCAGTTTCAAGGCAGTATCGTAGCACTTGACCGCATCCTCAAATTTGCCAAGGCCGAACCTGATATCGCCAAGGCGAACCCAAGCAGTTGCATCGTCAGGCCGCATCTCCACAATCCGCCTGTAGCAATCAAACTCCTGGTTAGTTCGGCCCAACGCGTGTAATGCACTTGCCTTCCCTTGCAGAGTCGAGATGTCATCGGGGGCAATTGCAAGTGCCCGGTCAAAGGCTTTCAGTGCCTTGTTCGCCTTGTCCGGCCCTAGTGCCAAGAGGACACGTCCTCGATTAGCATGAGCCTCCATAAGCTCCGGGTCAAGGAGGGCTGCTTGGTCGAAACATCTTAGAGCATCACCGAAGGCCTCCTGTCTTGCAAGCAGTACTCCTTTCACATTCCAAGCAGTGGCATCATCTGGATTCTCCTCTAGATGTTTCTCCAATGCCTTGAGAGATTCATCAGGAGATGCCATAGGAATCAGGTTGTTCTTCTACGCATTCTGTACAAAAATGTTGAGCTTTGGAGATTCATGCTTCGATAGATACAAGTTGTCGATTGCAAAAGGTACGAGGGATAGCAATGAAGAGAAAGCGAGTTGAGGTTGTAATCTTTGATTTGGGTGGCACATTGTACAATCCGCTAGACATAGGGAATGCAACCAGAACTTTCCTTCAGGAGATTGGAATAGATCATATGTGCCATATGGAGGACACCTACTGCCGAAGGGCGAATAATCTAGCTGATGAGTGGCTAGATGAACACATGCTGGGAAGGGGCGTTAATCCTTACTGGGAGCCCTCTGTTGAGGAATGGGTCGAGTATGACAAAATCGTTCTGAGGACCCTTGGGCTCGAAACCGATGTGGAGAAATACGCCATGGACTATCAGAAACAATGGGATCTTCTTCTGAGTGAGATACGACCTAAGCTTGCAGATCATGTGGAAGAAGAACTCGAAAATCTGCGTTCGCAGGGGCTAAAGCTGGCAATAGCATCCAATAGATTTGGGGACCCAAGTTCGTTTCTTGAGGAAGATGGAATATTGCAGCACTTCAGTGCCGTCGAGTATACTGCAGTGCCTGGCTATAGGAAACCATCTCCATATATGCTCCTGAAAGCAGCAGCGGATTTAAAGATGAATCCAATGAAGTGCGCCTACGTTGGCAATATTGTGCACTATGATGTTGCGGCGGCCACCAGAGCACAAATGCAGCCAATCTTGCTCACATGGTGCAATCCCGAGGAAGGAGCAATGGCTCCAAAAGAAGTCGCGATAATTGAGGACATAAGAGGTGTTATGGAGGTACTGGAATGAAGCCTGAGAAGGAGAGAAGGATTGAGTGTAACGATAAATCAGCCCCGGAGATGGTGAGGGTCGGTGAAACCATCTTCTATCAGTTTCACAGACATGGTTCGGTAGGAGAAGATGCCGAGTTCGAAATTAGTGACCCATCCATCATTCACCATGAGAGAACCGACTCGGAATATCTCTATCCGGAGAGAATGAAACCAGGATGGACTGGTGGCGATGCGGAACGCTGTAAATGGTTCTTCACTGCTATCAAGCCAGGAAGGGTGGTCCTAACGGTTCGCACGCTATTCAGATTCGAAGTAGAGGAGGAGTGTCAAGTCCATATCGAGGTTAAGGGCTGATTGTCCTTTGCAGCCCAGACAAAGGTGTATCCGGCTGCGTAGTCTAGGGACTCCTTTCTCTCGAATGCTTCCCGAAGCGCTTTGAGCCCCGTTTGAAAAGCCGCTTCCGGTATCTTGTGCAGCATTGAGTAGCCTTTCCTGGAAACTGTGTTGAGATATTCCTCTCCAAGAGTCACGGGGGCGAATTTGCAGGAACGCGACCAAACGGCACGAAATCCGAGGCTCATCAGAGTTGCCTCGATGCGTGGAATATCAGGATATCTAGCCTTGTCAATGGCCACAGTGGCAGGGAAGAAACGGGAGGTCATCCTTTCCTCAATTTGCATATGGGACTGGGTCGCAATGCATAGATGGCCTCTATTCCGAAGAACTCGATGAATCTCAGATAGTGCCGCTTCCATGTCTTGAAGATGGTGCACTACCTCGGTCATGAAGACCATATCGAAGGAAGCGTCGTTAAAGGGAATTGACTCTGCTATAGCCTGTGTGAAGTGGATGCTGCGCGCTTTTCCGATGGCTTCGTGAAGCATCCCTATTGACGGGTCGATTCCGTAAACCTGTGCCTTTGTTGCCTCTTGAAAGAGGAGTGTATTGTTACCAGTTCCACAGCCTATGTCGAGAATCACAGAATCTGTGGAGAACTCCTTCTCCTGAAGCAAATGATAGACCATTTCGGGTTCTCCGAAACGGACCTTGTCATATATCTTCGATATTGCATCGTAGTCAATGGATTTGTCAGGCACGGAGTTCACTGCCCCCCGATTCTAATGTTATCCATTTCAAGGTCGCGGTTCTCATGTCGAACGGTATTGATCTTCTCATTCGCTTCGAACAGGTTGTCGACGTAGAATAACCAACGCAACAAGAACGATACTACTTGCCGTGACAGTGAGCACCATCAGAGTCGTCATCAGTGACCCATTTCCACCAGTTGTCGTGGTTGCCGTCGAAGTTGTCGATGATGTGGTTGTTGGGGTATTTGTGCTACTGGTAGTAACCAGGTGCATCATAACATCAATTGTGTGAATTGCCCCATCGACAACCTCTAGATCAAGGATTTGCGGCACGTAAGCTGTTCTGGTGATATTGAGTACCACAGACCCAGGAAGATGAAACTGGGCGAACATGCCACTGGTATCAGAGTACGTGACTTTGGAATCAATACTTATTCTTGCTCCAGAGATAGACTCTCCTGTGGCAGCATCTCGAATATGACCGAATACCTCTCCCAGAACCGAGTGATTGTAGCAGCCGCTGTTACAGTAGTCGTGCCTGAACATGGACCATCCATGAATGCCAGCAATTCCTGTGCTTAAGGCATATGCACGACCGTAGTTGTTTTCGGGGTCACCAGAATATCCTCGACCCCCCACAAAGAAGACATCTAGTGTGCCATCCATGTCCAAATCGGCAATGATTGGCCCGTTATCAATCTCAAAGGGAGTGAGCCCGTAGTCGTCTGCGGCATCAAAGGACCAAATGACTTCACCGTTACTGCCCTCGTAAGCAGTCAGGACACCATCGTCGTCACCAACTATGACATCCAATCCCCCATCATCTTCGATATCCGCGATTGCAGCTCCTCGAAAGGACCCTGATATGAATTCATCCCAAAGAAGGGTCTTATCGTGATTTAGTACAGTAATCTTCGAAGACCCGGTCGCGACGATTTCAAAATGGCCATCTGAGTCCACATCGGCAATTGCTGTGCTGAAGTAGGAGTAGGTTCCATCATAGTCCCAAAGCTTGGTGCCGCTCTCCCCGTTTATGGCATACACCTTGCCATCATAGTTGCCAATCACGAGTTCAGGCGCTCCATCTTCGTCAAGGTCAGCAAAGGAGCATCCATGATACATACTATCGCCAGTCTGGAAGTTCCACATGGTTGTGTAATCAATGCCATTGATTGCATAGATTCTATCATTTCCTGCAAACATGGCCACCACGAAATCAAGCTGACCATCGCCGTCAAGATCCAGGACCGATGGACCAGACTGAATGTACCCGTCGAAAGGGCCTACCTTCTCAGCAAGACTTCCATCATCCCCATTTATGATGTGGACATAGCCGCCGTTTATGCCATCATGAAATGTGCCATAGAGTATCTCGGGGCGGCCATCCATATCAATATCAGCCACCGCAGGCGGCGAATCAGTGCAATAGCCGGGGTTGTACTCCCAAAGCAGGCTGCCATTAATGCCATGTAGGACATGCATCACTCCTGCGCCGGACCCGTAGCTACCGGAGGTTGCAAACACGACTTCGAGTCTATCATCTCCTGTGACATCAACAAGCTTCACTGAGGCGTCCAAAGGACCTGGCCCTGCCCAGACCTTCCAGAGAAGACTGCCATCTTCGGCATTCAACGCATAAAGATGCTCATCACCCATATAGGAACCAAAAACCATCTCAAACTTGCCATCGCAATCAATGTCTCCGATAGCTGCTCCACCATAGCAGTTTGACGTAAGATCAAAGTGCCACATCTCTGAGGGAGTTACGCTTGCAGGCAGGGCAGGATTAGCTGGTGTTATCGCAGGCATTGCAGCCTGAGCAAGAAACAAGACTACTACAGCTGCGGCGGCGAAATGCTTCATTGCCGTTTAGATCTCCTCTCACGAATAGCTGAAGAAATGATGATTTTGTATTAAAGTGAATTGGGCACTCGCACAGTAGGTGCCAATCCAAAAGGATTAATCTAGCGTGAACTCCGTCTGAGGCCACGCTCAATGGAGGTTTGATGCTCGATTGCAGAATTGGTGGGATCCCATCGTCACTTGGTGGAACTCGGTTTTGGCCTACTTAGCTAGTGTCTTTGGCCCCTTTTCAGCAGAGGATTACTTTCTTGCAATCATCATTATTCCAGCCTTCATCCTTCTATACCTGCTATATCTTGTAACTATCAGGTCAATCAAGATTGGATTCAAACGTGTGGGAATGCCAAGGGAGGCAACAGGGGGAGTTGTGTTCGGCGTGCGTCTCATATTCTTCTTCTTCGCATTTTTGGCAATTCTTGCTCTAGCTGGAGAAGTTCTTCAGACCTACGCCATCACCGTAGGTGCTCTCTTTGGAACTGCAATTGGGTTTGCTTTTTCCAGAGCACTATCCAACATGGTCAGTGGTCTCTACGTGCTAGCGGCACGACCATTTCGAGTAGGTGACTACCTCAGAATCGGAGACTCAGAGGGTATTGTGCTAGAAATAACGTTGAACTACACACGAATTCTGAGACCGGACCATACAAGGCAGTATCTGCCAAATATGTCCATGGTAGACTCTCGTCTGACCAACTTCCGTGTCCGAATAGACGACTACCTCTCCGAACGCGGCCTCGAATACAGACGCGAGGATTTCGATGAAGACGATGATGACAGCAGGATTGAGAATGCCATTGAGAAAATCAAGGATCTGACCAGAGGCGACGAGGTCTTCAGGTATACCTTTGATGTGGAAATTGCCAGGGAGTGCTCTAGGCCAAAGGTGGAAGCATTCTTCCACGATGCCTGCAAGAGGTGGCATGGAAAGTTCATTCAGGAACCCGAGTTCATCTTCTGGAACAGCACTGCCACGACAATCACGTACAGGTTTGCCTTCATGGTAATCGACCCTAAGGATATTCTGACCTTGGGCACGGACTTCAGATCAGAGGTTGCATCCTACCCCGCCGCAGGCTAGTACAATTACAAAGGAATATAGGATGGATACACGAGCGATTTTGCCAATTAGCATTGTTGGAGATTTAGATGCAACTTGACGAACTCATCGACAACAACTAAAGAAAAGGCAAACGGCATATCACCAATATGGTGCTTCTTTGCGCTTACGTTCGCGATTTCATGGTTGATCTGGTTGCCTGGAGTGTTGCTCGCCACTGGCCTGATAAGCTGGGTCGTCAGTGAACCATTCGCTACGACCCTATACACTGCTCTAAACATAGCAGGTGGCTTTGGGCCGACTATTGCGGGGTTATACCTCCATTATCGCGAAGGGGGGAAGGATGGTATAAGCAGAGTGCTGAGAAGCGCAGTTGATTTTCGGAGGGTGAAACAGCATTGGTGGTTGGCAATCTTTCTTCTAGTCCCCCTCATACAGGGTGGTGCCCTTCTTTTGGGCATCTTGACGGGAACACTTGTACCAGAACTTCTCCTGCTTCAGCAGCCATATGTAATTCCTGTCTACTTCATAGTTGCCTTGCTGCCCTTCTCGAACGCAATCCGGGAGGAATTTGGCTGGCGAGGATATGCAATAGATAGACTTCAGATAAGATGGAACGCGCTTGCTACCTCAATGGTGATAGGTCTAGCGTGGGGTATTTGGCATCTTCCATTGTGGACATTCCCTCTTGGTGCCGAGGTGTTCTCTCGCACTCCTTTGTGGGTCTATATTCTTAACACAGTCATGATCTCAATCATCATGACATGGGTTTACAACAATGCATCGAAGTCAATGCTATCGGCTATCTTCCTTCATGCAGTTCTGAATACATCAGGGGCAATCTTTCCCTTTGCCCAAACAGACTTTGGGGTTTACTTCAATCTCGCACTCCAGATCGTGGCAGTGTTGCTAATTGTTGCAGTTTATGGATACAAATCATTGGTCAAAGAGGATGATGCTCTAGCTCAGATAGCGAGAAATAAAGAGTAGTGGGCCCCAATTCGGGCCCAAAACACTACTTAGAGGGAAAGTATGCTATCGGGCCGATACATTGTTTTCCACGATGTCGGTTCCATCAGAGGTGAGTTCAGCCCAACGGCGGATCTGAAGGATATGTCGGTATATTTCACGGCCAACATAGGTCAGGGTATAACCTGCTTTTGGAGGGGATTCTGCGTGATCAGTCCTCTGGACAAGACCGAGTTCGGTAAGATCTGCAAGACATTTCGTAACTGTAGATTCACTTGTCGTTCTGCCGACGCTCGTGCCTATGGTTCGTCGTAGCTCGTGGATTCCAGCATTGTGTGCTCGCTCCCCGAGCGCAAGAATAAGAGGAACTGAACAGGGTCGCCCTAGTTGAGTGAAAAACTCCTCTAGGGGTTCTTTCGTAATTTGATTGGATGATTTGGTAGCTATCATCGTTATATTTCGCCTAACTTGCCAAATACCTCTTGCACGAATGGTTATATTATTTCACATTATCAATTCTCTGAGCTATGGTGAGTTTTGGGGTCATTTCTCGTAAGACCCCTTCAAAAACAGTTTCCCACAGCAGGTTATCTTCCCAAAGGGTAATAGGGAGGAGCAGCATGCCGGAGCCGAACGCTTTCACAGAGGAGCCAAGCCGAGAATTGGAAACAAACCAAGTATCATCTCAGAGATTAGTGCTAGCAACCGCCTGGGCGGGAATGCTTTTGACCAGCAACCTTGCAGTGATAATATTCACAGAATTTGGCATCGGCATGCCAGAATGGTGGCCATGGATTCATGCCGCTGCATTGGTCCTCTTGTTCTCGACCACACTCATTGTAGAAGAACTGAAGCTGCTTCGAGGATTCATTCTCATACTTCTATCGATATTCCTCGTGGGATATGGCGGTGGATGGGATTGGGGTTTTGTCCCCTTCGTCCGCGATAGTGTGGTATGGATGGGTTGGATTGAAACCGTTCCTTGGGCGGTCTCAGAGTTGGCCACACATCTGTTGCGGCTCATTCCTGGTCTAATCGTCTTTCTATTGCTGGTAGCCATGGGATTGAAGCGAGCTGATTATTTCCTGATTAAGGGAAACATTCGAGCTGATGTTGAACCATCAAGGCTACTAGGAATGAAAAAACCTGAGCCATGGACACGTACTGGATCCATCTTCGCCGTGGTCTTCACAGTAGTCACCTTTGTGTTTTTGTTGGCCGTTCAGGGAGTCCCAGAGGACCTGCCCGTGACCTTTCTCTCTATGCTTCCTATAGTCCTCCTCGTTGCGGTCATTAATGCCTTCAATGAAGAATTCACACTGCGTGCCGCACCACTCTCGGTTTTATGGAGAGGTATTGGAAAGCAGCAGGCACTCCTGATAACCACGGTGTATTTTGGGTTGGGGCATTTCTATGGGGTTCCAAATGGAGTCCTAGGAGTCCTTCTCTCAGCATTTCTAGGTTGGTTCCTTGGGAAGAGCCTTCTTGAAACGCGCGGTTTCTTCTGGGCCTGGTTGGTACATTTCCTTCCAGATGTTGTAATCTTTGCATTCTTTGCAATGGCTGCACTCTAAGAATGACCTTGGTATTCCAAAGGTACGGAATGGTCTTCCAGCATTTCCGGATACTTACGTTTTCTTTCCAGTAGCCGGAGAATGATTACAAAGGTCCATAGGAGGGCAAGAATAACGATCTTGGAGAGGTCATTGCCAGTGATATAGAGATACGTGTTGGCGATGAATATCGACTGGTGTGCAAACATGGCAGCAAGAATGTTCCGCTTCGAGAGATTGAACATAGAATCGATACCAAAGGAATATCCTAGCATTGCAAGGTAGCTGAGGACACTTGGATAGATTCCCCAATACCAGTTGGACATCTGGTGCCATAACCACCAATACGAGCCTATGAACAAACTACCGAGTTCCCGTCCGTATTTCGCCTGCAGTTTTGGAAGCGCGAACCCACGCCACCCCGGTTCTTCGAGGAGAGGACTCGTGATAAGGCCAGGAAAGAAGGTCAATGGTATAATTACAAATAAAGCAAGTCCCAATTCAGCTGGTTCAGGATTGAGAAGTGTTAGAGGGGTTTCGTAGCCAAGAAGAAAGGAGAGGAGATTACCAAAGGTAATCAGCAGTGGCAGGACAAAGCACGCGAGAACCAACCAAGGTAGATTCTGGCGCCACGTTCTGAAAGTTTCAAATATGTTGCCAAGACCAACGGCATCTGCGGAGACCTTCTCTAGAATCCATAGGGTAAGAATAGGAGACAGGCCTCCAAGAGAAGAGGGGATTATGATAAGCTCAGCAGGCCAAATACCAAGGACCATCTGAATCCACCAGAACCATCCCAGAGGAATGGTCAACAACAGGAAAAGAGCCAAGTTATGCTTGGCTACGAACTCTTTCATATACATCTACTCACTCCCTGTATTGGTCCAACATGGAAACGTTTGAGCCGAAGGCCCAACAAGGGGAGTTATCAAGATTATGGTGGATTTCCATCAGCTCCTTGAACATGATTGAGGCTGGTTCCTCTTCTTATCCAAACAGCTGGCTCAAGCACCGATCGTAGAGTGGCTCTGTAACACAATCCTCTTCTTGGATATTCGGTTCACATCCTGTAAACACGGGTCTGAAATAGCAGTCGCATAGGGGAGTTCTGCCATCTTTCACCTCCTTCCGCAGGCATAGTGGGTAGGGCTGTTAGTGAACCATTCGCTATGATCCTATACGCAAGTAAGAATACTCCGTCGTATCGCCGGATTCCTTTCTATGCCAGATGTATTATTCATAAGCAAGCTGCACAGCATTCTATTGGGGATTTCTATTTGCCAAGAAAGTATAATCGGATTTCACGTGAGGAATTTGAGCGAGTTATGAGTCCCTTCAAAGCTAGAACCTCAATTCGGTCGATAGAAGGAGAGATCGTGTACAGAATACCACTGCAGAACGATTTCTCAGTATGGATATATTCCACCGTTAATCCCAAATCGGGTTTCTCGAAAGAGTATGGGACCGATGCGATTAGGACCGTATTGATGTACAGGAATACAAAGGCCGTAATGAAGGAGAGCAAGACTCTTCGGACCGAGAACTGGGAAAAGAACCTTCTAGCAAAGATAGACGACCTTAAGAAGCGAACAACCGAATACAAATGTCCATGGGGGCACGCCCTGGTCAAGAGAAGAGGAAAGGACGGGAAAGGGTCATTCTATGGTTGTGCCATGTTCCCGGAATGCAAATACATCTACAAGGGGGAGAAAAGGATGTCCGAGATATACGATCCAAACAACATTCCGCCGCAAGCTACAAAGAAATAGCAGGAACAAGAGTGGTCCGCGACATTGCTTATGCCACGAACCGGGAGATGTTTACCTGAACTGGCTACGAATTGGCTTGTGCATCAAGTAGGCAAAGACCACAACTCTGAGCAGCATTGGCAAGAAGTAAAACCTGAGTTCAGTAAAATCAAGCAGCACGATTGAAACGTTGAGTATGAAACCCAAGGCAATAACTATGGCCGCCAAGTACCACGCCCATGATTTGAGATTCCATAGGCCTATGCCTGAAATTATAGCCAGCAGTCCAACAATGATAGCACCCAGTTGAAACGTACCCACAAGTGTGAGTTCGCCCCCTACCAAGATGAAGTCAATGGTTATTCCTGCAAATACCGCAAAGAGTCCAACCACTACTACTAGCACTGAGAGGATTGCCACGCCTATAGGGCCAGTCGCCGCAGATGTGCCTTTTGTCGAACCTGTCTGTTCCATTTTGTTTTTCCCCATGTGCCTTATGGCACGCGACATAACTTTGAAAATTAATTAAAATGCCTTATGCATGAAAGGAGACGCTTCTTTTGTTTGTTCAACGCGTTCCTCGATGGCACATGCAAAATGGTCTCGTAGGAATTTGGGCGGTAATGACGATTTTGTTGACTTGGCGGTTAGGCTGTTCTTGGAAATATTGAAGTCATGAGAAGCAGACCTTCTCTTTGCTAAAGGTAGGTCGTTCCTGTCCGCTTGGATTTGCCTCGTGAGAGAATTCCAGCCCAGTTTCGAATCTGGCTAAAGTGCCCCACGGCATGGAAGAGGTTCTGACGAATGGCACCTCCAATGGTAGTCGTCTCGCCCCATTGAAAAACGAAGGGACTTTCGAGGTCCGCATCGGAAAAGCCCTGTACGGCAGAGACCATGCGGTCTATTGCCCTGTGCAGATCTTTGGCAGGATTGTCTGTTGGGCGAAAGCGCGTTGGGTCATTAAGAAACCAATTCCCAGCATCTTCGAAGACTGCCTGTACAGCATGAAGAAAAGTTTCCCTGACGCTATACTCATTCGAGTTAATCCGATAGTCCCATGCATCCGCCTGGTCTACAACTTCTATTGTTTGAAGACCATGATGACGAAGATATTCCCATAATTCGAGATAAGCATCGATTTTGCTCATCGACATCTCAACCCCTGAATTGGAGACCAATGAGTTCTGCATAGGCTATTATCTATTTTGACTTACTCTTGAGTTCGGTATGCTCAACTCTGTTCCCTTTGGTTCCACAAACACAGAGAAAACAAGATGTCATCTGATTTGAAATCGCTCAGCCTTACGACTCGTATGTGTGAGCAATTCCTCAAAAGACCTGATTCCAGATATCTGTCTTGGTTTTCAACTGTGCTTTTTGCTGCGGTCATAGGACTCCCATGCATCGGCAGCTGCAGCGGCGTTTCTCGAGCGGAGTTCTGATAGAACGTGCTTTCGAATCTCCTTGCTCTCAATGACTTTCTCAGACCTCTTCGAGAGTGAACTGGCAATCTCCTTTGCAGTGTTATAGGGAGCGCCACTCTTCACAGCGCTGACAACTACTTTCTCCGGCATGAAAAGCTCAATTGAGCCGTCTCTCTTCCTGACTTCCATACAAATCCTTACCTTAGTATACTCTGGGACTCAACAAAACGTCCCTGTAACATATGTATAATTATCAAATAAGGAATTGGATTATTTGTTGCGAGGAAACTTTAGGTATCCCTCCGACCAGTGGAGCTATGAAATGTGGGATCAGCATTGCCAATTCTGGTGTTTCTTCAAAGCGGATGGAACTACTCTCCGAGTTTGAAGCGTTCGGAGCGACATGGTACCTGGAGTCGTGGGGGTTGGCACCCTTCAAGAAGCAGATGAAAAGAATGAAGAGAGGGACGCCCCTCATCTAATACAGCAATCTGCGGAGGTAAGATGCGTGTTTGACATTGATTCTACAATTAGGGAGAACCGCTCAATCTTTGTAGCGGCCATCATCCAACTTGGTTACGGTCTGATGGAGCTCGCAGACTCAGTGGCCATTGTTCTGATTACCATAGGATTGATACCCAATCTCTACTTTCCATTTTTGACCGGGAATGCAGAGATATATGCAATGCTGGAAAACATGCCAGTGGTCTTCATCCCCATATTCTGGTGTTTTACGACTCTAAGACTGCTCTCGGCATTTTGGATTCTTAAGAACAAGATCAAAGGGTTCTGGTTGGCCATCTTTGTTTCAGGCATTACTCTGATTGCGGCCTTCTTCCTACTACCTTTCGGCGCTTTTGATATGCTGCCAACTTTGCCAGTAGTTGTCCTACTCTTCAACGGCTATTTCAAGGAGAGAAGAATCTTGGAAGAAGGAGATTCAGCGCCAGTAATAGAAGCCTGAAACAGATTGCCCTACTCCTCAAGAAGAGGCGGTTCATTCAACTAAATCCAATCGAGAAGCCTTTGTTCTCCCTCAAGACTTCTAATCTCAGTTACATCCTGTGAAACCTCAAGCGTCCCGAGGAACTCCCCATTCTCGTCCCTAACTGCATAGTAGCCTATGAGAATGAATCGACCATTCATCTGAATCCAGAAGAGTGTGCATCGGCGCTATAAGCGGTACTAGCCCCCATTCTATGAGGGCTCAGTATTTCGATGCTGATCTGCAGGTTCCAGATACTTGGCAATCCGTTCGAGTCTTGTTTTGTATGATGTCGTTCCATAGGGAAGTGTATGGTGTTTGTCTACCAGAACTTGGAGGACTTCAACGAATCTTGGACAGCTCTTTGCCACTCTTACGTCGGACTTGATCTCTGCATTCCTTTTCCAGATAGATGCGATTGCACCGGGGATGATGGTCACGATGAGGTATATAGCAAGCACTGAAAGGATCGCAGAGGATAAGCCTCCAAATCCAAGGTTGATGGCCAAAAGAATGATAGCAGAGAATACAAAAATCAGTCCGGATCCGACAAAGACATAACTCACTCGATTGTAACGACGCTCGATGTTTTTGCGCCATATCTCTGAGAGGACTAATGGGCCAGCAAGTTCCACATCCTTGATGTCTTTGAGTACATTGGGCATTATTGCGAAGAGGGCCTTTTCCTCATAGTTGCCCACTAGTCTGGTAATCACAAGGCCGTATTCGTCATCAAATGGCCATTTGGTTGCTACCACGGCGGTTCGCTCGTCATCTAAGAATGAGTAGAGAAACCCTTGCACATCGGCAGCAAACGGGACCTGAATGTCATACTCGGTGTTCCTCGGCCCGTGGGGTTTGAAGAGAAACCACATCGAACTAATCGCAAAGATGATTGCAAATGCCCCAACACCAACTACGGCAGACACCACCAAGGCAAACGTAAGGAAAAGGTGATGTTCTGAGAATAAGAAACTCATGATGACGAAGGCCACAAAGGAAGCAATTACTGCGCCAGCTACGCCTATTTTCAAAGCATGCATGCGCCGATTGGGCGCTGTTTCCTTCTCGCTTTTGGTGTCCTGAACCATTTGGTCCGATATTCTAAATCCGGATAGTACCTCAATCCCTGCTGCGACCGGAGGAAATCCATAGAGGTCTTCTAACTTCTGGTCAATCCTATTCGTCGAACCGGTCAGAATATAGGGAATTGAGGCAATAGCGATGAGTACAGCTATAGTTCCGAAGGTCAATACAAGTGGAATCAATGAGAAGGACAATTGGCCCCAAGCGCCCCCGAATGACAGGACCTCAAAGAATGAAGTGAAAGTGAATGCGAGAAGAGCAATTGCCACTTGGCTCGCTGGATTCCGTCGTTCAATCAGCATGACCTCTCTCGCGAGCAGAATCTTCCCTTTGTCCCCTTTCTCAAGGATGTCCGCGATTGTGCTCTCAGAGAGAAGAATTGCACTAAAGAGGAAATTGGCTGTGGAGAGGAAGACCGCTCTATCTATATCACGATACCAGAGTTCGATTCCTCCCCCCTTTCCAAGGTCCCTCCTGACATCTTCAAATAAGGTCACGAGAGCCTGATTAGTAACAGGATTGCGAAATCTTCGTCTTTTCAGACCCACAGCAAGAAGGTGAATGAAAAGACCAGCAGCCATTGTGATAAGCAGCCATTGGAACAAGTCAATGGCGATGTGCATTATGTACAGGACAATGCGCAGAGCAAAACCCCATACAATACCACCAATGTAGTATCCCTCATAGAAGGCTCCAGAAAACAGGGGAATATCAGAATGTGCACTTGGTAGTGGTAATTCACTTTGTGGGCTCAATCTCCCTCTCCAATCTTCTCATGTCCCTTGTGGGCTATAAGGATGGTGGAGAGAAGATTCGCACAAGACCCACTCAAAATGGCAACCCTGATTCTGGCCACCCATTCAAAGCTCAAATATGAATATGCAAACACCTATGCGCATTCTACCCAACGCAAAGCATCACAGGAGGGCCGTCTCCCGCTACTCCTACAATTTGTCATTGGCATTTGACATATGCTGCTGACAGATCTTCCAGCTTCCACTCCTTCTCTCAAGAACGCCAGTCCATCGAACATCTTTTGCCCCCCACTGCACTCCATCGAACTCGCCTTCATCATCCACAATTGCCGAGAACCATGCCGTGTCCCCGCTCCAAGAGATCACAATCCTCAAGTCCCGAATCTCAAAACCTTTCGCCACATTCCGCGGATCCATCCACCCATCGAGAAGCTTCTCAAACTGACTCCATCCTCTGACGGTGCTCTTGGAGTCTGGATAGAACGTGAAGAAGCCCTCATCCTTTGCGAAGATGCGCTCAAATAGTGCCCTATCCTTTGTAAGAGCCCAGCCAAAGGCATCGTGGAGAATTCTGCTAATCTCGGATTCCTCATTAGTCGTATTTGAAGCCGGCAAGTCTGGTCACTTCAGGGCGCCTGTCATCAAACCTTATGTTTTCTTATCACAGCAAGTCTCACATCGCGCATCCTTTTATCTCGGCAAGCTGTGAGTATAATCGGTGTACTATTTGATCGAGTGGCTGAATCTTCTTCTCCTAGTTGCAAGTACTATTGCGGTCGTATACTACTATCTCAAGAGTGTCCAACCTGCGAAGCTGGAACAGGAGATTGGTGAAATGGCTTACGAGAAATGCGAGCGGTACCGACTCTATGGCTCGATTCCCTTCCTCCTCTTCCTTGCATCCTATGTAGTCTATTTGTTCTATCCGCTTCCACTCCCAATCCCAAATGAGTTGCCATGGGATTATTCCATATCGATCGTCCTAGCGATAGCCATTGCGATACCATCATTCGCCTTGATGGGACTAGGTGTGAGAGCCGCAGGAGAGGAAACATATCGACCTAAGAAAGAACATCAGATGTATGGAGGGATATACAACAAGATTAGACATCCGCAATCACTGGGTGAGGTCTGGTCCGGTGTCAGTCTAGGTTTGATACTGAACAGGACATTCTTGGTCCTGGTTGGCTTCATCTGGTTTCCAATCTTCTATTATTTCACCATAGTTGAAGAACGTGACCTAATACTCAGATATGGTCAAGCGTATGTGGAGTATAGAGAGCGAGTGGGGATGTACTTTCCGAAGAGAGCACATAAGCCAGAGTCAAACAAAGAATTGAACTCCTGACGGTGTGATTCCCAAGATCACTGAAAAGATAGATGAGAGAACTCAAATTCCCGGTTTTGCCTTGCAGGCGACTTGAGCTTTCCGCATTATTCATAGAAAGGAATTTCCGTTACTTCCTCTTGAGTGATAAGTCTTAAGAATCCCCCAAGCATCAGGATTTGACTGGTGCTCTGGTATGCGAAAACAGATTATCGGTCTACTTCTAATCATTCACGGCTGGATTCACATTATATTCCAATTCGAGTTTGTCAATCCGGATACAAGTGAGCATGTTGGTTGGAATGGGACCTCCTGGGTATTGACGGACCTTCTTGACAACCAGAGCGTCCTATTGGTTGGAAGAATACTATGGGGAGCAGCTCTAATTCTGTTCATCCTTGCAGGGATTGCTGTGCTGAGAGAACACAAGAAATGGCGTGAGATAGATGTCTTGGCGGCAGTAGTTTCACTGTTGGCGTTCTTCCTCTTCTGGAATGGATTGGTCCCATTTCCACTGCAATATATCATAGGTCCGAGTGTCGCCATAGTCACGCTAGTTTCACTGCTAATCATACGCTGGCCTCCAGACTCTTGGATTTTTGAAGGTAGAGGATGATAGATTACGTACTTGCGGGATCATGAGTCATGAGGATGACTTCTTGGACTTGATACGTACATTTGTACACGCCAAGAACAGAGAGCCTCATACGATGGAACTATAACCAGAGCCCTCTCCAAACGCGCCCGCTGGCAAAACTCACGGCAAGATGTGGATTGGGTTACTCCCGGGATTTCGCATAAGTGTACGAAATTGAGAGGACAAGGAGGACTAGGCTATCAATCACAGCCTTCATTGATACAAAAGAACGCATAGCCAGGGCATCATAATATCCCTCTTCCCAGACCTGGGGAGGGGGAGGTATTGGTATCGCACTAAGGCGTATTGCTTCAAAGATAGTGGGAATGGCAAACAGCATGATAGCAATAGAAATGATGAGTAGTAGATTTGCTCCTCTTTGTATACCTCGAGTCGCCAGTATAAGAAGAAAAAGCAGGAGCAAGACAGACTCAATTACAAGAGGATAGAAGTAGATGCCTATTGCTATGTCCAACTTGGAACCCCATATGCAATTCACGGGATTGTATATGAAACTGATGATTTCTGTCGTCTTTGGTTGCCCATTCAACTCAATGCAATGTGATGCTAGTTTCAGAAGTCTGACCTGTCAATAGCCATGCACTTGGCAGACAGAGCGTTATGCGTAGGAACTATAAGCAGGACTCTTGTCTTTCATAGTCCGGACTGGTCTAGGACTACGCCTTCACGTAGATTCTCGATTGTGGCTTTGAGACCCTCTTGATAAGAGGGGTACTCCAGCTCCCAGCCAAGCTCTCTTTTGGCCTTCTCGTTAGTCACTACGCAGTCCATCTGGATAATGCTCAGAAGAAGACCACCAAGGATGATTCGAGCCATGAACATTGGAACTGTCCGTGGCTTTGGCAGTCCCATGCACTCCGCCATGCGCTCTGTGAATTCTCGTGTGCTACAGGGAATATCGTCAGCTATGATGAATGATTCACCAACAGGCTGTTTCTCTATGGCAAGAACAAAGGCTTGAGCACAGTCATCGACGTATACCCTCGGGATATGGTTATCACCCCTCCCGAAGACGCCCGAGCGCCCATTCTTCATCATCTCGTACATCTGGAGGAACTGGCCACCCGGCCCATAGATCTGACCTGGTAGCATTATGATGAGTGGTTGTCCCTCCTTCTTTGCCTTAGCAATAAGCACATCTGCCTCTTCGCCAGCCTTCGTGAGTCCCGTCCTGACAAGTGGCCAAGACTCGTCAGCTACCTGTCCCGGCTTAGTACTGTAGGCAGTGCCAAGAGTCAGTATGGTCGGGCAGTCGAGTTTCTTCCCGATGGTGAGAGCGGTCGACACGAACTTGGTCGTCCTCTCCTTGATCTGAGCGAACTTGCTCTTCGATATTCTTCCGAATTCAAGAGGCATGGCTACAGACACCACGCAGTCCTGTGGACTCATGCTGTCTATGAACGCCTCGGGCTCCATAAGGTCCCCTACTATTGTTTCGATGCTCCTGCCGCCGAAATACTCCGCCGCCTTAGTTCGACGGGTGAGTATTGTGACCTCATGACCACGCGACGAAAGTTTGGTTACGATTCTTGAACCCAGAAAGCCAGTACCACCAAGCACAAGCACTCTCAGTATGACACACCGGATTGGTAGTCATATGGGAGAGCTCTTTAACTTCTTCGTTGCACTGTTTTTGACACGCTGTAGGGAATGTTTCTCATTTGTCAAATAGGAAGAAGACGCCTCATAAGAAGGAACTATAAGCAGTGCTCTTTCGCAATTTGCTTCTTGGCAAGCCAAAGAAATCTGACATGGTGGCTAATCATGAAGACTATATTGATTGCGTATGGAACTCGTTATGGCAGTACTGAGGAGGTGGCCGAGAGAATCAAGGCAATACTAGAAGAACATGATTGCAGTGTTCATCTATTGGATGTGAAGAGTGTAAAAGAAAAGAAGTGGCCATCCTTGCAGAATTACAATGGAGTAATTGTTGGATCAAGTATTAAGATGATGAAATGGATGAAGGAGCCAAAACGCTTCCTTCAGAAATATCAACGTGAACTTAACAGCGCTGACAAAATCCTTGGTGTGTTTGTGAGCTCCATGGGTGCAGCAATTCCAAATCAACGTCAAGAAATCCACGATAAGTGCATAAGTGAGGTCATGCATGAACTGAGAATCCAACCTGCAATCTCGGATGCATTCGGAGGTGTCTTTGACTTTTCGCCATCATCAAGGATGGGCTCCATTGACAAGCGAATGGCAAGATTTGCAGCAATGGCAATGAATGAAGAATCAGATCTTAGAATAGATACTGATGCTAGAAATGATTTTCGTGATTGGGACCAAATCAGAGATTTTGCTGAGAGATTTCAGAAGCTCCTTAATAGTGAAGCCTAGAACCTCAATCACAGCCGTAATTCTGGCGGTGGCTATTAGTTCAAAATGGAATCATGAGATAAGAGAAGTAACTTGGCCAATCCATTGATTGTACGCCTCATACGAAGCGCCTATAAGCAACTTACTGTCGTGACTATCCCGGGTACCTGTGGAGAAAGACTCACGGTTTTATTATGATATCGTGACTTAATATCGGAGGGTGAAAGCATTTTCCATATTGTTTGTGGTCTATAATGAATCGGACCCATTTGCTTATTTCATCTTAAAAGCTGTTTTTGCAGTAGTCATTCCTATACTGATCAATGGATACGTTGCAAAATACCTCAGGAAGTCAGAATCGGTCTCTCCCGATGGCAACGAACCTGCAAGTAGACTCTAACATACGAGAAAGCAGCAAGAGCACGAGCTACTAGCATGGTTTCATTCTGCACAATAGACGAAGAATAGGCTGCAGCACCAGCTAAGACTTGTTGCTCCAGATGAGTGATAATAGATTGTCTGCGAAAGATGCGAAGGATTATATCACACGACAGAGGATATTGACTTGTTTTCATTGTCAGAAGGTAGTCTGTGAGAATGCATGGAGAGAAGGGGAAAATGCAGCAATTGACAGAGCAGAGGCCAATGTATGGTAATTGGGTATCAAAGAGGCTGCTCTATATCTTCGGTCTTCCCAGTGTTGCCATAGGAGCACTATCTATTGTGTTTTCAATACTGATCATTCCAACTCTGATATTCCTGTCCTGCTTTCTCTACTTTGTCTATGCCCATTACAGGTTTTCGCCAAGTGGAGGTAATGTGCAGAGAAGAGTTCAGGACCTAGTGCTTGAACACCTAGATTGGGATGGAGTAGGAAAAGTGATTGATATTGGATGTGGCAATGGCCGCCTTTCAATAGAGATTGCGAAGAAGTACTCGAATGCAGAGGTTATCGGAATTGACTATTGGGGCGGGATGTGGGAGTACGGGAAGGCTATATGCGAACGAAATGCAGTGATTGAGGGAATATCCAGTCGTGTGAGATTCCAGAGAGCAAGCGCTATCTCACTACCATTCGACTCTGATATCTTTGATGTTGTTGTGAGCAATCTCGTGTTTCACGAGATACGTAGCATTTCTGACAAGAAGGATGCCATATTCGAGGCTTTGAGAGTATTAAGAAAGGGGGGCATGTTTGTCCTTCAGGATCTATTCTTATGGAAGAGAATCTATGGAGAGATTGATGAACTCCTTGCTACAATGAGGAGTTGGGGGCTTAAGAACGTGCAGTTCGAGCCCACATGTGAGAAGGATTTCATCCCCAAGGCTTTGAAATTGTCATTCATGCT
>RDOF01000028.1 GCA_011365025.1 Candidatus Thorarchaeota archaeon
TACCAATAGAGAATCAGAAGCCATTGATGTCCTAGCTGAAGCTGTTGATTCTTTGGAACGGCTCTACTCTCAAGCACCCTCTGCCTATTGTGATAACCTCATCATTGTGTTGCGAAACCAAAGATTACTACTTTCGAATATCAGTGAGCCAACTGAGAAGATTACCACTAGACTCAATGAACTTGGATTCTCACAAGAGGTTGATGATGACAATTGGTCTCTCTTGGATGAAATTCAAGCTCACCCACCAGGTTTTCATGTCGCAGCTTCGTAAATAGAAAGGATAGTCATCCTTAATCCAACTGCCTCTCGCGGGACCCAATGAGGTGCATGCGAAAGCGGAAGCACCTACATCGGTCTAAGAAACAGCCGGACCTTCATGACACCTTTGTCATCTGTATACTTTGCCTTGGCCTCTTCAACCTCTGATACTTTGAGGGCTTCATCCATCGTGAGTCCAAGAGTGTCCATAGAAACCTTGAGCTGGATGCTGTCGGTAATGGCATCAATTGTTGAAGCAGGTACAATAATGTCAACATCCTTCTTGAATCCCAAAGATTCTAGGGTCTCCTCAATGAAACCGCCGCCCACAGTCAGCGATGCCTTACCATTCACATCGAAATCGATGTCCACCGCTCTGCCTACTACTATTCCGTTCTCATCCAAAATATCCATGTCTTCAAGAGAAGATAGCCGAATCTCTCCAGTAGGAATTGCATCCTTGTCAAGGGTAGACTTCAAGCCATTTCTGCTCGTATTCAATTCAATTCTATCGCCAAGCCTATGGATGAGCGTCCCATCAAACACAGGGTCCATGTCGGGCCTGACCCCAACCGACTCTAGGAACTCCTCCCAGGCAGACCCTTCCAAGATAAATTGAGAGAGCCTCAGTTCACCATCAAAGGTAAAGGTCATGTCACCAATCCGACCGACCTTCTCGCCTGTAGAATCAACAACGTCGCACTCTCTCAGATCTCTACAGTTCAGTGACCTTGATACGTCCACGCAAACCACATCCCATAACAATCTGTCGACTGGATAGTTAAACTCTTGGTTTTTTGTTTTATATTATCATGTTCACTTTGAATAGATGATTGATATGCTTATTATACGGGTTCTTCTGGTTTTTTGACAATGCTTACATTGATGGACAGGATGCCGGTTCCTATAACTACACGATTGTGTTTTACGAGGCAAGTGGTGTGAGTGCATCCGACAGGGTGATGGTTGATGTGACAGAACCTTCCACAACACCAACGAAAACCACTACGACTACCACAACCACGACCACAACTACTTCAACCTCTGCCACCACGACGTCGACTACCCCTCATGAGTTTATTGATTTCCTCACCGACAACCTCCTCATCGTTGGCAGTGTGGTGGGGCAGGCATCGTTTTCATTATCGTTATTCTAACAAGAAGACGTTGAGCCTTAGTGGCACTTCGAAGAGAATTCATTCGCCAATTAGAAAAAGATACCTTGCTTCCCAGCTTCAGACTGGTTTCTGAAGCTGATGCAGCCATTAGGGCACTCCCTGATGCAATTCCCGCATTCCTTGCAATACCGAATATGAGCTACCTCTGGCTTCTCGTCAAGCTTCTCGTATACCCCGTATCTACATGTCTTGAAACAGGTGCCACATGCATCGCAGCATTCATGGTTTATGACGGTAGGGATTATTCTCACCTGATTACATTTGCTTGCACTTGATTAATGGAGTTGTTGATAAGTACTGACCCAAGGGATAAGCAATCGATTGCGATAACCCACTAGCCATCAAGCCCCTCATTAGAAGCACATTTCAATGGCGTTTGGGTTAGAAAGGTAAACTTCCTTACGTCACTTCTCGCCGGTTATTCTGATCGCGCCCTTCCATATCTCGCTGGATCAAAGACTGCTAGTCCAGTTTACTGTGAAAGGTCAGTGCCATCACGATTATGCGTTTCCTTAATTAGGGCTATTGCCCAGCTCTGGTCCACAGTTCTGAGAGCTTTTATCACCTTTGTCTTGTCATCTCTATGACCCGATGCCAATACTTCCTCCAGGATTCCTCTGCCTTCATGTCTATCAAGGCTTACCAACGAAATAGATGATGCAAGGCGGACTGATAGCTCTTCATCTTCCAGACCTTGCAGGAGGCAGTCTATTGTTGAGGGATCCTTTGAGAAGGAGAGTAATTCGGCAGCTAGCTCGCGATTTCGAAAGTTGATGTCATTGAGGAGAATCTTGCATAGGCTAACGAAATCATCATCCTTGGCCATTCTTTCAAGATCATGCTTTCTTACATGGCTCCTCTTTCCTCGGCGCCTTCTCCCTAGCTCTATGAGTGCGTCACTTTTCAAGTAACGCCTTCCAGTGAAATACAGAATGAAACCAATGATGTTAACTCCTCCGTGGAGAAAGAACAACGTCCACTCATCTAATGGGAACGACTCGTTCTTGAATAGCATCGTGAGAAGAATTGTTGGATACAATATGAGCGGATATGAAAGCACGAATGCTATACTGTAGTCGTCAAACCCAGAGGGTGACGCACCTGTGAAACACCTGTAGTCAAATCCAACAAAGAAGCACATGATTGTTCCTATTGCAACGGTGGATGCAGATAGTGACCAAAGCAGAACATTCTCAAACGGTTTCAAAACCGTGTAAGCAAATGAGATGATAATAAGCGAAACTTCAATAAAGAGGCCAATCAGCATTGCTAGCTGGCTTAGGTTCTTTATCATTGATTTCATCTATTTGAGTTTCCATTCCGGGAGCAATAAACCTTCGCGATATTCAAGCCCAACCTAATGCAGTGCAATTATCTTCCTAGAATTGATTCAATTGCCTATTCTAAGTCTTGGTACTTCTTCCACCAATTAGCAAGTAACGTGGGACTTTTTCCATGTATTCCTTGTACGAATCGCCGTAATAATCTAAACAAGTTTGCTCTTCGGCTCGGTCACCTGCGCTGTTCAGCAATCGCGAGAGAGCGACGACAATAAGAGCAATCCATGATCCCATCGCAATTGAGATTCCGGTGAAAATCGTGAACAGGGAAACTTGCTGAGGGTGTCGCGAAAAGCGATAGGGCCCCGTTGTCACTGGCACATCTAACGAAGCTCTCCTGAAGGTTGTAACAGACCAAACAAGGCTTGTCAAGCCAGCTCCAAAGATTACAAGGCCAAGGTAGAAGCCAATGGTTCCAAGTCGAAGTGGAGTGAATACAAATAGCACAATACAGATTAAAGAAAAGGTCTTCCCCGTCGCAAACGAAATTTTTTGCCCTTTGCTCCATTTGGACCTATCAAAACTAGTTAGCCTTGCAACTACATCGCGGGGATATAGGAGGAACATCAGAACTTCCGAAAACACGAGGACTGCGAAAAGGATCCATCCATTGAGTAGTCCAATTTCCAGAACTGGAAAGAACTCCATCACAATATCCATGCCTTTCACCGCCCCTATCAATTGCATCCTAACCTAATAAATGTTAGAGCCCTCTAACTTTTCGCGGTGCAGCACATTCATATGTAGAGTGAATTGGCAAACACTCATGGACGCTGATAGATTTGCAAAGCAGATGAGTTTCATCGTTGAGATTGACAAACTAAAGAAGATCGTCCGACAATCTGCGCTGACTGATGGGTCGCGTCAGGAGAACGATTCTGAGCACTCCTGGCATATCGCAATTATGGCCATTTTGCTTTCAGAATACGCCAATGAACCCCAATTAGATTTGCTGAAAGTTCTCAAGATGCTACTAATTCATGACCTTGTTGAAATCTATGCGGGAGACACTTTCGCCTATGATAAGGAAGCGCTTGATCACAAAGAGGATAGGGAACGTGAGGCGGCTCAAAGAATTTTCAGATTACTGCCTGATAACCAATACGAGGATTATTTGAGTGTGTGGAGCGAATTTGAGGAGTGCTCGACCCCAGAAGCTCAGTTTGCCTCTGCACTTGACGCACTTCAGCCCCTCATTCTCAGCTTCCATAACAAGGGCTGGTCATGGAAGAAACATGGAGTAACCAAGCAGCAGGTCCTTGACAAAAAACGGAGCATCAGAAGCGGGTCAGAGGCACTGTGGAATTATGCTAGTGAGCTAATTGAAAAAGCCTCCCTGGAGGGCTTTCTAGGTGACTCCTAGTCCTTAATTGATGCCTTCGAATTGAGAAAAGAACGGTTGAAGGTCTACGTTCCCGCCGCTAAGAATTGCGCCAATACGTTCTCCTTGAATCTCCTTTGCAATAGAAAAAACGCCAGCAAGTGCCACTGCACCCGAAGGCTCCACAACAATCTTCATTCGTTCCCAGAGGAACCGCATTGCTTCCACAATTTCCTGCTCAGACACAGTGATGATATCATCAACATTTTCTCTTATTATTGAGAAGGTAAGCCGGGATAGCGAAGTTCGCAAGCCATCAGCAATCGTTCTGGGATTAACGCTTGGAATCAGATCTCCCGATTGAAATGAACGCATAGCATCATCAGCGTTTCTTGGCTCTACTCCAAGAATCGTGGCTTTGGGAAGGAACCCTCTTGTTGCAATTGAGGTGCCGCTTAGCAGTCCCCCTCCTCCAACTGGAGCAAGCATATAATCAAGCTCATCCACCTCAATAATAAGCTCAAGAGCGGCCGTTCCCGCTCCTGCAATGACATTCTCGTTGTCATACGGATGGACCAGAGTGTAACCGTGTTTTTCAATCAATCTGTCCGTCGTATCTTCTCTGGATTGCAGGGTTGGTTCACAAAAGATGACTTCCGCTCCATACCCCTTTGTAGCTTCGACCTTCACAGAAGGAGAGTTTGATGGCATCACGATGGTACACCCTACCCCTTGCATCGAAGCCGCAAGAGAGAGAGCTTGGGCATGATTGCCTGAGGAGTGAGCAATGACACCCCGCTCTCTTTGCTCTTTCGACAGGAGTGAAACCGCGTTGAATGCGCCACGAAACTTGAAGGCACCTGCCCTCTGATAGTTTTCACATTTTAGAAAGACCTCGCATCCAGTAAGCCGGTCGAGAGTCTTGGAGGTCATAACAGGGGTATGTTCAATGGCATCCTTAATGCGACTTTGAGCTTCCTGAATATCTTTCAGACTGACCATAATCGCGGAATCCTCCGGATATTGAAGAATGTTCCTCTCTCCTGCAAGGTTATTAGGATGCCATCGAACGCTCCCTAGCAGGCATTTCTAGGTGATAAGAGTGGTTCGGACCATAAGAAGAAGAGAGAAGGCTATTATTGAGCAGGCGGAGATGATAGAGATTCTTTGCAAGGCGAAATTCATCACAATTGCCATGTATGATGAGAAGGAGGGCCCGTATCTAGCAACGCTGAGTCATGGCTACGATAAGGAGAAGTATAGCATCTACTTCCATTGTGCTCAAGAGGGAAAGAAGATTGATATCTTGTCAAAGAATAACCTTGTGTGGGGGCAGGCCATGCTTGACTTGGGTTACGTTCAGGGGGCCTGTGATCACCTTTATGCCACAACGCAGTTCCAAGGGCTTATCACTTTTATTGAGGACCTTGATGAAAAGGAACATGCACTGAGGATTATGATTCATTCCCTTGAGCAAGACCCCGAGCAAGTCATCGCAGAACAAATCACGCCCAAGTCGCTGGAGAGAGTTAAGATTGGTCGAATTGATATTCAATTCATGACTGGCAAGAAATCAACAAAGGTTCAGATCTCTGTCTAGTCTGGTAATGGGCGGCAATGCTATATCTCCCAGTGAAAGAGGATTGACTCATTCAGCGCGTATCATGTGATTATCCATAGACCGCAGATTTATCGATTCTTGATGAATAGGTACGTGTATAGAATTACGAAGAGAGCATGAATCGCGATTATTGCCCACAGCATTACACCACCTAATGCCATGAAGTAACCATACAACTCGACAATCATCATTAGCACAAATGAAATGTCAAAGAAAATGAACACTGCTTGCCGAAAACCTGAGTGTTCCTCGTTACGAATCAAGAAAGCAAACAACGCCCCTGCAAGGACCCATGACCCAGTGTGTCGCGCCATAACTGGGCCACCATTGAGATAAGTGACTTCTACAAGGTCCAGTATGAATTCTGGAACTAAAAGAAGGCTGATTCCAAAAAAGAGACCCACAATAGTGGTTAGCAAGAATATTGGTTTTGCCTGCATGTCAATCTCCCATTTGTAGAAAGTACGGCCTGTTTATGAATGTTTCATATGAAAACAACAGCAAAATGGAGTTTCATTTCATGATTCATTCGGTCTATATGAGTTTGGGGATTCTAAACCAAATTCCGTGAACTCTGTCGTCCAGACAATCCAGAAGTTTGAAAATCGCTCGTCACCTAATGCTGCCTTTCGCAAAGGGATGTCAGTACTTGAAGGGCCTCTTTTGCTCTTGATTCCGGAACGAAGATGTGATCATGGTAATAGGCTGATACCGCATTCGTGCTAATGCCAGCTTTCGCTAGTTCGGTTGTCACAATCGCAATAAAGCCAACCGCCTCTAGGTTGGAGTGAACGGCGAGGGTAATGAGTTTCCACACTGAAGCATATCTGAGATTATGCCTGTCAGCAGCTTTTTTCGAAACGATCCGGGTTCTTCCTTCATGTTCATTGAATGTCATAATAGGAGAGAGTCCCATCTTTTCCAAGCTGTCGTCCTTGCTTGTCACAAAGACGTATAGCTCATCCTGCAAAATGGGGTTCATCATCTTCAGTAAGGTGGCAAGGTTACTCTCTCCAGCCATGAAATCACCGTCCCCATATTCACTTGCCTTGGTACTTCTCCCATGATACAATTTCGTCAAGTGTCTTCCTGCTACTGGTCGGTTTCAATTCGCTGTAGCCGAAAGACACACAGCAAATGACCCTAAGGTGACCAGGAATATCGAGAATCTCTCTAAACGCAGGCTCAATCTCTGTGTCACGCACTCCCATCCAACAGGAACCCAGCCCCTCATCAAATGCGGCAAGAAGCATATTCTGAACGGCATTGTGGGGGTCGCAGAGGTGGTACTTCGGATGCTTGTCGGGGTCGCCAAGGACGACAATGACCATTGGAGAATGCATCATGAATCGACCGTAAGCGTGAGCTTGGGCAAGCTTCTCACGCATCTCCTTGGATTGGACAACGATGAAGTGCCAAGGTTGCTTGTTTGACGCAGAAGGTGCCCATCGTCCTGCTTCCAAAATGGCCCTAATTTTGTATTCTTCAATATCCTTGTCGAGATAGCCTCGATAGCTCCTGCGGTTTCTAATGGCTTCTTTAACATTCATTGTGAATCATGCACTTAAGGTATCAGCAGGATATAAGCCATGGGCTGCAATACGAATCAATGCTTGTCCGGACAAAAAAGGCTAAAGGTAGTTCAGGAACGACGAGAGGAGGGCGGTCTCGAATAAAATGCGGCTGACAACTCAATCAAAACGGATTACAAGTGTCGGTGTCGACATTGGTACATCAACATCTCATGTAGTCTTTAGCTCTCTATTACTTGAGAAAAATCCAGCACGCGGTAACGAGAAGTTCGAAATAACAGAACGGAAGATACTGCATTCAGGCCCAATCCATCTCACACCATTCTTAGATGCGAACACAATAGATTTCATCGCCCTAGAGGCTCTTATTGTTGCAGATTACAAGGCAGCAGGAATAAAGCTAGAAGACATCGATACGGGTGCCGTCATCATTACTGGAGAAACGGCCAAGAAGGACAACGCAGAAGAGATCGTAAAAGCCCTTGCAGGAGAAACAGGCAAGTTCGTAGCAGCGACAGCAGGACCGAATTTCGAGTCAGTTCTAGCTGCACACGGGTCTGGCGCAGTGGCACGATCTGCAGCAACCGGCAAGACTGTGATGAATGTAGATATTGGTGGGGGCTCTTCAAACATTGGTGTCTGCGTGAATGGGAAGGTTGTTGCCACCTCTGCCACAAACGTTGGAGGCCGATTGGTTGCGACTGATGAGCAGGGGATAATAGTCAGGCTGGAGGGAACTGGTCGAAGGGTAGGGGAGAGCATAGGCTTAGCATTGAGAATTGGGGAAAAGCTTACAGAAGAGATGCGAAGGGCTCTTGCAGTAGCTTTGGCCAATGCCCTCATTGAAGCAGCTTGGAAGACTCCGGAGTCGGTGCTGGCAAAGCAGTTGATGATGACCTCACCACTTGAATATCCCGAGCAAATAGATGAAGTGACCTTCTCCGGCGGAGTCGCAGAATTCATCTATGGAAAAGAAACAAAGGACTACCATGACTTGGGCATAATGCTCTCCGAAGAAATACTCAAGCTTGTGAGGCTGCTTGATATACCAATCACAGAGCCCGAGCACAAGATTCGTGCCACCGTTATTGGAGCTGGTCAGAGCAGCCTTCAAGTGAGCGGGTCAACAACATTCCTCAGCGCGGGTCTTAGCTACCCGCTTAGAAACCTGCCAGTTCTGACGCCGCACATTCCGAAAGGAAGGACAGATTCGATTGTCGTCAGAAAGGCAATAGATATCGCATTCAAGAGGTTTGACCTACAAGAGGGCAGGGAATCTTTGATTCTGGCCTTCAATGACTCAGTTCGCCCGTCCTATGAGAGTCTCGCTGCCTTCACAAGAGGAGTGGTTGATGCGCTACCCTGCACAATTCAATCCGGAAGACCAATCATGATGTGCTTTGACAGTGACATTGGAAACAGCGTCGGAAATGTTATGCGAAGAGAAACCGGTATCTCCAATGAAATACTGTCTATCGATGAGATTCAGTTAAGCGAGGGGGACTTCATTGACATTGGGGAACCGATTATTGAGAATGTAGTTGTACCAGTCGTGGTGAAGACTCTCGTGTTCAATGGGGCCTAGTCCAACTACCTCCCTAGAATTCTCTCTTGAATACATTCAGTCTGGATTCCTTCAATCGGGATAGCAGAATGTAGTGAAGTGGGATAGTGACCCCTGGAGCCCTTTCATCTTCTCCAGGAGGAACTCCCTCCTCTGAAGCTTCATCTTCGCGTACCTCAACAAATTCTTGGTCTTGGACATGGAGCGGCTGCTTTCTAACCAGGAGAGCAGTTCCAAGTATTGGAATTACAGGAAAGGGGATAACTTGATACAGGAGCGACATTTCAGGACTTAACGGAAATGCGAAAAGGATAGCTAGCCCTGAATAAGCTATAACCCAAGACGACAGAGCCAATCCAAAAGCCCTCCTCCTTGACACTTGCCCTCGTAGAAATCGTAGAGCCTCGAAGGTGAAATAAAACTCAAGAAAGAAAAGCGCTAGAAAGCCCAGATCCAGTGGATAGGGAACTCCGTAATAGCTAAACTGAACGAGCCAATCCATCAACAAGTACTCCCAGGTGTAGTTGTATACGCCTACAGAAGAAACGAAGCCGGCAGTAAACACGGTTTCACCTGCACCACCAAAGTTGTATGCTACGATGGCCGGAGAAACCAATGTGACCAAGGAACCAAGAACAAGGGCCAAGACCCAATTTCTCGTTGGAAGGAAGTGTCTTTTTGCGCCTTGCGGACGATGAGAATCCATGTCGAGCAGCGTAGCCTGGCGAAGTATCATTGGAAAGAAGATGAACAATATGAGTATCCATGGAGTGTTCGTTGAGGTATAGAAGTAGGTGTACCTCATTGGATTATGACGAAGACTTGGCTGTACGAGCGTAGTAATGAAATAATCCAGTACTATAGTGACCAGAATTGCGGCTAGCATTGGTCTTCTCAGAGACTGACCCCGATTCGCACGAATAACCCTGTAGTTGAAGCAGAAGCCTGGAAGGGCGGTCACGATAGCCGTTGCCGTCATCTCATCAATTACCCAATAGAACTCCAAGCCAGGAAATGGTAGAAAATCGCCCACGATAGTCGTCGATGTGAATGTGAATATACGGGAAGAATACAGGATATTCAAGGCACCTACGTATCCAGACCATTCGTAATAGATAATCGTCATCGGCACAACAAGGAATAGAAGGAGCTTCAGGAGAGACCGGAATAGCGCATTTGGAGCCCCTTGGACCGACGACATCACAGATTCCCCACAATGAGAATTGACCTGTGTTCTATTCTTTGGTTGTAGCATATTAATTGAATGATTCAATCAAGCAGAATTAGCAGCTAAGAATTATCTACCACTGTCATTGAGAAAGGCAAAAAAAGGTAAGGCTATTTGAAAGGGCAGATGGCCATGACGAATACACGAGACATCCTTGAATTGTTGGCTTCCGGAGAAATCAGCATTGATCAAGCGGAAAAAGAGCTACGCAATTTGGCATTAGCTGAAGTTGGGAGAATTGGCATGGTTGATGTAAGTCGGGAGGAGCGAAGTGGAATTCCCGAAGTAGTTCTTGCGGAAACGAAAACCGTAGAAATGCTCACTAGGATTGTCGAAGTAATGGTCAGCCGCAATAATGTGGTTCTCCTAACAAGAGCCAACCAAGCCAAATATGAAGCTTTGCAGAGAGCTCATCCCAACCTCAAATATGATGCAATGGGACACCAAGACCATCTTACAATCTTGGCCTGCAACGAACAATGGAGGGAGCCGCCCAAAAAGGGCAAGATTGCAATCCTCACTGCAGGAACTTCTGACATTGTGTACGCTCAGGAGGCAGAGGCATTAGCTCGAATTCTTGGTGTTGAAGCATTGGTGTTTCATGATGTAGGCGTGGCGGGAATCCATCGCCTGATTGAGCCTATAAAAGAGATTTCTGAGAAGGATGTTGATGCCCTAGTGGTTTTTGCAGGAATGGAGGGCGCACTTCCAACGGTAGTTGCATCGCTTGTTGACATTCCTGTAATTGGTGTTCCAGTACCAACTGGTTACGGCCATGGCGGAAAGGGAGAGACTGCTCTTGCATCCATGTTACAGTCTTGTGCGCCGGGACTGGCGGTCGTTAATATTGGGAATGGTCTTGGAGCCGGAGCGGTTGCGTGCCTTATAGCCAAGAGACGTGTCAAATAGGCCGTAGAAGGAGATTCGTTAGGCATGCCTATGATTTTCTGATTCCTCTTGGTGCTTTCAACATGGACCCCATCTAGGAACCACTGATACAGAGAGGAAAGGGACATCTTCTTTGAAGTCATCTTTGATTGAAATTTATTCTAAGTCAGAGGTCATGCGCGAAGCGTGTACAATGCATCAAGGAAACGATTCTCTCTGGCAATAAAGAAACAAAGGGGGAAGATCCCCCATTCTTTGTCTATTGCTAGTAATCACGATATCCTCGTCGGTCTCGGCCGCCACCTCGTTGGTCTCTACCGTAGTCTCCGCCACCTCGGCGATCTCGGCCATATCCGCCGCCACCACCACCACCACCACCTCGACGGTCATATCCTCCGCCTCCGTAATAGCGTCTTGGGCGTTCATGTTCTGCCTCAGAAAGGTCGTTCTCGCGATTTACTTCAGGAATCTCCTCCTCAGCATCGGCAAGGACACCGTATTTTCCGATGTTCAGTCGCAGATGACCTTGAAAGAGTCCTGTGTATCCATTCTCCAGTTTGTAGGTCTTCTCGACCTCTATGGTTTCAATGGATTCATTCCACAAGGGCATAACTACGATTCCAGTTGCATCTCCAACAATGGCATCAGCAACTCGATGAGTCTGTCCATCTCGCCGTGAGGTAACCTCACGGGTTTCATTCTTCTCAAGTACCTTAAAGGTGACAGTCAGATTCTTCATCCCAGGGGCGAGTTCAGCGACCGTCACAACTACGGGCTCAGTTTCAGCCATGCTTATCACGTAGCCTTTTTTCAATGACAGGATGTAAAACGAGCAAGGGTCTTCTGGAATACGATACTCAACACAGGAGCCGATTCGGTGAAAACGGCAAACCTCGTAATCGAACCTGCACTCTTACAAGAAAAACAACTCCTAATAAAGATGATTCAAGATGTGGATTTTATTCCTCAACTTCTCATACCTGATGTTAGAAAGAAATCGAGGCAGCAAGAATGAGAAGATAGGAGGAATGAAGCTGAAGATACCCATGAAGGTGCTGTAAAGGTTAAACCACTTTGCGCCTAAGCCTAGAATAAAAGGGGCCATTTTTGCTTCGTTAGCTTTTACGCCCTTTGCCGCTCAGCTTTATGTGGGCTGCGGCAGCATCTGAAGTCGCAAAGTACACCACCATGGCGCCAGGCTTCATGGGTCCGTGGTGCGGAGGGAGGGTAAACAAACTGAAATAAGTAAGCAAATCAAAACAACATACCATGACAAAGAAGGATCCTAAGGTTGATGCATATTTAATCAAAGCCAAAAAGTGGCAGGAGGAATTTAAGAAATTGAGAATGATCCTTCTTGACTGCGGGCTGACCGAGGAACTGAAGTGGGGTAAACCTTGTTACACGTTTCAGAAAAGTAACATAGTCCTAATTCATGGATTCAAAGAATACTGCGCGCTTCTGTTTTTCAAAGGTGCGTTGTTAAATGATGTCAATGGTATTCTAATCTCACAAACGGAGAATACACAGGCGACACGCCAGATTCGGTTCACCAATGCTCGAGAAATAGTTGAGATGGAACCCATCTTGAAAGCCTACATTCACGAAGCCGTTGAAGTGGAAAAAGCCGGTTTGAAAGTGGATTTCAAGAAGACTACAGAATTCATAATTCCTGAAGAATTTCAAATTAGATTAGATGAAATCCCTGCCTTGAAAACTGCTTTTAATGCATTGACGCCAGGACGGCAAAGAGCATACATTCTTTACTTTTCTGCACCCAAGCAATCCAAAACTCGGGAGTCAAGGGTTGAAAAATGTATGCAGCAAATTCTCAATGGAAAGGGACTAAATGATTAGTTCATTCGATGAGAAAATGAATCAATCATGATTCCAAAGAATCCTAGTTAGTGATTAACAGATTTTTCTGTTAATGTTTTTCCATGACCTAATGAAGTCATGGACTCATGACTCGATGAAGACTCAGTTCCTTTCTAATATATGACCTGAGTGTAATCCTCACCTTCTAATAGCAAGAAGGCAACGTTATAGCTGCTAAACCGCTCGGCGTAATGAAGTAGTCTGCAGATTCAAGGCTGTGATAAGACTGAGTCAGAAAGATGCAAAGGTGGGGCTACCCCCAGGTACACTGGTTCATACTGGCGAGAGCCGTACTGAAGCAGTAACAATGTATGTGATGGAGTTTGACAACGGGGATATGAGGGAATATGAGGCCGATTCAATTGAGGATTGCTCTCCACCCCTAACGAAAACTGCAACGAAATGGGTTCATGTCAACGGAGTACACAATGTGGATATTATCAAGAAAATTGGAGACTACTACAACATTCATCCACTTTTATTGGAAGACATCTCAAGCACTCAACAGCGGCCCAAACTTGAACAAATGGCAAATGGCGTCTATGTTGTTATTCGGGCGTTTGGCTTGGAGTCGGAAGACAACGAAATTACATCGGAGCAGGTCAGTATCATGTTTGGTCAGCATTTCGTCCTTTCTTTTCAGGAGTCATCCGAGGACTTCTTTGGTGCAATTCGAGGTCGTGCACGTCAAAGAGGAGAACGGCTACGGCAAGGCAATGCGGACTACATCGCGTATGCTTTACTTGATTTGCTTGTGGACAAGTACTTCGTCGTTCTTGAGGAAATAGGAGATCAAATCGAGGATTTGGAGGATGACCTAGTTGAGAATGCCACCACAAACATGCTCCACCGCATCTATCGAACAAAACGGTCGCTTCTATCGTTCCGAAGACATATCTGGCCTCTCCGAGAAGTTGTACTGAGGCTTGAGCGAGACCAAACGCAGTATGTAAGGAATGAGAATCGCGTATTTTTGCTTGACCTATACGACCATGTCATCAGAGCAACAGACCACGTTGAAACTTACCGTGAGTCGATTACTGGCATGATTGACATCTACCTATCTGGGGTTAGCAATAGAATGAATGAAGTCATGAAGGTACTCACTGTTGTTTCGACAATTTTCGTTCCATTAACATTGGCCGCATCCATCTACGGGATGAATTGGCATTACATGCCCGAGCTGGAGTTCGTTTATGGATATCCTATATTCCTAGCCGCAATGTTTGTTGTGTCACTGGTGCAAGTTGCATACTTCAGAAGGCGTGGGTGGATGTAGCTCGGAGCCAGATAGAGAGAAGTCTCCTTCAGCTTTCCTTTGATAAGATTTGGCGACGCGCCTGAATCTTCAATTCGCTTCATCAATGTCCTAGCTCATTACTAGAGGCCAGCTGGCTAACAACTATCAGCCCTGCAATTATAATCAATGGGCCGGCGAAGGTAATTGCCCCTCCAACGCCCCATAGGAAGGTGTCTTCAATGCTGACGCGCACCAGAATATTCCCAAGCATATATGAGGCAAATCCCAATACTATCAGAACCAAACCGGGCTTCATATTGGGACTGCTTACTTTGAGGTCTTCCGATTTCCCGGCGGTTGGCGCCTTTGATGGTACTACATCGGATCGAAAGAACCGACAGCCATCCTCCGTTAGGTGCCCCTTGAGCCGTCCGCTTTCGGTCAACCGCAGAATTAACGTCCTTGCCTCATCAGGACTTACGCTCAGCATTTCGCCAATGATCTCAATAGAGCTAACATTGCTCTCCACCAGATGAACGACTTTGGAATCCAATTCAGACATTGCGTCTACCACACTGCTTTCAATCATCGTTAGTCATTGAAGATTTGCGGTTCAAGCAATATAACCCAGAGTCACCTTTAATGGACACGACTAAGGGACACATGTTGAGGACTCCAAATGTTACTTTGATTAGCCTTGCATCAAAATCTATCCGGCATGCATCATTATCATTCTTATGACACTGGATCTGAGATCCTCGTCTGCGACGTAACCCGTCAATTCCTCACTTGCAAGACGAATTGTAGGCAATGCCGGCAAGTCGCTTTCGGTGACACCCGATTTGGGGTCATCGATGTTTATCACTTCCAATATTGACCTGCTTAGACCCAGTTCATCGATGATTGTTGATAACATCTCAAGCATGGGGCCACAAAAAACGCAGTGGTCCGATTTGTAGAAGACGATATTCGGAAGCACGAGTTTCTCACGCCAAGTTGGGAGAATGACTACAACTTTGGCACCCCTTGAGGGCTTTCCCGAAACCCGGTCCTCAATCCAGATTTGCCCCCCCATGTCTCGGACATATCGGTCAACAACTGTCAAGCCTAGACCCTTGGTCAGTGACTGCTGGACAACATCACTGGTTCTTCGAAAGACCAGGTCCTTGTATTCATCCACAATCCCAGGCCCACGGTCAGTAATCTCAATTCGTACTGAATTCCCTGAATCGACGAGGGCGGCTTTGACATCAACTTTTGATACATCAGTCGAATTGAATCTGATTGAATTATGGAGTATGTTAAAGAATATGCTCCAAATCCAAGCATGACCTGCAACCTCGAACCTATCATCTGTGATGTTCGTTTTGACATCAAGTTGTTTCCCCTCGAAATCGCGATTGGCCTCACGAATCGCCTTCATAAGGTGAGGATACAAGTCAGTTTTCACCTTCTCAGGAGGTGCATCTTTTATGCCGATAAGAACTCTTACGTTCGCAATCATTCTTGCTGCCCTCCGGATATTGCGTGAAACATCTCTTAGGATTCCCTCCTCACGCTCTGGCGGACTCAAGGATGCAATAAGGTCCTCAATGGAGAAGATGTTTTCCTGGTAGATTTCATTCAAATCATTAGACATTATCCCTAAGTAAAGATTGGCGCGTTCGCTCTCCTCCTTCAATCGCTGTTCTGCTGCACGTCTCCAAGTAATGTCAAGAGCGGTAAGCCCAATCTCGGTCGGTCTATCCACACCTGAGCTTAATGCCTTTGATGAAATGCTAACCCAGATTTCACGCCCGTCGGGGCAGGTCATCTTCGTTTCAATACCACTGATGCTCTTTCCTTTCATTACTTCTCTAACAATTTCAACGGCAGGATTGTATCCTTCATGTGACTCCGAAATGAAATCAGCTATTGCATAACCTAATAGCTGATCCGCATCGCAACCCAGAAGCTCCTCAGCTGCCTGATTGACTTGTTCAATAATGCCCTCTCTATTCAACGTGAAGTACGCAATGGGCGACATGTCATATAGAGTGGCAAACCTATTCTCCAGCTCTGTAACAGCTGTTTCCAGAGCTATCTGTCGCGAGATATTCTTAATGGCTGCTAGGACTGCCTTCTCACCTTCAAAAGCAAAGAGAGTCGGGTTAATCTCGACATAGAGCACGTCTCCTGACTTTGATACAAGACGGGTATGAAACCGGGCAAGGTTCTCTCCTGTAAGGAGTGCATCAAGCATGCTTCTGTCATGCCTTCGAGACATAGTTTCCACAAAATCATCAAAGGCGCTGTCGAGCAGCTCATCCTTGTCGTACTCGAGCATATCAGCCGCGGCGGTGTTAACCATGATGATGTCTTCATCCTGGATCACTACTATGCCGTCACCAACAGCCTCGATGATTTTGTCTAGCCAGTCTTTGCTCTCTAGCTTGTCTGCCATTGAGAACACCCATCCTAAATCGTGCGTGCCACCTACACATAAAGGAATTTACGGCGTGAATAGGAGAAGTTAATGGATGAAACAAGGTGTCTTATGGATTTAATAGTATGAGAAGCCAAAGATGGAACGAGGGTTGTTACATTGTCAAGTATGGTTTGGCCAAAGGTATGTGCTAGATGCGGTTCAACGAATGCAGAAGACCTTCATGGCGAAAGGGTCACCATACTCCGTCAGAAGACTGAGAAGGTGGGTATGGTCGGACATAGATACAGAACATATGATGTAGCAATGCATGCGCACATCTTCCTTTGCAGCAAATGCGAATCTATTGCAACAAGGGAGTTCAACCAAATACATCCAAGAAGAAAGATGATGACATGGCTGCTATTGGTGATGTCTATCGGTTTGACAGCTGTGCCCATGCCAATCGTCCTTATCACCAATGCTGGTTCTGCTGCATTTCTGGCCGCGCTGTTCGTTGGAATTCAATTTGGCGGCATTACGTGGTCTCTGCTATTCTCAACGAAAGGTTCCGAGTTGCAGCTTGATCAATCAGGACCCAGGCGGTTCTTTGTTGACTGGACGCTAAATGGTCCAATCAGATTCACGAATGAAGTTCTCATGCAGGCATTCAGAGCGGTAAATCCAGATGTAAAAGTCAAACGCGCTAGAAACATTTCACGGTGGCCAATTGAAATGCCATCGTGTGATGACTGCCAAGCCGGTTGTTGTTTGTCCATCATAATCGTGTGTGCTTTCATACTAGTCCAATCACTTGCAACTGGTGGATGAGAAACGACGCCAATACTACAGGAAAATGTACTGCGCATGTGTTGCGTCATGCTCCCGCAACATGGACACCCTTCTTCAACCATACCACGTAAGAAAACGCCCATCCATTTTGCGTGTTTCGTGGACTGCTCATGAAATATCGGTTCCAGCATGCCGCCACAAAACTTATATCGCGTAATGTGTAATACTATTACATGCAATATGTAATAGTTGCGAGGGGTTTGTGACTAAGATGTCCGAAGACAAGAACCAGCAAGGTGCAAGGAATGGCAGCAGCGGAGGATCGCCGGGGCGCTGCACTCGTGAGTCGATGTATCACGCTGATGCACACCGGAGGCCCTCCTCCTAATCCCTCGCGGCATTGCGTAGAAATGGAGGTGAAATGAATGGCAATAGCGAAACAAGACAAGAACAAGAATCAGAATGGTGGATACATTTCTACCAGGGCTATCACTCATGCTTACATGTACAGGCAGTGAGATGAAATGGCTCTGGTTGCGGCTCCTTCTGATTCTGGGGAGGCTCGTGTGGGAGAGGCACGAGCATCCTCATACAATGCTTAGCAAGTGGGTATGACCAAATCTGAGAATTGACTCTTTCTGAGTTTCAAATCCCGGCTTTTGATATGGTTTCTTCTAGTATGTCTACTCTAATCGATTTGAAGAGACGATTTGGAAAGAACACAAGCGGCTTGACATTCATTATTCCCGTAATGGATTTCAGACTCCTATAAACATCTTCTACGTCACTTATTTTCTGAACAATAAATACACCGTAGAGGAGCGGTTCGATTGTACATACGAATGGAAACCAGTAGCTGTGCGGATAATATGTTCTGAGCTGGCCGTCAATCTCGGCGTACCCTACGACTGATGCATCCCATTTTATCACTGCCAGAAATGCAAGACTCTCTCCCGTATTGATGTTCAAGTTAATAGTGAAATCAATTGCCTTGGACTCCTCAAGATCCATCAGGATTCTTCTCACGCGCTTTGTCGTCAGTCCCGAACATCTTGAGATACCTACTGTTGACATTCTGGCATCTTGTAAGAGACATTTCAACACCCTAAGCTGCAGCCTGGAAATCTCTGCTTTTCGACCTTTGTCGGAGAGAATCGGGTGCATATCAACATCCACCACACCCCTCCGGGTTCTCAATATACGGCCCAAGTCGAGTTGAGCTTTTGTGCCTATGCAGTCGGCCATTACTATGTAGTCACCAATACTTAGTGGCATAATGGCGTAAACCATTGAGTTCGAACCTATTTCTTTGATGAAGGCCTCATCATCGAGGGACCCATCCGTTCTCACGAAGAAGAACACCACTTCAGAGCCAGCCATTGCTCTGCTAAGCATCACCGAGAATCCTTCAAGAACGCCGGATTCGAGGAGCTTCGAAACTCTCTTCTTAACTGCGTTAGAACTTATTCCAATATCGCACGCGATGTTCTGGTATGAGATTCTGCAATTCTTCTCAAGTTTGGAGAGAATCTCTCTGTCGATTGAATCCATAGATATGCACCTCCATAATTCAAATCAGAGTGCTAATGAGTCTTTCAGATACCAATTCTCTACATCCTGCTCAATGACCCTACTGCCAAGATCTCCTGAAGACTTGGCTGTGGTTTCATCCTACCACAAAGCATCCTAACTTTGGTATTCTTTCGTTCATGGTTCTTATATTATGGTTTGCCATACCCGACTTCTGGCATTTTACACACGCCGCTTTGAAAAGGAGAATGCTACTATTGTCAAAGAAGTCTAAGAACCCCGCTCGAGGCAGGCCAACTGCCTTGATCGCGCTAATTCTAGTCCTTATCGCATCGAATGTCGCTACGGTGTACTACTTTGTGTTTGTGCAGGAAGTAGTCCCTGCAGAAGATGTCCCCATGGGTATTGCAGATGTAATAGGCAATTACGACAGCTACTTGGGAAAGACAATAACTCTACTTGGGTACTACGTCTTTGCCGCTGGAAACCATCTGCTTGTTTCAAATCCGCTCCTCTACTTCAACAATTCCCTAACTAGAAGCAATCATGTAATAATGACTGGAGATGCCACTGAATCAATGGCAGCAAGTATAGGAAAGCAAATCGCAGTGACGGGTCGGCTTGAAGCTTCAGATGATCCAGAAGATGCCTATGGATTTCCCTGTGATTCTTTCTTTGATGTCATGGTCGATTTAACATTCGAGGGAACCTATATTGATCAACAGCTATTCCCGTATCCGCAATTCGAGATGATCCCGCCTTTGGTTCTTGATCCTGTTGCTGAGAAATTCGCCATCCTATATAGTGGAGGAATTAAGCCAGAGAAGGCATATTCAAGATACTGGAATGATATAATCTACATGTACTTCATACTTCAAATGTATGGGTACCCTTCTCAGAACATCTATGTTATTTACAAAGACGGAGTTGGTGAGGATGCTTACACGCCAGTACATTACCCAGCCACTCATGCTTCAATGACCACAGTCTTCAACTATCTAAGTACAAGAATGGGCGGGCGAGACACGCTATTTTTCTATACGACAAACCACGGCGGAAGTGATGGGATCAGCGTTTGGAATCCAATGGACCACACTGGAGCTCTAACTCACACACAGGTTTCCACTTGGCTCAACTCGATCACGTGCGACCAAATGATTATTGTAATGGAGCAATGTGTATCCGGGAAGTTCATATCACACTTGAGTGCTCCAGATAGAGTGATCATGACTGCCTGCATGGATAATGAGGGTTCTGCAAGTTGCGACACCGAAGGCAATTGGGATGAGTTCGTGTATCATTTTATGTGCGCTCTTGTTAGTATCCCATGGAATGGAGATGGTACAACGGTTGATGCCGACTTCTTGCCATTTGATGGTCTTATTTCCATGAGGGAGGCTTTTGTCTGGGCCGCTGCTATGGATAGTAGACCTGAAACGCCTTGGTACAATGATAATGGTGATGGTATCGGATACAATGTACTCCAAGTCGCATTTGGTTCCGGACCTTGGCCTGGAGGTTCAGTATTCCTTTAGTTGAAACGTTGCCGGAGTCAGTATAGCATTCCGGCATATCCGCTTTTGCTGACCATGGCCAGCCATCTTGCCATATGCAGTGAAGATTCACCGAAACTAGCAGAGGCCCCTTGTGCCGGCCCTACTCAATAATGAGGGCTTCCAGCTCGCGAGGGTATTTTGTAGTAATCTCGATCCCATCCTCCAAAACGACAAAAGTATCGCTATGCCTGAAGCCTCCCAATCCTCTCTCATAGATACCGGGCTCACACGAAAAGACCATGCCCGGCTCAAGAACTTCCTTGGAGCCACGGTCAAGAAACGGCCTCTCATGTCCTTCCATTCCCAGTGCGTGGCCAGTGTGATGTCGGACTAGTCCTAGCACACCTTTCTTCTTGAAAGCAGCTCTTGCAGCGCGGTCTACTTCCGAGCAAGTAACACCCGGTCCTGCCATATTCAATGCCGCAGTCTGAGCTGCAAGCATAGCGTCGAATAGCTCTCTTTGCCTTTTGGATGGAGTTCCCATGAACATTGTGCGCTCGAGCTCAGAATGAATGCCGTATACATCAGAAGAGGCACCGGTGACTAGGGTGTCACCCTTCTTGAATACAAGACCTCGAGAGAGAGCATGCGGAAAGTAGGAATTCGGTCCTATCTGGCCTCGATAGAGGGCAGTTGCCGGAAACATAGAGAATCCAGTTGGGCGATAGCCTTCACCGAGTTCGGCTACCATGTCATGAGATCCCTGTGTACTTGCACGAATTGTCACATCAACTTCATTGGCTCCAACTTCAGTGAACTCTTGGAGGTACCTGTGCGCTCTGTCTGCCCACTTCGAAGATTCACGCATCAGTTCAATCTCCTCTGGTTCCTTTATCACGCGCATATTCATGACAAAATCAGGGGCTATCCTAAACTCCAGGCCTGTTACCTCCTCCAAAGATGGCCCCTTGTAACCCCAGTACCCCGGTGGCCCGGTACTCTCTGATGCGACACGATTGGATGTAATCTTCAACTCCTTCATCAATACATTTCCTAGAATGTGCATTGGATGCGTTTCATCGGGATATTCAAAGTAAGAGAAGAGCTCGTTCACAAAAGGAACCTGATGCTGGACATGATCAATCTCCAAAGAGGGCACAAAGAAATTGGCCTCACCATGGTGAAGAATAAGAATCATCGGTCGTTCTGTAGGAATGAAAGAAAACCCTGTGAGGTAGAATATATTCTTTGCATTGAATACCAGATATGTATCAAGACTCTCTTGATCTAAATGCTGCTTCAGTTTTTCCAGTCGCCCTTTGTGGTGCTTAGGAGTGAGGTATGACCTTCCCATAACATAGACCTCGCAATAATGGCAGAATTGGTGAAGCAATTGAAGCAGTACATGCTCTTAAGATTCATGTAGGAAGGAATCTGATTTACCGGCCAGTATTCCCAGCCGCAAAATAAGGAGATGAGCCAGATTATCTCTGACTCAATCACCAGAACTGCATTGATGACCTCATCTCGAAGATGCCTAAATCACATCTAGGTGTCTACTTCAAGGATCCATCCCGTGTAGTATTCTAGCGCGACAAGTTCACAATCTGTGGTGACCTCGATTTCTGTCCCGTAAACAGACACAAAGGTTTCGAGGACACCCTCCCCATAATGAATTGGTATGAAGAAGGCAGGTTGAATGATTTGAATCGCATCAACTACTTCGTCATTTGTCATGGTCTGACAACCAGGACCAAGGGGTAGGAATGCGAGATCAATAAGTCCAGTTAAGGCGTGATACTCATCAATGCATTTTGAGTCGCCAGCGTGAAAGATGACAAATCCATCCAGATCAATGATATAGCTGGTCCAGTTGGCTTCCTTTGGATGGCTTGGTTCATAGCCCTCGGGGGCTGTGGTGTACATATAGTAAGCAGTGATATTTACAGATCCTACCTGAACGCTATCGCAGGGATTCAATCCGATGCCATCATGTGTTGAGATTTCGGTGGTCATGTTCTCTGGAAAAATATTCACAGTGGTCTCAATTTGAAGCATGTGAATAGTATAAGCATCATAATGATCTCCATGAGGATGTGTGATGCAGATAATGTCAGCAGGATGCGACTCCATGAACGAATCGTTCAAGCTGATTGGGTCAATGTATATTCTAATGCCTAGTGCTTCAATCATCACTCCTGCATTATATAGTAGTGTGACATTTACATACTCGCTCTCAACCACCGTATCCGTGGTTGTGGTTGTTGTAGTTGTTGTTGCGCTCGGGTTCATGTTCATGAACGAGAACAAGGCGACAGAACCCAGAAGTCCGGCCACCACCAAAACCACCACCAAGCCGGTTTTTGTACTTCCGAAGGCTGTCATACCCCGCATTCTATTGCTCCCTGTATTATAAGGCACATCTTTCAAGCAAGGAATGTAAGAGATTTAACGGGGTTTTCCTCGGGATGTTCCTAGATTCATCAGAGGATACAATCATGGCGGGTTCAATAAAAAGCGCAATCTTGCATGTTATTGCTGGCATCATGCTTTTCGCTCAGGCTGCGGTAAGCGCCGCCGTACTTGATGATACACCAGGTGCAATTCTAGCTGGCGGCTTTGGAATCTTAATGTTCATTGGCGCCCAAGCTGCGCGCGTAGGAGGGCTGGCCCAAGTATTCGATGTCGGTCCAAAACAGGACTACGGTCCTTATACAACGGTACAGCGATGGACTGACACCGGACAGCGGATTCAGTGTACGCCATTGTTCGGCTGTTGCGGTGGAATCTTCGTCTTGGCCGTAGTGCTCATAGTTGGGGCGCCCCTCTTCGAAAGCGCCGAGGGAATCGTGCTTCTCCTTCCAGGCATTCTTGGCGGAGTATTCGCTCTGCTTGCCGCTGCGATGTTTATCATCGATTACAAGGGTCCTTGGATGGACCAAGCCTTTTGATTCATGCTAGGCACTAGCATGGGAAGGAGCAAATGGTAAGCATGTTTTTGGCAGGTGGAAACTCATACTTCGGGGTCTTGATCAGGTTTGTGGGTATGCAACCGATAGCGGAAATTCTCTTACAATGGGGTCGAAATTCGCATCCTATATGACTGGAATGTACCTGTTTCCTGCCCTTACGACATTGGGTGCCTGGTTTCGAGCCGCTATCGAAGTTCAGGGTTCCAGTGCGAGAGCTGCCGTATTTTATGAGACAAATTCCTCCAATCCATTCCACTCCCAATTAGATGGCCCAACAAACGACCATGCCAAAGGATTTGGCTATGTCTGCTCCGACCCTTTGCCTCAGAATATCGCTTGGTAGGTGTATATCACAACGAGCTGTTAGGATATTTCGAGAGGGAGTCAAATAGAGAGTCTGATTTGCCGAATTAGAGGGATTCAATCAAGAAACCAGTTACGATTTAAGGGATAAATGCAGATTCAGGGAGCCATGCAGGATATTGTTGTTGTTTCGGCATGCCGGAGTCCTATTGGGACATTCGGAGGGTCATTGAAGGACATACAGGCACCTGGTCTAGCAGCACAAGTAATCAAGGCAGCCATAGAAAGAGCCAATATCGATCCCAACTTGATAGGCGATGTAAGATTTGGCAATTGCCTAGAGCCACCAAAGGCATTGAATATTGCCAGAATCTCCGCTCTTCTAGCGGGTATCCCTTGGGCTGTACCAGCCGTTACAATAAACCGAGTCTGCACCTCAGCCATGGATGCCATCATCAGCGGCGCTCTGCAGATTCAGACTGGCTTCACAGATACGGTATTGGCTGGAGGTGTGGAATCTATGTCGAATGTCCCCTATTGCCTGGAAACTGCCAGATGGGGCCAACGCCTATTTGATGGAGTGCTAATGGACGCTCTGACTACCGGGCTCCATGCAGGGAGCCACTTCTATCCTCATCCTGAAACTGGCAAGCCTTACATCATGGGGGAAACAGCCGAATTCCTCAATGACAAATATGGCTTTACAAGAGGGGATCAGGACATCGTTGCATTGAGGTCGCACAACAATGCAGAGCGAGCCACGAAGGAAGGAGATTTTGCCGCTGAAATTGTACCGATAGAAATTCAGGGGAGAAAAGGGCAAGTCACCGAAGTTGACAAGGATGAGCACTTCAGGCCTGGTCTTACAATGGAGGACCTTGCCAATCTGAAGCCTGCCTTCAGAAAGGATGGTTCGGTGACCGCCGGGAACTCTAGCGGCATCAATGATGGAGCTGCCGCAATGATAATCATGACTCAGAAGAAAGCGGATGAACTTGGATTGAAGCCAATTGCCAAGCTCATTGGATATGGTATGGGCTGTAGTGAGCCTCACCTCATGGGAGAATCACCAATTCCAGCTGTTAAGAACCTCATTGAGCGAACCGGCGAAGGTTTCGAGGACTGGGACCTCGTAGAATTAAATGAGGCTTTTGCTAGTCAGTACCTAGCGGTTGAGAATGGGCTCCGGGATTTGGGTTTCAATCGAGAGGTCACAAATGTCAATGGCTCAGGGATAGGTCTCGGACATCCGGTGGGATGTACCGGAGCTCGAATTGTTGTGACTCTGCTTCATGCCTTAAAGAAGAGAGGATTCAAACGTGGAATGGCCACTCTTTGCGGTGGCGGAGGTATTAGCACTGCCACTATCTGGGAACTAATCTGAGTGGCTTTGGTTCAATCACAGGACTACTCACTCGGAGAGCGAGACCTCCAACGTAGTACAACAATAATAGCAACTATACCGCCTGAAAATCCAAGCCCAAGTAAAGCTGCAGCCAGCAATAGTGGATTGCCTCCATCTGGTACAAGCGGATTAGTTCCCCGCAGGTATTCCTCTAGGTTCGTGGCGCCATCTCCATCCGGGTCCCAGCCAGAGTCGTCAATGAGGGGGTTGAGGTAGTACCTAATCTCAAATGCATCATCCATCAAGTCACCATCTGAATCATTGCTTGCTGGGTTTAGGCCGAGAATATACTCCTGAAGATTCGTCAGGGTGTCATCGTCAAGGTCCCCAGAAGAGTCATCAATCAGAGGGTTTAGTCCATAGGCTACTTCAAATCCATCCAACATTGAATCTGAGTCCGAGTCAGGATTATGCGGTCCTGTGCCATGCAGATACTCTCCAAGGTTGGTCAGTAGGTCCGCATCAGGGTCATTATTGGCATCGTCAAGTAGAGGATTCAGGTTGTTGGACCACTCCCAGAAGTCATCTATGAGGTCACTATCGGAGTCATCGTTGTCCGGCCGGGTTCCAAGAGCATACTCCTGAAGATTGGATAGCAAGTCTCCATCCAAGTCCCCTTGGCTATCATCGCTTGTCGGATCAAGCCCATATGCAACCTCGTAAGCATCACTCATGGAATCTGCATCGGAATCAACGGAAAGCGGATTCAGACCATTAAGTATCTCCCATGTATCATCGAGAGAATCCTCGTCAAAGTCAGGTGCCAGAAATGGGAATGGGTCCACCGCCAAGGAGGTGCCGTCAATCTGGTATAGTCCATATCCAACGAGGTCGGACCAATAGTTGCCTTCTCCTCTTGATTGGTCGTACCAAAAGGTTTGTTCTGATCCATCATCAAGACCTTGCACGCCCCCTTCATTGTTTTCAAGGAAATAGCAATGGTGTACTGAAGTGTATGAACACACATGACAGTGAACGCCATAAAGAGCGTTATTCATTATGAGATTATAGCTAACGGTGCAATACTCCGACGTGTCTAGGTATATGCCATAGTCCTTGTTATAGTTCAGCCAATTCCACGAAGCTTGACAGCTAATCACTGGTTCAGTCATATACCAGAAGTGGATCCCATTTCTCCCGTTCATCACACAGTAGTTCTCAATGAAGGATGAGGTGGATGTGCGAAGAACTCTAATGCCATTATACCCGTTTAAACTGAAGTTATTCCCTTGAACTATTAGATTTGAACACTCATCCGCGGAAAAGCCATCATAGAGATTTCCAACGCAGGTGTTGTTCCGAATGATGGAAGACGGGCAGGATGATATATGTATTCCATCACCCTGATTAAAGCTGCAATCATTATTGATTATGACGTAGGAGTAATCATATGCGAGAATACCATACTCATTGTTTTGGCATAAGTTGGAGTCAACCGTCCCCCCGCTCGTCGATAGTCTCATCCCATAAGTGCAGTTCAGGAAGATGCAGTTTCTGATTTCATCTGAATTGGAATGCGCGATGTCTATGCCTTCATCGCCTGCTCCACTAAAATCGCAGTTTGCAATTACATTGTGGCCTGTTGTTCTTGCGAATAGTCCACTAATCTTGCAGTTTGTGAAGTCAGTGTTTTGGATTGATATGTACGCGGATTCATAGAGCTCTAATCCAACAGTTGTGTGTGAGAGGTTCTTTGATGATATTTCTAAATGATAGCAGTCGACCAACACCAGCTGACCATAATCCGCTGTTAGAGTCTGATCCCAGACATCAAAAAGGATGGCTAAAGGTCGATTGTTGACGTAATTGTTGCTCAGAGTGGCATTGTAGGCCTCCCATTCCTCGTCTGAGAACGCACTGAACTTGATGCCATCATTGACGAACTCGTTACCTGACACAGTCGTGTTGGTATTTGAGGTATAGTACAATCCGTATGACTCACTGCTTGAAATGGTATTATTGATGATTTTGCTATTGCTATGCGATGCAAGCTCAATACCATATTTGTTGCCCGTGAAGTGGCACTCAGAAATCGTTGAGAAGTGGGTGTTTTGGACATAAGCCCCACCAGCACCATTATTGTCACAGGTCACATAGCTCAGGATGGTGTGATTTGAAGCATAGGCATTGATTCCGTAGTTATCGTTGTTGCTGCATGTAGAGACACTAATTGCGCAGCTATTACAGAACCTAAGCATAATGCCAGTTGAGGTGAAGGAGCAGTTTTGGAAAAGAATCTGGGTTCCAGTGCAGTTCACCAAGAGCAATTGCCCATAGTCTGTAAGAATTAACCCATCTATATCGTTCACGAAGAATCCGTAGGGGAGGCCGTTGATAATATTGCCAGATAGTGTGTATGTAAGATAATCCGCAGCAGAAGATGCATACAGATTCAAGCCATCTCTTATGAAATTGTTGTCAACAACAGTTACTGAATCGCATGAACTAATGCTCATGCCACCATTGTTCTCAGATATGGTATTACGCTGGACAGTGGCAGAAATGGTGTCGTAAATAAAGAGTCCTGTATCTTGATTTGCCACCACACGGTTGTCAGCGACTTTTGCACTAGGGCAATCTTGGATAGACATTCCAATATAGTGCCCACCAGTGACATTATTGAACCGAATCTCAGAGCCATCGCAATTGATTAGCAGCATTCCTTCATACTCATTCTCCAAAAGGCTGTTGTTGGTGAAGTATGTAAATGCATTCGTTACAGCGTAAATTCCCCTTCCCCAGCCATAGGTTTGACTGCTCATCCTGTTGAAATTGGTGCGTGTACAGGTGTTGCCACTAACAGCACTCATTGACGAACTCTGGAAGTAGATTCCGATTTCCTGGCAAAAGATGCATTCATTTTCTGTTACCTCTGACTCCTCACATGATTGAATGTATATCCCGCTCCGAGAATTCAGGCATGTGTTGTTGTATATCACCGCACCTCTGCAGTCAGTGACGCGGATGCCGTATCTTCCGTTATTGCAAACCAAGTTCCGAACTGAGGCGCTATAATCGTAAGCGTAGTCGATCCAGACACAGTCATATGATGTGCTAATTACATTCAGCCAGCAATCTTGAAGAATGAAGCACTCTGAGGTTCCACTTATGAAGATTGCATGCTGTCCTGATGCAGTTATATTCCATCCACCAAGGATGTACGGGTTGAAAGGGTGGCCGCTACCGCTGCTGGCCATTGCCTCTAACTCCGAATCTCCAAATATCTCGATAGGATCGTGCGGGGTGTAGTTGCCATCGCTGAACAATACGGAATTGCTCGGCAATATTTCTGGAACCTCTGCAGTTAACATTTGCACTCCATCACTTATCGAAATCACAGAAATGGCAAATGGAATACAGAGTAGAATCAACACCACTAGGGTGGTTTTGGGCGAATGCATTCGAATCCCTCTCTAACCCCACAAAAGCAATGTTTTGCGGCAGTGATATTCTTTGGATAATTGTACTCAAAAATGCTCCTACAATAGCCAATGAACGGTAAATGCACCGCTGCAGATGCAGTAGATGTGACTGTCTTCCTAGTATTGTTTTTGCGAAACTGAAAATGAATGATGAGATATGAAAAAGAGAGAAATGACGGGATTGTTTGCAACCCCGTCTTGAGGATTAAAGCAGTTTATTCTAGTCTGTTCTGCAGCTAGTACCGGCGTCTTCCGCCGCCGCCACCTCGACGGTCACGTCCACCGTAGCCGCCGCCGCCGCCGCCACTGCCACCTCGACGGTCACGTCCACCGTAGCCGCCGCCACCGCCACCGCCGCCATAGTCACGTCCACCGCCGCCACCGTAGCTACGGCCACCGCCGCCATAGCCGCCACGACGTCTGGTGTCTTCATGCTCCTCAGCGCTCATGTCCATATCCATGTTGACTTCTGCAATGGCTTCCTCGGCTTCTTTGATCTCACCGTATTTGCCAATGTTGAGCCTTAGATTACCTCTGAATAGTCCAGTATAGCCGTTTGTCAAAGTGTAGGTTGAACCTACCGTCATATTGTCGATGCTTTCATCCCAGAGGGGTACTTGAACGGTTCCGGTTGTATCTCCAACGGTTGCGTCTGCAACTCGATGTGTGGCTCCGTCATTCCTTGAGGAGACTTCACGCTCCTCTCCAATCTCCACCACCTTGAAGGTAATGGTGACATTCTTCATCCTAGGCTTCAGTTCTTCAACTGTTGCCTCAATTGGTTCTCTATCGTAACTCATTGTGTGTTCTCTCACTTGTGAGATTAGCAGGTCGTTCAAAACTAGCGTGTTCCATCGTGTCTGTGCGAATCTGGGACTCAACCCTCGTACGTAACCCGTCTGTGAAAGCGCATCTTGCTTGGTATACCTGCAGGATTGAAACCGGCATGTTTCCTTAAGATGTTATGCATTCCCCCCTATTCTCTTGGAAGTCCCGCTAGGATTATTAGAGGAGGTGGTCAACATATCTACCATCAGGGAGTTGAAGGGTTGAAATTGCGCTTAACGGTCATCATCCTTATTCTGATACTTGCCAGCTATGGAACCATCGATTCCTCTTGCTACTCGAACGATAGGGAAGAATTGGCCTCTTCCCCCTTGAACGAGGCGATTATGGAATCCGCTCAGGAAATGCCTGAACTGGTTCTTTTCTCAACAATAATTGACGGTTCTAGTGGCGGCTACTGGGATGAATACACCGCATCTGTCGCTGTTGATAATCAAGGTTACGTCTATCTTACTGGTTCTACTGTATCTGATGACTTTCCGCTGAAATCACCGCTCGATGATACATTGGGCGGAGATAGAGACTGCTTCGTAGCCAAGCTCACCCCTGATGGTTCTCAGTTAGTTTATTCCACTTACATTGGCGGGTCCAATAATGACCAAGGATACTCGATAGATGTTGATTCCGCTGGCAATGCCTACGTCACTGGGGTCACGTACTCTCCTGATTTCCCAGTTGTTTCAGCCTATGATTCAACATACAATGCCAGCGGCGATTGCTTCGTCATTAAGATAAACTCTGACGGTTCTAATATTGTCTATTCCACTTATCTTGGAGGGGCGGGGTTCGAAGAAGGGAGGTCTCTAAAGGTCGATTCAACCGGACATGCATTCATCACTGGCGCTGTCGAATCCCCGGGTTTTGGAGTTGACACACTTTTCCACCCCTGGGGTGAAGAAGATGGATGCTTTGTGGTCAAGTTTAGCCAGAATGGCGCCGCGTTAGAGTATAGTATGGTAATCAGCGGCGGGGGACAAGATATCGTGGGCAGGGGTATAGCAATTGATGAAGATGGGAATGCCTATGTCACGGGCAGAACCCGATGGGGCTCTTCATGGCCCATGGTGAATGCATTCCAAGAAACCTTTGGCGGACCGGAAACAGAAGGTTTTGTATTCAAGCTTAATGCCACTGGAGATGGTCTAATCTTCTCAACATTTCTTGGTGGAAACTGGGCTGATGAGCCCTATTGCATAACAATCGATGATGAACACAATGTCTATGTAGCTGGCGAGACTTCATCCTCAGACTTTCCCTTAGAGAATCCCATTATCAACAGCACGGGCTACCACATCAATGCCTTTGTATCAAAACTCAACTCAACAGGTAATGGGCTTGTTTTCTCCACACTGCTCGGCGGGGCGGATATCGACATCTCTTTCGCTATTGCGGTTAATGATATGCAGGAGGCCTATATTTCGGGACATGCTGGTTCTAGTGACTTCCAGAAGCTGAATCAACTTGATCTCGGCAATGAGGAGTGGCCGGATTCTGGGTTTGTAATGAAGCTCAACGCCAGTGGTACAGGTATTTTGTTTTCAACTCTATTTGCGGGAGATACAACCTCAAGCATCTATGCAATGGATTTAGACACCTCTGGAAACATTGTGTTTGGAGGCGTTGTTATTACATCATCTTACTACAGCTTTCCAAACACGACCGTGTTTTCTCCTGGTGAATATTCACGGGGTTGCTTTGTCGCAAAGATTCGAGACTTGACTGACCGCGATTTTGATTCACTCTATGACTTTCACGAGGATATCTTGGGTTCTGACAAGAACAACTACGACTCTGATTTTGATTTAATGCCGGATGGGTACGAGTACTTCAACGGTCTCAATCTGCTCTCCAATGACGCGCAGGGCGACCTCGATTTGGATGAATTGACCAACCTTCAGGAGTACTATGCTGGAACTGACCCAAGAGATTCAGATTCTGACGATGATACTCTTTCCGATTATGCAGAGGTTATGGTCTACGGAACAAATCCGCTTTCAAACGATACCGATCAAGACTTAATGCCTGATGCATACGAGGTTGCCAATGGTCTAAATCCAACCGTTCGTGACGGGCAAGATGATGCAGATGGGGACACTCTATCAAACAAGGAAGAATATGACCTTGGTACAAATCCTCAATCCGCTGATACTGATAATGATACCTTGTCAGATGCTGATGAAGTGAATCTATATGGAACGAACCCTTTGCTGGCGGATACAGATGGAGACTCCTTAGACGATGCCGCGGAGCTAGCCATCGGCACGAATCCCTTGGTGCCCGAATTGCCACTGGTACACTTCTTCGTTGCCTATCCCCTTGCTCTTCCAATATTGCTGATTTCGGTGCTGTTGGTGGGTCTCTTTCTGGCCCGCAACGCAATAATATCTGCTGCGAAGAAAAAGAAAAAGACACGAGACCTCATGAAAGATCTTCCAAAACGCAGGAAAGCCCGAACCCCATCATGGATTCCACAACGCCATAGGGACATGGTCCAGCGTGCATCATTGATGCATCAGAGGGAGAGCTGGCAGGAGGCGGAACGCCTTTACCGGGAGTATCTTGAGATGGATCCAGATAATATCGATGCCCTCTTTGGTCTGGCAACGCTCCTCTACCAGACCGGACGACCAAGTGAAGCGGAGGAAATCCATGGGAAAGCCTACAGCCTAAATCCGGATCATCCAGATATTCTAGTGAACTATGCAGCAATGTTAGCAGGGCGGGGAATGTCCCTGCATGCTGAGGCTCTGCTTAGAAAAGCTCTGAGCCTGAGACGTGAAGATACTATGGCGTGGAATAACCTTGGAGCAGTTCTGCTGCAGCTTGATAAAGCAGAGGAAGCAGAGAGCGCATACCAAACTGCCCTCTCTTTCGACCCGAGGAATGCTGCCGCATTTGGTGGCCTCAGCGAGGTCTACCGTCGACAAGAGAAGATGGAAGAAGCAGGGATAATGCAGAGCAAGTATGAAGAGTACCTTGGGCAGACTCCTTCTGAGCCCCACATACTTGCTGAAGCTACAACGGATAGAGAAAGAGATGTTCAGCCTCGCATTCTTGAGCAGAAACCTATCGAGGAAAGCAGTGATGCAAGGCGTACATTTGCCCAAGCCATTCGGTATGAAGAAGCAGGTAATCTGATCGAAGCCGAGAAGTACTACTTGCGAACATTGAATCTGGACCCTGATTTCCATGAGGCTTGGACCAATTTCGGAGCATTTCTTTTGGACCAAGGGAGAGCAATGGCAGCAGTAAGATACCTGAAAGCGACCCTGGACCGACAACAGGACAACCCAATTGCATGGCAAAACCTTGGCATCGCACACAAGGCAATGGGTGAAGACCAAGAGGCGATACGAGCATTTCAAACTGCACTACAACATAGGCCAGATTATGATAAGGCGCTTCGTCACCTTGGTCTAGTGTATGCAAGAAATGGTGACTATGATAATGCAATCTCAGTATTCCAGAAACTGGTCAAAATCAATCCTTCAGAAGCCTCTGACTGGGACTACCTTGGTGTCGTTTTGGCAAAGCGAATCAAATACGAGGATGCAATCAAGGCGTTTTCCAAGGCTGTAGAAGCAGACAGCAAGTATGCCCCCTCCTGGTACAACCTTGGCATGGTCATGAGGAATATGGGCAGTACCGGCTGGGAGGATAAAATAGCCAAGAGCGTGAGTCTTGACCCGTCCCTCAAGCAGGTCTATGCAAGCAATAAGCCTCTACTAGATGACATCTGTATAATGCCTGAAACCAAGGCAGAGCTCGAGTTCAGGCCAGTACCACCTGACGAGTCTCTTCGACTGGCGCAATCATTGATTGCCAACAGAAACTACAATGATGCTTACATGATGCTCCTGGCCACCATCTCTCAAAGGAAAGACATGGCGGAAGCATGGAAGGACTTGGCTGGAGTAGCGGAGCTTCTCGGGAAGCCAGAAGTTGCACGAGGAGCTCGCGAGGGATATCTTTGCGTGAGCACTGGAAAACCAATTCCAGATGAGGTATGGGATATGATAGGCATAAAGCCTGCGAACTAAACATCGTCGCAGGCTTCATCTCAAAAGAGCACTCAATACCAATACATCTATTTCATGAGCGTTGGTGAATTTGCACGATGTTTGAGTTTATCCTAGCATTCTTCATCTGCCTTCTAATGATTGCCCTCATTTACCCGCTATACATGATGCAGAAGGCACCCAGATTCGGAATTGCAGAAGCTCTGAAAGCTTCGCCTGTTCGTGCTCTTAGCAAGAAGAGAATTGTGCTTCTTGGCGACTCGATAACTCAAGGAAGGATAGGTGATTCCTATCCAGAGATGCTTTATGCAATGCTCGATCAGAAGTACGAGTTCGTGAATGCCGGTAAGAATGGGGACTTGACATGGAATGTTCTGCAACGTATTGAGGATGTAATGGGATGCCATCCGGATGCAGTTGTCATTCTCATTGGGACAAATGATGCCCTAGGGTCTCTGCCAAAAGGAATGGCTCCTCCAAACTGGTTCGTACGAATTCCCCGCAGGCCTGAATTGGGTTGGTTTGAAACGAACCTACGGGCAATCATTCAAGCTCTAAAACATGAAACAGATGCTAAGATCGGCATACTCTCTTTACCTCCTCTTGGAGAAGACATCAATCATCCTGCATACCATGCAGCAATAGCGTACAGTGAGAGGATTCGCACCATTGCTCAACATCAGAATGTGCACTATCTGCCACTTAATGAGAAGATGCAGTCTATGCTCAAGGAGAAGGCAAAAGCTCAGGAGGCATCTTTTAGCGAGGCGCGTATGCTAATTATAAAGTCGGTGTACAAGAGGTATCTTCTCAGAAGGACCTGGAGTGATATAGCGGCGGATTCGGGATTCTCTTTACTTATCGACCATATTCATCCCAGCACTGAGGGTGCCAATATTATAGCTGACCTTGTATCAGAATTCATTCAGTCCGTCTGAATTGGCATTGAGGCATCTTTTGGTCCATTTTGAACCATCCGTATTAGCGCCACCCCTATCAATGCAGTAGTGCCAGCCAGAATAGTCACAATCCCGGGGGGCTCACCTAGAATAAAATCACCAATGACACTGACGAAGGGAACGAGGAAGAGGAAAGAGGAAGCCTTGGCAGCTCCCAATATCTCGATTGCTGCAAAGTATAGAACATAGGCTAGACCCGACGCGAGTATACCGGCATAAAGCATGCCTGCAATGCTGACTGCGTCAAATATCAGAATGAGCGGCAATCCTTGAAACGAGAGTAGCACGATGAATGGAATTATCATGAGTGATGAAACGAGATGCTTGACCATCATCACTATGTATCGATCTGCGCCTTCCAAATAATGCAAGGTGACGGTGTAAGCGCCCCAGGAGAACATTCCCATTATGGCGAAGGCAATTCCGAGGAGCGAAACCATCTCTATTGCCAAGTTATTGAAAAGAAGCAAGACTCCTCCAGCAAACCCGAGAATAAAGCCGGCGATTTTCGCAGGCGTAATCTTCTCCTTCAGCTTAACCGCACTATACGCCAACACCACAACCGGGCACAGGTTCACAATGATGGAGGTGGTCCCAGAAGAAATGTACTCTGTGCTTGAATGAATTGATAGGACGAAAAGAGCAGAAAAAAGTGCACTTAGTCCTAAGAGACCCCGATACCCCCTGATTTCCTCAACAATAGTGCGGGGCCCTTTGCGTTGCAAAGCCAGGATAGCAACCATGGTAAGAGTGCCGAAGAAATAGCGAAAGAGCGCATAGAACACTCCAGAAACGCGTACAGGGGGAATGCCTGAGAGGTATCTTGACACAACGAAGTTTGACCCCCATAGGAAGATGATAACTGACAGTAACAGGTAGGGGCTAACTTTCTTCACGACGAGTCGCCAATCTGCCTAGCTTTTAGACATAGCGGTGCCTGACTGATATTGGTCATTTGTCAACAGGGTCCGTTTCATGTGATCCAGTAACTACTCGTAATTGAAATCCGGAGTGGAGTCGCTTCTATTGAGTCGAAGAGTGTTGAAGGATAGTAATCCTACGAAAAGCAAGGCTCCGAATACCGTGAACCATTCAACAATAGAGCCTCCAAGTGCGAACTCGAGACCAAGACTGAGTAGGTCAATGCTAATGCCGTAGAGTGCGATTGCTTTGATGAATTGAGGATGCCATAATAAGGCCAGATTTACAAGAATCAAGACGAGGAAGTTCAAGAGGAAGAAAGCCGATGACGCGGCCCTATGTGGAGCTCCTTGGTCTTCAGAAAAGACACCAATCATTATCAATGCAATTGCAGAACAGACTCCCAGTACCTGTCCAGCTGCAAGCAGAATGATCTGAGCTCTATTCTCTGCATACCATGTCCTAAGACTAAGGAAAAAGGGAACCAGAGCGACCCCTGTCAGAATGCATCCCCAATTGTAGAGATACGCTCCAATTGGGCTGTAGTCAAAGTTGCCAAGTCTACTCAGATAATGTGTGAATGGACCGTATGTTTGTGGATAGAGGGCCCATGATGCAGCGGTAAAGCAACAATATAGTCCTATAACAGATAATCCACATACCAGCGTCAAAGGCCACTTGCGCGGTACAGTTTCCATATCGGAGCACCACGAGTCTAAGAGAATAAGCTGCTCTTAAGATTTGACAATTAATGCAAGTATACAGCGCCTTGCCACCAACTATCTTCTAATCAATCTAAGAATGATTTGAACGAAAGCTGATTGGCCTAGCTCAACCTTTCTGAAGCTTGTTTCAGCCTCGAATTTACTGCCATCAATTCTCCTGTAGACCCATCTGGCAATGGCTGTCCGGCCAAGCATCACATCCTGCAGGTACTGCAAAGCCTTTGATTTTGATGTAGACTTGTCAGGCTGATACTTCGGTGATAGACTCCAGAATTCTGCACCTTGAAACTTATTCTTCCCACCGCCAAAAAGCTTCACCGCAGATGTATTGCAGAACGAAACTCGTCCATTATCCAAGAGCAGTATGGAATCATTTGATTCCTCCAAATAGGAGAGATAGTCCTCTTTGCTACCTGCAAGTGCCTTCTGGAGTGCCCTTTGTTCAGTTCGATCTATAAAAAGCACCTGGAGTGCCGGAGCTCCGTTGAATATCATTCTTGACGGATGAGCGCAAAGCCACAGTAGAGACCCATTCTTGTGAACATATCTATCCTCGTAGCCTTCAGGGTTTGCTCCAAGCTTTTCTTGCAGAATGTATTGAAGTGTTTCAATACTTCCTGTTATACTTCGTGGGTCCATGATTCTCTTGATCCAACTGGAACCCATTGCCGTCAATTCATCAAATGAATAGCCGGCCACCTTTGTTGCTGCTGGATTCGCATAAACAATCTCGGGGGGAGTTCCTTGAAGAATGACAAAGGGCTGGGAGCTTGATTCAACCAAAGCGCGATATTTTGCCTCACTCTCTGCAAGAGCCTGTTCAGCAGCCTTTTGCTCTGAGATATCCCGAATATGCACAAGATATGTAGTCACAGTTCCGTCTTCAAGCACCTGAACCGCAGATCCGGATATATGGACATGCTTGGGTGAAGCATTCGTTGATTTCATTCCGGCCTTCAAAGGGTCATATGACGTTTCAAAGCCAATGACTTCACCTTCCCGGATATCGTTCCACACCCACTCGGGAACATGAGGATCCTTTTGAAGGATGTATTTTTCGAAATCAGATTTGGTTCTGACGCCGAGAATTTCTCCAGCCGCTTGGTTAAAATCAGATATTCTTCCCTCGGAGTCAAACAAGAGAACACCAATTGGAGAGGCCTGAAACACATCTCTGAATCTCTTCTCACTCTCCCTCAGTGCAGCCTCTGCTTCTTGTTGCTCCGTTATGTCTACTTCCAATGTCTGCAAAGCAGGACTGCCATCATGCTCTATGGCATTTGCATATGATTCCACCCACCTGATGGTTCCGTCGGGTCTCAAGTAGCGAAAACGGTGCTTCGGAAGCGTGGATGCGCCCGAATCGAGAAGCTGATTTCTACGCCTTAGCTCAGCCCTATCATCTGGATGAACTACTTGCCAGAGCTGATCCGAACTCATGGCAAGCAATTGAGGAATTGTTCGTCCAACAGTGGAGGCATAGGCAGGGTTTGCAAAGACAATCTTGAAGTCAACAAGAATGGCAATTCCTTGAAGGGACTCGGTCACCAGTCGACGATATCGCTCCTCACTCCGGTCCAGTGCTTCCATCATAATCTTGTCTGCAGTTACGTCTTGAAGCGTTCCCGCCGAACGAATTGGAGTTCCTTCCTCATCTCGTTCAACCACGCGACCGCGGTCTAGAACCCAAACATACTGCCCGTGCTTGGTCCTCAATCTATACTCTGATGAGTACATCGGTGTCTTTCCGGAGAGATGCTCATCCCATAGGTCCAGCACCATCTTGAGGTCATCGGGGTGAACCATGTTCTCCCATTTCCCCTTCAGCCGCACCATCTCATGGATTTGATATCCAAGAAGCTTTGCATACGACTCGCTGAAGATCATCTCACCTTTTTTATGATGCCAGTCCCAAGGCGCGAGGTCTGCACCTTTGAGTGCAAGCTCCAATTGCTCCTGACTGACCCTGAGAGCCTCTTCTGCCTCCTTTTGGGGTGTTATATCCCTTACAAGGGCAACAATGCTTTCACCATCATCATGAAGACTCATCGCAACCGAGAGCCAATACTTAGCTTTTCCGCTTATGATTGAATACTCAAAGGCATCGGCCTTTCCTGTTTCGCGCACGTGCTGAGCCAAGGCAACAGCTCTTTCCATGACATAAGAGGGAAGAACGTCACGTTCAGTCAATCCTGCAGAAATCTCAAAGGTTGTAGGAACGAAGAACTTGGCAGTTGTCCTGAAGTACATTCCACGAACGCGCTTGCTATCCTCCTTTCCTCCTTCAAGTGGTGGAGGGTATTGTTCAACCAGATCTTGTTCTTGCAGTTTTCGGAGGTGATAGTAGCAATTGAACACCGAGATCTTGAGCTTGGGCTGTGCTTCCTTGATGTTCTCTAGAATCTCCTGAACATTCATCCAGTACTTCATTATTGGTCTTTTACGGGTCACCTCTTCGGTGACAATCGTGCCATCCTCGAGTGTCTTCTGAGATTTGCTGACCTCGGTTTCGAAGTCATTCAACCCGTGGTTCAAGGTTCTTAGAATTAATTGCCGAATAGGATGATACAGGGACTTCTTCTGCTCACTGGTCTCAAGCACTTTGAAGTCCAATCTCTCTGCTTCGGGCAGAATAATGGACGGCTCATCATCCTTCATTACATTCAGAACCTTACACAATTTGGAAACGTAATACTCCATTTACTACGATGCCTAATAATAAATCTGTGTCATATTGCATTTAAGTACAATAAAGAGGGAATAGCAGGGCTTCTAGCAGAGCAGGCAAAATTGCCACTTTTGCGCCAAATTCCCAGTCCCTGCAGAATATCGCTTTGGTGCCGGACACTTGCTAGTTTATTGGAATATAATAGACAATAATACTAATGAATAACCTTTAAATACTAGTGCATCGCTATTGTAAATTGTTGCAATAAGAAGGAAGCAAGGCACGAACTAAACCAGGAGTCAAGAAGAATGACGACAGAATCAGGGACTAAATTTGGTGATTCGGTAAACGAGCCAAAGGTTCTGCTCCTGGTAAACTCAAATGAACAGAAAAGGTCCCTGCAAGACAATGTTCGAATGCAAATTCTTGGTGTATTGAGCAAGGGTGTAATCGACTTTAGGGTGGACAAGAAAACCGAGTCGAATACCCTTGAGGATGGCACCAATATCACGCACTTAGTTGAGGTAAAGAAACCAGTCACCCGGTATTGGATGTCAGTTCCAGAGATTGCTGCGGAATTACGAGAGAAGAACTCGGACACATTTGTAACAAACTACCAATGCTATTACCACTTGCAGAAACTCAGGAATCAAGGACTTGTTGTTCAAAATCCTGCGCCTGAGTTCAACCCGGAAGGAACGGAGAGAAGGATAAGAGGAAAGCAATTCAGGACGGCGGCACGATTCTTCATTACCAATCATTCAAGCACTTCGCTGAATGATTTCACAGTGTTGCTAGAATTTCTCGAGCGCCGCTGGGGAGTCAGGCCATCTGAACGAGCTAGGAAAAGACTGCGGCAGATAATCACAGAGCAAGATGAGCTGCTCTTTGATGCCCTCGAGCACTTGGTCAGTCAGATGGATACGCAAGAAACAGATGATGTCACGCTACCCTACAAACTGGAGCGTCTTGCTCACCTTTACTTGAGTAACAACGAGGAATTCATTGAGCGTTATAACGAAGCAAGACATATCCTAGTCCAGGCAGGAGGCACCGCTTTTGATATTGAGGGCGTTATGAATGCGGCCTTTGCAGAAGGCACGTCAGGAGGACAAGTAGATGAGCAATATGATTAGGCGACCATCCATCTTCAAGACCGTTCTGATTGGTGAAGGTGGGGTTGGAAAAACTAGTATCACAGTGAGATACACTGAGAATCGCTTTGAAGATGACATGCGAATCACGATAGGAGCCAATTTCGCTTCCAAAAGGTTGGATGTTGATGGGGTTCCAGTGACCCTCATGCTTTGGGACCTTGGGGGTCAACCTAGGTTTCGTGACGTCGTTTCGGATTATTTCATGGGATCCAAATTTGCTATCGCAGTTTACGATGTCACGAGACCTGTTTCTTTAGACCGGCTTTCAGAGTGGATTGATGTGCTAAAGGCGAATTCGCCTAGTTGCGATTTAATTTTTGTCGGAAACAAGGCTGATGAGCGAAACAACGGATATGGAGTTTCTTTGGATGAGGCCAGGCTCTTCGCGGCCAGGTATGGAGCTGA
>RDOF01000029.1 GCA_011365025.1 Candidatus Thorarchaeota archaeon
TCCTGCCCCTGACATTCTGGATGTGGGATGCGCCACTGGCATGAGTTCTATCGAACTGGCCAAAATTTCAAACGGATATATCGTTTCACTAGACAAGAACCCGACATACCTCGAGATTTTGAAACGGAAGGCAGAGGCGCAGAATGTTTCAGAGAGAATCAAAATCCTCAAACAAGACCTGTTCACAATGACCTTTAACGAAGATGCCTTCGACGTTATCTGGGCAGAGAATATTATATTCGCCTTGGGCATTAGAGGCGCCCTCAAGGCGTGGCGACGTTTTCTCAAGAAGGGGGGATATCTTGTGTTCTCGATTATTGCCAGGTTAAGGGACGAGGTTCCTGAGGAGGCAAGAGAATACTGGGAGCGAGTCTATCCGGGTGTTAAGACAGACATGGAGATTAAGAGTCTAATTGAGAAAGAGAGGTACGTAAACATAGATAGCATCCTGATTCCAACATCAGAATCGATGAAGTATTGCTATATCCCTCTTCAAAGGAAAATAAGACAGCTTCGGGAGAAATACGGCGCCAACAAAGAATACATTGCCTATCTTGATATGAACCAAGAAGAGATTGACATAGTGAGAAAATACGGTTCCGAGTTCTATGGATCTATCTTCTACATAGCGCGAAGAAGTGCTAGGTAAGGAGTTAATGGGCAGGTTCTTGCATCTGTCAAGGCATTCCTGTTGATTGAGAGAAAAGTTAACATGCTCTATAATGCTATAGTAGTGTATCTTAGGTTAGGGAGAGAATGACAATGCCTCGTTACAGGGCAAGAGGAGTGATTCTTATCTCGCTAGTCATGATACTATCTGCTCCTCTGATTGCAGCTGGTTTCCATATCACCAAGACTTCCGCGAACGATAGCTTCACTACTTCTGGCAGTGCCTATGACGTGACCATCACCGTGGCAAGTGTATACATCATCGAGGACCGGGATTACTTGGACGCCGAGATCTTTCTCAAAGCCAGAATTGACAGCGGCAGCACAATGAGAAGCAGCACATACACCGGCATCAACGACGGAGATACGATCCAATTAGATTGGATGATTTTCAATGGGCAGCGCAGTAGCTTTACGGTTCGAGTGGAAGTCTGGGAAGAGGACGAATTAGCTAATGACTACTTAGGGTATGTAGAATACACTCGCAACCCACCCATTAATGCTGACTCAGAGTATAATACCGTGGGAAGCATAGGTGGCGGCAATGACCCTCAAGCCAGAGTTAGAATCATTGAGACTGCGTATTTGGATCCACACCCGCAATTATTCGAACCTCCAGATAAGACCTTCAGTGAGGGAACAACAGGTCATTATATTCGATGGATAGCATTCGACGATAATCCTGACACCTATATTATTACCCGAGATATGCAGTTGGTTGACAGTGGAAACTGGACCTCAGAAGTGCCAATTGATTGCAGCTTGGATGGTCTACTAGAAGGGGAATACGACTTCAGCATTTTTGTAAACGATACGGAAGGTCTTTGGGCTGAAGACTCTGTACATGTCACGGTAACCGAGGCTGTGACGACCACCACATCGACAGAGACGGCTACTGATGGTTGGTTGTCGGAACTATCTCCTCAGGTAGTTGGGTCTCTCGTAATCGTAGCTGGAGCAGCGATAATGCTCGTCTACTTTCTGGTAAGAAAGACAGCAGATACCGACCGACCTTGGCCAACAGATCGACCCTACCAGTATATTCTGGATCATTGAAGCAAATGTGCCCCTTTCAGATGGGGCACGTGTGTCTATCAAGAAACTCCTGACGCTTGGACTTATTCCAGATTGAAATAGATTGAAAATCTTGCATGATTCAAATCCATTACTTGCTTTTAGTTTTCAATATCTCTACCTTACCCGAGACGCCACAGTACTCACAATGGTAGATCATGTCCTCTTTCACCGTGAAGAGATTGATGTTGCCATCACAGCTGGGACACGTAACGGCGGTGGGTAGTGCATGAAGGAGGCTAAGGTCGATTGAATCATCTTTTCGTCTGGAGCCCTCGGCTACATCCTTTTTGTAGCGTCTAATTCTCCGCCACTCTTTCAGAGCGGGATATGTCAGAATCAGTATTATCGGCGCTAGAGGGGCAAAAAAGGTGAGGAGAGTAAGTGGAGCTATTACAAATGCCGTTCCGATAATGCAGAGAACGGTGTCAATGTACCGGGCTCTGGCACATTCGACTGAGCAAAAGACACCAGTTTCGGCGCTAAGCCATTCTTGACTCTCAGAAGTTCCGCACCAAGCGCATCTCGCCAACTTCGATGCATCCACGGCTATGTAGAGTTTGGGAGCGTCTTTCTTTGCTGTCAACTCTCTATCGTGATACCTCATTCTCATCCATTGATTTAAACATTAGCAGGAGTTGAGGCTGAGCTTTGGCAGACTACAGTGAGTATCTGTGCCGGTCTAGGAACTCCTGTCGCTTGGACTTGTTCCAGGTTGAAATAGATTGTTGATACCCAGTTATGCGGCTGATGATATCGACACCAACACGCCCGCACCTTGGGCAAGGAATCTTGTCCAAGTCTTCAATGTTTGCAAAACGAGCCTCACGCCAGTTGATACCTTCCTGATGGAAACAGGCCGGACACGCGAGAATATCCTTCGTGAAAGCCCAATATGCCGTCAAGGTGTCCCTTGCAATCTTCATATTCAGGCCCCAGAGAGCATCTGGGTCGGGATTTGCCTCGCCTAGGTAGACATGAGTCAATGCCCCACCATCCAAATACGGATGGAACATCCCCTCCTTCTTGATACGGTCACTTAGTGGCAGGTCAGCACCGACATAGAGTGCAGTGGAGTTTGTGTAGTAAACGTTAGGAGCTTCGCCCTTCAGGTACTTGCGAATTCCGGTGTAAGCCTTGTAGTCCTTAACAGCCAATCGCCCGGCTGCACTCTCGGCCGGCGTCCGTGTCACTCCAAAGTGGAGACCGGTCTCTTCCTGAAACTCCTCGGCTCGTTTCTTCAGGTATTTCAAGACCTTGATTCCAAACTTCGTTCCCTCACGCTCATGAAGGTGGCTGTCTGTTTGGATTAGGGCCATCTCTTCAAATCCGACAGTGCCTAGCAAGAACTCCCTCTTGCTCATGTCAATGAGAGGCTCACCGTCGGGCTTTGGCTGAGTGTAAAAGGGAACCGAACCGGAGGCAATAAGGCGGTCCATGAGGGTCTTCTTCTCAAGAATCACCTGTTTAGAGAGGTCAAGATACTCGTCCACCTTTGCGAAGAACCGCTCCTCGTCAGCTCGACCAATGTACGCTGCCCGTCCAAAGTTGGGGGTGACCATCTGAGAGGCTCCGAAGACCATGTTCCCTGAGAGGAACTCCTCCATCTCTTCATCGCTGCTGGCCGTCCAGAGGTGAGAACAGCAGCTGCTACAACCAGCCTCTATCGATGACCGCCAGTTGAGGTAGTTCTCGAAGTAGGGCGACCCGCGTTCTGCAGTGAGCTTGGCGACCAATCTCCAGGACTCGTCGAATTCGGGCTTCATGAACTCCTCGCGCAGCACTATGTTTGGCTTGGGAAAGTTGAAGCCCTTGCCCTTCACGTCACCTTCAAGCATGATCTCCATGAAGGCGTTGAAGAACCTCTGAGCTTCGTCCTCGTAGTCCGCGTATGTGTCCCCATTTGTTTTGCCGCCGGGGAGGATTGCTGGGACATCACGCATTATCTTCGGAATGCCCGGAGTGAGGTCCACGCTGGAGAAGATGACCTGACCGCCACGAGCAACGTATTGCTGTGTAAGCGTGAAGATGAGCTGCTGAGCAGCTTGCTTGATTTTCTTGGTAGGAAGGCCTCTCATAAATGGGGAGAGGAAGGTGTTATAGTAAAAGTAACCCTGGCCACCTGCGAAGGAGCTTTGTGCCGCGGCTAACCAGATGGCGGAATGATTCACGGCGACATTGAGGTGCTGAGCAGGGCCTGCTGAAGAAGAATGAAGACCGCCCAGGCCGTCAGGTGCGATTCCGAGCTGAAGTACTTGTCGAAGATCCCATGTCGCGCAGTAGTCCCTTGTGGAGAAGTACTCACGGTCCTTGATGTAGATGTCGCCGCGCATATGCGCATCAGCGAGATGAGTTGGGATCGAGAGGTACGTGTGCTGTTCCATTACTTGGTCATGAACCAGTTTGGCAATGGTTTCAGGATTGCGCATGAGATTGGCGTTGTTAGTGTGATTGCCAGGGTCATGGATGAGGAGATTCAAGTCGTACATGGGCACACCCACACGGGTGTAGAGAATGCGTGCCCTCTCAAAGCCAAGCTCAGCCAAGACACTGTTGCACATCTCTCGAATCAAGGGACCGGACAAGAACTTGATTCCGGAGGCGATAATACGATCCATAACCTTGAGGGCGACGAGTTGGGCATCTGCACGAGTCAGTTCTGCTTCGAGTACCAGACTATCTATGATTCGATCTACATTAAAAGGCTCAAGCGTGCTGCTCGTAGTTCTGACCTTGGGCAGCTTCTTTTCCTGCAACTTCAGGTCCTCGTATGTTGTTATGGCATTGCGAATATCAGTCATGTATTACCTCACTCCAAGCGACTTGCGAACATCCTCAACAGAGGGTACCACCCCACTGTACAAAAGCTTCAGTGACCCTTCGTTCTCAAGGACTATGCTGGGAGTAGAGGCAATGAAAATCTGGCTCTCCAACATCCTGAAGTCGAGGTCCTCATCGACATCAAGTAGGTCCACGACCTTGACAGGAATCCCCGTCCCCTCTAGGGCTTCTTGTACAACAGCTTTGGCTGCAGGACAGTTGACGCATTTTTCTTGTGTAAAAAGATAGAGCGTACTATATGGAGTCATATGTCCTCTCCCGGCGTATGTTCTCAACACTCCTTTCCCAGAGGGAAGGTATTGTACTATTGAGCCTTTGCAGGATATATAGCTTGTTGCGTTGTAGAATGGCTTCTAGTAGCGACAGAAGGCACTCTGGGCTGGGTGCAAAACACTCTGGGAAATGTCTTGGAGTCTTCACACCTCAAGGTCGTCGGGGTCCTTGATAAAGTCCTACTTACTCACATAGAAGAGGCTCAAGAAAGTGCGAATTTTGAACCAGATGCGAAGGTCTGGTGAACAAATTCCTTCAGCGGAAGCAAGGCATCCAATCTCTCAGGGCAACTAAAAGACGCGCCAAATGCCAGAGAGAGTTAGTGCACAATGAGTGCCGAGTTAGTCAGGGGAAATAGTGATAAATCGTCATGGGACAACCCGGATGAAGGAAAGAGAATGCAGAGTGGTGCAGCAAACAATGCCATTGTATATTCGAGCAAGATCGCCGGTTGAGGCTTGGAAGCGGATCGTCCATAGAATTATGGAGGACGGTCACCTTAGGATGGATGAGAGAGGTATCGAAACACGGTGGCACTCCAATGTGATGATCCACATTATGGACCCTTACGTTGACAGAGTGTGTGATGATTATCCATTCAGTGAGAGGGTCTTGAAGGAGAAGTATGCCACACAGCTCTTGAATCCAGATAGAATGGATTTTGATTATACATATGGCGAAAGACTGAACGCTTGGGGACAAGAGGGCCTTAACCAGATTGATTATGTCATTAGGAAGATCAAAGAGGCCCCAAACACCAGACGTGCGGTGGCAACTACTTGGGACCCTAGAAAAGATACCGAAGTGGACGAAGTCCCCTGCCTGAATCACTTTGTGTTTATGGTCAGTGAGGGAACTCTAGACCTCAGCGTGATGATAAGATCAAATGACATGTTCGGCGCTTGGCCTGCAAATGTATACGCCTTGGGAGAACTCCTGCAGCATGTTTCCGAAAAAGTCACCCTCAAGCCGGGAACCCTAACTACGCTTTCAGTCAACGCACATATATACAGTCACGATTGGGAGAAGGCAAGCAGGATATAAAAAATCAGAATTTTGAAGTGGTGGAATAGGCATGAATATTAACCGCCATGTTCGCGTAGGTTACAACTCTTAACCTAGCAAATTGAAACACACGGAGCATCATTTCGATGGACAACGTTGACAAAAGGTTAATCTCCATTCTTCAAGAAGATGGCCGAAAAAGCCTGTCGGAGATAGGCGAAGAATTAGACATGACACATGTCGCCGTGAGCAAGCGATTGCATAAACTGGTCAAGGAGAAGAAGCTGGTTCATATTACAGCGGGAGTTAATGCTGAAGAGCTGGATATCAAACTCCTCTTTATGGGCATCGAAACAGAGAACATGGATGTCGCTGAGCACATCAAGAAGAAGTACAAGAACTGTCCGAGACTACTCATGCTTGCACCTGTGACTGGACGATACAATCTCTTTGCCGTACTTGCGGCTGAGGACACCTGGAGTCTGGAGTCCATCATTGGGACGTGTAGTATGAGGACAGAGCCAGGAGTCAGAAGGTCTGAAAGCTGGTTCGGAAATGCTCCTGCAATGCCCCAGTATCTCGGGATTAGCCTTGCACCAGGAGATGGGACCCTAACTAAAACACCATGCGGAAGGAATTGCGGTACCTGTGGCCGATACAAAGAGAAGAAATGCGTCGGATGTCCTCCGACCTCACACTACAGGGGAAAACTCTGGGCGTCACCCCTGACCGAGAGACGTCGAAGAAAGAGCAAGAGTTAACTCTATACTGATGCTCTGTTACCTAGTGAATCGCATGAGTGACGCATTCGTTCATCCACTGGCCGTCGTAGATGATGGAGCCAAATTGGGAAAGGGAACAAGAATCTGGCATTTTGCTCACGTTAGAAGCACAGCCAAAATAGGGGACAACTGCAATATTGGGAAGGATGTTTACGTTGATACAGACGTGGTAATTGGAAATAACGTGAAGATTCAGAATGGGGTTTCTGTATATCATGGCGTAACAATAGAAGATGACGTCTTCTGTGGACCGCACATGACCTTTACGAATGACTTGTATCCACGAGCCTTTGGAGAGAGCTGGGAAGTGTCAAAAACCCTAGTCAAGAAAGGCGCTTCTATAGGAGCCCATGCCACCATAATTTGCAACACGGTTCTTGGAAAATATTCAATGGTTGCAAGCGGCGCAGTCGTCACGAAAGACGTTCCGGATCACGGCCTTGTGATGGGCAACCCAGCAAGACTTGTTGGCTTTGTGTGCAAATGTGGAAAGCCGTTGAGAGGTGAACCATCTGTTGAAGGCTCCTCAGTTGCTTTCCATTGTCGAGAATGCAGCGAGAAAGTTGTTATTCCAAAGGCCGATTATGCGTTGAAGGATAGGTAGAGTACCTTTGTCGCACCTTTACAAGAAGTTCGTCAACGAACGTGCTGTTGCATTAGTATCACATACTGACAGAATTAGAAATTGCACCGTTATTGCTCATATTGACCACGGAAAAACAACGCTCACAGATTCATTGATTGCAGCATCGGGGCTACTATCCAAACATGTTGCGGCCACTGTGCGTTTGCTGGACTATGATTTGATTGAACAGGAGAGGGGCATCACCATTAAGGCATCGGGAATCTCTCTCGTCCATCAATTGGACAAAAAGGACCACCTAATACACCTCATTGATACTCCAGGGCACATTGATTTTTCAAGCCATGTCACAAGGGGCCTTCGACTAACGGACGGGGCGATAATCGTTGTGGATGCTATCGAGGGATTGATGGTTCAGACTGAAACAGTCACACGCCAAGCAATGAAAGACCGGGTCAGACCAATCCTTTTCGTCAACAAGGTGGACAGACTAATTACTGAACGACGTCTTGGCTCAAGAAAAGTGGCGGATGACATTAACAAGACCGTGAGAGAATTCAACGCAATGCTAGGGAAATACTTGGATGATGACCTTCTCGAAAGGTGGGAGGTATCCTTTACCAAGTCAACCCTAAGTGTTGGGTCAGCTATTGACAAATGGGCTCTTGATATTGAGAATCTGAAGGCAAAGAGTGGAGGGAGCGATGCTCCATCAGACCTTGCAAATGCATTTCTTGGCATTATGGAAGAGATTGTGGATGCATATTCGCAGGAAAAAGAGAAGGAACTCGCTGAGAAGTATCCAGTTGCTAGGGCAATTCTGGACTCAGTAGTGAAGACAATACCAAACCCGGCAGAAGCTCAAGCATTCCGAGTCCCAAGCTTTTGGCAAATTGCCGGAGAATCTGAAACCGAGAGGAGCATCCTAGAATGCAATCCGACTGGGCCATGCGTTCTCGTGGTAGGCGATGTCCAACCAGATCGTCATGCAGGGCTCGTTGCTGCTGTCCGTGTCTTTTCTGGAACACTAAGAAGAGCAGAGGAACTTAGGAATCTAAGAACGGGAGAGGTGGGCAAGACTTTGCAGATTGGCTTATTCATGTCCAAATCGAGAATTGCCTTACCGGAAGTGCCAGCAGGAAATCTTGCCTTTATCACTGGGATTCGTGACGTTGCGGTAGGAGACACTCTTGTTGGTCAGGACACTCCGAGTATCACGCCGATGAGGGGGCTAGAGTACCCAACCGAGCCTGTTGTGACCTACACTGTCGAGCCAGAGGCGCTCTCCGATCTATCGACAATACAGGAGCCACTGGTTCAATATGTGGGGTCCGATCCCGCGCTAGACTTCGAGGTCAATCCAGAAACAGGAGAGATGCTACTCTCTGGTGCGGGCGAACTCCATATTGAGGTGAGCGTTCAGAAGCTCAAACGGCAGGGCATTGGAATTGTCTTGGGAAAACCAATGGTTCTCCTTAAGGAGCAGATACGGAGAGATGGAGTCCCTTGCACTGCAGGAAAGGAAGATACAAGCTCTTTCACGGTAGTTGCACGGGTAAATACCGATGACTTGATTCCTGAAACACTAGGCACAGTTGTTGATGCAGATGCACAGTCGGGCTGCTACCTCATTGATCAGAGTAATGTGGTATCTCCAGCAGGAGACGAGCTTGAGTGGGTTCGAGAAGCATTTAGATTTGTTATTAGAAACGGTCCAGTAAAAGGAGAGCGAATGAGAAGGCTAATTATTGTGGTTCAGAGGGCCACAATCAGGTTTGAAAGCGTCGAAACATCTTGGAGAGACATCACCCAACCACTGATTGAAGCCATGTCTAAAAGCATCAAGTCGGGGAAACCACTTCTCCTTGAGCCTTGGGTGAAGTTGGAGATAAGTACGCCTGAGGAGTACATAGGAGACCTTACAGCAATCCTAGCGAAAAGGAAAGGGCGTGTTCAGGAAATTGACTCGGAGAGAATGCTGTACAGAATTGAGGCAGAGATTCCTGTAAAGGAGTCCTTTGGCTTAGCGAACGAGATAAGAACCGCCACGTCTGGTTGGGCGACATGGGGAGCACGAGGAGGGCTCTACCGGGAGATTGGAGCCGCGGTAGAAGGAGAGAGGTACTAGCAGCTATCGCCGCAAATAGTATCTCCGATTCATAACCTCGCCCAGCATGGAGAGAAGCCGTCTGTCAATCATGGATACATCATCCATCATTCTAAGAGCTCGGCTAATGTTGGAAAACACTGCATTTAGGTAGGGTTTGGCTTCAACCATTTCTGACTGTTCTACCATCTGAAGGTATGCATCTGCAATCTTAATCAGTCCAAGCCAGTCCTCCGCCAGGATATACTGATATTGCTCTGCCGAAATGGTTTCAGGCATTGCTTCAAACTTGCTTCGGTCGATGTGGGCCTCGTACTGATTCTCCAAAGCCAAAGCAAAGCGAAGCAGCACATCGGAAAGAGACACGCAAGTTGCTCTGATGAATTCCGCAGATTCGAGGAATGCCGTGTCGATTGCACCAACAGTCTTCAAATCGATTGCAGCTCCATAAAGGCCGGTTGCAAGGCTGCTGTAGTCCTTATTCTCATAGTATGCCTTCACAGTCTTGGCAAGTGCGGTCTGGCCTGTCCAATATGCCGCCAAAAGGCTATCAATTACACGAACGGTTTCATCAACAGGAGAAGAAATGGTAGCAGTCCGTCCCAGGCCAACAGCATCAAGATTAATCTTCGCGGATGCCAGAGCCGCAATCACAGGACCGACAGTGGAAAGACCGGATTTGTGAGTGATAAGACGACTAGCACGCTTTCGCAAGGTACTCCAAGAGGAGTCAACAAAAGGAAGAAGAAGTGATACGCCGTGAATGAATATCGAATCATCCTCCATTCTGGCGTCAGAGAGCATTCGGTCGATGTCCTCCAAGAGACGGACAAGCCGCTGAGGAATTTGTTCTCCATGACGAAAGGCAAGCCAAACCACGTTGTATGTAGCGATAGCTACCTCTGGAAATGCCCTAGGGTCAGTAGGAAAGAGAGGCACGAACTGCACAAGTATCTCTCTCAGCTGCTTCTGGACGGCTTCATCTGGTTGATCCATGCCCCGAAATTGAGAGAGAGCAAGTCCAAGTCTACTCCCAAGAATCTCGATTTCGGCAACGCGTCCCTTTGAAAACAAATCCTCTCGGATCCTAATAGCACGGCCGAAGGCCTTAATGCCCATATCCCAGAACTCATCCGACTCAGTCGTGAGGCAAACCCATCCGATGGAATTCTCAATACTAGCAAGTTCAGCTCGCAAGTCGTGACCTTCATTCTCAAGGTCAAGAGCAATGGCCTTTGCACGTCCCAGATAGTCCAAGCTCTTCTCCGTGTTTTCATAGTCGCTTATTAGACCATGAGCAAATCCAAGACCGGCAAGGGTTTTGAAATGGTGAATTAACTGCTCATCGTCCAGCTCTTCATCACTCATATATACGTCAAGGCTTTTTTCAAGACGGTCAATAGCCTCTGAAACGCCCTCACGCCATCCGTTGGCAAGGATACTGGAACCAACCGCCAAATGAGCAAGACCCAAGTCATCCTTTGTTCCCATACCGGCTTCAATGAGCTTATGGTACATATCGGCAGCCCTATCTCCTAGAGCACGCGCATTCTCATGAGGAACCTCGTCATCACGCGTATCATTTACTGCCATCTGAAGTGTTACCGCAGCCAGCTTGGGCTGGCTATTCTCGGCCATTGCTAGCTCCTCAAGCTCAAGGAGATATTCGCGTGCCTCCCTGTACATGCCCAGTTCAGTGAGAACACAGGCATAATCATGAGTAGCTTCGAAATTCAACGATTCATGGTCGGGGAGGCTGCTGATTTGCATGAGACGATTGAGGAGCAGCTCCGCACCAACATAGAAGCCCTCCTCAATAAGGATAGATGTGAGGTAGTGCACTTCACCAAGGGCGAGGTCAGTGGAAGGAGGGTGTCCGCGCGCATGAATAGCATCAAGAGTCATCAACACTTCGTCACAGAGAAACGGAAGAAGTGGACGCATGTTTAGCTTGAATGTTGCAATCACTGCCTGTGATAACTGGCCAAGTATGTCAAGTAATGCAGGGATCGCCTCAATATCCGGCAACAGCTCGGTTTCGGTGCGTCTGAAGCCATTTGTGTACCGAGTATCTAGGAGGTCCAACAGCTCTGGTAGTATTCTATCCTCATTGAAGGCCAACCGAACCGATAGCTCTGTCAGCTTTGCATTAGCCAGCCCGGGTCTTCTCAGGAGAATCTCCTCTATTGCCCGTGCAACATCAAAAAGCAATTCATTCTCACTCGGAGTTCCAATAGCCAAGTTCTGAATCGCTGAGAGACCATCATCAAGAGACAGAGAAGCACAGAGTATGTCTCTCAATGTCACATTCAGCAGCGACTCCAACTTGACCTCTCCTCTTGTTAACGAAAATCCAGCAGGTTTTCTCCTTTAAAGTCTTCACGAGAAAGAAATATCATTCAATCACAAAGTCATGCCAAGTTCTTGATGTTTCGGTACCGCGCATTCGCTCCATTCTTATCTTGTGGATAGGCTCTTCTCCCGAGTCGTCAACCTTGAAACGCAGAACTGCATCGGCCAGATAGGAGAAGGTGGCGTAGGTCTTCTCATCATGGACGCCCTCCTCCAGAATGTACATTATACTATGAGAGCTTTGAGTTACTCTTCCACTCAGTCTTTGAACCGCTCTCGGCATTGTTTCGGGGTTCGAATGGAGTATGAGCGTTGAAAGGCTATCAATGACCACACGAGCCACAACAAGTTTCTGCAGAACATCTGAGAGCACGATGCCCAATTCACTGATGTCATCGACCTTTGCCAATGAGAGAGCGGATCCCGATTTCGTAGCCCCCATTCTTTCTGAGTAGCCATCAATGAAGACGAGTTTGCCTGACTTCTCATACTCCTCCACAGCCCAGCCATGACGGCTCAAATCGTTGCGAATGACCCTTGGAGAAACATCCGTCGTAATGAAGACACCAGGAAACCCAAGACGCAATCCATCTGCGATAAAAGCCTCGGCATAGGTTGTTTTACCAGACCCAAGAGGCCCCACCAGCATGTAAGACACCTGTGTCAATTGGCCAAACGTTACCAGATCACCAATCATCGGTTTTGCCATGGCTGGATGGCGTTCATCGCCACCTGAAGCTGGTTGTTCGCCCAAGATTTACGCCTCTCTGACCGTTATGCACCAGGACTGATCTCACCAGGAAAGACCCGAATGCCTTCATCCGTTATCCGCATCGAGTGAATCCGAGAGCTGTGCTTGGACCCTCTCAGTTTCAAGACCTCAATAGACCGTGTCCGTGATGTCTGACTTATTTTTTCGTTATACAGGACTATGACACCCGAGGCCAAGAATGCTTCGATATCAAAGACTCCTAGTCCGTCATGCTGAGCAAGAATCTCGCTTGTGAGAAGGAGGGTAGCTCCCACTCTTGTAATCGCAGCACAGAGCTTGAAGAACTCTTCCCTGAGAATATCACGTGCGCGAAACTTGTACGCGAGTATGGCCAATGTATCAATCACCACGCGTTTGGCCTTCACCTTCTTAATGTGATTGAGAATGATTGCTTCCAGTCCAGAGAGGTCAAAACTCGGATATTCACCTATCTTAACAGGAGTAATTTCCTTCTGAGGTGAAAGGTCAACAATCGATAGAATGCCCTTCTTCACAGCAGATTCCAAATCCATGCCGAAGCGAAGCATATTTCGCTTAATGAGATGAGGCGGCTCTTCCAGTGTGACCAGTACGCCCGGTTCACCATACTCTACTGCACCCCTGTAAAGAAATTGTATGGCCAGGATGCTCTTGCCAGTTCCAGCCCTTCCTGCAACAAGGATTGTATCACCCTTGGGGAACCCACCTTCAACCAGCTCATCAAGTCCTGGAATCCCAGTCTTTACACGTTCAATGACATAATCGCTCACCTAGACTCACCTTTCTTTAATGCAACTTTGGCTCCAAGAATCATCTTCATAATCATCTCTGGTTCTGGAATACCAGTCACTGCCATACCGCCAATCATTATGGTGGGTAGAGCATAGACCCCGTACTCCTCTGCAACCTCCGGTTCCACCTTGACGTCAATGAAACGCAACTTGAAGATTCCTGGGCCAAAATCCTCGATTGTATCCCGTAGCACTTCTTCGGCTCTCGGACAGAACGCACAGGCATCAGACTTGAACATGACAATCTCAACTTTGTCATCCTCCTCTGATTCTTCCTCTTCCGAGGTGTCTTTGCGTTCCACTTCGTTGGCCACAAGCCTGCGCTCCTAGTTAGTAGGTACAGATTCGTCAGAAGCTAATGTCTTCACTTGAATGTTCTTGCTCTCTTCGATTTCACGAGAGTTGCTTCATCTATAGCCAAGAACGGCACGTATCTTCGTAGTTGCCTTGCCTATTGCACGAGAATGGTAGCGAACTCCTCGCTGCATGACCACCGCAATAATGAGGGACTGCTTGCCTCTGGAGGCAATCTTGCGGAACACAGCCTTGCCCTCCGAGAAGCGTATACTAATGTCCTTGAGTTCGCCCAGGGAAAGCTCTCTTCTCATGCGCTCCACGGGCTCTGCTACAATTCCAGACATAGCAGCAAAGACTTCACGATTTGTAGTTGGCGAGGCTGCAGAGGCCATCAGGAGTCCATCGTCACGGGCGAGAATTGAGGCGATAAAGCCGCCTTCCTTGTTCATTTCCTCAAGAATCTCAGGTAGTGCTCGGTAGTCAGGCCGCTCCATATTCGCCACCACTGTCGTCGTGGAGTCAGGTTTTGCGCATTCCCTATTAAGTGTAGTGAGATTACGGCAGAGTACGGTTCTTGAGGGTGGTTGTGAGAAAGAGAAGGTGGAGATAAGGGAGTGGCAGTATAATTTTAAGTGAGATTTGGCAACTTCCTTGAAGTAGGTTGATTTCTATGTCCGCAGAGTACCGGTTCAAAATCGTCATGCTCGGAGACGGTGCAGTGGGGAAGACCGCCTTGACCACACGCTTCACCCAGGGCGGCTTTGAGGCGGACTACAAGCGGACGATTGGGAGTGATTTCGCCATCAAGAAATTGCACCTCGAGGACATGGACACCAATGTGACGTTGCAAGTATGGGATCTCGCAGGTCAGCCCAGGTTCGAAGTGGTCCGACAAGGATTCTATCGGGGAGCCAGAGGTGGACTCCTCGTCTATGATGTAACTCGAAGACGAACCTTTCTTAGCGCTGACAGCTGGAGAGAGGAATGCTACAAGAACTTGGACCGAGAGGCTCCTTTGGTTGTCGTTGCCAACAAGGTGGACCTGGCAGAAAGCAGGATTGTGAGCCCTGAAGAAGGCAAGAAGTATGCAGACAGCCATGGTTTCCTCTACGTCGAATCAAGCGCCTTGACGGGCGAAAATGTCGAGCAGGCCTACGCGAATCTATGTAGAATGATGATCGAGGAGTCCAAGGCAAAGGCAAGCTCAAATGAGGTTTGAGGCTAAGGGCTGCCACGTGCAGTTCCTTTCAAAAGACCCAAAGCACGTTTACACTGCCAGCTCGCGTAGAACAACCTTTTGTCCTGCAGAGTTTCCGGATTGTACTGAGAAACCAGGTCATTGTACTTCTGAACCAAGTCCTCATGCCGCGATTGCTCTGTGTCAGCCTCGATTTCAGCAAGGAGTTGAGTGAACGGAGCAAGCATTCTCTCTAGCTCAGTGACCTCCCATCGATAAATGGTGCCTGTTCCATCAGCGGTAAGAAAGGCGTATTCATCTGGATACCACTCAATGCCATCCACTTCGCTCTGCACTCGAGCTTCGCCTTCAATGCTCAGCGATTGCATTGACCAAACATAAATCATCTTGTCGCTGGAACCAGAGGCCATGTACTTACCATCGGTGCTAAACGCGAGACACCGCACTTCAGCTGAGTGCCTGAAACCAGCCTTGAGCCATCCGGATTGAACTTAACGGAGTGAACAGCGGTACGATGATCTTTCAATTCCGCCCTGAGAGTTCCGCTTGCAGCATCCCACACCCGTATTGAGCCATCTACCTCACCCGACACAATGGTGGTCCCATCTGGGGACCAGTCGCAGGCTACAACGTAGAGCGAATGGCCTTTCATATGGTGCAATTTCGTATGGTTGTCAACATCCCAAATAGCGAGCGTTGTGTCGCCACTACCGGAAACTAGCCGACCACCATCCGGAGAGAAAGCCAGCGTTAAGACGGGATACTCGTGACCTTCGAGCGTAGCAAGTACCGTTCCGCTTCGTATGTCCCAGAGCTTAACCATGCGGTCGACTCCACCAGACGCAACGATGTCCCCCCTTGGGCTGAACGCGATTGATGTGCAAAGAAACTCATCTTGCATCTTCTGCATCTCTTCACAGTTGCGGGCATCGTACAACCGAATACTCCGGTCCTGCAAGGCGGCTGCAAGCATGCGGCCCACCTTGTTCATTGCAAACCTTCTGGTGATATCGCCTCCTTTCTGGGCTTCAGGTTTCATAATGGTGGGCTTAAGGAATAATGATACTTCTCGTTGTTCCATGGGAAACACCCGCGGAGGCTCCTTTACAGCCCTCTGGCATTGCGGCGTTGCTAAAAATGTTATGAAAGATGCCTTATCCTGTCAGTTGATGCTGTGTTTTGCTTGGGCCGCCACAATAAGAATTAAGACAGCTCTAATTTGGACCTATCTAGTGTGTCGAGAGTGAGCGAGAAGGACGAAACTACACTAACACAGGCGCTGGGTGGAGGCGAAGCCCTCAGAGGGCTCAAGAAAGCCATGTCTAGAATCTTCAAGCCAAAGGAAGATAAGCTGGAGAAAGCACTCTCTCAGATTGCCTCAATCCAGGCCTGCAAGGATGCTGCGCTCACTGGCGATAAGGATGTGAGACTCCTTGCTGTTTGCAGGTTAGGCGATTTCGGCCAGGACTCGCTTGATTCTCTAGAAGTTGCTCTTAGCGATGAGAGTAGTCTGATTCGAATTGCAGCAGCTGGAGTTATGGCCAAGATTGGGTCAATTTCCTCGGTTGAGGTCATCAGCCCCTATATATCAGATAATGACGAAAATGTGAGAACTGCTGCCGAGTTCGCAGTGGGGTGGCTTGATGCATACGGGAAGCATCTCAATATTGAGGAGGAGCTGAGGCCAAGCAAACCACGCAAGTTGGACAAGGTCATTCTCGAATCCACCCCTGTTCGCACTACTGATGATGTACATGTCACAACAGATTTCTCAACAACTCCAGGAGGAATGGATTTCTCACTCTCTGTGACAAACGGATTAGAGCATCCAATTTCTGACGTGACAATTGCCTTAATGTCATATCCAACCGATAGCATTGTGCTCCTTCATGACAGCACGCACTTCATACCCAAAATAAAGAGCGGTGAAACAAAGGAAGTGCTCTTCAGATTCTCTATTGACAGGGAGTGCATTGAAGGGGAGTTCATACCATCGGTGACATTCTTTGACCAAGAGCGAGACCTCGTTGCGGCAAAGGCAGGCAATCGTTTCATCAGGTCTTTCTTTGACCAGCTCGACCCTCTTGAGATGACGATTGATGAGTACAACGCGATTAAGACAGACCTGCTGGAATGGAACCGTGAACACGTTGTTGAGAAGAACTCGGATGAGTTGATGAAATTCTTGGTGGACTATCTTACAGAACTGAACCTCTTTCCGATTCACTTTGATTCAACAAAAAAGGATAATGTCTGCATGGGACTTGTTGCAGGAACGGGGCAAGGAAGATTCCGAGGGATAAAAGCCATCATAACACTCTCGGTGGTTGGCGAAGAAGACGATGACATCTCGAAGTTGAGAATTGACGTGCTTTCTGACGATTCAGAAGTCCTTCAGGCTGCCGCAAGCGAGCTATTTGAAAGAATTCAGCAGGAATTCATAAACGACGACCAGTAAAGCCTACGTTGAGAGTCCACCGGCATCCAGAATCTTTAGTGCCAGCTCCAAGAAGGCTGCCTCGACGTTGTGGCCGGTCTTGGCCGAGGTTTCAAGGAAACTAGCATGAGAGCCCATACCGGCTATCTTCTTTGCCAGGGCCTCACCTTCCTCTGTTGTGACAATAGTCTGAGCCATAACAGGATTGTCTTTGAACTGCTCACGAAGGTCAATCTTGTTTCCAATGAGAACAATAGGGATTTTCTTTCCGGCGTTAGTCCAGCATTCGTCAAGCCAATTCCTAATATTATCAAAAGAAGACCGTTCAACGGTGGAGTAGACAGCAAGAGCTCCCTGGGCACCTTTGTAGAATGTATTGCGTACATTCTTGAAGTGCTCCTGACCAGCGAGATCCCAGATCTGAATACTGACATCAAATCCGCCCTCCAGCTTCATCTTCTTCACGGCGAAGTCAGCCCCGATGGTGATCATGTAGTTGGCTCTGAAGCCCTCACCCATATACTGTCTTCTGAGACTTGTCTTCCCAACCGAACCATCACCCATGAGGATGACCTTGAATAACGCTGTGACCATCTCTCTCAGCAACCGGACAGTGGTGGTATAGCGGAGCGCGTAGGCATATTTGATGTTTGCGGGGATATTAGTGTTCCTTGTTCGCTCCTCTGCCATCACATAGGAGGCAAGATAGTCGCTTCGATTATTCTAGTTGGCGTATTTACGGTTCCGGAGACCCTAATCACTGTACCAATCAGTGGTTGATAACCTGTCCCCATTATGTAGATAGTGCCGCCATCACCGATGAGTAGAATATAAGCTTCAGTCGTCATGTCTACAGTTCCAATTACTGTAACATTTGCTCCTAGGGGGACCAGTCCATCATTGATGTCCCTGATTGAAGTGATGGTCGGGGCATTGGGCGGATAGGAATTTGAGATACTGATAATCAGAGGCAATCCAACTAGCATAACTGCCAGGACAGTAGCAAGAATATCGGATTTAGCTCTTGTATTCTGTTTATCTTGGCCGCACACGACACACAAAACAGGGCACGAGATCTTCTGCTCTGGCATAAATGACTCACTCGCAAATATATAATGGCTAATTGAGCTAATGTGAATTGCTCAGAATCTTTCGAGTGATTCACCTTCCTTAGCATGTAGGGCTCGGATTCTTACAAATCACGATTCATTTGGGCAGACTGACTATCGAGAACTGAGAAGTGAACTACAATCTGGCCGCTCGTGGTATTAGAACTGCTTCCCGGAGGACCATTTCCCGTGAGGTCACATATGTGCGACCAGTGTACCTCAATTCATCATAATTCCCCACGACTAGGACCCTGAGCGGATGCTCGCCTTCTTCAGTAATGGTGGTTAACAAATGGTCAAGAACATAGTCCGTTTCATTCCTAATCTCTGGTCCACATATTGCCGCCTGTAGCTCTGGAGGGGGATCTGCATTCTGGTTCTTGATGGCATATGCCGCCAAAGCAACAACGAATAGGACTGCAATAAAAACAGTTGGAACAAGAATCTGCAAGAGAAGAAGCGAATCGATAAGATTTAACATTCTGAGAATCTCGAGAGCTATTGCGAAAATGACTAGGACAATTGTTCCAAAGAAGGTGGTTCTGAGAAATGCTTTCAATTTTAAACTGGCTGCCTCAGATAGCCGACTAGACAGAGTTTGAACCCACCGTGTTCCTAAACCAGGGTCTATCTTATTGAGAACCTGAAGTGTTACTCCAAGCGCCATGGATGAGGTAGGACTGAAGTCCTCCGGCCTTTTGTCGCTGGAAATCTTTCCCAGATCAGCGTGTCCCTCTCTAATCATATCGAGGAAGGAGATGGCGGAAGATAACTCGGGTCTAGGAACTCCCCTCACGCCATATTTTTCCGCATATCGACTTGACCGCGCAACTCCTAGTAATCCTAAAGCAAATCCAATGAGGATAGGGATAAACAGCGCTGCTAAGACCAATACGGGATTCAATACAATGTGTGAGATGGCAATGATAAATATCAAACCAAGAGTTATGCAAAAGCCTGCAACGACGGGGGCGAAGAGCTTGAAAATGACCTGTCTGACAGTTGGATATTCAAGGTAGACTCTTCGTTCTCCAGTTTCCACGAGTTCCATGAAAGAGTCTAAGTCACTGTGTTCATCACGGTCCAACGAAATTCCCCACTTTTCCATACCCATTTGAGTATTTGACCTCTTGCCCTCAGAATATGGAAGGATAACTGCCCATTACATTGGCGCGAGAGGTGTTTACAACACTCTTGTGACAATATCCTGATGCTGTTTTCAATACCAATTCCCTCTCCAGAGCAATCCTTAGACGAGCGGCGATCCTAGAAATTATCAGGTTAGAATTTCCTGAAGCTGAATCCCAAATTCAAAATGCTCTCTACCCTGTGTAAATCCAATTGTCCGATAGAACGCTAATGTTTCTTCGTTGAATGATGGAGCGAAGAGAGAAACAAAGAAGAGCTTCTTCTCGATGCATCTTTTCAGAAAAGCATCGACGAGCATTCTTCCTAAGCCCCTGCCTCTCATCCTTGCATCAACTGCCAGAAGTGATAGGTACGCATATCCACTCTTCATTGGTTGTCCGAGGACATATCCCATGACTTCTCCATTGTTCTCTGCAACAATGAACATCTTATCTTCATCAACATTGGCTGCGAAGAAATCTGCAGGAATATGGTTCCCTCCAGGAACCTCGTGCTCCTCAATTCTACTGAGTTGGGCGCAAGTTTCACAGTCTTGAAGCATTGCTGCTCGGATTACAATCCCCATGAATAATCCCGGAAATAGACTATCGCTTCTCCCTAATAACTGGAATTAATTGCCGCGGGAGTTTCCTGTTGAGTTGTTTTTGCCGTACTTCGAAGGAAACAGCAGTAGTTTCGCCAATCAGTCCCCCTTCGGAGAGTCTCCTCGGACGAACAGCTCTGTCCCGTAAAACCCACAATCACAGGCGGCATACTACTCTGGCCTGATAAGACAAGAGACCGTTTCCCGGTCACCTCACGCGCCACGCCTGATAGAGGATGATAAGCATGGGAAGGACTGCGCGTACGTTCAGGGACGCAATAAGGGTAGAGAGAAACAGATGGGATGGCTTCAGGCGGACATTGAAGCCAGAAGACCGAGAGCGGCTAGACAGGGTCTTCGAAACAGCACTTGCACACGGCGACGCCGGAACAATGATTGCGACCCCTCGAATCGCTGAGGTAGCTCTGTTTGCCACTATAATGGACCTTCTCAAACAGAACGACGAATTACAGAGAAGGATAGCCGCACTTGAAGACAGACTCAAGGAGTAGAGAGCACAGTTGATAGGGACTGGGTGGCTACTTGACGCCAGTGTGGACTTCCAGAAGGGGATGTTGACCCTCTGGATCAAGTCAGCTGGAACCACCCGAGGCTATTCATACGAGTTTTATCCCTCAGTATTTGTGAGTGTGGAACAGAAACAAGGTACAGAGTGGACTAACAAGGACCTGCTTCTGGCAGTGCAAGAGCATCCGAAGGTGACGCGGAGCGAGTTTGTTCAGCGGTTCGTTAGTGTCTATGATGATGAGATGAGTCTAGTACTGCAGGTATTCACAACACCGGATGCTCACTGGGAGGTAGCAAAAGATCTTGAACGACTACCTAGTGGGACCGTGTTTCATGCGGATATCGATCCCGTTCAGCAGTTCTTCATCGAGGAGGAAGTGTTCCCCTTTGGACGAGTGAAGTTTCAAACAAAGGGAGAGAGGATTGTGGAATTGAAGTGCCTTGACAGGCGTGAAGCTTCCGAATATGAGGTCCCAAACCTTGATGAGGTTGGCTTTGAGATCTTTGTTGACACTGAGAGCATCGTTCCCAAAATGGAAGACCCAATCCATCACATCGACCTGTTTCATGAAGGGAAAACCTATCGAATTGGAGAGGAGGATGAGAAGGCCATCCTAATTCAGTTCCAGGAAGCTATTGACACGCTCGACCCAGATGTTATCGTGACCAGAGGGGGCGATGAAGATGTCTTCAGATACTTGACACTCCGTGCAAAGCTGCACGGTTTCCAGCTTGTTATGTCGCGTGATGGAACACCACTGAAAGTGGTGCATAAGGAGCCTCAGTCATTCTGGCAATACAATCAGATAGTATACAAGGCTGGCAATCAGGTGATGTTCAACGGGAGAATCCATATCGACCAGAGGCAGAGCTCTTACTACTCACCACAGGGCATGGAAGGCGTCATTGAGGGTTGTAGACTTGCATTGGCCCAACCTCAGAAGGTTGCCAGAATGTCAATTGGTACGGTGAATGCCTCAGTCCAGTACTACAACGCCTTCAAGATGGGGATTCTCATACCACCAATCAAAAGAAACCCGGAGTTTCTCAAGACCGTGACGGACTTGGCGATAATCGACCGTGGAGGGCTGATTCTTCAACCAAAGCCAGACATCTATGATAACATTGCAGAGTGCGACTTCTCATCCATGTACCCAACTCTTATGGTGACACGCAACATCAGTCCTGAAACCATCTGTACACGAACGGAATGCCCTTACGACTACAAGTACTGCATTGATGTTCCTGAAGTGAACTTCCGCCTCTGTAATCGAAAGAGAGGCCTTGTTTCGAAGTCACTTGAACTGGTGGTACAGAAACGCAAGGACTTCAAGAGGCTGATTGAGGAGGGGCATGATGCAGAGAAATACGAACGAATGCAGAACACTCTCAAAGGAATCTTGGTCTCCTGCTTTGGTTATCTTGGTTTCAAAAATGCCAGATTTGGTCGAGTGGAGGCACATACTGCTGTGACCGCATTGGCAAGAGATGTCATGTTGAGGACGCAAGAAATAGGTGAGCAGATGGGGTTTGAACTGGTGCATGGCATCGTAGACTCGGTATGGATTAAGTCCAAAGAGAAGATAGAGTACGAACGAGTCTGGGAATTCTGTCGACGAGTCACAGAAGCAGTCGATATCAAGATGTCTCCAAAAGGAGTCTACAGATGGCTGGTGATTCCGTCATCCCGTCTTCATCCATCAATTGCCCCGTTGAACCGCTACTATGGAGTCTATAGGAATGGCGCAATAAAGACTAGAGGCATAGAAATGAGAAGGCGGGACACCTGTATCTACGTTGGTGATTGTCAAAAGGAGATGATTAAGACCTTAGCACGGGGTCGCAACAAAGCCGAATTCATTGAGCTTATTCCTGCCGCCTACTCTGTGTGTCGTAGATTTATCGATAAACTGTATGAAGGTAATATCGACCTGAGAGACCTCATTTTGCACACCCGCCTGACCAGAGAGCCAGATGCGTACCGTGCAAACTCCAGGGCAGCAATTGTTGCTAGACAACTTGTGGAGAATGGCAAGGAACTTCATGCGGGACAAAAAGTACGCTACATCATGGTGAGCGGAGAGTCAGAGAGTCCGATGAGAAGAGTGAGGGCAATCGAACTGCTTGATGAAACAACACGTTATGATTCTGAGGCGTATGCAACCCTATGTCTGCGTGCGTTTGAGAATCTCATCCCTAGTCAGTACTTGCAAGAATCAGTAATGGAAGAACAGGGGGAGGCGGTTCAAGCTACTCTGTGACTGCATGGGCTTGCATGGCAATCCTTGGTTTGAGCTCCCGAACGGGAATACCGGTTTCCTGAGATACCTTCATGACATCGTCCGCTTCGGGCTTGATGTTGATGATACTGCCGTCTAATCCTCTTGAGACCTTCACTCTAACCATGTACTCCTTATTGTCTACTTCAAACTTGCAGACAATCGTTTCTCTGGCTGCTTTCAGCCGCTCCCATGTCGTATAGCGAATTCCTATCGTACCAAGATGCCGTATCATTATCTCAGCAATGCTCTTCAGACCCGCTTTTGCTGCAATGACCTTTATCACATAGCAGGGACGATTCTTCTTTCCATAGGCTGGAATCATAACGACATCATAAGCAAGACCCTCCGATAGAAGGGTGTCAAAGAGAGTCCCCATGACCTCGCCATCAATGTCATCCACGTTTGTTTCAATGACCATTACATCGTCGGCATTCCATGCATCAATCATATTGGACCGGTCCTCCTTATCCTTAGACGGTGTCTTTTCATCCCTTGCCGATTCTTTCTTGGGAGACTTCTCCTTGGGTACAATCAGGGATTCCTTGGCTGCGGTAATCTCAGGAGTCGCGTCTTCACGGAAGCTACCAACCATTATTCTCATGAAGTTGGGAACCTCTCCCAAGTCACGTGATCCAAAGCCGACTCCTTGCTGTCTTGCAATGAACCCTTCAGAAGATTCAACGAATTCTTGGGTAAGGGAAACTAGCATTGCGGCCCCGGTTGGCGTCAATACCTCAGTCTTGGCATCCCCCATCACAAACGGAACCTCGTTGGCTACTAGGATTTCAGCAACGGCGGGTACAGGAACCTCCAGAGGACCATGTTGAGTATTGATGGTCCCGCTTCCAACTGCCACATGGGTAGAGATGAAATTCGAGTCCTTCAATAATCCGGCTCGTTCCAAGAGGTACGCTGTGCCCACGATATCTAGGATTGTATCAATAGAACCTGTTTCGTGCAGGTGGAGCTTCTCAATGGGGGTCTCGTGTGCCCGCGACTCTGCCTCAAGAATCTCGTTCAGTGCACGCTCAGCAATTTGCCTAGCGGCCTGTGATAGCTCAAGCTCCTCAGAAACCGAGCTCAGAATCTCAAGCATGGAAGGTGCGCTGAATCGAATGGACTCGTCTCGTGTTACGACAAGGCGATATCCTGTGTTGCCCTCTTCGGATTTTGTTTCAAAGCTCACCCTAAGTGTTGGGTCAAAGATCAATAAACTAGCTGCTACTGGAAGAAGGGAATCACGCTCTCCGATAAGGCTCACTAGAGCAGAGAGAAACATGTCGCCTGATGCTCCAGCCGTTCTGACATCAAGAACAATAGTGTTACTTGCCAAGTGGTCATTCTCCAATAGCAGGTGCAGTGTGTATATTTCGCTGCCAGTAATCTCCTTTTCTTTCTTTCGAGTTTGAACCAGCTGAAAATGCTACGTGGCTTAAATAGGATGAGGATAACGAATACGTGAGCTCGGTGGCGCCACAAAGAGAAGAAATGCTCTTTGTGAACAGAGTAGCATGGAAAACCGTTGGTGGCATCCTATCAACCGGATGACGACCTCTCGTTTACTTCTACATCCGTTTATCGCGCGCTGGTCCCCCTGCCACCGAGCCACTTGTGCGCCACTGTTCAAAGATTGCCATATACATACACTCCATCGGTGAAATCCACATCTCAGATGAGTCAAAGGATGCGTCAACAAATTCAACAGGTGCATCGCGGATAAGAGCTGCAGGCACAGATTCATTGGATTCACCCATGACAGCGGTGCAGGCGGATGCAAGATTGTCTGCAACTGCCCTTCGAGTTATGCGAAGCTCGTTTCCAAAAAGGTCCTTTCGACCTCTATCGTCAGCCACTGGCCGAAAGCCTGCGACGCCGAGCGCCATTCCTATGTTACCCAGACGAAGAGGCTGTGTTCGGCTGTCGATTACAATTACGCCAATTTGCTTGCCATACCTCTCAAGAGCCTCTTTCCTTAAACGCTCTGCACTTGCACGCGGATTCTCTGGAAGGAGAGAGGCATAACCCGGGGGCACATTGGATTTGTCCACGCCAGCGTTCGCCATGAGAGTATTGTCCTTAATTGTCAGTACGACATGTGGAATACCACCAAGGACTTCGTCAGCCTCATCAAGAACGAGCTGCGCCACTTCTGGTAGCAGGACGTACTTATCAGAGAGGTCTTGAGCCTGCCTCGATACTTCGACGTCTTCCAGGTTCACGACACGACCCTCTGTGGTGCCAAGGGGCGTTTCGGCAACGCCCAATATATCACCGTCCAGAAGAGTGTATCCTGACCTCTCAAGTGCCTCCAATAGAACCTCTATGAAATCATCTTCTTGGGTAATCACGCGGGTCTTAATCGGAACGACAAGCAACTCTGATACCTCTGCCTGAGAGCGAATGGTATTGAAGATAAAGACTCCTCAGTGAAGAAGTGCCCCAAAAAGAAAGCCGCTTACTCCTTCGCTCGTTTCTGTATGTCGATCCTGGCTTTCATTATGCATTTGTCACCCCTACGTCCACCCATTGGATGCTTGGGCGTACCAAGTGAATTCATGCATCTTGCAGCCACTGCAGCTCCCATTGCCAATCCATCTTGGACAAAAAGCAGATTCTTTGTTGGCCAATCCTCTGAAAGCAGCCCCGCTATAATCTGGGGTTTTCTTCCGGTGAGAATTGCCCTGCCAGTGAATCCAAGACAAGTCTCCGGGAGAAGTAGCTGTTCCTCGTTCGCTACACCTACCAGACGTTCTGCAAGTCGGGCCTGCGAATGGTCGATCACGGCGAGAAGAAGGTCAATACCACCCTCATCCATTGCACGATGACCAATCCTACCAAGATCATCTAGCCGTGAGCCGTTGTTTCCAACATCGACTCCAATTAGGGCTACATCCGCCTCGCTTGCAGCCGCAGGATTAACAGGAACGGTACCGAATCTACTCCCTGAAGTGACTCTTTGTACATCAATCAGACCGTGTATTTCATCAATCAAGGCCAGATCAGGTTCTGCCCGCTTCTGCCTCTTTGGTAATATGTCAAGAGTGCATGAAGCTGGTTGATCGGCCAACCCGGACCCCCTAGCTATGGCATCGGGTATGGCACCTGCAAGCCCGGTGAAAGAACCAATTGTCTTAGCATAGGGATAACCATCATCGGTGACTCTCCCGGCAAGTGTTGTCCCAAAATCAAGCGTAAGCACAGGATTCCTGAAATCGATTGATGTACCCTTTGCAGCGCCCTTCAGGCCGGCTGTAACCAATTCACCCTCCATCTCATTTGCCACAATGTCCGTGCTTGAAGGGGGTAAAGAACTAGCTACCGCTCCATCAAAATAGACCTTTTTGAGCCAAGAAAACTCCTGCAGCCCTGGGGGCAGGTTATCCAATGATATGGAGGCAGTCATTTTCCTTGGTGGAACTCCAGCTCTTAGACATCCGTCTGCCAGAGCCTTGACCATGAGTCCTACCTCAGAGGGCTTGGCAAATCCTGCAGTCACACCAGTTGACCTAACAACAAAATGAAGGTCTTTTTCTATGTCAACTCGAGCCCGTGCAAAGGTCGTTGTGAGTATATCTGCTATGAACTCGGATATTGAATCCTTTGTGAGAGGCACGCCCACAATCGTTTTTCCAAAAACTAGTTCATTTTCACGAGGCGCTCTTACATCCCGTGTCATTCTAACCTCTTTCTCTACCTCAAAAATCTCAGACGTCCTAAGATTTGTTGAAGCCAAGATACATTTCGTTGTGGTGTTGCCCAATTCGACAGAAGCCACGGTGTAAAACGGTCCCGTTCTCAAGGATGCAACGCCAATTTGCCGAGGCGTGATTATCTTGGGACCAGCAGCCATTATCCTCACACCATCAGAGTAACGTTCGGAAGGGATGTCCTTCCACTGGATCAACCCCGAATTCCATTTTTACATTTTCTGCAGTAATGACATCACCCATCGCTACAACAGGAAATACTCTGCTTGCATTTTTTATTGGACCATAGAGGAGGAAATCACCACCCATTAGTTGGACTATGAGATTGGATGCGACGTCGCATATCTGGTAAGCTTCTTTGTCCGTCTTCTTGTAGCTCTTGAGCCATGGCCATGAAGAAGGAGCGTTGTGGAATCCTGACCCGGTAGGATGGCCATAGAGCGACTTGGATACGAATGTGAAGGAAGCAGCTATGCCCGCTCCCGCACCGATTGCCGTTGTTGCGGTATCAATCAGGGGTTTGGTCACGCCGAGGTCCTTTGCAAGTTCGAGAAGGCCTTTCTCAAGGCTAAGAACGCCCACTTCTAGTATGGCTCTCCTTCCGGCAATCGATGCATCCTGAGGATTGAAGGCAAGAATAATTGCTGCCTCATGCTGCATCTCTGTCAGAGCGTCAAGCTCATTCTGTGTAGCTGAAACTCCAATCGAATTGTAGACTACTCTATCCAGTAATCCGACTTCCTCAGAGTAACGTAGACCAGTTATACGAACATCGGGATCGGTCGAGCCAATAAGAAAGGGTGCATCTGTCACGACACTCACAAAATCAATGTAGGTCGAGATGGCTTTGTGTGAACTTGAGTAAATTTGGACGAGTGCAGGATTTCCAGTAATGTCGGACATCTCGTCTTGTTTAACTATCAAATCCTCGGCCCCAGCTCGATTAATTTTTCCCAATTCAGGGTCCTCAACAACCTTGTCGCCAGAGTAGAAGATCGTTCCAGCAAGAGCTGTCGGATATTCTCCGGGCATTCCGCCAATCCTGATTCCTCCGATATTGTACACATACTGCTCCTTTTCAAAGACGAACATGTTTCACAGCTCCTTTCCAAATAGTAAAGTTCCAGTATCCGTCGTTCGAACCTCCACTCCAATCAAAGAGGGATGTAGCGAGATTAGGGCATGATTTTCCTGAACTCCCACGAGGGAGGAGAAGGGATTAAGTGAAATTCGAAATTCCGGCAATAACGATATTGGCCCGCTTTGGCCCCGGTAGCTTGTAACACGGGGGGCAGCTCCAAATTCCACCCACATAGCATCCTCCTGATATTCTCCGGGGGTCCTTGCTACTAGCTCTTTCACTGCTGCCATTATTTCTTCAGTATTAGAAACGTTAATCATATCAATAAGCTCGACCTGTCTTCGGAACCGCTCTACCGCCTCTAGGGGAATATTCTCAATGTATGGTATTGCCCCAGGAGCATCCTTGATCTTTCTCGTTTCGGAATCAATGCCCCAGGTATGTAGTGCTCGAAGTGAGCGACCTGTAAGATGCCCTGGGACCTCAGGACCAGCCAAAATGAGGAAACGAATTGAAGAATTGGATATCACATTGACGATTACCCGTTCGATTCCAATATTCTCTGTTTTGCAGGTACCTGCTATTCCATACTCGCCTGGAATATCGAGCTTCTTCCCAAGGGTGCAAATAGCGACAGGCGAGGTGGGATTCTTCACATGGAAATCTCCGGGAATTGGTGGCCAAGCACGTTCGGTCATTTGTAATCTCACTCCTATTCGAATGTAAGTGGCTCAAATAGAGCACGGTCAATTCCAAGAGCATGTTGCGCCTCAGCCACTGCAGCTGATATTGCATTTCCAACCAAAGCAATAGCCGTAAACACCTCTTTCGTTCGAACCATCGACCCATACATTATACAATCAGTCGCAGACATTTGGGCGGCAGTGGATGATGCAACAATTGCTGACATATGAGTTGGCTCATCATCAAATCCGAACTGCTTTATGAACCCCCAAGCAGAAGGGGCGTTGTGCGGTGCAAGACACGTCGGAAGTCCCAATTCGGCTTTGATTGCTAGTACGGTTCGATAGTCCAGTCCATAGCCAGCTCCGACTGGTAGCGTTGCTGGATCAATAATCATCTTCTTGATTCCGATATTCTCGGCGGCGGCCATAGAGCCCCTAATTGTATCCATTCTCTCAGCGAGCGAGGTTGCACGAGGCGACCAGCCAAGTACGATAGCCATGTTAAGAGAGCTGTTCTGAAGCGCGAGTTTTTCATCATCCTTCATTGAGGGATTAATTGAGTTGTATATGGCACGCTCACCAAGACCAGCTGCATTACAGTATTCAATTGCGCGTACTCTGGCTTTGGGGTTGGTCGACTCAAACATAAAGGGGCCATCATAGTTTTCAACAAGCCAGGAGAGGTGGCGCTCCATTGCCAGCTCGGTCCGTCCGAAAGCTTGAAGGAGCAATGGATGACCAGTTCGCTCGACCATCATTTGCCCTGTATCAATCCAACTCCTTGCAAGCTTCTTGTCAAAGAGACCCTCTTTGGTATTCTCAACAATAGGTTGTCCTTTGAAGAAGAGACCTCCTACCAAGGCTGTTGGATTTTCACCAGGCTGGCCACCAATAGTCACTCCTCCAAAGCTGATTGCTTTCTGTTCTTTCTTGAACACATACATCTTTACTTCACCTCAAGCGGGTCGGGGATACAGGTTGCAGGACTTGACTAGACTAGGAATGTTTTCTTCCCATCCAACACTCATAATATGAACTCCATGAACACCTGCAATCTCATGGATTGTGTTAATCGTTTCTTCAGCGACTAGAAGCCCTTCAGAACGTATTGCATTCTTCTGCTTCACTCCTTTAAGTCCAGCCCCTGCGTTTTCGAGCCGGGCAAGAATCTTGTCAGGAATCCGCATTCCGGGAATTCTTGCTCGCATGAATTTTGCCATTGCCGTACTCTTGAGTGGGATTACACCAGCAAGCACTTTCACTTTTAGAGGACGAACTTTGGACAGAAATGATTCGAATCTGTCCAAATCATAGATGGCTTGGGTTTGGAAGAACTGCGCTCCAGCATCTCTCTTCTTTTCGACTCTCCAGACCTGCAGGTCCTGAGGATCTGCAAATGGATTGAAGGTGGCACCCAGAAAGAATTCTGGAGTCCCCTCAAGTTGTGCCCCTGAAAGGTCAGTTCCGCCCATAAGACACTTCGCCAATTGTATCGCCTGAACAGAGTCTAAGTCAAATACCGTTTTTGCCTGAGGATGGGTTCCTAAAAGCGAATGGTCACCAGTTATGAAGACGACATTGCGTATCCCAAGTGCATATGCGCCGTAGAGCTGGCTTTCATACAGAACACGATTTCGGTCTCTGGCGGACATTTGCATTATAGGTTCAGCCCCAGCCTTCAAAACGAAATGAGCACAGACCCCACTATCCATTGTTGGTATACCGCGAACATTGTCTGTGATATTGATGGCATCGCAGTAATCCTTCACTAATCGCGTTCTCTCCTCTATCAAGGTATGGTCAGCACCATGTGGAGGAGCGACCTCGCAAGTCACAACGAACTCCTCCGAATTCAATAGACGCTCCAAACGCGATTTTGTCACAACCTCTCACTCCTTGTGAAAGCTGCTCTTGAGAAACTGTGCATCTCACTTAATTCCTTCGTCAGAAACAGGTAAGTGGTTCCAGTTAGAACCCCTCATGCGTAATCGAGCGAGGGCTATGCGTCAAGCTATGGTCTCTGATCTCCCAAATCTTCTTGATGTTGTTAAGTTTCCCTAAGGATTTGAGTCGGTCGTAGATAAGCTGCCAAACGCATTCTGTATCCTCATCACGCTCGCATTTGCCATCCATTGACCCGCCACAGGGACCATTCAGCATCTCCTTAGCGCATCGTGCGATGGGACATATGCCACCAGTGAGATGAAGAACGCACTCGCCGCACATCACGCATGTCTCATGATGGACAAATCGTTCCGGCATGACCCCTAGGAAGGTAGTATCAACTGCTGGGAAAGATTCCTTCTCGGGAATTAAATCAGTTATAGCCTGCGTTGCAACTCCACAGGCCTGAATGAGAAATGCATCAGCATCCTTCAGCATGTCCACGTGCCTATCGAGCTCAAGTTTCACTGCATGGATGTCACAGAGGCCGCCCTCAACAAAGATGTATCCTAGCACTTTCATTCCATGTTTTGTGAGCAAATCCTCCATGCTTTCAAGTTGAAGAATGCCTCCCACATCACAGAGTTGTGCACATCCAGAGTCTCCAAACAGAACAACTTTCTCATAACCCTTCAACATGTCGAGGATTTGGGCCATGGACTTCAAACTCATCACGATCACGGGCGCCACCTTAGCTTGTGTGTTCTGTCGAGGGGCGCATAAAAGGAGTTGGTTGAAGCTCGCCAGTCTTAATCAACAGCATCTACGCAATAGGTTCAAGATGCAGAGAGCCATCCTGCATGGCACGTCGCACCTTTTCAGCTGTTTCGAAACTGAGTGTAACTTGGATGCGAATCATATCCTCCTTGTATTCCTGCTCATGGATTTGACCGACTTCATAAAGCCAAGAGAGAAGGGACATTGAACCATCATCATAGGGGAGTTCCAAGATATATCTTCTTAGAGCTGGCAGCAACGCGTCCACATTCTTGAGCAATTCCGTGAGATTGATGCTTTCTTTCGCTGATATAGGAACTGCATGCTGACCTTCGTCCTCTAGAAGACGGATTCGTTCAGCAATGTCATCTTCTTCAAGCAGGTCCACTTTATTCAACGCAACAACAAGTGGGATTCCGTTAATGCCGACCTCTGTGAAAGTTTCGTAGCAGGCATGCAGTTTGCGGAGCATCTCGGAGGGCGAATCTGACCCGTCCACCACGAGAATAATGACATCAGCATCGCCTATCTCCATCAGAGTTGTGTTGAAGGCTTGGTACAATGACTTTGGCAGGTCACTAATGAAGCCAACAGAATCAGAGAGAATAATCTGTCTACCTGGAATGGAAAGCTCTGCTGCTTTTGTTGAAAGCGTTGTGAAAAGTTGGTCTGCAATGGTAACATTAGAACCAGTTAGAGCTGAGTGAAGGGTGCTCTTTCCCGCATTGGTATATCCTGCAAGTGCAATCTCCAGAAAGCCCTCTTTTGCACGTTTCTGCTTCTTCAGCTGCTGAACCTCTGAGATCTTCTCCAACTTCTGCTGAATAGCAGATATCCTTCGACGAATAGCTTGAATCCTAAGGTTGAGAAGATCTTCACCAACGCCGACTTGGTTGGTTGTTGGCCTATCGCCAGTCTGCTCCTTCTGCAGTCTTTGCCTGATTTGAAAGCGTTCAAAGGGCAGCTCATAGCTAAGTCGTGCTTGCTCTATCTGCAATTTTGCCTGTGGAGTCTTTGCGTGTCTATCGAATATCTCAAGGACTAATTGAGTCCTGTCGCGAACCTCAGTATCCCAGACTTCCATTAACCGAAATACCTGACTTGATCGAAGCTTTGGGGAAAAGAGGACTACATCAGGTGTGTTAATCTCGATCCAAGTGGCGATCTCTTCCACTTTGCCGCTACCTAATCCAAATTTGGCAGACGGAGGGCTCACTATGTCGCGTATTCCTATGATATCATACCCTGCAGTCCGTGCAAGGGCTTCAAACTCATTCAGAAGATTCGGCTCTCTATGACGCCGACGCTGAATAAGCAGCGCCTTTAGGTTGTCCATTATCCCACCTTGTTTCGCAGAATGTCTTAAACCGTTTGATAGTGGTCGAAGGGAAAGATTCTTTGAGAGAATCTAAAGACATCGATATGAGCTCAAATGGGTCAATTCGAGATAAGAGTTAAAGATGGGCTGGCCAGATTGGGAAGGTTCAGCACCAAGCATGGCACGGTGATAACGCCTTTGCTCATGCCAGTTGTTCACCCCGGTAAGTCAGAAATACGCCCAAAGGAACTCGTTGAGGATTTTGGCTTCCAAATGGTCATAACCAATTCATACATCATTCGATCGCACGAACGATTTCGGGACAAGGCGCTCGAAGATGGAGTTCACGGACTGCTTGATTTTGAAGGGCCAATAATGACGGACTCTGGAACCTTTCAAATGTACTTCCATGATCTGCCGGAGGAGGAAATTGACCCTTTGGAGATAGTCCGGTTTCAAAGAGGAATCGGGGCCGACATAGGCACAATTCTGGACGCATTCTCAGATCCAAGTGTCGCAAGAGCCCAAGTCGAAAAGGATGTTCAAACCTCGTTGGAACGAGCACGTATCTCTGTTCCAGAGAAGGGTGAGATGATGCTGGCAGGAACTGTTCAAGGGGGAGTATACAAAGACCTGAGAGAGACGTCAGCAAGTGCTCTTGCCAGATTGGATTTTGATGTACATCCAATTGGCGGTGTGGTGCCATTCATGGAGAGCTATCGCTACTCGGACATAGTTAGAATAGCTCTCGCATCGAAGCATTGCCTGCCACCCCAGAGGCCAGTGCATCTATTCGGATGCGGTCACCCAATGCTCTTCGCACAAGCAGCCCTTTTGGGATGTGACTTCTTTGACTCAGCGTCATATGCCAAGTTTGCAGACTCAGGCAGAATGCTTTTCCCGGATGGAACAATGCACCTACAAAACCTAAGGGAGTTGCCTTGCGAGTGTCCGGTATGTAGTAGTTTCACAGCCGAGGAGTTGAAATCCATGAAGAAGGAGGAAAGAGCCCTCCTTCTAATGAAACACAATCTATACGTAAGCGTGGCAGAGATGCGAAGAGTTCGTCAAGCCATTCAAGATGGAAAGCTCTTTGAACTTGCTGCATATCGTGCTCGTGGCCACCCATCCCTTATGGAAGCCTTGGAGGTCATGCTTGATATTCTGACTGCTCGCGGAGTATCGGAACCAGTTGGCAAGACGTCATCCATATTCTATACGGGTACTGAAACTGGACGGCGACCAGAGATTGAGTTCTTCCACCGAAGAATCCTTGAGAGATTTCCGGTTAAGACAGCCCGAATAATCCTTCTTGTACCACATCATGCAGACCACCCTTTTTCTGATACTGCTCAGGTCTTCTTAGAGGAGGGAAAACTGCATCAAGCTGAGAATCTCCAAGTTGTGTTTGTCACTCCCTATGGCGCTGTACCCTGGGAATTGGAACACGTTCATCCAGCACAGCAGTGCATCTTCCCTCAAGTGATTGATGACGTCACTCTCAGTAGAGCTCTGGCTCGGGTAGAAGAACTAATTTCACAGCTACGGCCACGGAATGTATTCTGGCTTAGTCGAGACACACCGGTCGATATTCTGAAGTCACCTCTATCACAGAAGGTTGAACTGAGCGTGGTTGAAAGATTCCAAGAGCTGAAGGACATCCTTCCTGTAACATTGGAAAGGGACTCTTGGCTACATAGAAAACTGAGAGCAATTGCTGCATATCAATGGAAGGTTGAACTGGACTCTCTTGCGGGACTGGAAGTCGTGTTATCAAAAAGCACGGGAAAGATTCGTCACATACGGTACAACGGAGATATTCTATTTACAGTGATCCCGCAGTCGGGGCTCCTTGCTCCAACCTTCAAAGGGGGTGAAGCTCTCCTCACATCCAAGATAGATGAGATGTACAAGGTCGGTCTGGACTCAGATGCAGCAGAGTTCGTAGAGATGGGAAAATCAGCCCTGGCGAAGTTTGTTGTCAAGGCAAGTGCTAGCCTCCTCGCGGGGGAAGAGGTCCTTCTAATGAACCCAGAAGACCAGCTAATTGGAGTCGGACGAGCTGTGCTAAATGGAACTGAAATGCTCGCTTTTGATAGGGGCGTTGCGGTTGCAACTAGGCACTCGAAGCAGTAGTGGGTGGAGCGCTGGTCGACATTGGATGCCCGGGAACCTTCCTCAGGGCTTCAACACCGCCCTCGGGGAGAATCATGACTTCTCTGCGTGGAGCAAAAAACTCGATTTGATCATTTGGAGCAATTTCAATGTCAGGATCGAGCAGTGCTTGTGCCGAAATGCCACCAACCTCGAAATAGACTTCTAGTCCGTTCCCAATGTAGATAGTTCTGGTCACAGTGCCCCTGACGTTATTATCATCCGAGCTAGCACTACTAAGGTGAAGGTCTTCCGGCCGGAAAGCACATTTGACGGCCTCGCCTTTCTGAAATGGATATCCATCAATTGTTGTTTTGCCCGATATGAGTTGACCGTCTGGAAGCCGCACATCGATAAGTTCTCCAATGTTCTCGACTGTTCCATCCAAGAACGTACATTGGCCAATGAAATCAGCAACAAAGACTGTCTGAGGATGTGCATAGATTTCTCGTGGGTTTGCGAACTGCTGAACGTAGCCCTTGTCCATCACTGCAACCCTGTCCGAGATGCTCAAAGCTTCATGCTGGTCATGGGTGACGTAGACCGTAGTGATTGACAACTCCCTCTGGATACGAATGATTTCTTCTCGCATTTCCATTCTGAGCTTTGCATCAAGATTAGAGAGCGGTTCATCAAGTAGCAACACATCGGGTTCTATAACGAGGGCTCTGGCTAGGGCAACACGTTGCTGCTGTCCGCCTGATAGCTGATGGATATGCCGCTCCCCAAGGCCCTCAAGATGAACAAGGTCCAACGCTGTGAGAACTCTTTTCTCGATAGCTGCCTTTGTGTACTTCTTGCCCTCAAATCTCTGCAACTTTAAGCCGTAGGCAATATTGTCAAAGACGGTCATGTGGGGCCAAAGAGCATAGTTCTGGAAGCACATTCCTGTATTTCGTTTATGGGGGGGAACGTCAGTAACGTCTCTGTCATCAAAGTAGATTCTCCCACGATCGGGCACATAGAACCCAGCTATGAGACGGAGAAGGGTTGTCTTCCCACAACCGGAGGGCCCAAGCAGTGTAGATAGTTCGCCCTCACTGAGGATCATATTGACCTCATCTGTTGCAACCACTTCACCAAATGTCTTGCGTAGGTTTTCAAGAACGATTTCGACCATATCATCACCTTATATTCCTGTAATAGCAGAAGACCTAGTTCCAAGGATTTTGTTGGTGACCGTAATAACGGCCATTTGTAGTACCATCATCAGTACACCTAAACAAGCTGCATTGTTCGGACCACCATAAATGCCTGTGCTGTTCAGTACTTCGTATGTCCAATACGTCATCGGTGCTTCCTCTGTGCCAACGCTTCCGAGCAAAAGGCTTGTGCTTACCTCGCTTACTGAATAGACATAAGATAATAGAGACCCGGCCAGAACACTGACGCCAATGAGAGGCAACGTGATTTTGAGGAAGGTTTTGTTCTTACTCGCACCCATGTTTTGAGAAGCTTCCTCCAATACAACGGGCGTGGACATGAGACCCGCATATGCTGCTCGTACTGTGAACGGAAACTTTCGAACCGTATATGACATTACAATGAGAAAAGCTGGATGCCCTGGTAGGAATAGTGGGGTATTGTAAAACAATGTGAAGTATCCCGTAGCAATAACAATCCCAGGCAGCGCAATCGGCGACGTCACAAGCATATCAAGAGCGGTCTTGCCAGGAATATCCCTTCGTGCTATGAGATATGCGGCACTTGCTCCAAGCAGCACTATGACAACCGTTGCCACTGCACCATATATTAGAGTGAGTCGAATCGATTGTGTAACATTCGGAAATGCCCATAGGACGTCGTAATTGCCTAATGTCCATGTATCCGGAAGAATATTGCCTGAAGACCATATTCCCGCAAATGAGAGTATAATGACACTGATCTGCGGAATCAATGCCAAGAATAGTGTGGGAACTAGTATCAGGTAGAGTAGAAGAGATGTTCTGTTACTGATTCTTCTAACCCGGGGGTTCCACTGTCCTCCTTTTGTACCACCTTCGTAGGAACGGAGTGAGGAGTACTTCCTGATGGCCAGAAAACCAATAAGAGCGAATACAAGAAGCACTAGCCCTATTGCAGGACCTTTTGGATCTATGGTTCCTGCTTGGGTAGCGACGTTGACAAACACCTGATAGGCAAGAGTCTTCCTGGCAAATGGGTGATCTTGAAAGACAATTGGTGTCCCCAAGTCCTCGATGCTCAGAATAAAAGTGAGTATGGCCCCTGCTTGAATTCCAGGCATGGCGAGGGGGAGTGTTATCTTCCTGAAGAGTGTCGGACCTGTGGCACCCAAATTCTCTGCCTGTTCTTCAAGGGAAGGATCAATTCCCATGAAGGAGGAATAGGCATTCAGATAGACAAGAGAAAAGAAGGACAACGCCTGAACGAAAATTATGGCGGCTAGCCCTCGTAGCCAAATTGATGGAATCGGGGCTAATCCGAGACCTAACAGAAGTGGATTTATGGCATCTCTTACAGGAGCAAACAGGCTATTCAAGAAGCCGGTGGCACCAAGAAACTCCTTGATTCCAATAGCGCCAACAAAAGGTGTAGCCAGAATCGGGAAGATTAGGAGAGTACGAATAACCTGCTTGCCGGGAAAGTCATACCTTGCTACAATGAAAGCAAAGAACACACCGATGAGCACGGAGAAGGCAGTTACAATGACGGCGACATATATGGAATTGAGGATGCCACCAAGATCCCATCCATAAACCACCAACAGGTTTGCTTCTGCGTTATAGCTAGCAGGCCGCAAATTAAGAAATGCATCAAGTTGCCCTGTTACGGGGTTGTATACCCATGGCCAGATTTGAGAGTCCTGAAAGAGATTCACAAAATGAAGCAGTGTGAACGCACCCGTGTCATGAAGAGTAAAGGAGGTCCAGACCACACTAATAAGTGGAAGAATCAGGAAGACGGAGAATACTCCAATCACCGCAATCAGCTGGATCCAAGTAAGAGAGTCCATCTCCCTTCGAAGCTTCTTGAAGGAAACACGCATCTTGGGAACCGGGTTTCTAGCGAAGCCCGCAATTGATTTTCCGCCTCGTTTGCCCGTTTCCTTGAGACCATGTCCCCTGTTCACGAACCATGAAAGAATCGCAGAAGGAGCCCCCTTAATAGAACGAACAAGCGTGTCCTGGAGGCTGGCTGATATAAGTTCTGATTCTTCTACGGCTTCTTTCCGCTGTTCATCCACTTCCTCATGTGTCGTCAAGATGATGTCACCCTGCTGATTCCCGTTATGGCCAGAGAGTCAATAGATAGCTGTACAAGTTGTTGTACTGAGACTTGGCAGCGTTATTCCATCGGGTCTTCATCGCCGAAGCATACTCGCTATTGTAAATCATGTTGTTGTTGATTTGTCGGGCATAGTCCAGAGTGAATTTCTCCAGCGTGGAAGTGATGTAGTCTATTGCTGAAACTGGTGTTCCCATCTGTGCGGCATAGGTATCAAGTTCATTTTCCGTGATATGTCCAGCGTCGTATAGGGCAAGAATCTCAGTCCAGCACTGAATCAGTTCGGTTTGTGCATTGGTGAATACGGATTCAAAGTAGAAGATGAATGCAGAGTTGGTTTCGAGGGACAACGTGTCATTGAAGTCAATACCTGTTGTAGCCGTTGTCATGTTGAAAGATTCGTAGAGGTCCTGTGAATCGGCTGCTCGAGGATCCCAAAATGTTTCCTCAAGCACAGGCATTCTCAGGATGCTATCATCAAGCCATATCAACTGACCTTCGACTGACAGGATGAAATCAAGAAAAGCTTCAGCGTGATCCTTGTGAGGTGAGGTTGAAGGGATTGCGATGGGGTCACCATTGATTATGCTCTGATCCTCGGGAATGATATACTCGTTACTTGGATTCAGTCTCATGTTCTGATAACCGTAGAAGTCAATGGTCATTCCAATGCCAACCTCTCCCGTTCGGACTGCAAGCTGAACATCCACAGAGCCGCCGTAGATATTCGAACTTCCAGCTATTCTTGCGATGTTTATCCAGCCCTCGTCCCATCCGAAGCCCTGAGTCATAATCTCATAGATGCGGGTGTTGGATGTGGTGTCGGGAGCGTTTCCTATACCTATCGTTGGAATATCCGGTAGAAGGCCGCCATAGACTGGTTTTGCAAGGTCGGTCCAGTTTGTTGGAATCGGAAGTGAATGGGTGTCCATGAAGTCATGGTCCACTGTAAATCCAAAAGAGGAAATTGCGGCTGCGATCCACATCAGCTCTTCCTGGTCATTGTATCTCTTCATATCGGCCCCTGCCAGTTCATCTGGAACACGGTCAGCTACTTCCTGCATAAGAGGGCTGTCAAGGGCATAGAGGCGACCGTCCCTCATGAGCTGGTCAAAGATTGTTGGACCCCCGCCCCAGCAGATGTCAGCTCCTCCAGTATCAATAAGGTCATCCCAGAAACTGACATCAGGATTCAGCCATTCTATGTTAACAATGTTGTGTTCATGCGCGTAGTCTGTTGCCAAAAAGACTGGCTCATAGGCGTTGTGTATTGCGACATCATGCCGCGTGAGAATTCTGAGTGTGACTGGCCCACCATCCGTCGTGGTTGTTGTAGTAGTCGTGGTGGTCGTGGTGGTCGTGGTTGTTGGTCCTGGTAGGCCTCCAAGAATAACAAATGCGACTCCAGCTACACCTATAATTACAATAACAACAACTGCTATCATTTTTGTGTTAGCACCTGTTGCTGATTCGAACTCGCTCATGGTTTTCTCTCCTGTTTCTCTGAGTGAACAAACCTGCTAATAATATTCACCCTTATTGTGCTTTACCCTTAATAGTTAAACAAATAAATGAGGTTACAAAGAGCCGAATGGTTCATAAAGACCTTTCTTCCTTTTTGAGGAATAGTGCATTGCAC
>RDOF01000002.1:0-178554 GCA_011365025.1 Candidatus Thorarchaeota archaeon
AGCGAACCTTCACTGGCCAATTGTAAGTGGTGGAGATGACAAAAAACTTACCCCAGGGGTAGGCATACTTCTGTATTTGTCACTCCGTACCATTCTGAGGTTATGACTTCATTTCTTCCTCGCGAAGACTGGAGCATGGTTTCAGAGTCGATGCGGGGTACAGATACTGACAGGTTTGAGGACAGGTAAGTTTGGCAGTTTTGACAACTGGTTCTCATGTCCTGAGATTCGATCTAGTAGCCCCCACACAGAGTTGTCGCGTGCAAGAGTTCATATCGACCACGCGGCTTGCTTCCTCGATGTCGGCTCTTGGTATCCTGGGATTGCATAAGATCCCAAGGGTGCGGGTGCTCACCGATTAAAACCGAACGTGAGCTGGGTTTAGACCGTTGCGAGACAGGTTGGTTTCTATCTATTGGCGCTGTTGGATGTCTGCTGGCAAGATGATGCCGGTACGAGAGGAACGCATCGTCGCGGCCTATGGTGTATCCATTGTCCGATCGGGCACTGTGGAGTAGCTAAGCCGTAAGGGATAAACGCTGAATGCATCTAAGCGTGAAACCCGCCCAAAAAATAGACATCCACTTGCTAGACGTCCCCTACCGAAGGGGCGACGGGACTGGTGACAGTAACGTTGAGTCTAGGAACGAGGGCTCTGCTAGAAGAGCAGGTTAATAGGGCAGGGGTGTAAGTACCAAGCTTCGGCGAGGTATTCAGCTCACTGCTACTAATGCCCGAGGCGTGCGGTCTAAAAGTGTGACTCGCGCAGTACCTAGAGTTGTCAAGGGTCGAAGTTGTAACGAACGGAGCCTCCATCCTTTGTGGGTCAACCAAGACGGTTTTCTTTTTGTGCATCAAATGGGCCTTCGTCCTCTTGCAATTCTTTTGTGTTCAAATCAGTCCCGTCTGTTTCGTTTGCCCAGACAATTCTGGATTGATTATGAATAAGTTCTACTTCCGAGCTGTTCTATTCTCAAGAGACGTGCAGTGATTGAGTTACGGCCGTATCCATGAGTATATCCACCTTCTTTGAGTAGACGGAGGACATCTCTGTAACGCGGGTAGCGCCTTAGCATGTCCCTGTCATGGGCATCAATTCGTTCGTTTGAACGATGAGAGAAATATGCGATAAGAACTACAAAGTATGCCATTGAAGGGATCGTACCATATAGAATGAATGCCAAAAAGACATCAGTCCCAAAGCCCTGAAACATTGAATAAACTAAAAAGAATAGGAACCAGACGCCTCCCGGGAGCATCAATCCACAGTCCTTCTTCATATTCCACCACAGAATATTGTAATGCTCCCTTTCATAAATCGCGTGCAGTGCGATGAGTTCTGGTTCTTTCAGAATTCCTCGAACCCTCGATTCAACAATTCCCAGTACGCCGGCGGGCGAGTATTCCTCACCACGGAAAATAATGAGCGCTTTCGGCTTGTTTTCATCTCTTAGTTCTGCCACCGTGCACTTGGAGTACTTCTCTTCGGGTCTGAGAATCATTTCTACTTCATCTGTGAATTCTGTTTGTTGGAATTCGCCAATTGGACGATTTTCGAACAATAGCGCCTCTTCGATGGAATCAGTCCCACCAAAGACTCTCTTTTTGATATCACTGGGTGATTCTCCATATATCTTCTCAACTGCAGCGTCAATATTCATGGTTCGGTCTCGCCATTCAATGACTATTGCAATAAAGAAAACAACAAAGGGAACAAGCATCCAGACTCTATAATCATGTGCGATGGGCAGATCGGGTAGGAATTCGTCTAGATAGATAAACAGGCCGCTAATAATGCCCAAGATGAAAAATGAAGCTGATTTTACAAGTCTTATCAAAGGATTTCTCTTCTTCATCAGAATTAGTTTCTCTGCTAGAATAGCTTCACATTCTCTTGGCATCTGCTGCATATCATAAGCCGCAGAATCTGAGACAAGAATCGCATTGAAGAGTAGCGTAGCATTGCCAATAATTATCATCTTCTCAGTTCTTCTGGACCAGAGGCGAACTCCCTTTCCATAGTCAACCTGCAGAGATGCATCCTCAAGACAACGCTGTAATGTCGGATTATCTGTTGGGCTCCGATATCTATGAAATAGAACTATGTTCCAAATGAGATGGGAAATTGGAACGATTAGCGCGCTCAGAATCAGCCATTCAGGAGTAACACTAGGCAGGTCCAAAACATCGCGCGAGAAACCGAACCATGCCCCACCTGCAATAAACCAAGTCAGGCCTAAGTCATAACGAAACAGGACTGCTGATTCTTCCTGAGTTGCAAAGTAACCACCCCGAACTGGTGACATCTCCATATCACGCCTATGCGATTTGTTTCCAGATTTCAAGCTAATTAAATGGTTCCCCTAGAACACGAGCTCTTGGTGGAAAGGAACTCATGGTCATGGGCTATGGTATGTTTGTTGTCATTTATTCTATGAATGAACTCCAGCTGCAGCCTTGCAGAATTGGAATTCCCATTTGCGCTGACGCCCACGCTTTTTAGTCTGACATTTCTAATGAAATGGTACTATGGCAAGGCAGAGCCTGAAGATTGGATTCGCAGTGATTCTTATGGCGACATTGCTGATTGCTGCGGTCGCCTTTGCTCCACCAACCACTGGGATGGAGGGAGTTCAAGTAGCCATATACACTGACAGAGGAGTTCAGGCTACAAGTCGGGTGGCTCTTCAGAGCATGTTCGAATGGATGCACTGCGAGGTTTCCATCATAGACGATGTTGACATCAATAATGGCATTCTTGATACTGTGGATATTCTTGTCATGCCTGGCGGCTGTTGGTGCTCTGATAGGTGTCTAGTATTGGGGGAAGAGATGCACATCATCCGCGAGTTCATTGAGAATGGAGGAGCTTACTTTGGCATTGATGGAGGAGCATCCTACGCGACAAGCTATAGGCTTGATATCTTTCATGGAATACTCTACCCCGACACATATGGCGGAAACGATTTCCTCCAGGAAGTGACTGTCAACACCAATCAAGATGCTATTGATCTCTCTGAGGAAACTGAGTCATACGAGATTCTCTACGAAGCTTCCGGTTACTTCGGTTCAGACAACATGACTGGGATAATCACAGTAGCCACATACGTGAATACAACCTTGCCATGCATGATTGCCTTTGGTTTTGGAGATGGAAAAGTATTCCTCTCAAGTCCGCATCCTGAGTACGAAGAGGGTAATGATAGAGATGGAACTGATGTCTATGATTCAATGCAAGACCCTGACTCGGAATGGGATTTCATGTTGAGGATATGCAAGTGGCTTGTTAATCAATCCTGATGGAGTACACCTGAAGCACAGCAATTCCGCTCAACACCAAAGGGTGACTCGCGCAGTACCTAGTGTAGCCAAGGGTCGAATGTTGTAACTGTGATGTGGCCTCCATCCTTTGTTGGTCAACCATTCGCTATATGATGACCCTTTCTCCCGGAACTCTCCGGAATGCTTGGATATCTCCAATATGAGGAGCTCCAACGAGGAACCGAGTGAGTCTCTCAACACCTAGTCCCGCACCCGCACTCGGAACGAATCCTTTCTGAGCAGACTCTAAATATGGTTTGAAGTCCTCCAAGCGGAGTCCATCCCTCTTCATTCTCATGAGAATTCTGTCGTAGGCCCATTCTCTCTCTCCACCACTGAGAGCCTCGCCAAATCCCTCTGGGTAGACCAAATCATAGTTGCGATAGGCGCCCGATCTCTCCGAATCTTCAGCGTCATAGAACTCTCTCTTATGATCTATCACCCAGAATGGATCAACCGTTTTCATGCTCGCTAGTCCTAGCCATCCACTCCCATATTGCTCAACAAGCTGGGTTGTTGTATAGATTGAGTAGGTCTGGGGTACCTTCAACTCCCTCCCCCAGAGAGCAAGTTCCTCACTGCAGTTTCTCCTAACACGCTTTATGATTTCTGTTATCGTTTCTTCCACCAAAGAGAACACATCTTCCATTCGTGCCCAAGCTAATTCGAAATCAACCTGAGAGAACTCAAACAGATGACATCCTGTGTCCCGATTCTTGGGACTCTCCAACCGTATATTTGGAGATACTGTGAAGAACTTCTCAAGACCCGACGATACGATTATCTGCTTATGCAGAATCATGCTTTGGGTCAGGACAAGTTTCTGACCTTGATACTCAATTCCTGATGTAGCGATAATATTGCTTCTGGGATCGGGTCCTAGAGGATCGGTTGATGTGCTTAAGATTACTGGCAGAATCTCGGTAAGCCCTCTCTTACGGAAGGTGCTCCTGATTGCATCTAGAGCAATACTCTGAACCTTCAATGCCGAAACCAGCTTCTCATTTTTCATGAGTCAACAAGAATCGGAAAGGAATATGATGTCTTTCTGAGAATTCTCGAAATTACTACTGTCTTCTGGTATCAGACGTTAGCAATTACGAAATATTTTCGTAAGCGTTCTCACAGGCGACCTCTTTGTATTCGTTCTCGTTTTTAGAGAGATTGATGTGAGTGAAGTCATGAACCCAGAATGAGCTCATAAAGCTCAATATCGAGTCCATACAAGTGCTTCCTTAAATGACCACATTTCACAAAACCAAGTTTCTCATAGAGCGATTTTGCTTCTTTCATCGTTGGAATTGTATCCAGCCAAATCTTCAATATGTTGTTTTTCTTCGCGAATTCCATTACAACGTTGACGAGAGAGGCACCAATCCCCTTACCTCGATGTGGCCTATCAACAGCCATATGGATTAGTTGGCATGTCGAATGCAATAGTCGACATCCAACAACTCCAACCACAACCTTGTCGATTTCGGCAATGAAGTAGGTTTCGTGGACCATCCATTCTTTCATCTCTTCTTCGGAGGGTTGCCTAGACTTCTTCAAAGACGCCGGAAATACATGGTCATACTCATTCCATACTCGCTTGTACAAGGCCGAGATCTGCATTGCGTCTGTTACGCTCGCTTTTCTCACTGTATGAATTGCCTTCGGCTGTTGCTCCTCTCCTGAAATCATGACTGTAACTGCACACGCTGTGACTATAATCTTGTCATGTGAGTACAAATGAAACAATGCAGTTCAATTATGCTAGTTCATTGCTTGCGTTCATGCTCATTACTTGTGACAATCGGAGAAGGAGATCTGTGGCAATTATTCTGCACCTGCTGAAAAGGCCCAGTTCCTCTTACGTACTAGTCGAAAAGCTCTTGAGCAACTATTGTTACGAGTTGTCAATTGGTGATGGTCGCTGTGGAAGAGCCCCATGCCATCAAGAGACCAGAAAATGTCCCAAGACTCCTTCTCATACTTCTCCTTGTTGTTTTGCTTGTTCCACACACAATCGCAGTTACAAGATACTCCTACATTCCTGGCGAGGGCTACACAAGATACACGCTGATTGCAGCTCTCTGGTCCATAGTTCATGAGAGCGGCAACGCAACTTCGGGTCCATATATCACGACAAGCCTCGCTTTCCCTGCAGATGCTGTACTGCTCTGGACCCTTACCATTCTACCACTCAGTCTTTACATTATACACACCCAGAAACGATTCATGAAAGGGGATGCAACGAAGAGAGCAGTGTTCCATGCCATTCTGGCTCTTCTGGTTGTGCAGGTGATACTTGCAGGCTTTCTCTGCTATAGCTTGGACGGATGGCTTACGGGCTGCAGCTATCCAGTTCCATTATTTCAGCTGGTCAGTCTTCTTATTGCAATTTTCTATCAGCGATAGCCATTGAAACTGGAATACTCACAGCTTCCGACTCATGTATTCGGAGTGTCCTCTAGCCATGGAACCAATGACTGCTCTATCACTATGGTTTTCCATCTTGCTATGAATGGCTAACGTCTCGGGGTCGGCTTTCTCTGGTTGGAATCCCGGATGTGAAGCTTGCCGGTGTGAACCGCGCAACTCACACAATAATAGGATGTCACACGCCGTGTTTGAATGTAGCTTCCTTGTTGTCTAAGCTCTCTAGCAATCTGTGGCTCAACTGCAGATACACTTCGAGTGAACTTCTTCGCCTTGTCCGCTGGGACCATTCTCCCACATTTTGAGCATTGGACCGGTCCTTTGTGCCCTGATCCACCCTTTGCTCGACCTGCTGATTTTCTCTTCTTCGCCAAAACTAAACTGTCACCTTTGGCTCAGCGCCATATCAGCCGCTGCGCCTGAGTTTAAAACCCTGTGGGTGAGAATAAAGTTCTCCTGCCTATTTTCTTGTCTGCAGAATGCGAAAGAAAAACAAATGTGAGCGGGAAGAATATCTTCCCACTCAACTGCACGGTTCTATGATTAAACCTGGAGTGCAGAACACCCGTCGGTCACTTCTTGCCCTTGCCCTTAGTCTTGGCAGGGGCCTTCTCGGTTTTGGCCTTTCCTTTGGCCTTGCCTTTGCCCTTACTCATCTGTTCTCACTTCTGATCAGATGTCGCCTTCTTGTGCAAACAACTAGTTGTGGCAGGGCCTGCAAGACGCGGCTGTGCCGACGGGCCTGGTTGTTTGCACATGAGGACCCAGTTACGGGTGATTTTTTGAATATGAATATAGCTTGACTGTGTTCTCAAGCCATTTCTTCCAAGTGACAACTCTTATCTAAAAGATCTACAAACCAGATATAGCTTTGACACGCATGACTACAGCAGGTTTCGTGGTTGGAGGCCTGCTGATATGCATCGGTCTAGTGATTCCCATTCTATACCACCCTTCAGACCTTCAGATAGACACAGGCCCCACTCCTGCACAAAATGCTTCTAGAGGACTCATGTTCACAGGTTTGAATGTGATTATAGTATCAGCAATCTTCTTTTTCAGAGATATCATCAGAACAGAAAGGAAAAGAAAGAAGCGGGTCACTCACAAACATCTGAATCATGAGTGACGCGCCACTCGGTATTGAAATATTGAGGTCGTCCAACGCATGCACCTACGAACGGACGATATAGCTTCTACTGGTTATCTTTGCACGTTCAAGGTCGCGGAGCGACTCCTCGGATGCCTTGTTGCAACGTATTAGGCGAAGGTCCGGATGCTCAGGAGCTGATTGAACTCGTTTCTTCCTATATGACTTGACTTGTTCTACGACCTTTTCAACGATTGGAATTGTTCTTGCTTCAAGCATTGATTACACACTCTTGAAAGGATGGCATATTGGCAACATTTCGTGCTCAAAGGCGCAGGTTTTTCCAGTTTGTCGAAGGAGGCGATTCATGGTTGGGTGATGACCGTAATATCGGCAACCTTCCGAATGAATCCCGATGATTTCCAAATTTTCATCCGAATACATAATTTCGGCACCTTAGAGCTTTCAATAATGCCAATAATATACCATTATAGGAAAATACGGCAACAATAACATATAAATATATTGCCCAGCGTAATCATATACTGTGATTGCCAAACATTCAGTCTAAGGCAAATGGATGGCAACTTGGAGAGTCGAGCAAGAGTGAAGATGAAAGAGAACCTAGATGAAACCGATATTGAAATCCTGCTTGCTCTTCAAAAGCAGACAGAGAAAGTCGGAACTCCCCAACTTAGTGGAGAACTCGACATTTCAGAAAGGACTCTCCGATATCGCATTGATAGGTTAAGAAAGAAAGGTATTCTTTGCCCGCCAAAGATCCAGACATATGAACGAAAGCTGGGCATTGGTGAGAATCTTCTTCTTTTGCAGAGCAACCCCGAGAAGGAAGAGAAACTAATCTCAGTATTGGACAAGACTGAGGCATTCTACTACTATGCGGCTACCAATGGTAGGTACGACGGGTTCATGGTGTATGCTATGTATCCCCTTGTTGCACCTAGAGTAAATCATCAAGTTGCAGAAGAGATGAAGGAAGCCGGCCTCATAAATGACTTCTACGTAGTGGACATGGTTGACTACTGCAGGAAGGGGCCTTCTGTTGAAGATATCAAGCCTGAAAGCAAGTGGTCTTGGGAAACTTGGTCAAAGGAAATTGCTGGGATAATGGAGGACGGGTGTGAGCTCGACCTTGGCTTAGAAGAATTTCCGAGTGCTGCGAAATTCGATATCATGGACATTAGAATCATCAAGTACATGGTGGAAAATCCCGAGACCACCTTCGCCGAAATGAGCGACAAAGTTGACGGCTTATCAGTCACTCAGGCTCATAAACGTGTAAAGCGGCTAGAGAAACTGAACATAATCAGAGGAATGAAGCGAACGTTTAACCCCTTTGAAGAAACTATTTCTATTGCCTGTTTCTTTAAGTCGCGAAGTCATGCCAAAAAGATACTCTGTGGGTTTCACAAGCTGCCCTTTGAAATGAATATCGCAATGGAAACCTCAGCTCACTATGTAGTGACGGTAAATATGCCGCCCAGTGAAACAAACCAGTTCTTGCAAAGATCTAACTACCTAAGGAAATTCACTGAGGAGTTCTTCATTCAAGTCGTCATGAAAGGAAAAGGTAAAGGCTACAGCCATCTGCTCGAAGCATATAACCAGAAGACGGAGAGCTGGGAGATTCCGATTAGCCAGGTTCTGGAAACAATTAGAACTGTTTCCGAGTAGTGACTAGTCTGTTTCTTTTCTTCTTTGAGAGATCCGTCGCATCACAAGGAGCCCCTTCTTTGTTTCAGGCTATTTCCAGTATCGTGGTTTCTGGATTCGATTAACACATCCAGAGAATTGCTAAAAGGTTGTAAGCTGGCATTTCCCATCTGGGCGTAGACAATGTCCGAGGATACACCAAAAACTGGCCCGAGACTTCCATGGCGTTTTCTGATACCGCTTCATGCATTTGTAGCTTTAATCCTAGTCATTGCAGTCGCATTTAGCTACAATGAAATTTTCCCCTTCAACACATCACTGGGCCTCTACAGGTTCCTCCCCGGGAATATCCTTCTAGATCTTCTCTGGGTCTACGCCATAGTAGCAGTGGCCGCAGTTGTAGTCTACAGGAAGGGTGCCACACTCTCCGTATGGCTTTTGAAACTACATCGTCTTGCTACCCGTGGAAGCTACAGGTACCATCTTCAGAATCTAGGCCCTGAAAGAAGAAAAGAGCCAAAGCTTGGCCGCTTAATTCCTCCATCTCTTGCGTCAATGGGTCTGGCCTACACATTGTCTGATGCCTCTGGGATTGCTGACTTTCTTTTTGTCACTGAAAGCTTTGACACTCTTGCACCTTCTACTGCCCAAATCTTGGTCATTACAATGCCTGTATTCTTTATTCTTATACTGCTGACTGGAATAATGGTGCTCCTATTTCTGCCGGCATGGTTGCTTGAAGACGAGGGTGTAATCTGCGAGAGGAATATTACTGGGACTCGTTTGACGGTCGATATTGAAGGTGTAGGCAATTGGCACCTATCTCTGCTGAATGGATTTGCAGGGATTTCAACCCTCATAGCCTATTCCGTGATAATTGCCGACATAGTTGATTGGTTCCAGACTGCTCCAGCCTACGCTGAACTCACCGCATGGTTCTACTTGGTTCCCATAATTGTCATCTTTCTGGCACCAATCATAGCAGTTGCGCCAATTTCGATAGTGTATATTGGCTACGAGCTGTCAGTGTATCGAAACCAAGAGGAACTCGAGAATCGACTCGAGGGCGAGGGAATCAATCATGTGATTATTGAGATGCCTGTTGTCCCTGATGATGACTAGTCAACCGCGTCGAGCGAACAGCCTAATAGGCAACCAATCGTATCAAGAGCAATAGAAGCAGCTGAGATGTGCTCCATGACGAAGATCAAGATTGATTCCGGAATATGTCCTTTCCCAAAGCCTGTCGCACTTGTTGGAGCATTAGTCAACGGTCTGCCAAATTTCATGAATATCGCTTGGATGACTCGCATCGCATTTACTCCTCACATTTGGGGATTTTCGACCCGAGAGGAGAGGTACACTGTGGCGGGAATCAAAGAGCATGAAGCATTCAGTGTGAATTTTCCAAGTACTGATTTGGTCACAGAAGCCGATTATTGCGGAATAGTGTCTGGGAAGCAAGTTGACAAATCCAAGCTCTTTGATGTATTCTATGGGGATCTTGGAAATGCTCCAATGATTCGAAAATGCCCCCTTTGCGTGGAGCTAACCCTCCATGATATAGTGGATATGGCTGGACGAGCATTCATCCTAGGTGAAGTCCAAAACGTCTACACCGAAGACAAGTATCTGACAGATGGTGTGTTGGATCAAAAGAAGGCAAACTTCTTGGTCTTCACAAGTCCTGCCAATCAATACTGGACGCTTGCAGATGAAGTTGGCAAAGCATTTTCCATTGGAAAGAAACTAAAGCAGTGATTTCTAGTATCTAGCTGATTCCAGCTGTTGCACCATCAACTATCGACGCACAATAGGAGCACAACCAGCGATGATTGAAAGACGAATTAGAGTCATCAAGGAACAGGATTTTGACCTTGGTCGCAAGTCTGTAACTAGAGGCGTTCTAACTCACCCACTTCTTCCAGAAGGACTCACTAATGTTAGGATTATTCTTACGCGCGTGTCTCCTGGAGGCGAGTCTGTACCGCACAGAGATGACTATCACCATGTATTCTATTTCATTAAAGGAACTGGAAAAGGCTGCATCGACGAAACCAACTACACGATAAAGTCAGGCACCGTTGTTGAAATCCCTGCTGGTGCTCTTCACAGTTACCAGAATACGTCCAATGATACACTCGAGATACTTGTTGTGAACATTCCCGCAAAGTAGCGATATCTCATCCACGTCTTCACTCGTGGAAACCGCCTAGTTCTCATATGAGTTTCCCAACTCCTCGGCGTCCTCTCTGGTTTCAGGTTTGATTGAACTCTCATCTTTCTTGATAATCAGCAACCGTTGAACCCATTGCTTATGTGCCTGCAAATAACCCACGTAGAAAAGAATCAATCCCAAGTCAAAGGACAAAAGTGGACTAACAATTTGGTATCCAAATCCCACAAACCCTGCACCTAGAAACAACCATCCCACAATTCCAGCAAGTAGCATACCTAGCCGATTGTTCTTCTCCCCAAAACCCACACCACCTAGAAAACATACGAGACATGACCAGATGATTAAGAATAATGCGCCAAGCATCGGCAAAGATGTTTCGTCAGGTATAATTGGACGAAGAAGGACGCTGAGTAGTGCAGTGAGGAAACTCCCTACACAGAATCCGACGAAAATCGAACTATAGAGATTGTACGCCTTCATGTATGCACCGCTACCCACTGCAACTCCTGGTTGCTTCTTGGATTTATACGTTCTGTGTTTTCTAGGAGAAAAAGCTACCCCTCTTTGAACTGAAGAAGCTCCAATACATTACCTGCCGGGTCCCTCAACGCAATGAATCGCCCTGCCACAAATGGTTCCGGATGATTCTGAATGAAGCGCACTCCCTTTGATTTCAATTCATGGAACATTGCATCCACATCCATCGTTTCGATACCAAGCACTACTTGAGATTCTTTCCGATATTTGGCTTTGCTAGGTTCCTTGACCTCTTCAAGAATCACCGTTGGCCCCTCGTGTTCCAGTCTTACAATACATCCGTCATTATATCTCTCTGCTTCCTCGAAGCCGAGCTTATCACAATAGAAGTCAACCGCCTTCGCGATATCATCCACATAGATTCCAATCACGCAAAATCCAGTCAATGTGAGATTCTCCTCTTCTCTAACGCATCATCACAATTGTCCAATAAGAATATTCAATCGAGCATTTGGAGGGATTCAGGAGTCCTCAACATCAATCTCGAATATTAGTGTGCCAAAACTTCGGTCACTTCTTTCGCATTCCTTGAACGCGACACCTTCTACATCTACAACGGCTGGGTCAACGCTGTACCTTGCCTTCACAGTGTACTGGATATAGTCATCATATACCCAGAGGTCGCTGTCTAATACTTTTATGCTTCCAAACTCTTCTTCAATTGACTGGAGAACTTCAGCAGCCCTCTCACTGGCACGTTTCAGTGTTGAGTCTGTGTTCTGTTTTCTTCTACAGTCATGAGTTATGTGCATAAGATTCCGTCTTTTCACTGCGATTTATACTCGTGCAAGTTCCTCTCAATTAGACAATCAAAATCCAGTATATCTATATTGGATATCTCTGCAAGGCAAAAGAAGTGATGGTAGAGTGAAGCCTGAATTACCTCTAGAACAAGACATGATGCGTTTCATGGCAGAAGCCATCTCCGAAGCCAAGAAGGGATTATCAGAGGGGGGCATTCCTATTGGTTCAGTCTTGGTACTGGACGGGATGATTGTTGGCAGAGGTCATAATCAACGTATACAGAAAGGAAGTGCTGTCTTTCATGCTGAGATAGATGCTATAGAGAATGCAGGAAGACTGAAGGCTGCAGATTATAGAAGGTCCGTGCTTTACTCCACACTCTCTCCTTGTGAGATGTGCAGCGGTGCCATTCTGCTCTACAAAATCCCAATCGTTGTAGTTGGGGAGAATCACACTTTCAAGGGTCCCGAAGACTATGTGAGAAGCCAGGGCGTGAAGGTTCATATAATGCAGAATCATGAATGCATCAAAATAATGACCGAGTTCATTCGAGCCAATCCAGACCTCTGGAATGAGGACATTGGCGACGAAGTCTAGAATCCGAGAAGAAACGGTGTTCTTCCTCATATCTCTCCGTGAGACCGACGCTTCAAGAATCTCCCGTGCCCCACTTTCCCAACGAATTTGCCATCCTTCGCAACAACGCGCCCTCGTGAAATCGTAACCGAGGGATATCCAGTCAGCTCCCATCCTTCAAATGGGCTCCAATCGCAATTTGTTTGCAAATCGTTTGCATGAATTGTGACCTCTCTCTTCGGGTCAAAGACCAGTAGATCTGCATCGCTACCAATAGCAATAGTCCCTTTCTCAGGATACATACCGAACAGCTTGGCTGGGTTAGTGCTAACGAGGGTGACAAGTTGATTGATTGACAGACCACGCTTTCCAACACCCTCTGTGTACATAAGCGGAATCATGGTTTCGACGCCAGGCAATCCAAATGGTATCTTCCTGAAGTCTCCATTCCAGGCTGCCTTTTGCTCCGTTGTAAATGTGCAGGTGTCTGTTGCTACCACTTGTACATCTCCATTTAGGAGCCCTTTCCAAAGGCGTTCGCTGTCATGTGGCTTCTTGATTTGTGGACATGTAGCATATAGATGTCCGTTGTCCCTCTTGAAGACCTCATCGTCAAGGAGGAGATACTGAGGGCATGTTTCAGCAAACACCCTGACACCTCTTTGCTTTGCAGCATGGACCGCTTCTGCGCCCTCACCAGTCGACATGTGAACAATGTATAGCTTTCCTCCAGTGGCCTCTGCCCACTGAATGGCACGGATGATTGCTTCGGATTCCGTATAGCACGGTCGGGATAGAGTATGTCCATAAGCTCCCCATTTCTCCTTCTCCTTGGCATAGCGCTCGATTAGCATGTCAAGAACATCTACACTCTCTGCATGGACTCCAATATGTCCACCAAGTTTCGACGTTTCTTCAAGAGCATTAAAGAGCATTCCATCATCGGCCATCCAGCCCTCATTCTTGTAGATCATGAACATCTTAAACGTGGGAATTCCATAGTTGATTATCTTAGCGATCTCTGCCTGCGTATCAGCGTTCCAGTCAGTAATTGCGGCATGAAGCCCGTAATCTACACAGACTTTCGAGTCAGCTTCAGCTCTTCTTGCCTCTACTGCCTCCATGATTGAATGCCCTTTTGTCTGGATGGCAAAATCGAGAATCGTTGTCACACCACCGCAGGCAGCTGCTTTTGTTCCGTTCTCGAAGTCATCAGCAGACACAGTTCCTGAGAATGGGAGCTGAAAATGCACATGAACGTCTATTCCCCCCGGTAGCACATACATGTCTTTTGCATCAATAACTTCTGTATCAGCTTCTCCTTCCAAGTTCTGCGAAATTGCAACCACCTTTTTCTCCTTCACTCCGACATCTGCCTTGAAGCAGTCAGAAGCTGTTACTACTGTCCCATTCTTCACAATAAGATCCAGTTCAACCATAGAAACGCCTCCCTAAACTATTGGGCTGCATCCCATAAATCGGTTTAGGAAATGCCTATTAGGCGCGTGAACAGCAAGTCAGTTTACCTGACAATCCGGAGCGACAAAGATGAGAAGTGTGCGTGTCGGTCTTGTCCAAGCGAAATGGGACGGTGACGTATCCGATGAGCGGACGATTGAGGAAAACATCGAGAAGATGATAAAGAAGCATGAAGACTATGGTGCTCTTGCAGGAAAGCAGGGAGTCCAAATTCTTTGTTTCCAAGAGCTATTCTTCGGCCCCTACTTCTGTGCTGAGCAAGATAGGCGCTGGTACAAGTATGCAGAACCAATTCCTGGGCCGTTAACGGAACGCATGTGCGCACTGGCAAAGAAGCACAATCTCGTCTTGATCGCTCCCATGTATGAAGAAGGCGCTGTTGGCATATATTACAACACCGCTATTGTTATTGACGCCGATGGAAGTTTGTTGGGTAAGTTCAGGAAAATGCACATTCCACACTTGGACCCCGGTTTCTGGGAGAAGTTTTATTTCCGACCAGGGAATCTTGGCTACCCCGTTTTCGACACTGCCTTTGCCAAAGTTGGCGTGTATATCTGCTATGACCGCCATTTCCCTGAGGGCGCAAGAGCACTAGGACTGAATGGCGCGGAAATTGTGTTTAATCCCTCAGCTACGGTTGCAGGTCTTTCTGAGCACCTGTGGAGTCTAGAACAACCGGCCCATGCTGTTGCTAATGGCTACTTTATGGGTGCAATCAATCGTGTTGGGGAGGAACCTTGGAAGACTGGCATGTTCTATGGCAGCTCCTACATTGCAGATCCACGGGGCCAAATTGTTGTAAAGGGCTCACGGGATAAGGAAGAGCTGGTAGTGAGTGACATTGATCTTGATATGATTCGTGAGGTTCGCAATACTTGGCAGTTTTATAGAGACCGCCGACCAGACAGCTATGACAGCTTGACAAAGGATTGAAACTGGTTTCAGAGTCCCTTTTCAACCTCAGTAAACGCAGCATCAAGAATGGTGCAGGCCTCATCAAATTGTTCGCTGGTTAGTTCGAGTGGAGGTTGTATTCTCATGACGTTGTTATCCAATCCGCCCTTTCCAACAAGCAGTCCCTTGTCCTTGCACAATTCCATTACCTTGATTATTTCTTGAGTTGCTGGTTCCTTGGTAGTCCTGTCCCGAACTAGCTCCACTCCAATCATCATTCCTTGTCCTCGGACATCTCCGATTAGCCTATGTTCCTCTTGGAGCTCTTTCAGCTTGCTCATCATCACTTTTCCGAGTTTCGCAGCCTTCTCCAAGTAGTCACCTTCTTCGACAATCTCTATCACGGCCACGGCCGCAGCGCATGACAGAGGATTCCCGCCGAAGGTGGCAAATGCATCCGTAATGGTATAGTCCACGGCAATATCGGGGCGTGCAATGAATCCACCAATCGGTATTCCACTCCCAAAGCCTTTTGCCATCGTAATGATGTCAGGGTCCACCTTAGAATGCTGAATTCCCCACCACTTTTCTCCGGTCCTACCAAAACCGGTCTGAACCTCATCAGAGATGTAGAGCCCATCATACTCCTTTACGATTTCATGCACTATTTGGAAATAGTCTGGGGGTGGTCTGATGATTCCTCCTACACCTTGGATGGGTTCTGCTATGAATGCAGCTATCGCTTTGTTGGTCTGAGTACGAATCACTTCTCGAAGATAGCGTGCGCATTCGAAGTCGCAGTCTGGATACTCCTTTCCAAAAGGGCACCTGTAGCAGTAGCCATAAGGAGTGAAGCGAACGCCCGAAGGATGGCTCTCCGGGTATGTTCGCCAACCGGCTGATGATATCTCTCTGGTTAGACTGGTGCGCCCATGATAGGCTCGCTGACATGCAACAATGTATGGGTTGTCGGTATACTTTCTGGCCATGAATAAGGCCGCTTCATTGGCCTCTGAGCCGCTATTTACAATGAATGAACGGGTTAGTCCTTGCGGCGCTATTTTTGCCAGCTTCTCTACAAGCACGGCATATGGTATAGTGGCATAGAGCGAACTCGTATAGACTAGACGTTCTGCTTGCCATTTTATTGTTGAAACAAATTTTGGGTGCCCATATCCTGTGATTGTTGTACATATTCCTGCAAAGAGATCGATGTATCGCTTTCCTTTGGCATCTTCGAGAATCGCTCCTTCCCCCCCTACAAATAGTACAGGATCCTTGTAGTAGTGAGCTACAGCAGGTGCCAGGTACTTCTTCTCAATCTCAAGAATCTCTTCTTCTGTATACTCTCTTTGCAGGTCTTTCGGAACTAGCTCATCGGTCATCAAAATCACCCTTTTCAGTAAGCAACAATCTCTTACGAACACCCTCCTAAAGACTTTAGGGGCGGCCATGCCAATGACTTAGGGTTAGAGGAGAGTGGATTAATGACACAGAATCATCTGGCAATCGAATTCGCTGGAATTCCCTTCAAGAACCCATTCATGCTATCATCAGCTCCTCCCACAATGGATGTGCATCATATTCTAAGAGCTGCTCGGCTCGGCTGGGGTGGAGCAGTAATGAAGACGGTTACTCATGAACCTACGGTTGATCCCAGAACACGTTTGGGTGTGCTTCGAAAGAATGGGAAAGCCATTGGAATGAATAACATCGAGCTTCTTACCCGAAAATCCCTGTCCACATGGACTGAGGACTGGCTTCCTAGAATCAAGTCGGAGGCACCAGAGGACTTTGTGTTGGTTGCAAGTATCATGAGCGGTCCTTCACCTGAAGGCTGGACTGAGCTGGCAGAAAAAATGTCTGGGGCTGGGGTCGATGCTATCGAAATCAACGTTTCGTGTCCACACGGTTCTCCCGAGGAACACATGGGCGCTTTCATTGGACAGGATCCCTCTCTTGTGGAGATGGTGACGCGTGCGGCGAAGAGGGGAACGGACCTCCCCATTTTGGTGAAACTGACTCCTAATGTCACAGATATTGTGCCAATTGCTCAAGCTGCAGCCAAGGGAGGCACCGATGCAATATCAGCGATTAACACGGTAGAATCATTAGTCGGAATCGACATTGAAACAGCCACTCCTCTTCCTATTGCGTATGGAAATGATAGAAACGAACAACTGAGTACCTATGGCGGCTTCTGCGGTCCTTCAGTAAAACCACTAGGGCTTCGCTTTGTATCTCAAATTGCAAAGGCATTGCCAAACATGCCAATATCAGGCATAGGCGGCATTGAGGACTGGAAAAGCGCCGCAGAATATCTGATGGTCGGTGCCAGGACACTTCAGATTTGCACAGCTGTGATGTGGCACGGATTTGGAATAATCAAACCAATGACTGAAGGATTGATCCAATTCATGGATCGGAAAGGGTATGAATCCCTTGATGCAATGATTGGAAAAGCATTACCCAAAATAACTACATGGGCCGCGCTCACGAAGCTGCCGCCTATCATCGCCAAGGTTATCGACGAGAAATGCTCCGGGTGTAAGAAGTGTGTCATCGCATGTGCCGACGGAGGGTTTACTGCAATTCAGATGCGAGGGAAGACTGCGGTAGTGAATCCCGACAAATGTGATGGTTGCGGTCTCTGTGCCGTGGTTTGCGAGGATAACGCCGTGGAGTTCATTCACACCAACTAGGCCCTTAAAACACACAAGGCACAAGAATCATATAGGCAACAAGGCGATTGCTTGTTTCCGACCTGGAAGTGAGCACTTTGACCGTGGAAATTGTCAAGAACTACATCAATGGGCGCTGGGTGGAATCCAAAGCAAAGGAAACACGCGACGTTATCAATCCTGCAACTGGTGAGCTCCTAGCAAAGACTCCGATGAGCACAGCAGAGGACGCCAACAAGGCCATTGAAGCTGCCAATGCTGCCTTTAGACGGTGGCGTGCAACTCCTGTGTTCACCAGAGTTAGATATCTCAATAGAATTAGGGATGCCTTTGAAGACAACTTCGAGGAGCTCTGCAAAATCCTAACACAGGAACAGGGTAAGGCCATAGATGAGTCAAGAGGAGAGTATCGTCGCACAATAGAGAATCTCGAATGCGCAACAAGTATTCCATCGCTACAAATGGGTTACAACACTGAGGACATTGCAGCAGGCATCGATGAAATGGTCATTAAACAACCCCTTGGAGTATTCTTCTGTGTCGCTCCGTTCAACTTTCCCGGTATGGTTCCCACTTGGTTCTGGCCCTTTGCTGTTGGTGCTGGAAACACCTACATCGTTAAGCCATCAGAGCAGGTTCCAATGAGCCAAGTACGCCAGTTTGAGATCATTGACGAAATTGGACTTCCAAAAGGAGTTCTAAATATGGTCCACGGAGGTCCAGAAGCAGTTAGCACACTTCTTGAAAGCCCTCATACCATAGGCATGTCTTTTGTTGGCTCAACACGGGTCGGAAAGCTTCTATACAAGAAAGCAGGTGAACATGGGAAACGAGCTCAGGTTCAGGGGGGTGCCAAGAATTTCCTCACAGTGATGCCAGATGCGGACTTGGAAAGGACAGTTCCGGCACTCATCACATCCTTCTACGGCTGCTCAGGGCAGCGATGCTTAGCTGGCGGCGTCTTGTTGGCTGTCGGTGATATCTATGAACGCCTGAAAGGGGCGGTTGTAGAGGCTTCTAAGGCTGTTAGTGTGGGATATGGACTTCAAGAGGGAATCCAAATGGGCCCCCTCGCTTCCAAGCAGGGAATGAATAATGTACTAAGCTACATTGAGAAGGGGCTCGAAGAGGGTGCGGAGCTTCTGCTGGATGGCAGGGGCATTAAGGTCGAAGGCTATGAAGATGGCTATTTCATTGGACCCACTGTTTTTGACAAAGTCAAACCAGAGATGACCATTGCACGGGAGGAGATTTTCGGCCCAGTGATTCCAATTGTGCATGTGAAGGATCTTAATGAGGCAATAGACGTCATCCATGCCAATAGATATGGGAATGCCTCCTCTGTCTTCACCTCAAGCGGAAGCGTTGCTAGGGAGTATCAGTATCGTGTGAAGGCGGGAAATATTGGAATTAATATTGGAGTTGCTGCGCCAATTGCTACCTTCCCATTCTCAGGAATGAAAGACTCCTTCATGGGTGACTTGCACGGACAAGGGAAAGATGCAGTAGACTTCTTCACAGAGAATAAAGTTGTCATCACGCGCTGGTTCTAAGCAGATTGTTCTGGTGATATGAATGGAACTAGGAACTTTTGGTGCTGTGCTCAAGTTTGCTATGGATCTTGAAGGCATGGCAAACACCTTCTATGAAAGGGCTCGTGAAATCGTAGGAGAATCCTCGCTTGCTTCCAAATTCGATACGTTGCGTCAAAGGGGGGAGCAGCGGCTCAAGATTCTTGAAAGGGTACGCAGAGAGAACACAACCGAAATGATTCTTGAGCCAATTGTCGGATTGGACTCGGAGATCTATAATCTGGACATTGCTATTCCAAGCGATTCAGATGAGAGCCGCACTCTGGACTTGGCTATTCAGCTCGAGAATATACTGTATCAGTTTTACTCTGAAGCTGCCCTGAAAGTGGAATTCCTGATAGAGGCAGCTTATTCACTCGAGGCACTCGCCGATGAGAATGAGAAAGCTGCTGAGAGTTTATCGAGTCCCCAAGCATGAATCCACGTGAGTCTGGATGAGCCTCTCTGAAATATCTCGTCAGAATTCAGATGCCAAGCAATGTTCACAGATGAGATTATGGTTTCAATTCGACATAAAGTGTTCTACCTCTTGAATTGTCCTATTGTTCGAAGCTGAGGCCTCTTCGACAAGTCTGCTATAGCCAAATCTGATATCCGCATTTTGGGCAGTGTACGACGTTAATCCGTATGCGCATCTCTTCGAGATCAGACCTTTGCCCACAGGACGGGCATCTGATACCTGGTATCATAAGATTCGGATTGTTAGGATCTGGACGTTCATCCAACATGCCCTTCTTCTCTGCAAGCTGAGCTATTCGCATTATCGCTCCTGCAGTGGGTTCTTGTGAAGAGCTCGGAGGTGCAGAATACGTTTGAGTCGATGGTGGGACGTACCCTCTGCTCTCTTGTGTTTTGCATGACCCTACACCCAATAGGCACATTCCTAGAATCAGGAATGGAACTGCTATGCCAAAACCATAGTATCCAAATGAGTAGTAGAATGCCATGCCGAGCACCAATGAACAAGTTCCACATCCTCTCACAATCCCAGAAGTTCGTGAGATTCCCATGCTGCCAAAGCCTCCGCCAGAGCTGTCGCCCTTGCGACCACAGCCCTTCATACAGCAGATTGTAATGACTGCAATGACCACTAAGATAAATAGAAAATTCAAACTAGGATCTGAAAATGCCTGCATCGCATAACCCCCCCGGCTCCTCATTTTTAATCTGAAGAGTCAGGTAGATTGCGCTTAGGACATCTGGCATTTATTAGTTCCGAAAACAATAGTGCAGCTTCAGTTGCAGCCCTTGTTGCGGATTGGGTGTATGGGCTTCCAAATTCATCTTTGTAAAGCGGATGTGGCAACTAAAGAATCCAGACTCTCTCTTCATAGACATCTGCACCTATCGGTTCTAGGCCGCTTTTAGTAGATTCTCTGGCATTCTTTCTTGCTACACATATACCGTCCGGTCCTGTTTCCAAATGGCTCTTGCCACTGGACCTTATTTCAATGCAAAATTTCATCTTAATTCACCCCTTCGCTTCGGTTTGTACGCTGCAATTTTCGCACTAACAGCTGGTGGGCAGCCTACTTTATCAACAACTTCCACATCCGCAAAGCCTGCGTTTCTCATGTGTTGGAGGTATTCTTCTTCCAAAATTGCACCCCCTATACATCCTGCGTAGTACGATATGTCCTGGCGCATCTCTTCAGACAATTCCGTTTCCAGAACAATATCAGAAACCATCATTCGCCCGCCAGGCCGAAGAACTCTGAATGCCTCTCGGAATACTTTGGCCTTATCAGGGGCCAAGTTAATGACGCAATTGCTTATTATCACATCAATGCTCTCATCCTCTAATGGTAGCTCCTCGATATCCCCTAGACGGAAATCCACATTATCAAGGCCAAGCTGCTCTGCTCCACGTCTGGCCTGGTCTAACATTGCCTGCGTCATATCAACTCCAATAACTCGTCCACTGCTGCCAACCTTTCTTGCAGCATGGAACATATCAAGTCCTGCACCACTTCCAAGATCAAGAACCACTTCTCCCTCCTTAAGGCCCGCAATTGCGACGGGATTACCACAGCCAGCAAATGACTCAATCGCAGATTGTGGCATCTCTCTAACTTCATAGCCAAGTCTTTCCGCATAACTTGTTCTCGAATCTGATTCAGCAACCTTGGGGTCGCAGCTGCATGAAGTGGTCTGATCCTCCTCCATCTTGGATATAGACGCCGAACAGCAACTACCTCCTCTGGGCCGAGCAACCCTTTCGTAGTTCTTCCTAACTGCTTCCTTAATCTCGGCAGATGACATCTCACTGACTTTCTTCGTTCTCGTCATTACGTTCACCTATTATCGGGTGTCCAATAAATCTCATATATCGGGCGTCCTACATATACATTTAAATCTATCGGGCATCCTATATTTTATCATGAGCGAAGAGCAAGAGGGCGATTTGTGTTGCGCACCCGACTGTTGTGATATGCGAGGCTTTCTTACATTCCAAATCCTCTGGGAGCTCAGCAAGAATTCGCTCAACGGGCAACAGATTGCGGAAAGGATTGCAGAACGACGAGGCACAAAACCCTCGCCTGGTACCATATACCCTGCTCTCAAGGAACTCAAGGAGAGAGGACTAATTGAGGGTACAAGAGAGGGACGTGAGATTGAGTATAGCTTGACCGATCAAGGGCGAGAAGGACTTGACGATGCAGCACGCTATTTCTATCAGGTCTTTGGGGACATTGTTGAGGAATGTAAGGCAATTGTCGTTCGGATTGGCGAGTGCAACAAGTGCTAGGATTGACGACTCATTTTCTTTTCTGGTGAGAAGCAATAGGTATAAGCTACAACTTACTCTACTAACTTCATAGTCATTCAGGAGGTTCATCTCTGCACCAAGAATCATCTATCAATGCAATCGCCTTAGATCAGTCCTTTGTTTATTCCGTAGGGGACACAGGTGAACTAGCTGTGTGGAGAAAGGATGACCTACAGAAAGCAAGAGCAATTTCAATTTCTGCTCAGAGTCTTCTAAGCATTACCTTGAGTCCAAAATACATCTTTGTTGGAGGGTCCTACGATGAACCTTTCATTACAGCTGTAGACCGAAGCAGTTTCCAAGAATCAGTCACCCAAAAGAAGCACTCTGGTTCAGTGCTTTCGCTGTACTACCATGATGACGAACTTGTGTCGGGTTCTGCTGACGATACTGTGTCTATTTGGAACCCCTTTGACTTGAGCAAAAAGAAGTCGTTTGTTGCTGGACAGCACATCGTGCACGCTGTCGCATGCGACAACGACCATATTTTCGTTGGCGGAATCAACGACCTCATTGGAGTTTACAGACGGTCAAGTCTTGAGAGGATTGCTGATCTCACAGGGCACAACGCTGACATATTCTCTTTAGCCACTGACGATGAATTCCTCTATTCTGGCTCAGGGGAGGTGTGGTGGGGTGGACCGGGCTCCCCACGTCCAAGCTCCTTTGAAAGCGCTATTAGGGTATGGAACAAGGAAACATGGTCGTGCATTACAGTACTCGAGGGTCATTCGGACAATGTGAACGCGATTGTGGTAGATGAGCAGGCCGTTTATTCTGTGTCTGACGATGGGACTCTGAGGGTATACTGCAAAGCCGATTGGACATCGGCAGGGGTGGTAGACTTGGAAGCTGGTGCCTTGAAGGCTCTTGCTTCTGATAACGACGATTTGTACGTCGGTGGGAGATCCGGAGAATTGCATCGAGTGCCTAAGGATTTATTCAGAAAAAGCTCTGCTCGATAGACAGGATTATCTTCGATTCCTCTTCTCTGGGCCAATGAACTGCCAAACTTGGGTGTCGTTATGAGCAAGGGTGTTAGAGGAATATACTCTGAAATATTCTCGACTTACGAATCGGTAAATCACATCTTGACCCTTGGTTTTGACCTTCTCTGGCGTCGAAAAGCCGCTGATATTGCTGGGCGAACGGGTGGCAAAAAGTGGCTTGAGGTATGCACGGGTACTGGTGAAACGGCAATAGAACTACAGAAATATGCAAGCACAGGCACATCGATTGTAGCGGCCGATTTCTCACTGCCTATGCTTGAAAAGGCAATAACGAAAGACAAGCTCAAAAAACCTGCTCTTCTCTTGGCAGAAGCTGGAACCTTGCCCTTCTCGGATGAAACATTCGATCTCGTGATGATTACTTTTGCCACACGAAACCTCAACTCCACCAGAGCGCGTCTTGACAAATACCTAAGGGAGTTCTATCGTATATTGAAACCAGGCGGACGATTCATTAACGTCGAAACCAGCCAACCCTCTTCTCCTTTGATTCGAAGCCTCTATCACCTGTACGTCCGGCTTACGGTGCTTCCTATTGGAAAACTCGTATCCGGCTCGAAATCTGGCTATTCTTACCTGTCATCCACAATTCGAAGATTCCACCCCCCGGTATCACTTGCGGAAATCCTCCAAGAAGCAGGATTTAAGGAAGTTCGCTGGAGTAATCTACTGCTCGGCACCGCAGCTATTCATGAAGCCGTAAAATAGGCCAAAACGGATGATTTTATGGACATCCTTATATACAAAAAACCGAAATACAACTTGAAGGAGTGGATGTGCCAAGCTTCACTCAGTTAGTGTGAATTAGAAACATCAACTTAATGCAGTATATGGCTTATCCTCCAGAAAAGGAATGTTGCATAATCAAAACGCAAAACAGCTCTCATCGGGGTACAAATAATGGCGAAGAAACGGAAGGAAGAAAGAAGTCCTAAAGAAGTCGAAAATCAACGAAACATAGCTGCTTCTCCACCGGTATCTGAGCTCTCTCAGTTCTTGCCAACTGACTCCGAACGCGTTTTGAAGACCAAGACTGGAGATGTACTGCCCTATGAGATTGTGAACCATTTTGATAAAGTGGCTTGGTCTTATGTAAAGAAAAAGGCACTATTCGCATTAAGTTATACTAGAAGGCGAGAAATACTTCAGAACCTTGAGAGTGGGCCAAAGGGAACCACCGAGATACTCACTCTTCTCAAGGTACGAATGTCCGCCCCGAATGTTAAGGGCCATCTAGATGTTCTTGTTCATACCGGATTGGTTTGTGTAAATCAGCTTTCATATGAACTAACATCTGTTGGATCTCTAGTCCTCGGCCTCATGAAAGATGTAAAGAGCGGCTGGCTTGATGAGTTCTCTACAGAAGAAGGTTCTGTGAAACGATTGGAGATTCTCGGATATCTTCATGTTCGCGGCGAATCGAAGTTTGACCAAATCGCTGAGGCAGTTGGAATAAACAAGTCCGAGGTTCACAGATTCTTGAAATCGCTTGTCCATGCTGGGCTTTCTGAAAAAGGGTCTGCACGACTTGATCCTTACTCGATCACAGAGGAAGGACAACTCTTGTATGAACGTCTAAGGCAGCTGGTGGAAGACCTATCAAGTTTGTACGTTTCTCGGATTGAAAGTGAAGATTCAGGGGTTCGATTTCTTCTCAGCCCCGACAAGGGTTTTCTCAAACTAGGCTCAAACGACCTCATAGTGGCCTCTGGCGATCACGCTTTTTCTATCCTTTGATTCCAGCGCGCAGCAACACAGAAATTTTATTTGTATATAAGAAAGATAACAATAAACTTAAATACAAATTATGGGAGGTAACTCATGGTGGCTGTTCGACGAAACTCCGTGGGGGCGGGGGGAGCCCTACAATTTCTCCATCAAGTCAGCCACATATCACCCATGGAAGTGAGAGCTATTCTTCTGGGGTTCCGCCAGAGGGCAATTGGCCTTTTTGAGCCAGTCGATTTCCCCAACTAGAGCGTTGTCTGGAGGAGGGCCCCACCCAGCTTTCTTTTCAGTTTTGTTATTCGTTTCCATCAAGTCACAGCAGTACCTGCTTCAGAATTCATGGGAAATCTCAAAGGAATGGGCCATTACCAAAACCATTTTCTACTGGTCCACGTTTCTTTGCATCGCTTTGGCATTGAATTTGAGTGATTTACAATGGTGCGTCGAGGAATAACAGGAAAGCACGTCATTGCAATGCTTCTTCTTTCGACCATACTCATTTCGATCCCGGTGTTGAATGGGGTATCGTATGAGTCTCAGATGGAATTGGGCGTCGGAGTGAGCATTATCTTGATGATTGGTGATGGGATGGGCTTTGAACACATGAAGCTTGCAAGGTGGGTTGAAGTTGGCCCTGGCGGGAATCTAACAATGGATACTCTCCCTCTCAACTGGTCCGCTACTACTCACAGTGCTAATTCAGCAATCACTGACTCGGCAGCAGCGGCGACCGCAATTGCAACAGGAAATAAAACCAACAATTACATGGTTGGCATGACCCCAACAAATTCCGATTTGCTTTCAATTCTAGAGATTGCCGAATCAATGGGCAAGGCAACAGGTGTAGTTTCCACCACAAGGTTCAACCATGCTACGCCTGCAGGCTTCTACGCGAATGCAACAGACCGATATTCCTACACTGAAATCACACGCCAACTAGTCGAAGTGAAAGACATAGAGATTGTTCTCAGTGGTGGGTATTATGAGATGAGCGCATCACAGAGATCAACGATGCAGTCTAATGGATACGCCATCGTTCAGAATAGAGCTCAGCTTGACGCAGTTACGAGTGGCAAAGTTCTTGGTCTATTCGCTGATAATTACATGACTGAGGAATTGCTCCGTCCTCTTGATACAGAGCCATCCCTGGCAGAGATGACAAACAAATCTCTGGAGATTCTGTCACAGGACAGTGATGGGTTCTTCCTCATGGTTGAGGGTGGTCAGATTGATTGGGAAGGACATGACAATGACCCCGTAGGTGTTGCCCTTGAAACAATTGCCTTTGACAAGGCAGTCAACATCTCACTGCAGTACGTAAAGGAACACAGTGATACAATACTCATTGTCACGGCTGACCATGAAACTGGCGGTCTCACAGTGGTTAGCAATATCCTGAATGAGGATCTCCCGTCCGAAACGAACACTGAAACTGATAATCGTGCATTAAGAGCAGAAAGGGCCGAAAATGTGACGGTCACTTGGACCAGTACAGCCCACACTGCGACCAATGTCCCCCTCTTCCTCTATGGCACTGCGTTCGATGCTTTACCAGAGAGCTACCTTGTTGATAATACTCATGTCTTCACCATGATGAGAAGCTACATTCTTGGAAATCCGATAACAACCACTGATTTCACGACCACAACAACAACAAGCACAACTACAACCACCACGACCACTACAACCACTACGACGACTACGACCACTACTACAACAACCACCTCGTCAACAACAAGTACTACCACTACTACCGATACAACAACGACGACTCAAACAACGCCTGATATGCCTCTTGAGTATCTCCTAATTGGTGGCTTAGCAGGAGCTGTACTTATCGTTGTTATTCTGTTGGTCCTCCGCAAACGATAGGAGCGGAGGGCCAATTACTTCTTTTTCCAAGACTACGCTCATAAGGAACTTGGAGTAACTGATGTTCATGAGGAATCCATCGCGGCGCGGCTATCATGTTGTGTACGATGAGAGCATTCAAGGCGCTCTGGAATATGCTTACAAGAATGATTGGACAGCAATAGTACCTGATTTAGGTGTCCCGACATTCTTTCCGAACCGGTTCTCAGCATCAAGTCGTACGAAACTCAGGAAGTTATCAGAGGAGCTGTCCGTCGAAATCTCTCTACATGCACCTGGCGATGATGTTAGCCTATTCACAGCTTATCCTTCAATAAGAAGTGCTGTAATTGACCATTTCAAAGAGATAATTCAGTTCGCTCGCGATATCAACTCCTCTCCAACAAATGTGGTTGTGCATTCTGGACGACCACCATCTTTCAGGCAATCGGGGCAAGAATCAGACATATTTGTGGATCAATGGCGCGACTTCTATGCAACTACCCTTAGGGACAATTTGTCTGAACTGCTGAAGTGCGGGGGCACCGATATCAGTATCGTATTGGAGAATCATCAATGGACAGACTTGGTTCATGACGCTATCGATGAATTAGTTTCGAACGGATTACAACTCTGTTTCGATATTCCGAAGATGTTTTTTCCCAAAGTAAATGCGAGGGATTTGGACGTATTTAATCGCCACAAGGAAGCAATCAGTGTTATTCATGTTCATGATCAAGATGAAGTAACCGGGTCGCATCAGGTTGTCGGACAGGGTATCATTGATTTTGAGCCAGCAATTCGATTTCTCTCCGGCATTCCCAGACGGGCACTATATGTGTTCGAGGTCAGACCGCGGGAAAAGGCTGATGAAAGCCTATCAGGATTCTCACAAATGCTGAGCAAATACAATGTTTCTCTCTAATTACTATCCTTGGTTGAATAAGAGGGGGGAGATGGTCCCCCTCGAACCACGGTATGTGCCAGTCTTTCGTCAGTCAGGATTTGGCTCAAAGCCAAAGCCCTGGATTGGTTATCCAGGTAATCTCGTCCTTTGAAGGAATATAAATCGGAACCAAGGCTGGTTCTAGTGCTATCATTCCTGCGCATTTCACCAAATCAGTAAATGCTCGTGAACCAGAAATCTTTAGTCTGTCCGGTGTTTCAACTCCGGACACTTAACTTCCGGCCAAAAAATGATGAGATTTGGAAGTAAGGTGTCAGTTGTAGACAATATCTTGCCTGACAGTCCTTGCCCCTATGCTTGCATATAGCCAAGTAAGAAAATGAAGAACAGCACAATTACTGCCACAAGAAGAAGTATCTTTACGAGTAGTCTCCCTGCGCTCATTAATTTCCACCTTTGTTGTCTCTCAACATATCCCGCAACTCTTGAAATGCTCGTAGAGTTCTTGTGGTAAAAACCTTGCCTGATGCGCCATGCGTATGCGCCTTTACCGCCCCGAAGGCACGCAATTCCTTCAGAATGAACTGCTTGAGTTCTTCATAGAATACTATTCCCTCGATACTCTCCTCTGAGCTCTGACTGAATAACCTTGAGAGAATTAGGGTAAGAATCCCAGTGGTTTCTACTCCCCCGCTCTCGCCAGCCGTTTCAATCTTCACAGTTCCAATTCCAAACAAACGATCGAATATGCCAACTCTTGTCTTCAAGTGGGTGATGTTTTTGAACGGGACATACTTCTTGGTGATGGTGATGATGCCTTTCTTCTGGTAGATTTCTGGCATAGCATCCCCTTCCCAACCAACCACGGAGTACTCTATGTTTTTCACATAGAAGTGAACCCAGATTAGAACTGGAACGAGCCAGAATGGAGTAATCATCCAGTAGACAAAGCTTCCTATGAGCCAGCCCTCCTTGACAAAGAAGAGGTTGAACGGGATAAACTCGAAAACAAGAATGGTAATCCACGGTGGTCCGAAGAAGGAGAAGATAAAGACTCCATAGACTGCAACAGATGCAAGTATGTACTTGAGCCACTTCTTGTGGCGAAGTGCCGAGAGCGGTCTGAATATCCTTCCAGCCTCAAACCCCTCTATGGGCGGCTTGATGATTCGTTCAGACCCCTCGGTCATCTTGTCCACGCTCTAGATGCGGTCTTTCAGAAGTTCGCGAATCTCATACAATACTCTGAGTACCTCTTCCTCGATTGATCCGCCAACCCTGATGACTGTTTCATCCTCTGGCAGAAGAACCTCTGTCCCCGTAACATATGGCTCCTTGAACCGTCGCATCTCTCTAATGATGAAATCACGGAGTTCCTCGTAGAATTCTATGCCTTCGAGTTTCTCTTCTGCAGCGCCTCCTGTCTGGATTCCTGATGCCCCTGCAGTTTCCACTTCGACGGCTCCAATCTTGAAGGCGCGGTCGAAGGGGCCTGCAACTGACTTCACGTGTGTCACATTTCTTACAGGAACGTGTTTCTTAGTGACATTAATGATTCCCTTTTTCACATAGATTTCTGGCATCGCTTCACCGGACTTGCCAATCACCGAGTATTCTATGCTGTTGATGTATATCGGCACCCAGATGATTCCTGGAATGAGCCAGATTGCCGTTATGATCCAATACCATGTATTGAGAAGCGTCCACCATGCATTATAGAAGGCCCAGAAGGATGGCCATCCGCCCACACCCACTACCACAAAGACCAGATATCCTGTCAGTGCAAAAGTGCCAAGAATGAGCATCCAGATGCATATGGCAATGAATATGCCCAAGAACCACATCTTGTTTCTGAAAGCTCTGGATGGCCGAAAGGTTCTGCCTGCCAGGACGTCATCTATTGGTGGCTTGATTAGTTTTCCGTCGCTATCCATCATTTTCACTCCTTCTCTAGTTTTTCTTCCAGTTTCGTGAGCACATCTCTGATTTGCCTCAGGGTAGCCAACATTTCGTCGTCAGTCTGACTTGAAACCCTCTCATGGGGAGTGTCAACAGGGGTTAATACTTCGGTTCCCGTTACATAGGTCCCGGTGAATCTTCTCAGTTCCTGCAGGATGAAGTCGCGGAGCTCCTCATAGAAAATCAACCCCTCCAGCTTCTCCTCGGGTGACCCGCCGCCAGGTTGTGCGCCGCCCGAGAAGCCTGCGGTATGGATCTCCACATTTCCAATTCCAAATAGTCTATCGAGAGGGCCAGCTCTCGATGCCAGATTCGTTACTGTTCTGAAGGGCACATGTTTCTCAGTAATATTCAGAAGCCCTTTGCGAACAAAAATCTCAGGCATCGGGTCTCCTCTTTCAGACCTCAAGCTGTACCTTATCCTCTTGACATACATCCACACACCAATCATAATCACTGCATATACCGGAAGCGTGATTGCCCAGTAGGCCATCGTTCCCAATGGCCACCAGAACCAGAAGTATTCCAGCCAAACCGCAAGTGGCCAACCATCATCAAGTACAAACATTGCGTAGGATAGTCCTGCAAAGAACAGAGAACCAGCAGTCCAGAGAAAGGAGAAGAAGAAACCAAAGCCTGCCCACTCCTTGAATATCATCCTTCTGTGTGGGTTAAACTCCCTTCCGCTGGCTATCTTCTCTATTGGTGGTTTGATGATTTTTCCGTTTCCAACTTCCTTAGTCATTTTTCGTCTTCCTTTTCTTTTAGTATTCTTAGAATCTCATGCAGTGGCGCCATATTATCCCTGATCTGACGCAGGGTTAAGAGAATCTCATCGTCTAGACTTCCCTCAAGATATGGGACTGGACTCTCCTCTGGATGAACCACCTCAGTACCTGTTACGTATGGAGCTCTGAACTTCCTAAGCTCCTGCAGGATATAATCACGAAGCTCCTCGTAAAACACTATGCCTTCAATCTTCTCCTCTGGCCCCGGCTGTCCGGTGCCTCTTACAGAGGACCCCGCAGTTTCAATCTCGACGCTTCCTATACCAAGCAGTCTGTCTAGTATTCCTGCGCGACTGGAAATATTCGTTATCGTGCGAAAAGGCACATGACGCTCCGTGACGTTGATTATCCCCTTCCGAGTGAAAATCTCTGGCATCGCATCGCCCTTCTTCGAGAGGACCGAGTATGAGAACGACTTGAAGTAGATTGGAACTAGAATGGCACCTGGGACTATCCAGATGATTAGAAAAACAACCCACCACCAGAAGGTGGCCGGCCACAACCAATCTACAACGTACTGTGCAAATCCAGCTAGGGGATTCGCTGATTCGAAGAAGATGGCAAGGAAGGCTGTTCCTAACCAGCCTAGAATAGCAATTATGTATAGGGCTACAGGCCCTACAAGTATGTCTAGCCACATCTTGTACTTGAATCGTATGTCGGGGCGGAATATCTTCCCACTAGCAATATCTTCTATTGGGGGTTTGATTACTGTTTCAGTTACTTCTTTCGGCACCAATTATCCCTCCGACCTCTTGTACTTGGGGTCTTCTTTGGCTGCAAGTTTGTTGAAGATCGCGATTGACTGCTGCGTCATGAAAAGATCCTGCTCATCGGGTCGAAGAACAATATCATACTCCTGCATGACCGTGTCAAGGGTCTCTCGGCACTCCTCATACTTGGGGCATTCTGGACATAGCTTTCCAGCATAGGAGTCGTGCTTGTACCAGACTACCACACCAAGTTTTAAGGTGTATACTATAAAGACCTGCGAGTTGGCTTGGTAATCAAAGCCAATGAGCAAACCCTTCGATTCGAGAACACTCTCAACATCAAGTCTGTGGCTCTTCGCCTGATTCCTGAGGGCCTTGTCTATCTTGCTTCGCGCCCTGTTGATCACTCGTGATACATATTGAGTATCCTTGAGCTGAACTGATTCAACACCCTCTCTCTCTGACTGCTTTCCAGATTGAGAGAAGAGATCGAACACATATTGTGGGGCAGTCTTTGAGTTCTCATAGTCACTAGCAATCTCTCCAGTGGGCTTTCCGTGTTGATATTCCCACCAGACAACTGCCTCGTGAACTGAGAGTAGCATCATTGTATTCCTCGTGTTTTACAGTCTTTCATTACCCGCGAACCTAGCTATAAAGGTTTCGGGTAAATCTTCGTTACTTACTTGGGAAGATTTATATTTAAATGTGGTGATTGTTTACATAGATTGCGGTAAACATTGACCGAAACAAAGCCGCATGACAATCGGTGAAAAAAATTGGCTAGAAACGGCGTATCAATTCGTACGGAACGGCTGAGCAAGGCCTTCGGTCCAGTTCAGGCCGTCAGAAATCTCGACTTGGAAGTCTTGTCAGGAAACCGTTTTGGTTTCCTAGGCCCCAACGGGGCTGGCAAGACTACCACTGTTCGAATGCTATCAGGTCTATTGCGGCAGACAAGTGGCTATGCTGAAGTCTGCGGCATTGATGTCAGCAAAGATCGAGATGCGGTAAAGACCATCACAGGCTTGCTACCTGAATCACCTGGACTTTATTCAAAGCTCTCAGCTGTTGAGTTTCTAGAGTTCATAGGAGCTCTAAATGGCCAGAGTGGCGAAGAAATTCATAGACGTATAGATAGTCTACTTGGTATACTTGGTCTCGAAGGAAGACAGGATGACCTACTAGAGTCCTACTCCTCTGGAATGAAACAGAAGGTGTTGGTTGCCTCGACTCTTCTACACAATCCTAAGCTGGTATTTCTTGATGAACCCACATCAAGGCTTGATCCTAGTGCCAGTGCTATAGTGAAGGACATGATACTCATCCTCGCTGAGGAAACAGACACGACCTTCTTCATCTGTACCCATATGACAGGATTCGCAGAGGATGTCTGTGATATTATTGGTATTCTCAATCAAGGCGAAGTAATCGCCCGTGGTTCTCCGCAAGAGATCGTTGAGTCGGTCGGCGCTAGAGACCTAGAAGATGCCTACCTGAGAATCGTTGGTGGAAAGGTTGACCGCGAGGTTCTCCTTGCTTGGAGGTGAAGTGATGACACGTACGTGGTATCACATTGCTAAGGCAGAGTTCTATGTCCTGACTGCAGGACTCAGAAAGCATCGAGTTGTTTGGACTGTATTGCTATACACCCTTGCATTAGTATGGGCTTCATATCTGGCCCCCACGATTATCGTTGGATTTCTGCAGGTCATCATGCCAATGGAAGTGATGCGAACCCTACTAATGGTAATGTTCCCTGGTCTAATGAGAACAGTTTTCCTCTTTCTATGGGCAATTCTCTTACTATACCCATTGTCCTATAGTCTACAGGAGATCAAGATTGGCCAATGGGAGATATATCTCTCCAACAATGTAAAGACAAAGGACATCTTGGCTGGAACCTTTCTGGGCAAAATGCCCTTGTACGGTCTCATTGTGATGTTGCTTGCTCCTATTCTGATTTCGCCATTCATGGTGGCATTCGAAGTTCCATTATTGGGCCAGGTGCTTGTTTACGTAAGTTTGGCTTTCATGGTCATCTCCACTCTCTGGTTGGCTAACTTCCTGACTTCTATTGTTCAAGCCAGACTTGGAGACTCATCACGCGGTAACGACATGGCTAAGGCCCTATCCTTTGTGATCGCGTTGGTAGTCGTCATTCCGATGTATGGACTGATGTTCTTCATGCCACAACTGTCAGAGTTACTTGGCATGGATGCTTTCCTCATCATGCCCTTTGCCTGGCCAGCTGATATGGTGAGCTGGATTGCAATCACTTACAATGGGATTGGATTGACTGGCTCTCAGATTCTTGGCTTCGCATCCATTCTTAGATTCGACATTGTACAGAGCGCTATATTGACAGTTGCCTTTGGCCTTCTATGGGTTCCAGTTGCAATTACTGCTGCTGACAGAGTATTCACAATATCTGCGGGAGCACGGACTGAAACGGTCTCAACTGTCGGTCGAGACAATATTGTTCTAAGAGGCGTTCGCAGGGTGGCTAAAGGTTCATTTGGAGCCCTCACTGTTGTGAGTCTGAAAGACTTTGGGAGAAAAGCTCAGAATCTATCGAAGATCTTCTACGGAGTCGTACTGGCAGTCATCATGCCACTCCTCATCCGCCAAATGACTGTCATGGAAGGTGAAGTATTCGCAATCGAAGAAGTCTTGCCAATGATTAGCATAATGATTGGAATAGTTGGCGTCTTTCCATTTGCAGGTACTGGTTTCTTGGAGAGCAAGGATCAACTCTGGATAATTCGGAGTGCTCCAAAAGGAGCTTCTCGATTCATGAGAGCTCGTTTGGCCACTGGCTTCCTAATGGCAGTTCCACTTAGCGGCGCTCCTACAATCGCATTGACCATTATGTTTGGTCTGCCACCATTAATCGTAGCACAGATCTTTATCTCATCGTACATTGTTGTGTGTGGCGCCGTCATGGTCGCCATGGGTGCAACCGCTCAGAACCCGAACTATGAGGACACCAAGTCAGCTGCACATCAGACGGTGCTAGTGACATCAATGATGTTGACGCAGTTCACTTTGATTGGACCATTATTCATTGACATCTTCCTGACTATTGGTCTTGATATCGACATGTTCGCGCTGATTGAAAGCGTGCTGCATGTAAATCCCTTCTGGTTCATGATAGTCATTGTAGGTCCTAGCGCATTACTGCTTGTTGGCCTCGCAATGATGACCCTTGGGATTCGAAGCCTTGGTAAGGTGGAGGTGTAATCGAAGTGGCATCGCGAAACAATGGCATCTCCATCAAGACCCATTCGCTAAGCAAGACCTTTGGTCCAGTCCATGCTGTAAGAAACCTCGATTTAGAGGTCGCCTCAGGAAGTCGATTTGGCTTCCTGGGCCCCAACGGTGCAGGCAAAACAACGACAGTGCGAATGCTAGCCGGACTGATGAAGCCAACAACGGGTACGGCTGAAGTCTTGGGCATGGATATTGAGTCTCAAGCCAGTGATGTACGAGCGCAGACCGGACTTCTTCCGGAGTCTCCCGGTCTCTATTCAAAACTATCAGCAACTGAGTTCCTCGAGTTCATTGGCGCATTGAATAATCTCCAGGGCGAAGTTCTTCACAGGAGAATCGATAGGCTTCTCTCATTGCTCGGACTGGAAGGGCGGCAGGATGACCTTTTGGATACCTACTCCAGCGGTATGAAGCAAAAGGTCCTTGTGGCTTCTACATTACTGCATGAGCCGAGAGTGGTCTTCTTGGATGAACCTACTTCAAGGCTTGATCCAAGTGCTGGTGCGCTTGTCAAAGACCTGATTCATGCACTTGCCGAAGAGGTGGATACCACCTTCTTCATCTGTACACATCAGACCTCTTTTGCAGAAGACGTCTGCGACATTGTTGGAATCATCAACGATGGGTCCCTTGTGGTTGTAGGCTCACCTGCTGAGATTGTCGCCTCAACTGGCGTTGGAGACTTGGAGGATGCTTACCTGCAGATCATCGGGGGAAAGATTGACCGGACTTCATTGCTATCATGGAGGTAGATGGAGTGAGTGCTACAGGTGTCCAAAAATTGCTGATGAGCATGTTGGCCTTGTTGCTGATAGTAGGTCAAATTCCTCAGTCGAGCAGTCTGCTTCAGAATGCAGCAACTGACAGCCAGTACGTTGCTGCAACTGAAGGATACGGTCATGTATCTCAGATAGACTATCAATGGCAAGAAATCAATGGATTCTGCCATTGGGCTGCATCCACAATGTTGCTTCGTGCTGCAGGAGTTGACATTGACCTGCATGAGTTGTTTGCAATCTCGGGGGTCGGATTCTCTGCAGCTTACGTAAGGTATCAAGACACAATGGCTATTCTCCCAGGAACATTGTATAGGCAGATGGTCCCACTTAGCTTTGTCAGCGATATCTTTGGGTTAAACTACTCAATATATATCGATACATCATCGGATAGTGCAGACCTCTATGCTCAGGCCCTGGGGATATGGGGTCTGAATTATACAGACTTCGACGGTTCAAGTGAAGCTTTGAACCTAATGCGTGCCAGCATCGATGAAGGCTACCCTCTACTGATTGGGGCGGACCTTTACTATCTTCCCGCAAAAGACTATGACATCGTTCGTGAATTGGGAATCACCTCCGCCATGTCTGGCTCCGGGCATTCAGTAGTGGTCGTTGGCTATAACGACACGTCTCAAACTGCTTGGATCGCTGATCCCGGAGTCGGTTCCTTTGGCGACTATTTCGGTTATCCGTCCGACGGCCGCTGGTACTATGAGGTCAGCTATGCAAATCTAAGCCTAGCATGGAGTGCTTTGAGCTACTTGACAGCTCTGATAAGACCTGAATCTAGTTCCGATTCAGATAGGGAATCTAGGATGATGGATTTCATTTGCGATCGTCTTGAAGGGGATAGAACTTCATACGCACCATCACAGGAAGATTTGTTCTTTCTATCCTTCGGTGCTGATGCATTCCGTGCCATGAGTCTTGATTTGAATCTTCAAGGGCTCACGCTTCTGCTAGATGAGCTTGCTAGTCATAATAGTCGAGTTATGGCAATCTGGAATCTCGGATATATGACAGAGTTCACATGCACGCTGCAGTATCTCTCCTTTCGTACAGCTCTCCAAGAATTGCCAAGCCTATTTCCTAACTTGGATTTGACGAATGCCATTTCCGAAGGGATGGAAGCAACCCCCCATCTCGCGGCACTCAGTAATAATGCGACTCTGGCAAGCACTGACCCCAATGAGTTCGGAGGTTCCCTTGTTTGGGACACGCTCATTGGTCTCTCAGAGGACTATGATGCACAATATGACCTTGAAACTGCAATAATCCCCTACCAAGACAACATTACAGCAATAGTAGATCATTTCGAAGCCATAGCGGACGCATGGGACTCATTCGCAGCTGCACTTCGACAAGTCCTTTCTGGAGGTCCATTAGAGCCCACGGCGCTTCTGATTGCTGGCAGTGTGAGCTTCTTTGTCATTGGCGCAGTTGTAGTTATTCGTCGGAGGAGGTGATAATGCTGGAAAAAGGATTGCCCCATAGTCTTTTCGCAGTACTTCGGAGCATTGCACGATCTGGACCCCTCGCTCCCAAGGAGATTTGCAGACAATCTAAGGTTCCTGAACGAACGGTGACCTATGCTCTTCGCCGCCTGATGCAACAGAAACTCATAGTTAAGATTCCCAATCTCCAAGATATGCGTCAGTGCCTTTATGCTCCGAATCTGCAAAAGGCGCAAGAGATTATCGCCTTGCATGGCCGTGACTCACTTGTGGCCTCTCAACTGAACCTGATTCTCTTAGGAAGTAGTGCTTGAAAGAAAAGAGTGACGTCCTGCCAAGCCCCTCATAACTTGGCAGGACGCTTTTTTGTGGTGGACCAATAGGGTTGTTCGGTTATTTCCGCATCTTTAGCACAATGGCTATGACCAGTAGGACGACTACGGCCCCACCAACAATCAAAAGAGTTTCAGGGGGTATGAGTGGTCCTTCCTCGGAGAGAATGCCCAAAGTCGGGTCATAATCCAGCGAGTTGTTGCCAAAGTACTCGAATGCTACGTAGACCGCATTACCAGTAGAACCTTGTTCGCCAACGCCATGAGAAGCCTTGACTTGAACTTGGCTCTGATGGGTGCTGTTCTCTGCATAGGCAAAATTAGCACACTCCATCCAAGCCTCGCCAAAGGTGAACTTGTAGCCAGATTCGTCCTCTGCAAAATCTGCGGGGGCACCAGTGCCTTCATTGACACCGTGTTCGCTATCTGCTACGGCGAACTGAAATACCAAGATCGAGTCCTCATACATCCACTCCCATCCATCTAAGGCAAGATCGAACTTCATCCTGTCGATGAATGTTGCATTGATGTGTACACGAATCTCAATTTCTAGGTCCATTGAGCTGGGCACATCTGCAAGTACGTATGGAACAGGTGGAGTTGGAGTGAAGGTGTCTTCATTAGTGAAATTGAAGTGCACTGCAGTAACAACATCTCCGTCGTAGTCCTGATTAAAGCCACTGAAGGTCCAGTCGCTTGTTGGAAGTGTGAATGGGTCGCCATATCTGTGATCCACACCTGGATCATAGACTCCGTTTCCATTTGTGTCGTTAGCTTCGAATAGATTGATGAAGGTCACGTGGTAATCAGTTCCAGGAGTTGTATCGTTCTCATCCCATATTGTGAAATGGGGCACTTGGTTGAAAGCGGTGACTCTGATACCTATGGTATCAGTTGTAACCGTGACAACATTATTGGCGTGCTGATACTGAATACCTCCCTCTTGAGCAGCCACAAATGGCACCGAGGCCAGAAGGGCTACCAAAGCCAGTGAAAATATCAGTTTATTTCTGGTTGTGATCATTGAATCACCGTGTTTATTTCTCTAAGATGAGTATATAATCATTCCATTCGATGTTTACAGAAATCCTACTTCGAGTCCCCTCGAAGTAGTTTCGAGAGCGTCGATTCTTGTTCAAAAGCCTTGAAAGGGAGGAGTGCGCAGTAGAGGGCATCAGCGAAATCAGAGGCTACTCCTATGGACTTGGGTTTAAGAGACCATCACGTTTTGATCACTGGAGCTTCTGGAGGAATCGGCTTCGAGTGTACTAGAGCTTTCCTGCAAGAGGGTGCAAGAGTCAGTGCTACCTATCGTAGTTCCAAGAAGCAACTTACGGAACTCGAGGCTTCTTGGGGTGAACAGCTAGCCGTTTCTAGAGTTGATATTCGTGACGAATCCCAAGTTCGCGCTCTTTTCCACAACGCGGTGAAGCGCTTCGGGCGGGTTGATATTCTTGTGGCCAATGCTGGGATTGCGCATCACGAAGGAAAGGCGATACAAGACCTAGAACTTGACCAGTGGCAAAGCACAATCTCAGTGAATCTTACTGGTACCTTCCTTTCTGCCAAGTACTTCTTTCTCAATCTTGAGGAAAACCATGGTGATAACGCTTCTCTAATCCTCATTGGTTCAACGGCTGGTTACTTCGGAGAGGCGTGGTATTGCGACTACTCGGCCTCAAAGGCTGGTATGCACGGTCTCTTAATGAGCCTGAAGAATGAAATTGTCCACGTGGCTAGAAAAGGTCGTGTGAATCTGGTTAACCCCGGCTGGACCTATACCCCAATGGCTGAAGGTGCATTGAATGACACTGACATGATGAAGCGGATTCTTCAAACGATTCCTTTGAGGAAGGTTGCACAACCCTCGGACATAGCAAATACGGTTCTGTACCTATCATCTGATCGACTCTCAGGCCACGTTTCAGGTGCAACTATCAATGTTGCGGGCGGAATGGAGGGACGAATGCTTTTCTTGCCTGATGAACTGGACACATTCAAGGTCTAAAGGTGGAATTGCCATGTCTTTCGATGAAATTGCGCTGGCCTACGACAACTCAATAGATTGGGAAGCGCGACTTGCCCGCGAAATCCCATTCATTTCATCTTGCCTCCCAATGAAAGGTCGGGTTCTTGATATGGCGTGCGGAAGCGGACGCCATTCGACGCATCTCTCGGCAAAGGGTTATGACGTAATTGGTTTCGATTCAAGTGAAGCGATGATAAACCAAGCGAAGGAGTTTGCGCTAAAACAAGGGCTCTCACCTAAGTTTGTCGTTGGCGACATGCGTCATCTTGAGGATATTGCGGCCCCGGGGTTTGACTTGATTATTTGTCTTGGGAATTCTCTAGCCTTGCTTTCAGACATGAATGATTTGAAGAAGGTGTTCGCATCAGTTAGCAGACTTCTTAATGAGAACGGATACTTCCTGTTCCAGCTTCTGAATTTCGAGGAGATTCTATCCCATAACTTCAGATATTTCCCGATTAAGGGGGGAACACTACCTGAAGGGAATGCAATAATCTTCACCAGATTCTTTCAGCATAGACCTGAGGCCAATTATAGCATGCTTGTTGCTTCGTCCTTTCTGAAGAAAACCAACAGCTGGCTGACTCATATTGTAAAACAAAAGATACAACACTTCGGCCAGGAACTACTTCAGGAAACTCTTGCAGTAACAGGTCTTACCTCCATGGAGTTTTTTTCAGACTACGAATTCTCGCCGTTTCTGAGTTCGAAGGACCGAAACATCATCGTCCGAGCAAGCCATGGTCCAGAGTAACTCCAGTTTCATTCTCCTTTTCTATGTAATAGGACAACAACTACAATTACTAGAGAAACCCCTGCTGAAACGAGAAGCAATCTATCTGCACCAAGCAAGGTTGTGGTAGTTTGAGTGGAACTCGGAATACTTGATGCTTGAATTAGTCCAATAAAGGGATCACACACGAGAGTGCTATTCCCGAAGTGTGGGACGCAAAGCAGAATCTGTTCTCCTTCTCCTTGAGGCGTTGCGCCTCCCAAGCTGACATTCAATTCTGCTTGATTCTGACCATAGAGCACTGGTGAATCATAAGAGAAGAATCCATTTTCAAAAGTGATGTTCCTGGGCAAACGAGTCACTTCTGGCCTTTGCATCTGTTGCCCCCTATTCCCTGTTCCCAACGCCATAACGATTGCTAGGCTGGTATCCTCTCTTGCCCAGTCCCACCCATTTATTGCAAAGCCGAACTTCAACGCGTTTTCATTCTGAATGTCAATATGATTCTGCAGGACTATTCTTAGCTGAGTCTGGTGTGGAGCAAAACCGCCCACACTACTTAGATTGAACTGAAGGCCCACAGCAACACCATCATCTTCCTGTGTTATGAACCCTCCAAAGCTCCAACCAGCTGTTTGAAGATTAACTGAAGGATTCACTGCGGTATCGTTCTCAGCATTGTACGACCCATCCTGATTTTCGTCTATGTATTCAAACGCTCTGACAAGCATGACGTGATATTCGGTTTCATTCTCGATATTGTCATAGAACACATAATGCGGCCCGTTTTCGTGTGTCAGAGTAAGTGTGAAGACCCCCACTGTGACTTCGAAGCCTTGAGGGCCCAGAGAATAATCAATGGTCTCTGGAGCACCACTGACACCATGCATTAATAATACAAGCACTAGCACGGCAAGTACTGTTGGCTCTTTCCAACGTTGCATCATTGTCTTCGGCATTGCGAGGGAAACGGATAAGTGTTTATATCAGACCCAGCCTAATAGACAAACCGGACACAAGGGGGCCGAATCTGCTGGACAACGATGCTGTGATGGATAAAGTGCTCAATGCATTGTCACACTCGATAAGAAGGCAGATTATTCACATGATTGGAAATCAGGGGGCCGTTTCCTATACCGATTTGACCGAACTTGAACTTGAACCTGGTACACTCTACTTTCATCTGGATATACTGTCGAAGTCTGACGATCCTCTCATAGCTCGCCCTGGCAAGAAACTGTATTCTTTGACTGAGCTAGGGCAAGCTGCTTACGAAATCATTCTTCAAAGTGAAGATATTCTTGCATGGCTTTCTAAAGATCAGGAGCGTCCCAGAAAAGGGATATCTCTCGCAGGAGACCTTCTTGCTTTGCGTCCAGTAGTAAGACGGATTCAGACTGACCCATGGAGGTTTTTCTTCGAAATAGTTCTATTTCTTGGCATCTATGGATACTTGGCATCTGAAGTCGGACTACTGCCAGTCTTTCTGTTTTTCTTGGAAGGCACCTTTGACGTTGGCATTACAATACTAGCTGCGTTTGGAGCTTGGATTACAACCTATTCTCTTGTTGAGCTTTTATCATATCCGATCCTCAAGAAGAGCGGCTTTTCTCCTGCCTTATTCGCCTCGATTCCCATTGCCTTCTTTCCTCACATCCTTCTGGAGCTTATGTGGTACTTCCTACCTCAAGTGACAATTATTAGTGGATGGCCTCTCACAATTCTATTGACATTGGTAATTACATGGAGCACCTACATTCTCACAATAGCTGTTTCGCGCGCAAAAGCTGTTAGATTTTCCCGTGCTGCAATTGTCACACTTCTCGTCACCAACGCAAATCTGCTCCTCCTAGCTCTGCTGAATTCATCAATCCCAATATGATTAATTGAAGAACAACTTCGAGGCTCCTCGAAGTGCCATTTCCGTAGCTATCGAATAGAACTATTATATACCTATTTGATTTATTCTATTCTAGGTGACTAGATATGAACAAGTTCCGTCCACTCCTTGCCATATCGTTGGTGATGGTTCTAGCAATTCTACCAGCTGTTTCAGCTCAGTGGAGTGGAATTCAATACCAGTACGCAAACGGAACAATTGTCCTGACGAACAATGAAATTGGGATCAAAATCAGCGCATTCAACCAAGTCCCTCATTTCCAATGGTGGAATCTCACTGCGCCAGGGGCCGACTACCATGTTCAGTTCGTTAGAATCTTCGAGGCAGATGACACCAACAATGACGGAGCCTTCTCCACTGCTGATGATCGCATCATTGGCCAGTCTTTTGCCCTCCCCTCAACGAACTGGCTGTTCAGTGGATTCCACGAAGAGCACCAGAATGACATTATCACAGCAGTCCATTTCAATTTCACAAATACTGAGGTTTTCACCCCTCAGGGCCCTTCCTCCATCCTTGCCACAGAACCCACTCTTGAAGCCATAGAAATTCAACTCAGGGTGCATTTCTACCTGACAACGCCGCAGCAGTTCAAATTCGATATTGCTCTATCAGGTTGGAATTGGACCAAGGACACCTCTGTCCTAGTATTTCAATTGAGCGTTGTTCAAAGCGCACATGGTCAAGATGAGGACATTCAGCAACTTTCTGAGATAGTCCATTCAGGTAACAAGTTCACATTTGGTCATGCATACATGGAGTATGCTCAGAACGCATTTGCGGCGAATGGCACCCATCAGGTTCAGGTTAAGGGTTCTCATGGACAGGACACGAATGAGCAGGAATCTAACGCGATTTTCCTTACTTTTGCCCACTTTGAGGGGAATCTGAACTATGATCCTGTGCTTGGAATTTCAGGATCTATGGGCACCTCAATCTGGGATGACTTAAGCATTGACTACGAGCAACTCCTGCTTCTTGCTGGCGGCCTAAGCCTCGTGGCACTTGTTGTCACAGGCATTCGGTCAAGACACTAGAACAACCGGATCCCTAGAAACTCTCGGACACACAACCGGACCCGGAGCAATCCGGGTCCACCTCATCCTCCCGGTGAGGTTGCTCACGCCTCTTCTGGAACTTTCCAAAGTATTCTATGAAATCTCTCAATTAGCACCTCAGGCCAGCTTCCACCAGACTTCAGGGTGAGGTCGGCCAATAGCGAAGTTTGCTCGTCCAGCTTCAATTCGATAAGATTGTTGCAATGAAAAAGTGGTGAAATATCCAAGCGTCTTATCCGATTGTTATTCAATGTCACTTCCTGAAGTTTCGAACAGCCTTCCAGAGAACTCAAGTCTAGATTCTCTAGCAGGTTGTTGTTGAGTCTTAGAGCCCTGAGCTCTGTACATTTACTCAATGAAGATAGATTGAGTTGAGAGAGCTGATTATTCCTGAGACTGAGTTCTTCAAGTTTTGAGCACCATATGAGAGGCTGTAGGTCGATGGATACAATATCCCGCAAATCAAGGTTTATTGAGGTCTCTTCGGACTCCGTCTTCAAGCTTTTCTCAAGCCCAGTTGCAGTTGTATACCATACATAGACCTCTGACATCAATGTGGCCTCCCCATCGTCATAGTACAGGTACAAGACGGTTTCCCAATTCACTTAAGACTTGCTTTGAAATCACACGCCCATCGGAGGCCTAATGAGGCACGAAACCAATTCCAAGATTGGTGATTTCAAAGTGAAATTATCAAGCCCATCTACCTTCTCCTGTGTTGCAAGAGACCCCAGCAATGGTGATCTTGGAATCATAGTGCAATCGAAGTTTCCTGCGGTCGGATCAATAGTACCTTGGGCTCAAGCCGGATTCGGGGCAATTGCAACGCAGGCGTGGGCAAATGCATCTTACGGTCCAAGGGGACTGGAACTCCTAAAATCGGGGATGTCAGCATCAGATGTACTTGAGGCATTGCTGAAGGAGGACGATGGATCTGAGCATCGCCAGGTTGGAATTGTGGACTCCTATGGCGAAGCCGCCGCTCATACAGGGGCTCAATGTATGGACTGGGCTGGCCATATTACTGGTAAGGGATACACCTGCCAAGGCAATATCCTTGCTGGTGAATCTGTTGTTATTGACATGGCAGACGCGTATGAGAGTACAGATGGGGACCTGATTGACCGACTATTTGCAGCTTTGAAGGCAGGACAAGGGGCTGGTGGAGATAGGCGGGGCATGCAGTCTGCTGCTATTCTAGTAGTACGGGATAAGGGCGGTTATGAAGGAGGCAATGATAGATATGTCGATGTCAGAGTGGACGACCATCCCACTCCTATTGATGAACTAGAACGGGTATTCCGACTTTATGACTTGACACTTCTAAGCCGTGAGGACCCAAGTCAGTTGCTAGCGATTGATGGCGATGTTTCACGTATGATTCAAGATGCACTGCTCAGACTGGGCTACATTCAAAGTGTATCAAGCGATTCCTTTCCACCCCTTGTTAGAAACGCTCTTCAGGAATGGATTAACATCAATAACTTTGAGAATAAATGGCGTGATGATGGGACTATCTGGCAAAGCGTACTGGATTATCTTCTTAGTAATGCCAATGGCGGCGAGTAAGTGGTGTTGACTTGGCATAATCTACAGCTCAGAATCCCAGACATACATTCAATACGACCCCCTGTCATTCCTTTGCTGTGCCAATCGATAGCAACTTCAGAGGGACCTGGAAGGTTGTATCACGCCATGAAGGTCATCCAGTATGGCAGTGCGGCTCCGCCATAGATGAGATTCACGGAATGACTGTCGGAGTTCACATTCAGTTATGTACAGGGTGCATGAAGTGTCTTGAAGCATGTCCGACCAAGGTCTTCGTACCTTGGGAGTTTACTCAGGGCTTGAACGTCGTTGACCCCCTCCGTGAAGAAGAATGCATACTATGTCTAGTGTGTGAGATTGTCTGTCCCGTGGAAGCAATTCATATCCTCCGTGAGGGCGGGTCTCAAGAAACCCTAGATTCTTTATTGGGTAATGTATAGACATTTCACTAGAGGTCAGAACATTGTTTGATGTATTGCTTACGGAAGATGAGCGAAGACTGCGGGATGAGGTGCGTGTCTTCGTTCGGGACAAAGTTGACAGTAGTCTGATAATTTCAATGGACTCTCGAGAAAAGGAGTACCCCTATGAATTCATTCGAGCGGCTGGAAGAGCGAATCTACTCGGCCTGCGATTCCCAAAGGAATTTGGAGGAAGAGCCCTTGGCTGGGTTTCTGAAATGCTTGCCGTTGAAGAGGTCGGTGTGTTGGGGATTGCCTTGGGATGCGCCTATTCTCTTCCCAGCATAATCGGGGAAGGGATCAACAAGTTTGGAACAATAGAACAGAAGACGAAATACTTGTTGCCTACGTTAGAAGGAACAATGATTTGCGGCGAGGGGCTGACTGAACCTCGGGGAGGTTCTGATTTCTTCGGGACTAACACCGTAGCAATCGAACATGATGAGTCGTTTATTCTAAATGGTGAGAAGAGATTCGTTGCAGGGGGTGTTGGTGCTGACTATTTTCTTGTATATGCCAAAACTGACTTCAAAGCCCCTCCACACAAATCTCTGAGCGCTTTCATTGTGGAACGGGATGATGGCGTCAAGGTTGAAGAGGAGTACGAGCTCATGGGTTGTAGAGGAATGGGTGCAGCTCGAATCCTAATGAAGGACACAGAGATTCCAAGAGATAGACTTGTCGGGGATTTACACGACGGAAATTCTGTATTCAACGCAATGATGGTTCCGGAACGATTGACCTCGGCCGCAGGTCCAATTGGGATGGGCCAGATTGCCTTGGAGCTGGCAGCGCGGTATGCTGACAAACGGGAGGCATTTGGGCGACAAATAAGGAAGTTTGAGGCTGTCAGTTTCAAGATAGCAGATTGTATAACTCAACTGGATGCTGCAAGAGGCCTTGTTTACCGTGCTGCAAAGGTTGCAGACACAGGCGCTTGGTGCCGAAAAGAAGTATCTCAGGCGAAAGTCTTTGCAACGGAGGCCGGATTTCAGGCTGTTCATGAAGCAATGCAGATTCTTGGCGGCATAGGCTATACGGATGTGTATCCAATTGAGCGACTGTACCGCGACGCGCGGCTGGCCACCATTTGGACTGGGAGTAATGAAGTTCAACGCCTCATTGTTCAAAACGAGGTGTTTGGTGAAATCCTCACTTCCGACAAGGGACTGAAACGTGATATCGAACTTGACACACCTGGCGCTCACAAGACAGCTGAGAAGGTATTCAGCGAGGATCCACGTAAGTACCACCCATCTTAGGAGGGTGCTGTGTCACAAGTAAAAGCTTATAGCCTCAAAACATTCACAATAGTTAATAATCAATTCCAAGAGGTTATAGACAATGCCAAAGCTAGTATGTGCTAAATGTGGGGAAGAAGTATCAGTACCCGTACACTGTGGCCGTGAAATGCATCAAGAGGGAGACCAATTGGTCTGCTGGATGGGGGCAGCCTGCGGACATCAGGACGTGCCCGCACACTGTGGGCAAATGATGGAATACAAGGCTTAGTCTACCACTTGTCCCAGTGGACAATATCAGATAATGGCTTCCTGGAGAATCCAGCCTTCTCCTTCTCTTTTGTTCTCTCATCGAGCTGATCAAAATCCCCTTCATATCCAATGAATATGACAGTACCAATTCGATACTCCTCCGGTATCCCGGTGATTTGCTTGAGCTTTTCTTCATCCCATCCTGCTGTCGGATGAGCCATAAGCCCAAGATGAAAAGCCTGAAGGAGAATATTCTCTGTTGCTAGTCCAATATCCATCATGAAATAGGGCAGTCCATGTGATCCACATCCAGCATCTTCCTTTGCGGCGACAATAATCATGAGTGGTGCTCGTTTTCCCCACGCATTTCCTCTGGATACTGCTTCATGTGCCCTTTCCAATGCATCTGGGGATTTGAGAACCACGAAGTTCCATGCTTGGGTGTTTGCACATGATGGTGCTCTTCTTCCTGCTTGAAGAATAGAGTTCAACATCTCATCAGATACGTGTTTTCGAGTGAATGCACGTCCGCTTCTACGTTTCACAATCTCTTCCAAAAGCATCTCAGTATCTTCGCCCATTGTGTTCACCGGTTACTCTCTTCCAGTCTCGTGGTAAAACTGTTTTGACAGAGGAATATGGTAAGTGTTATCTATGCTCGGCGATTACTAGGAAGTGCCGCAAGGAGGCATAATCAGTTGCAGGCAATCACTCCTTATGACAGATTCCTTTATGGCGCGCCCGGCCTACTGCTTGGATTCGTTGTAGGTTACTCGGTAGGTGGAATGAAAAGCCTATCTTTGCGTGATCGTGCCTTGATTGGATTATCCTTTGTCACACTTGGAGGCACAATCATCATTCTCGTTCTTGGAGCTTTCATAGATGTAGGAACATTTGAAGTAATACTTAGCATTCTCTCCGCTGCAGGCGGTTTTGGACTAGGCGTAGCCTCAAACTGGGAACCCCCGGATAAACCTCTCCCAAAACCGAAAGTTGTTTTTGACCCAGAAGAAGCAGATGAGGAATTTGATAGGCAACTCGATGAAGCTCTTGGCTTGAGAGAGAAGGAATCCTAGGGGATTTTCTAAGGGTGAAAGGCACCAGATATCATAAAAAGAGAATCCCCTAGTCCAAAGGCGTATTCAGATTGAGGAGGACTCCAAGAATTGCGAAAGACGCTGCCGCATTTGGCGTTTCTTATACTGGTGACCGCTCTGCTATGGTCCCCCATGTTTCAAACCACTACCGCCCAGCCCGCTGGATGGAGTGGCAATAATGAATTGGCATTTCTTCTTGAAGTTGATGGCGTTTCTGCTGCTGACTCTGACTTATCGAGCCCGATTCCTGTCAATCTTTCAGAAGACCTGTCCATCTCTTTAGATATTCAAACGGGCGAGAATCTCACAGTCCATTCTGGGCTGTTCACGATGGAATACATGGGTATCCCGTTTGTAAACAACCCATTCCCTCTAGGAATTCCACTTCCATCAGGATACTCTGCCAGTCTTCTGAATGGTACGATTCCACTTGCCACGCTTTTTGGCGCAAGTGGCTTAGATCTTCTCTCTGGCACCATCACGGGCAGATTCACGTTCACTTATTCACTGCTGTCTACACCTACAGATAACAAGACGGTATCTGACCACTTTGTACTCCAAATTGGGCCACAAGGAGCTGCTGCGCTGATGTCTGTGAATGGACTAATCACGGTCGGTTTTGCAGTCATGGCTGTTTTTTCACTCTTATTGGCCCTAGATGAGTTCCAACGGGGAATCTTGGCAGCACGGAAGATGCGGAAGGGCACAGATGTCTTTCCGTCTGCAGTAGTTCTAAGACGAAAACCCAAGAAATCGGGTGAGAAAGTCAGTAAAGACGACCTAGTGAGTATGGTAATTAAGGAAGGAGTGTCGGAGGACATAGCCAAAAGGGCCCCAAAGGCGATGGATATTGTCAAGCCAAAAAGCAAGGTGCCAGTTGGTAAATTGTCAAAGGCTTTGAAATTGAAGCGCGATGACGGCGGAGCGCTTGCAGCCGCGATGACCAAGATTGGCGCTTTTCAGACCAAGAGCGTTAAGGTTCCGCTGAAGAAAATCGCTTTCTCTGGTCTCACACTCTCTGGTATCTACTGGAGCATCGTTCAGCTCATGAGTGGCGCAGTTCCAACTTGGGTTGACATTCTTCTATTTGCCACCGTTGGCTTGGTAGTTTCGGTATTCATAGGCTATCTCATGAACTTCCTAGCAAGAGTCCCTGCAATGGGCTACGAATAATTTCAAGTAACGATGAGGGATGAATAGCTCATCCCTCATGATTTGGATTCCTTTCCTGCAGATGGTGAGAAAGCTGAGCGAAATGACAGGCCCTTTCCATTGGGAGAATGAGGATGTGGCTATCCGTATTCCATATTCGGCAGCCGGTGTGAGCACGACCGTAATTCTCACCTCGAAGGCTACTGGACGAATGATGTTGCTTGATGTTGGGGATGGCGCTACAAGGGACCTTCTCTCTAAAAGGCATCTCGATTTCGTCGAAGCCATTGATCTGCTCGCAATTTCCCACGGCCATTTTGATCACATGGGCGGTCTTCATAGCCTTCTTGGATTTCTGCGGATGATGAAGCGGAGGAGCTGCTTGCATATTCTGCTTCCAAGTAACTGCCTTGAGGCGTTGGCTGTCATTTCAGACTTCAAGAAGATATATCGTGAAACGCTGCCATTTTCAATTGAATACCATGAGATGAATGATGGATCTGGTTTCGATACCAATCTCTTTCAAGTTCAGGCTCGTCAAGTAGAGCATTTCGGTATGGAGAATCCCAATGAGGAACAGGATGTATTGATGCCTGCTGTTGGATATACTGTTCGAGTTGGTCAGACTACCATAGCATACACTGGCGATACACGGCCCTGCAAAGCTGTTGAAATGTTGGTTCGTGGAGCTGACCTCGCAATCATTGAAGCAACCAGGAAAGAACCTCCTCAATCCCAAAGGAGAGTTCATTTATCGGAAGGTGAGGCCAAAGCGCTTGGAGCGCAAGCGAAGGACTACCTACTCATACATAGAATCCCCCTCCTGAAATAGGAGGTTGTGGATAGATCGGCTCACATAAAGAGTGAAATTAGCCACAATACTGAAACTCCCAAAAGGGCGGAAACAGGTACTGTGACGACCCATGAGATTAGTATGTCTTTCACCTGTTGTGTCTGAACTGGGGTTTCAGCCACCCATCCAACTGCAATAAGTGCAGCCACTAGCAGATGAGTGCCACTGAGTGGCAATCCAACAAGGGTTCCAACAAACATGATTACAGCAACCGAAATGCTGGCCGAGAGTGCTGAAGACGGAGAAAGCGAAACGACTTCCGTTGCAAGCGTTTTAATCACTTTTCGACCTATAACAATGAGTCCCAATGCCATTCCAATGCCACCAACAAGAAGAGGAATGACTACAGCTGGCAGAACGAACGGACCCAATGGAATGGCTCCAGAGAAATCTGGCAAAGTAACAAGCGGCGCGATAGCATTGGCGACATCATTGCCTCCTCTACTCAAGGAGGTGATGATTAGAAAACCAGCAAGACCATATGCTGCGATTCGCTCCTGTTTCTCCAAAGCAGTAAAGCCCTGAGCTCGTTTCTGGAATCGCCTAACCAGCGCGAAGACCCCCGCTGCTATGAGGAATCCAATAATTGGTGAGATAATCCACGCTGCAAAAACCTCCAGGACTACAAACCAATCGATGATTTCCACACCCCACCCATCATAACCCACAAAGGGCGCGAACCCGGCAACACCTATCATTGATCCCACTATACACTGAGTTGTGCTAATCGGAAGCCCCTTTGTCGCTGAAACTAGAATCAGCCAGATTGCCATGGAAATGAGGACTGCAAAGACCATCTCGGTAGTCACAGTCATTCCTCCCACCAAATCAGACCCGACTTTCTCTGATACATTACTGCCCAAAGTGACTGCACCGACTGCAGTAATGAACCCTCCAATAAGCACTGCAGTTCTGACCGTGAATACATTTGCTCCAACGGCTGGAGCCATGGCTTCATCGTTGCTTCCAATTGCAAATGCAACAAGGAAACTGATGACGAGCAAGGCGCCTAGAAGCAAAGGTTCCAATTCTATCAGTCCTCAGTCTACGAGTACTTTACGGCGAGAGTCCTGATGAAATCGCCAGTCTCTTCGGCTCTTATGGCTACCTTGAGAATCCTCTCGGAGATCGCACGAAAGAGAGTCACTTCTTTTGGACCACACTTTTCCTTATTGAACAGGTCCTCCAGCAATTCGAACTGCAAATCTCTTGCCTCCTCTCTGACCCCGTCAATTTTGATGGTGTACTCCATGGCCTTTCCAAAATCCTGAAACAGATACTTAATCGCATCCTGCAAATGGTCAGTACAAATCCAGCATTTCTCTGCAATCTTGGGTATTTTAGCGGGCGGTTTGTACCTGCGTCCCACGAGCATCACTCTAACCGCCTCTTCAGCCGCATCTATGACACTATCCATGTGAATCACAAGTTGATGACGTTCCTGGGTCTGTTGCGGGAGATATGCACGTTTCGAGAATATTTTCTCAAATAGCTCGTCCTTGATTCTGTCAGCCTCTCTCTCAAGAGTTATTATCTCCTTCTCAAGCTCATCAAGGTGTTTCTGCTTTCCCTCATACCAGTCCTCTGCACACACATGCAGTTTGGCACTGGCAGACTGAAGCGCCTTGCCTAGTTCCAGCAAGAGCTCATCTGCCTGCTCTTGGAGTTTCTTGTCTCCAAGGCCGAATATACGCGAAAAGGTTTCCATTTTAGTTCACCTGACTCTATCACAGCTCTCTCTCTTTTGCCTCGACGGTTGCGAAGCAATATGGGCATTGACATTCAAGGGGTCCAACCCACTCTACGCTCTCAGCGCTTAATGGTGCACCACATGAAGGACACTTGGGAGGTACTTGGAACACCACCCTCTTCCTTGGAGAATATGATGTTCCTCTATCAGCATACATGGCATCGCCAGTGGTGCTTATGGAATAACCCGCGCCTACTCCAACAGGTCTAGTTCTTCCAGAGCTACTCGCCAAGACTCCAACACATACCAAGAAGCCAATAACTGCCATACCTACTGGAATTAGGGCGAACGGAAATGGTATGCTGGGCACTGCGAATACACCAAAGCCGAGGACAGCTCCAATCCATATCATGAAGAAGCATGCCACGGCACATTTCCCTGCTACTGATTCAGGTCCTTGGTTTCTCTGCATCGAGCTTTAGCACCTAGTCAAGGCAGGTGCAGCCAGACAAATAGACCTTACGTTTACAATTAAGCCTCAGCAATTATGGCTCGAACGCGCAGCACACTTGCGCCTATCTTCTTCTGCTTCGTAATCTTGAAGATCCCAAGAACTCCTGTTCGTTCAACATGCGGCCCCCCACAAAGCTCCATGCTGAAGTCACCAACCGAGTAGACGGAAACCTCATCGCCATAAGTTTCCTTGAAGAATGCCATTGCTCCCTTGCTAATCGCTTCGTCATAAGACATGAAACTACGTTCAACTGGAAGGTCCTTCCGAATAACTTCATTTACAAGCCTCTCAACTTCGGCGATTTCCTCCTGAGTCATCTTCCGAGAGAACGAGAAATCAAACCTCAGACGCTCTTTGGTGATATTGCTTCCCATCTGATGAACTTCATCGCCAAGAACTTTCCGAAGAGCCGCCTGCAAAAGATGAGTTGCTGTGTGCATCCTTGTGATCTCGTCGCTGTGGTCTGCTAGGCCTCCCTTGAACTTGCCCTCTGTAGCAGTTCTTGATATCTCCCTGTGTTCCTCAAACTGCTTTCGGAATTCATCCATATCGATGCGAATTCCTTTCTCCTGAGCAAGCTCTCTTGTCATCTCAAGTGGCAGCCCAAAGCTAGTGAAGAGAAGAAATGCATCGGAGCCTGTTATAGCCCCGGATTCGTCCAAGATTCGGTCGAACTTTCTGAGGGCTTTCTTCAATGTGTTTCTGAACTTGGTGTCCTCAGCCTGAAGATTGTCCATTACAAACTGACGGTTTCTACTGACCTCTTCATAGACATCCTTGTACATCTCGATGACAATCTCTGCAAGAGCCTGCAGGAAGCCCTTGCCAATTTCCATTTTATCGGCGCAAAGAATGGCCTTTCTAAGTAGCCTTCGTACGATATACCCGTGCTCAACATTGGAGGGAGCGATTTGCGCATCATCCGCCATAATCATTACTGCTGACTTAACATGGTCTGCGATAATTCTCGCTAGGTCCATCTCCTCTGAATTAAGCTCGTCTTTCTTTGCCAAGTCCTTGATGCAGTTGATTAGAGGAGCAAATACCTCTGTGTCATGAACTGTTGATACTCCTTGAAGCATTGCTGCTGTTCGCTCAACTCCCATTCCAGTGTCTATGTTTCTTCTGGCGAGCTTCTCGTAGGACCCATCTTCCTTCCGATTATACTCCATGAATACGTCATTCCAGACCTCAACAAAATGCCCACAGTTACATCCTGGCCTGCACTCGGGACTGCACTTTGGTATATCATCTGTTTCGATAAACATCTCTGTACATGGTCCGCAGGGCCCAACAACGCCAGGTGGTCCCCACCAATTCTCTTCTTTTGGAAGTGGGTAGATTCGTTCTTCCGGGATGCCCACACGCTTCCAAATCTCAATTGCCTCGGTGTCCTCGGGCGCGTCATCATCTCCTTCGAAGACAGTCACATAGAGCTTGTCCTTATCGAATCCGAGCCAATCAGGTGATGTTAGGAACTCGAAACTCCAAGTGATCGCTTCTTCCTTCCAGTAATCGCCTAGGCTCCAGTTACCAAGCATCTCGAAGAAGGTTAGGTGTGTTGTATCTCCTACCTCATCAATATCTGTCGTTCGAATGCATTTCTGCACATTTGCAAGCCTGTTTCCTTGCGGATGCGGCTGGCCGAGAAGAAACGGCATGAGTGGGTGCATTCCAGCCATGGTGAATAGAGCTGTTGCATCGTGCTCAGGGAGAAGGGATGAAGATCCTATGATTTTGTGTCCTCTTTCCTTGAAGAATTTGAGGTAAATCTCTCTGAGTTCATTGATGCGCATTTTCCATCACCAGTTTCATCTAAGACTTCGAAACGCCATTCTCTGAATGATTTTAACGCTTTTGATGGGTTCCGACCAGAAGTAGTCCGGTTGGGGTCATTCTGTATCTTTTTAATCGTTCAGATATCCAAGGAAATCTCTCGGTCCAGTCTAAGAATCTATCATTGCTAACGATATCAGCATTCTTCTTTTTCGCAAGTTGAATGATTGTGAGGTCATCATCAGCGCCTCTTGGTGCTTCAAGAACGACTCCCCTCTCTTTCAACTCTCTGAGTCCCTCTGGCTTGTCTATCTGGTGTGCCAATGCGGAAGAAATAACAATCAAGGGTTTGAGGCCCGAGTTTGCAAGGCTCCTATATGCAAGCAGAAGATTTGCAATTCTGGGTTTTCCCTGAGGAGCAAGATGATATGCAACATTGTTACCATCCACGACCACTATCCTTCGCTTCGGTCTTCTTGTTTCTGAAGAGGCGGTTGGGTGTCTGCTTTTGCACCTTCGTACGTGCTCATCCAAAACATCTCTGTTAAACAGACGGTCGCAGTGGGGACATCGAGATCGTTTTGGCATGCAATCACCATCTTAAAGCCGCTTTGTACAGCGCTTTCCTGTGCCACCGCCAATAACAGTCTAATAAGGAGCGGTATATCACCACAGAACTAGACCATGCATACTGCAAAACACCTAATAGGTTTCGGGAGTATCTAGTCTTTGGTGTCCTGTTTCCGTTGAATTCGTCCTCCCGGCTATTTGACGGAGTAGGGCGCCACCCTTATTCTACACAAACAGACTCAGGAGAAGAAGCCATCCAGTCCCTACTCCCAGCATAATAATTGCCATAGGCGTCGCGATCTTCGCAAAATCGAGCATGCTGATGGGCTGATGTTCCTTTTCCGCAAAAGCCATCGCCAGTATGTTCGCTGGTGCTCCTATGGGAAGAAGAAATCCACCAACATTCACAGCAAAGAGAAGGGCAATTGGAAGCAGAGGCATACTGGAAAACTGCGTTGCAATGGGGGCAAGAACTGCAGAGATGGGAATATTATCAATTACAGCAGAGAGTCCAGCAGGGACCCAAGTCATAAAGACAATCCCGATGGCCTCGTTATCTTGAATGAGTCCACCTATTACAAATCCTAGTGCGTCAACAATGCGCGTAATTCTCAGTGCTGCAACAAGTCCAAAGAGCCCAATAAGGAAAAAGACCGTTCCCCAGTTAACACGTTTCAGAATTTCATCAACCCATTCTCGGCATAGAAGAAGAAGCCCGGCGGCAACAGTAATCGCAACCATCGAGGCCTCAAATCCTGCGCTTGGACCCACCATGAAACCAAGCACCAAGATGAGCATGGCAATCAAAGAGAGATAGAAGTCTCTCCGGGAACGAATCATGTATTGAGGGTCAATCAGCATCATTTCAGATATCAGGTGATCCTCCGAAGGGACTAGTTTGTCTTCGAACATTTTCAAAAATATGGGTATTGAGATGATGAAAAGAATGATAGAGAGCGGCATCAAGCTCTCAAACAGCAATCCCGGAGAAATTTGAGCTTCATCAGCAATTACAAGATTCGGCACAGCGCCTACAATTGAAGGTATTGATGCAAAATTGCACGTTATTGCCTCTGCTATTAGAAATGGGCGAAAATCAATCTCCAAAGCCTTGCAGAGTTCAATTGTGACCGGTGCCATGACCAGAATTGTAGAAGTAGTATCAAAGAAGAGCGATATGACGAATACAAATGCCAACAAGTACACGAATAGACGTTTCGTATATCCCTGAGTTGGACGAGTGAGTTCAATTGCCATGTACTGAAACATTCCGGAAGATGAAGCGATGGTGACGATTACCATCATGCTCGTTACGAAGAGGACTGTATTCCACTCGATATGCTCTACAACCATCTGAAAATCAGTTCCTGCGGTCCAGAGTACAATGCCCACAACGCCCATTCCAAGAAGAGCCGTTGCGGTTCTGTTTACTTTCTCCGAGGATATTGCCAAGTAGGTGCCAATAAAGACTAGAAGAACAACTCCTGCAATTGGGTCCAATTGTACTTGCATGATATCCATTACCAACTTTGGTTGAATGCTTTGCAAATCGGTTTGTGCTCGAATGTTCGAAGGCCGACAAGGACTGCAAATGTCTAAGGACTATTTAACCTACTTCGTTTCTTGGCTTCTCAATTGGTTCTTTGAAGGTTCATCCGCCCATGAGAAACATAATGAAAAGGAGATAGCCGCTTCCAATGATTAGGTGAATGATTCCAAGGATTGTTCCAATCTTCACGAATTCGATGAACGGAATAGGATCGTGTTCTGATTCTGACAACCCAATTGCCACCATATTGGCAGGAGACCCTAATGGTGTGAAGATGTAGCCGCCTATGTTTACTGCAAAAACCAGAGCTAGTGGCAGAACGGGACTAACACCTAGCTCCATTAGGTCAAGTGCAATTGGGGCCAGAACCGCTGAAACAGGAAGATTATCTAGGAATGCAGAGAGCATGGCTGGAATCCAAATGAGGAAGACCGTGGCAAACACTGCGTTACCACCGACAATATCTCCAATGATGGCTCCAAGTGCATCTATGAGTCCAGTTAATTCCAGAGCGACAACCAGGCCGAACAGCCCAACAAGGAAGAATACTGTTGGCCACCCAACGCGATTAAGGAGCTCGTTAGCCTTCTCGTGCGCCAAGAGGAGCATAAATGCGGCAACCAACAGCGCCACCATCGGAGGAACTATTCCAAATGCCGGGCCAAGGGCAAAGCCAATTACAAGCAGAATGATTGCAACGACTGAAACATCGAAGTCCCATCGGTTCTTGATGAGCGTTGTTGGGTCAATACTAAACACTGCATCAGCTCTGTATTCATCTGCCTTGCCTGATAGTGCAGAATCGTACCATCGCAGAAGAATCCTCCAGCTAACCAAGAAGAGAATAATCATGAGTGGCATGAATGTGACGAATAGAAATCCAACATCGAGATTTGTGACCCCGGCAATGACGAGATTTGGCACCGCTCCGACAATGGATGGTATGGATGAGAAGTTGCATACAATTGCTTCTGATACAAGAAAGGGTTTGAAATCAATCTCAAGTGCCTTACAAATTTCTATGGTGAGCGGCGCGATTATTAGCATGGTTGAAACCGTATCAAAAAACAGACTTATTCCAGCCACAAACACTAGGAATGTTGTGAACAACCTCTTGTGATTACCCCCCGAGGGAGCAGCTATTCTCAGAGCAATATATTGGAAAAGCCCTGATGATGCTGCCACAGACACTATCACGCTCATAGCAATTACGAAAATAATTGTGGTCCATTCGATGTGCGTTATCAGTTCTTTGAACTCTGCGCCTCCTGCAAGACCCGCAACGAAGCCGGCCCAGATAACGATGCCAGCGATTGCTAGGCCCAAGAGAGACATCGCTGTCCTGTTAATCTTCTCTGTGCTGATTAGGGCATAAGTTCCAACGAACACAATGAGGACTGCTGCTCCTAGTTCCTGAAATCCTATTGTTAATACAAGAGCTACAATCGCCATAATTGTAACAAGGATTGCCGCGAGGACTTCATCGCCTATTTTCCTCATTGTCTAACTCGCACCTTTTCCGTCCTAGTTTGGCAAAGCAAGGTGTTTGTAGAGGATTGATGTCCTACTCATTAACTTGTCGCAGCATTTCTTCCTGCACCCGAAAATATTCCGCTTTTTGTTAAAATCCACGAACATACCAAATCTTTGATATTGAATTCACATATCTCACTTGGTCAACAATCTCGAGGGGTAAATGCGGATGTCCAATCGTATTGAAGCAAAAGCGCCAGATTCCACAGATATCGAAAACATGAAGGTGATTACTGATCAGGATGCCATAAATGACACTTATGCTCTCTACTTGGATGATGAGAGCCATTCCTTCGATGGAGCGGCTGAGAGGCTTGTTTTCCCAGAATCCACAGAACAAGTTGCAGCTACTCTCAGAGACGCCTTTGGTGTTGGTATGCCTGTCACTATTCAGGGTGGGCGCACAGGGCTGACGGGCGGGTCTGTACCCTTGGGCGGTATTGCGCTGAATTTGGAGAAAATGACAGACTTTCTTTACATGGACCTTCATGAGGAGGGTGGTCATTACTCAATCGCCGCGGAGGCAGGTGTCCTTCTTGAGGACTTGGTCAAGGCTGTTATGACCAAGGATCTTAATCAACTCCAAGGAAAGGGGACACCAGAGCAGCAGAAGATACTAGAAAAATTCAGGGCTGAAGCAGATGATTACTCATTCCCAATCGACCCCACTGAAACAAGTGCTTGGCTGGGCGGCATCGTTGCTTGCAATGCATCCGGTGCAAAGACATTCAAGTATGGAGCTGTCCGCAATTGGGTCTACAGAATAGAAGTTGTTCTTATGAATGGGGACATCCTTGACATTGAGCGAGGGAAGACCTTTGCCGAGGATGGAAAGTTTGAGATAGTGCTAAGCGATGGCGATACCTTGGAAATAACTCTTCCAACCTATTCCATGCCCAAAACAAAGAATGCCGCTGGGCTATTCTCCAAACCTAACATGGATTTGATTGATCTCTTCATCGGATCTGAAGGAATTCTAGGGACCATTACTAAGGTTGAGCTTGGTCTTGAAAAGTTACCCGAGAATATCATGACCGTCATGGCATTTTTCAAGAGCGAGGATGACGCAGTCGGTTTCGTCTATGATATCCGTTCTCCGGAGTCTCCTGTACAGATGGACTTCTTGGAATACTTTGGACCAAATGCTCTGGAGATGATAAAGGAAAAGGCTGCATCATCTGGGATAACTGTTCCCGTTCTCTCTGACGACACAAAGGCAATCGTCTTCTTTGAGTTTGCTTATACCGATGAAACAATGGAGGAGAAAGTTATGGGTCTTGAGATGATCTTGAATAATCATAATACCTCCTCTGAATCCAGCTGGGCGGGGATGGATCGAGCAGAATTACAGAAGATGAAAACCGTAAGGCATTTTGTTCCCGAGACCGTAAATGGCATTATTGCGCAAAGGAAAGCAGTGTTCCATGATGTCCACAAGATTGGCACAGATATGGCTGTCCCCAACGAAGCCCTTCGTGACTACCTGAAATTCTACCGAGAAATACTTGAAGCGCAAGGTATGGAGTATGTGATATTCGGACATATTGGTGATAATCACTTGCATGTCAATATGCTCCCCCGAAACAACGAAGAAGTGAAGCAGGGTATGGACAATTACATGACCTTCGCAAAAAAAGCAGTCGAGCTTGGGGGAACCGTAGCGGCAGAGCATGGAATTGGCAAATTGAAGAAGGAATTCCTAGTGGCAATGTATGGAAAAGAAGGAATTAATCAAATTCAGGCCGTAAAACGAGTCTTGGATCCTAAATGGCTCCTTAATAGGGATAATATGGTCCCAATACCCGAATCGTTCAGATAAGATGTGACAAGACTTGTTGCTCTACCAGAATCATCTTTTCGCATAGGTCCGGTTCCTCTTTGCATAATCGTTCTCGGTTCTTTATTCCAAATGCTTCCCAATACTCCCGTAGCGCATTTCGCGCGCTATCTCCCTTCCCTTCATCACATTTCCTAACATGCCTCAGCGCGTCTTGTGCAAGGTCTTCGATGGAGTTTTTTCTGATGCGTACCCTTGCCCAAAAATCACACAGTCTTCCTCGACAAGGACCGTGCATCAAGACGCAATGCGACATCCGAGGCACCTCAAAGCAAATACCAGCGACCTTGAAATTATCTTAAGGCTTGTCTTGTGACATTGTTTAGCAAGGATTTTAAGAAGCCTCGCGATAGATGGCTCAATTTATTCTAGTACCCCAAATGCAGTACTAGTGACCATCCAAAAAGGAGTAATCGAAATTGACAAGACCTGAAGATGACGAAATGGGTATAGAAGATGAGCCTGAAGATGATGAAGACGACTCCAAAATGGAGAAGTTTGAGGAAAAAATGGAGGCTTGGGAACATAGAGCTCAGAGTCCCAAGGACATGAAACGCAAAGGAACTGTATCGGCAATCTTGGGCGTTGCTTGGATTGGCTTTGTCATTGTGTGGCTATTCTTCTTTGCCAGTGACTACACTCTCGCTGAGAATATTGGTGTTCTATTAGCATCAATGCTCTTACTTTTGGGGATGACGAATGCAGTCATGTGGGGCCCTCCTGAATGGCGTGTGCGTATATCAAGCATATTGGGGATTGGCTGGGTGACTTTCGTAGTATTGTGGCTGCCCTTCTATCGGAATTTCGACATTCCCTTTTATCAGGGCTATGCGATTCTAATTCTCTCGTTCGTAATCCTTTCAGCGATTCTAGGTGGTTCATGGCTTACTATTGTTCCAAAGAGGGGATGGAAGCCAAGCAAAATGCGAGTTGGTGCAGCTGGCATCATTTTCTATGGATGGCTGGGCTTCCTGATGCTCTGGCTTTGGTACTACGCATCCCCCTATTCAATCTACCAGAACGGAGCAATCATATTGATCTCTACGTTGGTAGGCTTTCTGCTCATTATGGCAACAGTTTCGTCTGAGATTCATAGCGGTCCTACCCATCGATGGGCTGGAACTGGGATAGGTATTGCATGGTTCGCAGTCATGAGCCTGTGGCTTTGGTTCTTCGCGAATTCTTTCGAACCTGCCCAGAACTTGGCGGTTGTGATGTTGATTTCACTCGTCCTTGGAGCCCTTGGATTCTATCACGGGAGAACTTGGATTAGTGAGCTAGAAAGCTTCGACTGGGATGAATAACTACTCCACATCGAGAGGAGATAAGGGCTGGACTTGTGTCCATGCCCTTTGTCCCTTATTGCCTGGTTCTCCTGTTTCCTATTTTGTGTGCATCACTAAAAGATACATTATTGAATCGGCAATTTCTCTTTGGAATTAGCGATTGGTAGTTGCATGTTGGCAGGCGAAGACAATGTCTGATTTGTATCTGAAAGCTGGTCGGGTTCTTGTGGGCAATGGAGAAACGTTGAACGATGCAGCCCTTCTGATTAGAAACGGCATCATCGCTGAAGTAGATTCTGCGCCATCTCAAGGATTAGGAGTAGATGTCCTTGATTTCTCTGACAGAGTTATTCTCCCAGGAATAATCGATGCGCATGTGCATGTGTGCCATGACGGTACAGTGTTCGACCCCGCAGAAGTGAGAAATGCCACCGATGAGTTCCTTGCAATCCGTGGAGCTAAACTTGCTGAAGATCTGCTGGCACATGGAATAACCGGTGCAGGAGATGCAGCATCTCGCGGAGAGGCTGGCTTTGCAGTTCGATACGCGATAGAGAAGGGAGTGGTAAACGGTCCGCGTCTTCTTCTCTGTGGGAGAATGATTACCATAACTGGAGGAAGAGACTCCATCTTTGGTCCAAATGAAGCGGATGGCCCGGACGAAGTTCGCAGAGCCACAAGACAAGAGATTGCACGCGGAGCCCACTTCATCAAACTTGCCGCTACCGGAGCTATTTCGTCAGAACACACAGAGAGCATGAGTACGCAGTTCACAAAGGATGAAATGCAAGTTGCAGCAGAAGAGGCTAGAAAGGTTGGGAAACTGACTCATGCACATGCCTATGGCGATGTTGGCATTTCCAACACAATTCTTGCTGGTGTAGATGTTTTGGTGCATGGCCATCCGCTGAGTGACGATAACATTGCATTAATGAAGAAACACGGAACAATGTTAATGCCAACACTTGTTACATACTACGAGTCCCAGAAACATCACGAAGATGGAAATCTCCCCGCGCATATGGTTCGGAAGGAGAAGGAACTATTCCCCCTAATTGAATCGGGTTTCCGAAATGCTGTAAACAGCAAAATCGAAGTTGCTCTTGGTTCTGATTCTGGAATGCCATACACTCCTTTTGGCCGTTCTTCCATGGAGGAACTTGAACTAATGGTGAAGATGGGAGGCATGTCCGAAATGGAGGCTATTGTTGCAGGTACAAGAAATGCCGCACGGTCAATATCAATCGATAAGATTACAGGAACACTCGAAACTGGAAAATCTGCCGATCTACTTGTTCTGGCTGCAGGGAAAGACCCTACAAGGGATATTGCACTTCTTCAGCAGAAGCAGAATATCGAACTTGTCATGCTGCGTGGGCGGTCTGTAATCAAGCGCTAGGTCTGTCCGAATTGATGTATTAACGGGAACTAATATAGGTGCAAGACTTATTGATGCAAGATATGAAATCCATATCAATTGGTACTGCGAAGAGTCAACCTGGATCTGTTACCTATGGATTCATTGATGTCATGACGCACCCAACAGGAACTGCCGATAGGATTCCTGTTATGATTGCCCAAGGAACAGAGGATGGCCCTACTTTCTTTCTGACTGCGAATGTTCATGGAAATGAGCTTACAGGCATTGCGGTAATGCACGAAATCATGACCGATGAGCTCGTCCAAGAACTGAAAGGAACGGTAGTTGCTATTCCTTCCTTGAACCCTTCAGGTCTAAGAAGCGGTTCGCGTACGTCCGAATATGGCGAAGCAGATCCTAACCGTCTTTACCCTGAGGGCTGGTTTGCCAAGGATGAGGAGAAGGATGACGAAGATCGATTGCATCCGAAACCCTATGAACAGGTCGCATCCAAAGTTTTCCATTACCTAAAAGAATACGCAGACTATCACATTGATTTTCATAACCACTCAATTCGTTCAATTCCCTATTCGATATTGGACAGAGTCTTCTACAAAGACGAGAGCCAAAGAGCCGAAGCCGAAAGGCTTAGCCAGCGGCAAAACGAGATGGTCAAGGCATTTGGCGTAATGATTACCGCAGACTTTCCGCCGAGAAAGTACATGAAACTCAAATATCACCGTTCTGTTTCAGGAGCTGTTCTTAATGGACTAAGAATTCCTGCTTTCACAGTAGAACTTGGCGCGAACACATTGCTTATTCCTGAGATAGTAGCTGGATCAGTAAAAGGGACGAGAAATGTTCTCAGATGGGCTGGAATGCTTGACAGTCCCTGCGAAGCAATTACCGAATTCGACGTACCTCAGCCTGCATTCCGTCTCAAGCGAATTGACCATCCATATGCCCCTGAGTCTGGCCTCATCAAGTTTCTTGTTGGTCCTGGGGAAGAGGTGTCTGCAGAACAACCCATTGCGAAATACACCGACATTTTTGGAAGGCCAATTGGCGATGGCTTTCTTCGTACAGACCACGATGGCTACATGATTGCACTCAGGTCCCAAATGACTGTATATCCTCATATGTCTATATCCGAAATGGGTATTGAGGATGATGCCGAAATGGTATCTCCATTCCCCTTGAAAGAGCCCAACTGAGTTCCTAGAGAGCTTGTCGAAGCAGAGGCTTTTTCTTGGACGCCGTTATATCGATAGGAATTACAGCTTCAGGACGCCTTGCAAGGCGACGAAAGAGGGACAAGTCATGAAACGATGCCTGCCTGTTCAGACATACCACTACACCGCATCTGGAGCATACATATCTGAGAGCTGCTTCAGGAGTTGGCGATTCGCCAAGTTCGCTGACTAGGCTCTCAAAGTCAACTGGGAATAGCAAGGGCTTGCTAGCAGCTACTGACTTGAAGACTAGTGATTGTATCCGACTCTGTCGTATAGCAGGCTGGTCCTCAGTTCTGTAAAGATGCAGTATTAGGCGCATTACTGCAGAGAGTGCACAGGAGAGTTCGTAATCAGCCACGTTGAAATGCTTCTCAAAACCCTCCTCCACTGCTCCTGTTTCCCATAATGCGAATTGCTCTAGTCCACTGTGTTTTTCAGAGGGCAGAACGTCCTCAACAACCCTTCCTTCTTTCTTCCCTCGGCCAAACCATATTGACACTCCCTGTGGGATATGTGCTGGACGTGTACAAAAGGCATACCAACCATCAACGGGTTTCGTCATAAGAAGACTAGATATCTCCTTTTGACCATCCAGAAGATGTGCAGGGACCCATATGGTATGATCTTCGCATCCAAGTTCACCACAGAGGGTGCAGAAGTAGACTCTCTTCCCAGCAGAAGAGATTCCTTTACGATTGCATTCCTCGCATCTCATCAATGATTTCCCAGCCGAGTGCAGTCAATGGACCAATTTCCAAGAAGTGTCCTCATTTAGTTCGATTTCCATTGTGCAAATTGGAGCCACAGCTTCATACACGCCGACGCTTTTATTCACCCACAATTTGAGGTGCTACGCATGTCTGCTTTGGTTTGGGTCTGCGCAGTGGCCTAGCTGAAACATAAGAAGGAAATGTTACTGTGAGCACACAGTAACGCATACTTAAGTTAATTATTACAGTCTTAATTAATCAATTAAAGGGTGGTTAGAATTGACAAGTATTAGCCATTTCACAGGAGAGAATGATATCAAGTTAACAAAAAGCCAATCGATTGTTCTAGACCTCCTGCGAAAGCACGGGAAGAGAGGAGTAACACCCAAACAACTCATGGAGGAGATCTCCTTCGCTCCTCGAACGGTTAGATATGCGCTTCGGAAACTTCTTGGAAAGAAAATGATTAAGCGTATTCCTTGCTTGGAAGACATGCGACAGTGGATATATCTGCCTGCCTAGTCTAATCTTCAAATGACCGGTCTAGGCGGCTCGAATCTCTATCTTGCCAACTGAATTATCTATTCCTGCAAAAAGGACTTTGCCATGAGCCTTCACGAGTTCAGAGTAGATGTCAATAGGATTGTCCAAATTCGCCAGCGAGTTAGAGTTGTATGCACAGATAGCGATGATGGGGATATCAAGAATCGTATGAAGTGCCTTCTCGTATTCAACCAACTCGTCTACCAAGGAATGGTCTATAAAGCAGCTCATCTCGCCCGTCACTCTTAGTCCATTAAATCCCTTTGCCAGTGCTTCATGATAGTATTCTTCCCATGAGTTCATTACATCAACAATGCTAAACTTGCCATTTTTGATATACAGGTCACTATAGTCCAGAATGGAGAGCGCACCCGATTCTTCGTATTTCGAAACATCAATTCCATATGCTTTCATGAAATGACGAACCTCTTCAGGTGTTTCCTCAGCGCATACGTATTTCGCTGCCTCGCCTCTTGAGAGCCCCTGTTCAACATAGTAGAAGAGTGTTCTTCTCTTCGCTTCCACCGAGTCATATACCAGAATTACGTGATCTCGTGGTTTCAAACGATTGATGATGCGGTTCATTTTTTGCGAAGAAGAAAGCTGGAAATCTTTCCAGTCCAAGGATTCGCCGTACAACTCCTCGTAATCACGGTAAATCAGACTTACCATACTTGTGTCATCAGTCCAGAGGCACTTGTTCTCAGTCATAGTTCCCTCTGCTGATGTGGTTATCATCACTTCATTCCCGTCGAAGATTATGTAGCGACTTGGAATTTGCTCCACATATCTCAACGCAAAGGAGTTGTTTGGCACATGCTTTGATAGAGCGGCAGGAATCTTGTTCTCATCATCAGGGCATTCGGTGATTAAGCGAACCCTTACTTTTCGATTTGCAGCCCCGCGCAGTGCATCGGAGTATTTCATTACAAATCGAATGATATTGTCACTCGAATCAACCACATCAATTCCTGATTCGCTGGTTTCTATTAGCGTGTTGACCCTTGCAGCAACTGCATCTCTCTCCACTAGTAGTGTGAAATGCGATCCTTCCTTCTCAATTTCTGTTGGAACTGAAACCGAATTGAAGTTTGTAATGAGTTCTTGCTTCTTTGCCTGCAATCTGGCCAACTCTCCCTTTGCTTCATCTTCTTTTCGTCTAATGAGCATTGAGAGTCCCTCCTCTAGCGGAATTGCTCTTACTCTAACTGGCCTTCCGAGGATTCTGTCCACCAATCCAGACTTCTCGAGTTTTGGGAGGGTTCTGTACACCTCTTCCCTTCGAATGGATGCGACCTTCGATATTTTACTGGCAGATGCAGTACCTAGCTTAACTGCGGCAAGATACACTCTTGCCTCATAGGGCGTCAGACCGAACTCGGATAGTTTTCTTGCACCTTCCTCTATCTGACTCAAACCTACTTCCTCCGTGGTCTCCCACAACATATTGGCAATCTTCCATTTTACCGTTTTGGCCCCTACTCAATCTCCTCTGCAATCCTGACGTCGGCATTTCTTCAATATAGTTAATTTTATAAGGAATAATTGGTGAAATTAATCGAGGGTTACATAATGAGTTCTAATAACAGTCGTTCTCTAATTCAATGGCTGAACCTAGTTTTTATTTTCGCAATGATTCTCGTGAATATCCTTGCGAACGTGTTGCCAATCAATGGCAGGCTTACATATGAGATATCGGACTACTATCCCAATTTGTTTACGCCGCCAGGATTTGTGTTTTCAATCTGGTTCGTAATCTACACACTACTGATAGTGTTCGCTTTCTATCAATTCCGTCCCAGTGAACGGGGCAAGGAATACTTGCAGCAGATTGGTCCACTCTACGTCATTGGCGCAGTGATTAACATCCTCTGGATCTTCACTTTCCACTATTCTTACGGTGTTCCTGAGCTGTTTGTGGTGACAGAGTTCCTAATTGTGGGACTGCTTATCGTCCTTCTTTTGAAGTACATTCGTTTGCAGATAGGAATACAGTCTGTACCGCGGCGTGAGAAGCTTGGCGTTCACCTTCCTGTGAGCGTCTATCTTGGATGGATATCACTTGCCACCATTGCTAGTACGGCCTCCGTTCTCAATCTGCTTATTCCCGGAATCCCGATCGCAACGCAGGAGTTCTGGACTGCTGCAGTGATTATCATTGCATTGTTAATCACAGCCTTGATGCTCATTCTACGTCATGACTTTGCCTTTGGCTTGGTTGTGATATGGGCTTCATACGGAATTACCAGCGCAAATGTGGCAATCCCGGTCATCTTCTATGCGGCTCTTGCTACCGTGCTGGCTGTAGCTCTGATGATTCTGTTCCTTCCATTTCTGAGAAAGACCGGATATCTGGAGTACTACAAACTCAAGGCAGGCGAGTAGAAGCCTATCCTCTTCAATAGGGCGGTGGTTGATTGCCACTGCCTCTCCTTTCCTCTTTCTATTCGCTAATTAAGACAAATAACAGAAGGTGAGAATATGGAAATAGCTACTTTTGGAGGTGGCTGCTTCTGGTGTGTAGAAGCAGTTTACCAGGAAATAAAGGGTGTATCCTCAGTTACTTCCGGATATGCCGGTGGACATGTTGAGAATCCTACCTACAAACAAGTGACAACTGGCACTACTGGACATGCAGAAGTTGTCCAGATACAATACGACCCAGAAGAAGTCTCGTATGAGGAGGTTCTTGAGGTGTTCTTTGGAACCCACGACCCAACAACAAAGAATCGTCAGGGAAATGATGTTGGCCCTCAGTATCGATCGATAATCCTCTATCATAATGAAGAGCAGAGAGCGATTGCTGAGGCAGTCAAGGCAAGACTTGATTCGAGTCGCAAGTGGAAGAATCCCATCGTCACCGAGATAGTCCCCTTTACGAAATTCTATCCAGCTGAAGACTACCACCAAAACTACTATCGAAGCAACCCGCGCCAGGGCTATTGCCGATACATCATCAGTCCGAAGTTGGACAAGCTGAAGCGCGATTTCACGTTGAAGCTGACTATCTAGAATCTTCAGCCCTTCTTGGATTTCTTTCCAATAGACATGACTGCTTGAAATGCTAGATGCTTGGCTGCTTCCTTTTTCGAGGCAATTTCCTTGGCTTGAGCAAGAATCTCCTCAAACATTTCTTCACGCTCGGCCATGACTTGCTGAAGAAAGGTGGCAATTTCTTTTGACTTGCTTCCAAAGATCCAAAGCTCGACAAGTGCATCCATTATTTCTGCCATTCTTGCGCTGAGCCTACACATAACGGAAACATCCCTCTTCCTCTTCATAGCGTACAAAACCAAAATACAACTATTTAGAACCATCATAAATCTTATAATGCGAAATATGGGGCTATGAAGGCCGTTTTCACCCCTCTTGATTCAGAATTAATCATAGTTAATATATATGGTTGGGCAATGGTTCTCCTCGGTGAATAATGTGAAAACGCGTCACCTCTTTGGAAAAACTCTGCTCGTTATGATGCTCTTCCTGCTTGTTTCGTCTGCAGCTGTAGTGAATGCTCAGACTGATTCTCAGGAAGATGGCCAAGATGATGAGGTAGAGGATGAGTTTGATGACACAACAATCGAAACCTCCGATGATAATCATGATGATGACGATGATGGTGTGAGCGACGATGATGAATCCAGAAACGAACGAAACGTGCAGGTGTATGTTACTGAAACAACTGCAGAGATCGAATCGAAACTGGAGTCCAATGGTACTGAGAACTCCTTCAAGATTGAAGTTGCTGCCGGACTTAACGGTCTAGAGTTCAAGCTCGAATACGAAACCGAGAATACAACCTTGGAAACCGAGAAGGAGTTTGAGGTTCAGTTCAAAGAGATTGTTGAATTCATTGATGACAACGGAAACGGCGTATATGACGATGAGTCTGACACCGACGTCCAGACCATGGAGCTAGCAAGCTTCAACCCAATTGACTATAGAATTGTCAACACGACGAATGGCGATTTGCATATGTTCAATGTTACCACCATGGACGAAGTGTTTACTGCCATAGTCTACGCAGCCGGTGAGTTTGCTGACATCAATGGAACAATTGTTGCCCCCTCACAGATAAAGATCGACGTCATTATTCGAAACTTCAACTACCTCAATGACACATCTCAGCTTGCGCTCAAGGTCAAGCTTGAGGTGTCTGGTGAAACTAGCTATGATGATGAAACCGAGGATGAGGAAGATGGTCGTGCAACCAATGAGGCTGCAATCGATTTGACCGTTGAAGGCATGGATGGTTTCTTCTCCTGGAAGGAATCCGCCGAGATTGACGGAATCACTTATCCTGTCAATGCCAGCATAGATGAGGTTCAGCCCGGGGAACAGAAGCTCTACCTGAACTATGTGCGTGGCAATGAGATAATCCATGATCCAAAGCTTGGCCTTGAGAACATACTTGTTTTGTCAAGCGACCTTCCAAGCGGAACTGATTTGCCCGGTCTCACTGACTTGCTAGAAAACGATTACCTGCTTCCAGCTATTATTGTTGGCGCCATTGTAGTCGTAGGCTTGGTTGTTGCTGTCAAGCGCCGCGCTTAAACAACCACGAATCTAATGGAGGAGAGATTGCATTCTCTTCCTCCCTCACTTTTTCTGTTCATCTAGAACTATTCTAATAGCTCTTCTATGAATGGTTTAGTAGCATGATTCATGAGGAAAGGGTAAGACGACTAAACTCTAATTCAATTCAGGATGGGGATTACATCCTATACTGGATGCAAGCATCTCAGAGAACAGGCTACAACCATGCTCTAGAGCATGCAATTCAATTGGCGAACAAGTACGAATTGCCTCTGGTTGTGTACTTTGGATTGACTGATAGATATCCTGAGGCAAATGAACGAAGCTATCTATTCCTCTTGGAGGGACTTGTTGATGCCAAAGCCAGTCTTACCGAGAGAAATGTTACCTTTGCTGTTCGTCAAGAAAATCCTAGCTCCGGAGTACTGGAGCTAGCTAAGGAGTGCTCACTCCTTGTTGTGGACCGTGACTATCAACGTCTACAAAGGTTCTGGCGTACTCACGTAGCAGCATCAGTCCGGTGCCCAATGATTCAGGTCGAATCTAACGTCATTGTTCCTGTTGAGGTTGCTTCCCCCAAGGAGGAATACTCCGCCGGAACCTTCCGTCCTAAGATTTACCGAGAACTCAATAGATACCTGCAGCCAGTTGCTCCGAATGTGCCTTTAGCTGACTATAGCACAGAAATCACTTCCCTTGATATCAAGAACGCAATGAAGTTTGTGGGCAGTCTTTCAATTGACAGGTCTGCAAAGGGCGTTGATTGGCTCAAGGGCGGACAAGAGGAAGCAAAGAAGTATCTTTCCAAATTCATCTCAGAAAAGTTGGATTATTTCGACAGACGCCGCAATGACCCATCAGATGACCTCCTCTCTCAAATGAGTCCCTACCTTCATTTCGGCCAAATCTCTCCCTTGGAGATTGCACTTAGAATCATGGAAACAGGTAGTGAGGGAGCTGAAGCATATCTTGAGGAACTCATTGTCCGACGTGAACTTAGCATGAACTTTGTATACTACAATCCCCGGTATGACTCGATTGAATGCCTTCCAAATTGGGCCAAGATCACCCTTCGCCAACACGCCACCGACAAACGTGAGTATTTGTATTCGCAGGATGAATTCGAGTTCGCAGAAACGCACGATTCCTACTGGAATGCGGCTCAAGTCGAGATGACCAAGACCGGAAAGATGCATGGCTATATGAGAATGTACTGGGGAAAGAAGATACTGGAATGGAGCAAAAGTCCTTCTGAAGCATATGACACTGCTCTGTATCTTAACAATAGGTATGAGCTAGACGGTCGGGATCCAAATGGCTATGCTGGTGTGGCCTGGTGCTTTGGAAAGCATGATCGCGCATGGAAAGAACGATTAGTGTTTGGTAAGGTACGCTACATGAATGCAAGAGGACTGGAGAGGAAATTTGATATTGAAGCCTATGTTCGGCGTGTTAGCTAAGGTTTCTCCTTCGAGAAGAAGTGGCTTTGACAGGATTGCCCCACAAGCAAATGGGGGAGTAACCACACGGCCTCAGCCTCAAAGCCTGTATTCCTGCTGAAAGAATGGAAAAGAATATGAGTTGCGGTCATTCTATGGGCTTTAGGATTGATACAGTGCTGGCGGGTTGGAGAAGCTCATCTGGACGTATCTTATACTAGGTGATCCATCAATGTCGAAGATGGTAGTATTGGCGGTTGTGTGTGTCATCCTATTCTCTTTAGGTGTTGCAGCACCTTCCTACTCACCATATCAATCGATTGAATTCCTGCCGCTATCTGATGTAACTCAATACGTTGGTCACGATCCCCTCATCATAGTAAACAACACGGATTTCCAAAGCCAAGCTGTTTTGGAAGGTTGGTCCGGAAATGGGTCATACTACTATCCCTACGTCATAGAGGGATACAGAATTATCACAGATTTGGACTGCATATCAATTTCAGATGTTTCAGTCTATTTCAAGATAGTTGACTGCAACTTAGCTGGGGATGTAGCAGAAACTGGAAAAGGAATCAGTCTTTGGAATGTCCAGAATGCTCAGATTGATCATTGCGTTCTCTCGTGGAAGGAATTCGGAATTGATGCCTCATATGGTAGCAATCTTACTGCATTGAATAATGACATCCACGATATGAATGATGCTGGTATCAAAACGGATCATGTAGACGAGTGTATCATTACTGATAATGTGATTTATGACTGCGGACACGGAATAGACGCGAGCTACGGTCTGTGTTATGTTGTCACTTCTAACACGATTCATGGATGTAGTGATGATGCAGTGTTTCTCACTTCTGCAGAGAACTGCATACTGAATGGTAATGCAATTGTAAATAACTACCAATCTGGCGTGTCGATTACTGATATCGAGCTAGGAACCATAACAGCAAATTCACTCCTCAACAATGGGTTGGGTGGAAACTCGCAATATGCTAAGGGCATGTACATACGAGACTCTCAATTCATTACAGTCAAATCCAACAATATTAGTCAGAACTACAAAGAGGGCATCTATTTGCGCCATAGCCCAAATTGTACCATTTACAATAACACCCTAGATTGCAATGGCTATGGAATCTTGGCGAGTTATTCCTCAGATTCCTTGATATCATTGAATACGATCACGCATACAGAGAGCCTTGGCATGATGGTGGACACCTCCAATGATGTTGTGGTGAGAAACAATATCATACTCTGTAGTGGAATGCACGAATATGAGGTTGAATCTGGACTGTATCTTGTTTATGCACAAGAATGCAAAGTATATGGTAACAAGCTCTATGATAGCAGCGATTATGGCATCGAGTTATCAGATTGTAGTTCCTGTCTTATATATCAAAACGAAATAGGTTGGAATCTGGGTGGCAATTCGCATGAGTGGGATTCACATTCAACTAACCTTTGGTACTATCCGGTGTTGGAAGAAGGCAACTTCTGGTCGGACTACAATGGGACAGGCGAATACACAATTGGAGGAAATGAAGGAAGCATTGACCTCTTCCCACATCTGCTCCTCCAAGTTAACGATGCAGCAGACTTCACGGCTGAAACATTCACAGAAAACATGTCCATAACTTGGACAGTCTATGCTCTCCATCCTGGAACATATCAGATTATTTACAGACATGAAATCGTGGCTTCTGGGACTTGGAACGGAAACACCATAACGTACTTTGCCAGCAATCTTGGAAGTGGCCTAAACAACTTCACAATCTTGGTTTGTGATAGCTGGGGTCACGAGGTATCTGATTCCGTAGTCATTAGGAATCCGTTCTCACCAGATGACTTGCTTCTTTTTCAGGTTCTATTGATTTCCTCAGCGGGAGTTCTTGGCGTAGGCTTTACAATCTGGATCTTGCAGCGAAAAAGGGCATGAATAGCCTCCAGCGTGAATTCAAAACAAACCAGAGAAACGGCCTTATTGGAGTTCGTACATATGAACGCAAGTAATTGGGAGTTTCTGAAATGAGCGATGAAAATCTGCCCACACAAGAGAAACGCTGGCGCCGACTAGAGGAATTGCCTCCAGATGTCTTTAATACATGGACGAAGAAAGGTGGGAAACTAAACCCAAGTTCCGTTGTAGCTACAGTCGATGAAGATGGCTCTCCAAGAACTGCTCCCTTTGGAAGCCTACGAGCAATTAATCCGAAACTTCTCAGGTTTTTGGTTCACCGTTACCACGATACCCTGGCTAATTGCCTAAGAGACCCACGAGTTATGGTTGCCTTGATTTCGGTTCCAAATATCGCTGTGAGCGTTCGGGGTCGTGCAAGAGTAGTTCAGAATCCATGGCCGCCTGATGAACGATACGCACTGATTGAGATTGATGTCGAAGAGGTGAAGAATGATATGCCTGTACGCATCGACATTCACACCGACATCTCGATTGTGCCGGATGGGCCATTCCAGGACTGGTGGGAATCCGTCTGGAAACATCTTGATGAGAAGTAATTGCTTGCAGAGCATTTGAAAGCATCAAATGAATCATCCGTTCGTTTTCCGCAAGCGTCTTTCCCAAGATTATTAATGTGATTGAATTCCAGTGAGAGGTGTCTTGCTCGTAAATACTGAGAGAACAAATGAAGTAGAGGAGGCAAATCTGTGACCGATTTCCATGATTATCTTGAGAGCCTAATGCGAACTGGTATTCGTGAGGCAGAAAGTGCTCTAATGGAAGACCGAGAGGAATTCACTTTTCCCACGGCTAAACCTCAATGGGCTCCGCCTCGGAATTATGACATTGAACACCTGCTAATGGACTGGAAAATGCATCTGCAATATGAAAGAGTTGATGCAGTTGCGAAGATTGCAATCAAGTCCATTGTCCCAGATTTGAGCGATGTTCTCCTGCATTCTGTAGAGCTAAACATCAAGGAAGTCCTTGATAGTAAAAAGAAGAAGCTGAATTGGGAGAATCGGTCTGAAGATGAAGCGATTATCATCCACCTTCTGGAACCCTTGAAGAGAGGAGAAACAACAGAGCTGGAAATTGCTTACGCCATTGACAAGCCAAGGGCAGGGCTTTACTTTACCAAGCCTACACCTGAGTTCCCAGAAGTAGAAATTAGCGCATGGACACAGCTACAGGACGACTATGCCAGATACGTCGTCCCAATATATGACAATCCAAGTCACAAGTTCTCAGTGGAAACTATCGTAACGGTTCCGAAGGGACACTATGCTATGGGCTGCGGGTTCTTGAAAGCCAGAACTGAGAATGATGATGGGACTGAAACCTTCCATTGGTTGAATGAGGAACCAATGCCAGCATACATTATCACTGTTGCCGTGTCGGAGTACATTGAATACAAGGAGGACTTGGATGGACTAGATGTGAGCTACTACGCTCACAAGAAATGGGACAGAGAGACGGTCTACAGGTCCTTTGGGAAGACCCCTGCGATGATCAAGTTCTTCGCAGAGAAACTGGGTGTCGAATATCCTTGGGCTAAATATGCCCAAGTCACTGCGGCTAACTTCATCTTTGGGGGAATGGAGAATGTCAGTGCGACCACACAGACTGATGCCACACTCCATGATGAGAAGGCTCATCGTGATTTCGATTCAGATGGACTTGTTTCTCATGAGCTTGCCCATATGTGGGGTGGGGACCTAGTGACCTGCCGTACATGGAGCCATGGCTGGCTGAACGAGGGGTGGGCCACTCAGATGCAAAATGAGTGGAAGCGTCATGATAAGGGGTTTGACGAATATCTCTATGAGCAGTATGAAAAACAGCAGTCGTACTTTGACGAGGACAAGACAAATTACCGTCGCCCAATCGTCAAGAACGAGTGGGAACGCGGAGGCGATGTCTTCGACAGACACCTCTATCCCGGAGGCGCCTGGAGATATTACATGCTTAAGCATCTCGTAGGTGAAGACAGATGGTGGGAAATTCTCGGAGAATGGCTTCGACGGTTTTCATTCAAGTCCGCCTACACCCATGACTTGGAAGCTCTCTTCACCGAGATGACTGGCGAAGATTACGGATGGTTCTTTGAACAGTGGCTATACAAAGCAGGTTATCCAGAATGCAAAATCGAGGTGTCGCATGACAATAAGCTAGGTCACGTTCTGGTGAAAATCGAGCAGACTCAGACGCATGATGATGGCATGACTCCTGAGGTGTTTCGTTTTCCACTTACTGTCGAGCTAGTGGATGACCAAGATATCCGAACTAGGTACACAGTTAATGTGACAGAGCGTATACACTCTTTCTACTATCCTGTAAGCAAAAAGCCGAAACAAGTCATAATCGATCCTGATTATGCTGTCCTCATTGATTCCAAAATCGAGAAGCCCGAGTCAATGTGGATAGAACAGCTGCAACATGGCGAAAATGTGATTCAACGATTGAAGTCAGCTCACGCCCTATCCAAGAAGATCACTCCAAAGGGGCTTGAGACCCTTGGAACTGCTCTATTAAGCGAGAATTTCTGGGGCGTCCAGGCTGAGATTGCTAAGGCGTTGGGCTCTCTAAAGACGGATTCAGCTTTAGACTATCTCTTGAAGGGAGTGACTCTCACCAATACAAAGGCGAGAACGGCAGTTGCACGCGCTCTTGGGCAGTTCTACAAGAACAATCGTGCCTTCGAGGCATTGAAGAGCCTGCTAGAGGACAAGGAGAGCTATTTTGTGGCATCTGCCGCAGCAGTGTCCATCGGAAAAACTCAACATGACAATGCCTTTGAAGTATTGAGCAAGGGCATCAAGACAGCACAACCCAGCTGGCAGCGAATTGTGCAGCAAGGATACCTCAACGGACTCATGGAAACCGAGTGCGAAGAAGTCATTGATATTGCAAAGCAGTTTATGAATCCTGGCGCTCCTGACGAATTGCGCCGCATAGTGCCTAGTGTCCTAGCGCGGCTTGGAAAGCGATACAAGAAGGAGCGGCCTGAAGTAAAGTCTGACATTGAAAAGCTACTGCTTGACAAATCATTTCGAGTCAGGATCATGGCACTGATTGCGGTGAAGAGCTATGAAGATGCCTCACTAATCTCGGTTCTATCAAAGGTTGCTGAGAGTGAAGCAGAAGGCAGACCTGTCCGGTACGCTAGAGAGGCAATCCGCGCTCTAGGAATGAAGAAGGAGCCTAAAGAGCTGGCTTCCCTGAAGAAATCAGTGGAGGAGTTGCAGCAGGAAAGCCGTGAGCTCAAAGACAAGCTCGCCAAGATTGAGTTTCTTCTAAAGAATCAAGAAAATGAATCTTGAAACGGCTGGGAGGATGTCTTCGGGTCTTCAGAGCCCCAAGTGCAACCCATAGGAGTTTCGTTGAATTGCTCAAAGAACTCCGCTACGTTCCTTCAGCATAGGCCTTTGCATAAGCCTCCTGTTCAGGCGTCCATTTGTCTATCTTTATTCCCATGGTTTCTAATTTCGCTGCGGCAGTCTGCTGGTCAAGCTCCTTTGGAAACTCGTACACTGCTGGCTTGAGGTCCTTGCCATGCTTGGTCATCCAAATCATGGCGTTGAGTTGCGAGGCAAATGATAGGTCCATGACTTCGCTCGGATGGCCTTCGGCAGCTGTTAAGTTCACCAATCTGCCTTCACCGAGTAGGTAGAGCCGTCGGCCGTTTTTCAATTCATACTCGTCCAGTGCGTGCCGAACTCTCCTCTTCGGACCCTTGCTAAGGGCAATCAACTCGGGCTCGTTGACTTCAACGTTGTAATGACCTGCGTTGCCAAACATAGCACCATCTTTCATAACCTCGAAGTGCTTACCTCTGATAACGTCCTTCATACCGGTTGCAGTGAGGAACAAATCTCCCTCAGGAGCAGCCTGATCCATAGGCATCACTCTGAAACCATCCATTCTCGCTTGCAGCCCGCGTACCGGATCGACTTCAGTAACGATGACATTCGCGCCCAAGCCTCTTGCTCGCTCCGCCATTCCTCTTCCGCAGTAGCCATAGCCGCCAATCACAACAGTCTTTCCGGCAATCAGGATTGCTGATGCTCTCATCACTCCATCAAACACACTCTGCCCAGTCCCATATACGTTGTCGAAGAGGTGCTTGGTATCAGCATCGTTCACAGCCATGATTGGATACTTCAGGGCGCCGTCCTCTGCCATTGCTCGAACACGAATCACGCCAGTAGTAGTCTCCTCTGAGCCGCCGTAGAGGTTCGGAATGAGCTCTTGGTGCTTATTATGAAGGGTGAAAATCAAATCTGCGCCATCATCCAGCGTTAGCATTGGCTCAGTCTTGAGAGTCTGTTCAATACACCAATAGTACTCCTCCTTATCCAGATTATGCCACGCGAATATTGGCACATCATTCGCAGCCAACCCTGCTGCCACCTTATCGTTTGTGGAGAGAGGATTGCATCCGGACCATGCTACATCTGCACCCGCCGCCCTGAGTGTTTCAACCAGAACAGCTGTTTCCTTTGTGACATGTAGACAACCCGCGATGCTCATTCCCTTCAAGGGTTTGCTCTCAGAGTATTTCTTTCTCAGATGCATCAGTACCGGCATATGTTTCTCCGCGTACTCGATTAGCATCCTTCCTTCTTCTGCAAGACCAATGTCCTTTACCTTGTAATCAGTCATTGTAATCCCACTGTTTCCAAGAGCGTTAAACTTATGAATGCTACATCACAATTTGGAATCAAACGTTACAATTTGAAGTTGATAAAATGCAATCAATTACTGAAACCCAGAGAGAACTGCTGAGATTGCTTGTGAAGAATTCGCGGTGGGGACCTACAATTCTCTCCAGCTTAATGGGAAAAAGTCGAAACTGGATATCCCGTTCTATCCGTCGCTTGGTTGAGGGCGGGTTCATTCGAGCCTATACAGCGGTCATTGACCTTGCCCAAGTCTATGGGGTTGGGAGCACCGTGCTCTTCTTGAGAAGCAATCCTAGAGAGAAGAATGTGAGTAATCGTCTGCTTCAGATGCCTGAATTGATGTCGCTTGATGGAATATCCGGGGAGCATTCACTGATAGGACACTTCCGCAAGATAAGCCAGAAATCCTTTGAAGATCTTCTTGATCGCGTTGACCACATTGTTGCCCGAACTCTCGAGCCAAAGTACAAACTAGTTCAGGTTCTTACAACATACAAAAGCTGTGGCTCCAGGATTGACACAGAGGCGTCACATGGCAAGCCTCTATCTGCAAAGGATCTGGAGCTCCTTAGTGTTCTTGCAAAGTATGCACCAACCTCAGAGAATCCGTTTCCTCTCTCGCAGGCACAGATCGGAAAGAAGATGAGGCCGTCGTTGAGCCAGCCTGCTGTATCCAAAGCAATCACACGATTGGAACTACAAAAGGCAATCGTGGGATATTCTGTTGACACCGATTTCTCCCTAATTGGGCTTCCAATCAAGTTCTTTCTGCAGGTGAAAGTCAAGCCGGGAACAGCAGCCATTGCGGCAAAGCAGATGGTGGAAATCGATGAGGTATGGGATTTGCATCGAACCAGTGAAGACTATAGCCTCTTTGCAACCGTTCGTACGAAAAACGTTGAGAGCTACAACAAATTTCTACGAGATCTTTTTGCCAACGAAGACATAATTGACACACAGTCGACTATCTCGTTTGAAGAATGGTACGTTCCGCCAAGAATGAAATAGTGAAATAGGATCCTATGAGGGAATGCCTTCTCCTGGATCGACATTTCCAATCCAAAGGCGTTTCCACATTCCACTTCCAAAGTTCACGGCCAGTATGATGCTTCCAAGGACAACCATTACTGCGGTAAATAGCGCATTCGCTATGGTGAAACCCAGAGCAATATTGCCTCCTTCCGCAAAGAACGAAACCACGGAACCTACAATAACCCCTGGATTTACCCAAGGCCAGAGGATTGGATTGTAGGGATGCATCGGAATGTCAACGAGAACGTGAAAGAGTGCACCTATCATGCAGGACAAAATCAGCATCGGAGTAACCTTGCAGGCTTCCTTTACTTCGTTGTATTCCAAGCGGAAGAAGAATGAGATGATTGGAGGATAGAGGAGCCTTGTCACTATGACTGCAAGAGCTGTTCCTACGGTCAGCACTCCAATGAGGCTGTGGAGGAGGAGATGATCATAAACACCTGGAAAGCAAATCCACATCAGTGGTACTTCTATGTCCGGAATGACTGAACCCACAAGAAGTCCGGGAAGCCGCAGTTTCTTATTTGGCTTTGAAAGCAAGTAGCCTACAGGATAGTGGAAAGGCGTTAGTGGCATTGCTGTCCTTCCTCGTTTGCCCCCAAACTGGCCAGAGTTCCTTTTCAACATGTTTAAGGACAAGGGATTGTACGCTCTTTCAAGGTGCACCTAATGGGCCTGCATGAGTTTGAAGGGAAATTTCCGGAAGTCGATGAGAATGCATACGTATCTCCACGTGCTTCACTGATAGGTGACATAGAGATTGGAGCTGATAGCAGCATATGGGAATTTGCTGTCCTTCGAGCCGATATGAACTTCATTCGCATTGGAAAAGGGACCTCAATTCAGGACAATTGCTCCGTCCATGTGACGTACATGAATCCAACTGTCATTGGTGATTACGTTACTTGCGGCCACAACTGCGTGGTTCATGCATGCGAGATAGGGGACCGCTCCGTTGTCGGGATGGGTGCTGTGGTTTTAACAGGTGCAAAAGTTGGTAAGGACTGTGTTATCGGGGCCGGGTCTGTGGTTACTGAGAACAGTGTCATTCCGGATAATAGCCTAGTGCTAGGTATTCCTGGGAAGGTTGTGAAGGAGGTCTCGGAAGGGATGAAAGAAGCTTTCAGGATAGGCACAGACATCTACATTGAGCTCGGACGAAAACACAAAGAGTCAATATGATCTGCTTTCAGAAGAAGATGTTCATGCATGCCACACCTCGAGCCACTGGATTTCCCAATGGATAAGGCAGCTGTTCAATCACGCTAGTCGTTAAATCATGAACGAAAAAGCGTCCTTTTCTTGTAACATCCTCTCCCTTCAGATATCCTGAGAGTTTCAAGAGCGCAGTCACAACTTTGATGCTCCGCGGCACACTCTTCAGAAAATCCTTCTCAACGCGCAAGTCATATAGCTTGTGAGCAAACCTTCGCCAAGCATCAAACTTGGCATCAAACTCTACCACATATCCCCAAGATGCGTTCTTCTCGATTTTCTCCAGATAGTCTTCCAAGGGGGGATTAACAACCTGCAGGTTCTCTACTTGACTGAATGCAGAGGGTCCAAATCCCTGATACTCCTTTGGGTGCTCACCAGGTGCCTTTTTCGCAAGCTCAGGTGTGGAGAAGACCCACACATTTTCTCTGACATATCCTTTCTCCTTAAGCAGTTCTCCAGCGCTCTCTATCATGTTGAACATGTCTTTCGACGTGATATCTCGATGGATACGCGAGCCTGGCGCCTTAGTGAATGGATAGGTTGTAATTTGGTCAATACCCGTGTCGGCAATTCTCTCAATATCATAAAGAAAATCAGCTCTATACTGAAGAGGAAGCCCTACCATTAGGTCGGCATTAACAACAATGCCTAGGCTGTGGGCGTCTTCTACGATTCGATTGATTAGGGGCAGATCAGTGCGGTCTCTCGTGACCCTCTTCAAGGTTTCTTCCTTGAGAGTTTCGACTCCCATGCTGATTTTGGTCACTTCATGCTTTTGCACTCGTTCAAGGTAGTCCTTGGTAAAGAATGGCGGTTTTCCTTCCATGGCGATGTCTTCGGTCTGAATATATCTTCTCAAATCATGAAGGATTGCACCAATCTCATCCGATGATAGTAGATTGGGAGTGCCTCCGCCAAAATAGACCCATTCGACATCCCCCTCAAGATGGCGCATCTCTATCTCCTTCAGTAGTCCCTTCATATAATCGTCTTTGAGACTCTCTTTATACAATACACGATGAAACGGACAAAATGCGCAGAGCCGTTCGCAAAATGGGACGTGAACATACAAACCAAGATGTTCTGTAATAATTGGCTCCCAGTCAACTGGCCTATATTCATACTTGAGCTTCTGAAAGCTTCTGGAAACCATTCGGTTTGCTGTACTGCCTATCATTGCTACCGGACTCATTCTAAATCAATTATTAGCATTATGATGTGATTGTAGTACTGAAGTGCAAGAAACGGACCCGCAGAAAGACCCAGCAATCCTTAAGATGGGATTAGTAGTTCCCAAGCAGTGGAGGCCAGAAAACTGCGTAGTAAAGCTGCGATTGTTCTTGTAGTATGTGTACTGTCTATTCTCTTATCCGCAAATCCAGTGGAAGCTCAAACGAGCTTGGTCCCGAATGTCACAAGAACTGGTGGTCATTTGTGGGGGGGTGATGCTGCAAACTATGCTGCAAGTCTCACAGAAGGCCACTGGAATGTGATTTTGTCCTCTGACGCATTTTGGGGCCTTCAAGTCCGAATTACCGTTGCAGATGATGCCTCCTTCACTAGCGTCATTGCTGAAAGCGGTACGGGGACCGGCAACTACCCCGAAGTGGGCTTCACGCTAGAAACCGCTCAGACCGTCTACATACGCGTGGAAGAGAACTCGGTCTATAGCGACTCATCAGGATTCTTTGACATCGGTGTTTATGACGATGGCACTGCGTTTGGAGTGAGAATCGTGTCTTTCTTCTGGAATAACATCCTTGTTCTCTCTTTTGCTATACCGCTCCTCTTCATGTGCTGCTGTCTCGCTCTGGCCAGGAGGGGAAGGGGCCCTGCTGCCCAACCAATGTGGCGAAGAAAATCCTTCACAGTAGACGCACCATCCTTCGCAATCCCAGAGGAACGTAGAGGCGCCTCACGTTCTGACGGCTCCGAGATTCGCACAGTACGCGTTCCTAGAGTATGTCCAAATTGCGGTGGCGCATTATCACAAGACAATCTGGACTGGACAGGACCTCTTGAGGCACGCTGCAATTACTGCGGTGCAGTAATACAGGCAACTTTAGAAAGAATCTGAGCAACAATCCTCCCTGAAATCAGACAGAAAGAGAAATACGGGCGTTTATCCCTTAGATCTCCTTTGTCTGGGTGCAACAGATGAATTTCATAGGCAAGATCGCCAAGGAGAAGGCAATTGAAGACTTTGCCGCGCACGTTTCTTCAGGCAAGGCCGACTTCTATGGAATGGTCGACTTGAATTTTATTCTCGGGAAGAGAGAAGGTCCATGGATGTGGGATGTTTCCGGCGATCGAAGACTTCTCAACTGCCACTGTAATGGAGGCGTGTTCAATCTTGGACACAGACATCCTGAGATACTCCGGGTCATGAAAGCGGCAATGGAAGAACTCGATATCGGAAACCACCACTTAATGAGTGAGCAACGTGCCATACTGGGCAGGAAATTGGCGGAGCTCACCCCCCCGGAAATCACCCGTACAGTGTTCGGTGTTGGTGGTGGTGAAGCAATTGATTTTGCAATCAAACTGGCAAGGGCTCATATCAAGAAGCACAAAATCATCTACGCAACCTCTGCATACCACGGTCACACAGGGTTTGCTTTGGCAGCAGGTGATAAACATTTCAAGGACCCATTTGGGCCGCTGGCGCCCGGCTTTATCGATGTGCCCTTTGGTGATGCTAATGCCGTCGCCAGAGCGATAGATGACAAAACTGCGGCAGTGCTTTTCGAAACAATTCCTGCTACCCTTGGAATGCCGCTTCCGCCTGATGACTTCTACAAGAATGTCAGAGAGATTTGTGATGAAAAGGGTGTGCTGCTAATATTTGATGAGATTCAAACAGGTCTGGGGAGGACAGGCAAGCTCTGGGCATTTGAGCACTACGATGTTGTGCCGGACATCTTCACCATCGGGAAGGGATTATCTGGAGGTCTGTATCCTATCACTGCCACCTGTTATAGAGAGGACTTGGATTCATTCATGAATGAGAATCCGTTCATTCATGTTTCCACTTTTGGAGGCGCCGAAATTGGATGTCCTGTAGCCATGAAAGTCTTGGATATTGTTTCGGGTGAGAACTTCCTGCGTCATGTCAATGAGATAGGTGACAGTCTCACCCTAGGACTACAGAACCTGAAAGAGCAGTATTCTGACATTCTGGTTGAGATTAGACGAAAAGGTCTCTTCATGGGATTGAAAATGAGTGATACCGGGTATGGGCCACTAATGAGCATAGCAGGGTACAACTGCGGCGTATTCGCTGTCTATGCAGACAATGATCGTTCGGTGCTTCAATTCCTTCCCCCATTGATAATCGGAGATGACGAGGTAAGCTACCTTCTTGATGCTATGGATAGAGCTTACCAATATGCAAAGGAACGTCCGGACTATTTGGAACTAGCGAGGAACTTGGCGATGTAGGAGGTTGCTGATAATGCCGATTAACATTGACAAGAACATGTTAAAGGACTTCGAAGAGAAGCTGGATCCAGCGAAGCCTGAGGAGTCCCCAATACCTGCAAAAGTGCTGGGCTACGGGGAAATTAGTACTGTTTTTGAGATTCACCATGAAACCCAATCTGACATTGCCTTCAAAAGAATGCCATTGTTTGATGACGAAGACCAGATTGCTATGTACACTGACGTCTACTTCCGGTATCACGACCGATTGAAGCAGATAGGAATCGAGTTGCCCGAGTATGGGGCGACTACGGTCACAAGGAATGATGGGCGGCCGGTTCTTTTCCTTTATCAGCGTAAGTTATCCGCTGAAACGATAGGGGACAAAATAGTCCAAAACGCCTCAGAACAGGAGGTCAAGGCTCTAATCCATGCCATTCTGCGGCAACTGCTCAAAGTATGGGAGTTCAACGCTCGCGAAAAGCCGGGAGTTGAAGTGGCAATTGATGGGCAGGTGTCGAATTGGGCTGTTAAAGACCCTACCAAAATCACGAGCGGCATAGAGGAGAACGTCGAACTGCTCTACCTTGATACTAGCACGCCGCTCTTTCGTGAAAACGAGAGAGAACAGCTAGATGTTGAGCTGTTTCTGAGACCGACCCCTCCTGGAGTACGCTATATTCTCAAGAAATTCTACCTCGCTGATATTGTAAACAGATACTACGATTTCAGGAAGGTGATTATAGATCTCATTGGCAACTTCTTCAAGGAGCAGAAGTCAGAACTGGTACCTCCTCTCATTAACTTCGCCAATGATTTTCTCTCCACTGAAGCAGCCTCTCTTGATATCGCTCCGATCACCTTTGAAGAAGTGGAGGCTTACTACAAGGATGATGCATCCACATGGAAACTCTATCTCAGGATGCGAAGACTGCATCGATTCATTCGTACTAAGCTAATGCGACGGTATTATGCCTACATTCTTCCCGGCGAAATCCAAAGATAGCTTCAGTCTGTTGTCTGTGGAAACAGCTTCAGTAACTTGTAGCCCTGAATCACCGAGTAAAGAATAATGGTGTATACCGTGAGCTTTTGCATTGCAGCACCGGAAATTACGAAGATATGTAAGAAAAGGATTGTACAAGCCAAGAATCCAAACAAAGCGTAGGGATATCCATACTCCTTGTTGAGGATAATGACGACAGAATAGAATCCTATAGCTATTGCGAACAGCGTGAAGAATAGTAGGGTCGACCATCCATGTTGAAAGGGAAAAACATCGCCAGCAAAGATGCCAACTCCTGCTAGGCATGGTCCTGCAACTACGCCAATAATTGTGCCAATCGAGCCTAATGCTTTCTGGGGCATGGTATCAGTGAATACGGTTCGTATCGTCACCCAGAATGGTATTGATAGGACGCCTGCCAGTGTTGTGGCAGTTGCAAAAAAGAACCAGTTCAGCGGAGTTGGTACTCCTCGCGTCACCGACAGTCCCAATGAGCTAAAGCTGTTTTCTAGAAAGGAATAGCCTTCTGGATAGGGTATCATCAGTGCGATTGTTATGATGACGAACTGAATCCCAGCTACTATTCCACACCACGCTCCAATTCTCTTCCAGTTTCTCTCCATTACTTCTTACTCCTCCTTTCGATTTCCTCTTCCCTCAACACTCGTCGAAGGACTTTGCCCACCTGACTCATGGGCAGAGAGTCTAGAATGGCGACTTCCTTCGGTCGCTTGTATCCCGCCATTCTCTCTCGCGACCACTCAATGAACTCCATCTCGGTGGCAGTTTCCCCTTCCTTCAGCACGATGTACGCCTTTACGAACTCGTTGCTTGGGTCATCATCTCGCGGGATTCCAACTGCCGCTGCTAACTTCACTTTGGGATGCTCGAATAAGACATCCTCGATCTCCCTTGGGTATGCTTTGAGTCCTCCTACGTTAATCATCTGTTTCTTCCTATCGCTAATGTAAGTATAGCCATCATCATCCATTTTTCCGACATCACCAGTCAGGAAGAAGCGTTTTCCTCCGAAATCACGCATTACCGCCGCTGTTTCATCTGGCTTACCGTAATAGCCTTTCATCACCTGTGGGCCATGAATTGCAATCTCGCCAGTTTCTCCAATTGGCATCTCTCTTTCGCCGAGTTCGACATCAACAATCTTGCATATAGTGTCCGAAATTGGGATGCCAATCGACCCAAACTTCCTATCACGCCTACTTGTTGGATTGATATGGGTTACAGGAGAAGTCTCAGTTAGTCCATACCCCTCAAACAGGAGTGCCCCTGTTACTGCCTCAAAGCTCTTTGCCAACTCGGGCGGCAAAGGAGCTGCTCCAGAGCTGCAAATCTTTACGGACCTAAGGTCGTACTTGGATACATTTGGATGATTGACAATTCCTGCATAGAGGGCGGGCACGCAGTTGAGAACGGTTCCCTTCTCTCCTTCAAGTTCCTTGAGAAGGTCTGTTAGCGGTGGTTTTCCGGCCCTTGGATCCGGAATGCAGACAAGCTTCCCCGCGTACCAGGTTGACATCAGCATTGTAAGCGTAAGACCATAGCTATGATACCACGGCAATGCCCCGACAAAGACCTCCTCCCCGTATCTGACGCGTCCAGGAACATCGACATCCCCCTCTTCCAGATAGACCCACTCTGCTATCTGAAGCACATTGGAGATTAGATTCATGTGCGTCAGTTCTGCTCCTTTGGGGGACCCGGTAGTCCCGCCAGTATAGATCAATATCGCGGTATCTTCCGGGTCGATTTTGATATCTGGCACATTAGGCTCATGTGTTGTCAGCACTTCTTCATAGAAGAAGGTCTTGTCCTTCTCATAGAAGGGGCTTTTTGGAACTTTGCCAAGCAATCCCCCAATTACGACCTTAATCTTTGGCAGAAATGACTTCACACTGCAGACCACTACAGTTTCCACTTTGGTACCCTTGATTGCCTCATAGCAGGTTGGTGTGAAGGTTGGATGGTCCAAGACAAAGACGGCCACAGCTCCAGTATCTGTCAACTGATAGTTGAGCTCTGCCGCCTTGTACATTGGATTGCAGGTAACTACTTTGGCCCCTGCCTTTAGCGCTCCAAAGAATACTGGTGGATAATGCGGAGTATTTGGGAGAAAGATCGCTATCCTATCGCCTTCGCGAATTCCTCTCTTCACTAGGAAATTTGCAATCCTATCTGCATCATCTCGTACTTCTGCGAAGGTTTTCGATGTTCCCATAAACACAGTGTAAGGCAAATCTCCGCTCTTCTCAGCCGCCCTATCGAGCATTGCGAAGAGTGGTTCTTTCGGGTATTCCAAGGATTTTCTTGCATGGTTCGGCCATTTTGGCCCTTCTTGCCAGTACATCTCGGTCATAGACTATTCTCTCCCTCATCTTGATTTTAGCTATCATACACTCTGAGCAAAGGTTGTTGATATGTCTTAGGAAAACAGATTTCGGGGGGAAAGATCCCCCCCGGATGAGCTATGCGCCCCTCTTCTTGAGCTCTGCTTCTCGAAGCTCTCTTCTAAGGACCTTTCCAACTGCACTCATTGGCAGCTTCTCAACAAACTCTACTTCCTTTGGTCTCTTGTAACCTGCCATCTTCTCTTTGGCCCACTTGAGAAGTTCTTCCTCAGTTGCTGTTTCTCCGGCCTTGAGCACAACATAGGCTTTGACAAACTCATTAGTTGGATCGTCTTCTCTTGGAAGGCCAATGACTGCGGCCATAGCTACCTTTGGATGCTCGTAGAGGGAGTCTTCAATCTCCCTTGGATACGCCTTTAATCCGCCGACATTGATCATATCCTTCTTACGGTCTGAGATTACGAAGAAGCCATCTTCGTCCTGATGCCCAATGTCCCCAGTGAGGAAGTACCTCTTCCCTCCAATTTCACGGAATACTTCAGCAGTTTCTTCTTTCTTATTCCAGTACCCCTTCATGACCTGAGGTCCACTTATGGCAATCTCGCCGGTCTCGCCTTGTTTGAGCTGTTTCTTACCAGTTTCCAAGTCCACAACAGTGACATACGTATCAGATATTGGTACCCCAATCGACCCAAATTTGCGTTTGCTCTTGAGCGAAGGATTCGCTGTTGCAAGCGGTGAGGTTTCCGTAAGTCCGTATCCCTCAAACAATGTTGCACCAGTGACATCTTCAAACTGCTTTGCTAATTCAGGAGGCAATGGTGCAGCTCCAGAGCCGCAGGCCTTAATCGAGCTAAGGTCATATTTGCCAATATTGGGATGGTTCACAATACCTGCATACAAGGAAGGCACGCAGTGTAGGATTGTTCCCCTATTCTTCTGAATCTCGGCGAGCATCTCCGACATAGGTGGCTTGCCAGCTCGGGGGTCTGCGACGCAGATAAGGCCGCCGCCCTTCAGATAGGACGCAACCATTGTGAGGGTCAACCCATAGCTGTGATACCAAGGCAAGGCGCCAACGTAGACATCCTCTCCCGGTTTGAGCTTTTTCGGAGTTCCTCCCTCTGGAGGCTCCAGCTGAACCCACTCATCTATCTGGATCACATTGCTGTACAAATTGTGATGGGTCAGCATTGCGCCTTTGGGCGTTCCTGTAGTCCCGCCAGTGTACAGAATCAGTGCAAGGTCTTCCTTGGGATTGATTTTCACATCTGGCGCATTTGGTTCGTATTGCGCAATAATATCATCATAGAAGACTGCGCTTTCCTCATGGTAGGGGCTCTTCGGAATCTTCCCAAGGGCACTCCCAAGAACCGCCTTCACCTTGGGGAGAAAGCTCTTGACGCTGCATACGACTACAGTGCTGACATCCGTTCCCTTCACTGCCTCATAGGTGATAGGCGTAAAGGATGCATGGTCCATACAAAACACAGCCTTTGCACCCGAATCTTTCAGCTGGAAGTTCAACTCACCAGCCTTGTACTGCGGGTTGCATGTGACCGTGGTGGCTCCTGTCTTCAGGATTCCAAAGAATATTGGTGGATAATGAGGTAGATTTGGCAGAAAAATAGCCACTCTATCTCCCTTGCCAATCCCACGACTAGTTAGGAAATTGGCAATTCTATCCGCATGATCTTTCACTTCTGCAAAGGTTTTTGACACACCAGAGAAAATGGTCGATGGTGAATCCGGGTGCTCCGCTGCAATCCTATCCAAGAGCGCGTAGAGCGGTTCATCTGGATAGTCCAGGGACTTCTTCACGGTTTCAGGCCATCTACTCTTGTGCCAAAGCATTTCTTCCATCTATTCTCTCCTCTCTTTAGTCAAAATCAAATGCTACGGTACAGAGACCGTGCAGCTGACATAACTTGATGTAATAACATTGGAGCTTGATATGTCCTTCTGTGGCTCTTGAAGGTATCCTTTTTCGGCTTCTGACCAGCAATCCTTCATAGCTGCCTTACACAACAAATAAGACACTGGAGAGCCAAAGACCACGGTATACTGTCTGGTATCCATCACTATTGCTGAGGTGTTTCGAATGAGCTATCCCCGAGTCATCGAACAATCTGACCAGGTAATTAGAGACCTTGCCGATGCAGGAGAACAGGTTCTCGGCTATATCTACCCACATTTTCCCTTGGAAATTGTCATGGCACATGATCTTCTGCCCTCTCTTGTTCGAACCAGTCCGTCAGCTGTGGGCGGATACGAGTCAAGTCTACAGACGTTCGCCTGCTCACTCACTCGCAATCTCTTCAGTCAACGAGCGAATGGCAATCTCACCAATTTTTCTGGGATAGTCTTCTCTGGGAACACGTGTGACTCATTACAGAATGTTGGCGAAGTTTGGAGGAAGCGCTTCCCCGAAGACAGGATTTTCAGACTCACCTATCCTGCAGCCACTCCCGACGAGTCTTCAGTCATCTTTCTAGCAGATGAGTTTCGGAGGTTCAGCAAGGCTCTTGAGAATGAATTCAAGTCCTCATTCTCAGAGGAGCTCTTTAAGGACGCAGTCGCTTTGACTTCGGAAATTCGCGAGGGCCTGCAGATGTTGTATGCCACCCGCGTCTACGCTCCTGAGATTTTGAAGTACTCTGACCTTTCCAATCTTACAAAGGACTTTCTAACAGCCCCCGTCAACCCCGTTCTTGATAGTATTCTCGAGCTGAAGACGTCAATCATAGAAGAGCTTGGCCCGCACTCATATTCAGACCTCTCTTCAAACCTTCGGACCGCACTCCTCAAGCAAGACCTCACAGAAATAAAGCGAGTAGACGCGACTGATACATCTAGACTCCTAATCGTCGGAGGAATGGTCGAAGCAAGCACAATCTCTCAGCTTCTTGGAAATGTGACGAATTTCTCTGAAGACATAGTCATTCTTGATTTGCTGTCCTACGGGTTCAAGACAGTATTCACTCCATCTATTTCTCTGGATGGTGACCCCTTTGAGAACTCTGCCCGTGCAATTCTCGGGTCCCCAGGAGAACCTACTCAGGAGGGTCTCTCGAATCGAATTCGATTTCTGAAGGAAATGCTCTCCAAGCTGTCAATCAATGGTTTGGTAATATGCGAGCAATCCTTCTGTGATCCCGATGAATTTGAGGCACCCTCATTAGCACGGGCAGCAGAGGACCTGCAGGTGCCATTCGTTCGACTTCCGGTGGATCCTGAATTATCTGACCGAGGACGCCTTGAGGGTCGAATACAGACATTTCTGGAAACGCTCAGTACAAGGTAAGGGTGTGATACCTATGACAGAACAGAACAAAGAGAAGGCCTATCGTCTATTGGACTCAAGTTCCTTACTGCAACAGGTGATGTTTCGCTATATGATGGAAGGGCAGATTGCTAGTGAGGAAGGAAACCTTGCTTGGGTCACTTCCGGCTTTCCCGTTGAGCTTCCTGTTGCCATGAACGTCGGGGTCTCCTATCCTGAACAATACGGGGCTGTTGTTGGTTCTCAAAAGGTGGGCCCTGATCTCTGTGGATTTGCAGAGGAGCTTGGCTACTCCCAGGAGCTGTGTTCCTATGCCCGGTCTAGTATCGGTTCTGTGAAGCATCCAGAGCAAAGCCCCCTTGACGGTCTTCCGACTCCACAGGCTCTCCTCGCTTGCAACAACATATGCGGCACTGTTCTGCGATGGTATGATGCTGTTTCTGAGCTTACTGGTGCTCCGGTGTTTCTTCTGGACACTCCTCCGCTAGAAGGAGAACAGCCTGAATATCACCGTAACTATGTTCGAAAAGGGTTGCACAAGTTAGTGGACTTCTTGGAACGGGTCTTTGGAACGACCCTGACTGATGAGAGAATGCGGGAAGTTGCTTTTCATTCAACCGAAGCAATTGGTCTTTGGACACGGTGCCTGGAGGCCTGCAAAGCTAAACCAAGCCCGCTCAACTGCGCAGACCGCTTCTTGACCATGGCTCCCATAGTTTCACTGCGTGGCACCGACTATGTCAAGGACTTCTACAAGTCGCTCCTTTCCGAGGTAGAAGAACGTGTGTCTGGTGGTATCGGAGCTATTAGGGAGGAGAGGATACGTCTTCTATGGGACAACATCCCCCCCTGGTTCACCATTTTCCGCTTCTTCAATGGACTTGCCAAGCGCGGTGTTGTTTTTCCTGCAGATACCTACACTCATGCTTGGACGGGCTCCATAGAAGGTGACGACCTGTTCGATAGCGTCGTGAGTATTTACTCCAATGTGTACTTGAACAGGGGACTAGATGCCAAGGTTGACAAGATGTGTCAACTGATAGATGACTATGATCTGGATGGTTTCATTATGTTCTCAGTACGTTCGTGCAAGAGGTACTCTCTTGGCCAACTTGTATCTAAGGAACTCGTCACTGAGAGAACAGGCGTTCCGGGTGTGGTTATAGAGGGAGACATGGTGGACAGTCGGCTGTTCAACGACGCACAAATACAAACTCGTGTTGATGCACTTTTGGAGATGTTTGCCTAGGATTGTGAGAAGATGGACGAAGATACTTTCGGAGTTGGATTAGATATCGGATCCACAACCGCAAAGGGGGTTCTAATCGACAAAACCCGAAAGATACTCGCCCAACACATTCAGAGCACGGGCGCTTCAGCTGCAACCGCTGGAAGAGAGGTTCTTGGTGTTTTGACTAAGGTTTCCGGTGTCCGACTCTCTGACTGTAAAATTGTTGGGACGGGCTACGGTCGCGCAATGATCAAGGGAACTTCGGAAAATGTCACAGAGATTACATGCCACAGCGTTGGGGTAAACTCACTTAATCCAGATATCCGAACGCTTGTTGATGTAGGCGGGCAGGACTCCAAGGTCATTCGAATTGGCACCAATGGCAGACCAACAGACTTCGAACTAAATGACAAATGTAGTGCAGGAACAGGACGCTTTCTCGAAGTAATGGCACGTGTGCTTGAGGTGTCCATTGATGAATTGGGCCCTCTTGCTCTGCAATCCGGGTCACCAAGCACGATAAGCAGCACATGCACAGTCTTTGCCGAAAGCGAGGTAATCGGACGCATTGGCTCGGGTGACTCACCGGCTGACATTGCTGCTGGCGTGCATGTGGCTATGGCAGGTAAGATTGGCACGCTTGCAAAACGAGTTGGAATCGTCAAACCTGTTGGACTGACTGGCGGTGTCGCTCTTAATCCTGCATTCCGGCATTACCTCTCTGAGAAACTTGGCACCGAGATTTGGATTCCCGAGAACCCACAACTCACAGGTGCGCTTGGTGCAGCAATACTAGCCCTTCAGTGACCCCAGCGCCGGGTCCTCAACCGCCAAGGATATTAGCGGAACCTTCTGGGCGGGGCTTGTCACCAAAGGTATCAAGGTGGACCGTATGGACTTAGCAGTCGGATTCATCCTGGTTGTATTCCTAAGCCTCGCTTTTGCTGGAGTCATCTGGCTAGTTGGCAGGTCTGTCGCTCCAAGAGCCAGAACCACCGGTGGTGCCGTTGATTCCTATGCCTGCGGTGAGCCGGCCTTTCTGGGAGGAAAGGTGCAGTTCAATCTTGAGCTGTTCAACTTTGCCATGTACTTCATGCTCTTTGATATTGTAGGGTTCATACTGTTTCTTTCGTGGGCCAATCCAGGCATAGTTGTGATTGCGTATCTATTGATTGCCTTAGTCGCTGCAGCATACGTTTCTGTTACTCCTCAGGAGATAGGATAGGAGGTTGTGAGTTTGGGTTTTCTTCAAAGACTAATCAACAAGGCTCGTGTCAAGTCCCCCTATGTGTTTCATTTCAACAGCGGAAGCTGCAACGGGTGTGACATCGAAATCATAGCAGCTCTAATGCCACGTTTGGATTTGGAACGCTTTGGCGTCAAACTGGTGGGAAGCCCCCGCCATGCAGATGTCATGCTCTGTACAGGTCCTGTGACAGAACAAATCAAGCCCAGATTGCAGAGAATATACGATCAGATGGCGGAACCCAAGTTTGTTGTGGCAATTGGTTCTTGTGCATGCAGCGGAGGTGTGTTCAGAGGAGGCTACAATGTTCTGGGCGGTGTTGACCAGGCAATCCCTGTCACTGCTTACGTTCCAGGATGTCCTCCCAAGCCTTCCGCAATCATATTCGGAGCGTACAAGCTTCTTGAGGTCCTATCTGAGCAGCTTGGTGTAAGTGAGGGGGCTAGGGCAGAAACCACAGCTGAAGAGCAATCAGAGATGAGTCAGGAGGCTGCAGAGGTATGACTGAGACCGAACCCATCACTGAACACCACATGGCTCCTGAAGCAGGGCATGAGGCTGAATATGCGCTCTTCAAGCAAATAATGAATGATTTGGAAGATGATTTGCTTGTCGAAGGCTCTTATGTCCATAAACAGCCTCGCAGGCTATTCTTCCAGGTTCTGCCTGACAGGCTTCGCGAGGTAGTCCAGTACCTGATGACCACACATGATATGTGGCAGGCATCTACATTATCGGGTCGAGACCTAGGTGACGACCTTCAAGCCAACTATCACTTCTTTCTGACTGACAGAAAGATTGCCATTACTCTGCGGGTCGATGTGCCTCGCGAAAAACCCGAGTACCCATCGATTACAGACCTAATGCCTGCCTTCGAATTCGTGGAAAACGAGCTTCGCGAGCTATTCGGAGTTGTTCCTGCGGGACACCCCAAACCTCGCAGGTGCGAACTGCCCGAGAACTGGCCAGAAGACGAGTATCCGATGAGGAAGGACTGGGCAGACCCAAGAGGTCTTACTGAACGGTCTAAGACCACAGGTCCAAGAAAACCGGAGGCGTACTGAGAATGACAGAATCAGGCGAACCCAGAATCGTAATTCCACCAAGAGTGACGATACCCATTGGACCGCAACATCCAGCGCTGAAAGAGCCAGGCATGTTCAAGCTGACAGTAGAGGGCGAACGAATAGTCGACGCCGAGGTTAACATTGGGTATAACCATCGTGCCATTGAGAAGATAGCTGAAGGACGGACTTTTCTTCAGGTCCTCTATCTTGCTGAAAGAATCTGCGGCATCTGCTCTGCAACGCATAACGGTAACTTCGCCCAAGCCGCCGAGTTCGCTGCGGAAGTTGAAATTCCAGAACGAGCACAATTCATTCGGACACTGACATGGGAACTGGAACGTATCCACTCACACATCCTCTGGCTCGGAGTCGCGTTTCATGAGGTTGGCTTTGATACAGCCTTCATGTATTCTTGGCGCGACCGCGAAGTTGTCATGGACCTCTTAGAAACTCTTAGCGGAAATCGTGTGAACTATTCGATGAACACAATAGGCGGTGTCCGTCGAGATGTTTCCAATTCGCTAAAGGAAACCTTACTGAAGGGCCTTGATAAGCTGGAGGAGCGCATGGAGTACTACCGCGACGTTGCTATCCACGAGAAGACCTTTTGGAACCGAATTGACGGCGTTGGCATCTTGCCTCACAAAATGGCAAAATCTCACGGCGCGGTTGGCCCAACGGCAAGAGGAAGCGGCGTTCCAATTGATGTTCGTTTCAATGACCCTACTCAGGCCTATGTGCATTTGATGGATTCAGGCGAGTTCGAGATGGTCTTGTCTGATCGTGAAGATGTAGCAGGCAGAGCTATTGTACGAGTGATAGAAACCATTGAAGCCATTCGGATGTGTCGTTGGTTACTACATAATCTACCTGAGGGTCCGATCAGAGAGAGAGTTCGACCCAGAATTCAACCCAATGAGGTCCTTGCCAGATACGAGGCCCCCAGGGGTGAGGTGATTCATTATCTTGTCACCAACGGGTCCGACAAGCCTGAGCGTTGGAAGGTTCGCGCTCCCACTCACGCCAACTGGGTGAGCATGGCCTATACTCTTCGTGGGAGCTATCTTGCTGATGCACCAATCATATTGGCTGCGATTGATCCATGCTTTAGCTGTACCGATAGAGTGGTCCTTGTGGATGCAGAAGATGATACAATACAGCTGAAGCCTCTTGATGTACTTAGGGCCGAGTCCAACAAATGGTATGAGTCCAAGAAGTAGGAGGAGTGATGTTATGCAGGCTGCTCTGGATGGGATTTTTCAGATACTGCTTCAGAGTCTCTGGGTTCTGATATTTCCTGGCATATTCTTCATCTCCTTTCTTGCATTGCTGTGGGAGTGGATTGACCGCAAATTCTATGCCCGCCTTCAGAACAGAATGGGTCCGATGCATACTGGCTGGCATGGCATTCTGCAACCCCTTATGGACTTCTTGAAACTCCTTGGAAAAGAGGATCTCACACCTGAAAAGGCTGACCGGAAGAGCTTCGCAGCAGTACCGTTTGTGATGCTCACTATCAGCATCACATTGAGCATGTTTTTGCCGATTGTCGATATGAATCCTTCAATCGTCGGGATTCAGGGCATTTTGAGCTTTGAAGGCGATGTGATAATCATGCTCTTCATCTCCACCCTGATGGCGATTACTATAGTTCTTGCAGGCTATTTCTCTTCGAATCCCTTTGGCCAGACAGGTGCCGCAAGGACAGGCATGCTTCTCATTAGCTTTGAAATCCCACTCATTATTTCTATGATCACCCCGGCGATGCTGACTGGAAGCCTTCGTGTATCAACCATTATGAACAGATTGGCTGGGCAAGCGGGCATTGCGTCACTTCCACTGGTCTATCTCTGGCTGCTGATTCTGCCATTCATTATCTTCCTTGTTGCGATACAAGCAGAACTTGAACGAATCCCCTTTGATGTCAGTCATGCGGAAACCGAGATTGTACATGGCTGGCAAGTGGAGTTCAGCGGCAGGAAACTGGCTATGATTCATCTGGCGGAGGATATCATGTTAGTCTATGCAGCTGGCCTTGCAGTCACCATGTTTCTGGGGGGTCCATTCCTGTTAGAGTTCATACCACTCGACATATTCTCCGTTGAGTTTGCTTCGTTGATGGCTACAACTTGGATTGGATGGATATACTACACTCTGATGTTTGTACTAAAATCGGCAATTGTTGTTCTGGCTCTGAGCAATATGCGGACTCTCTTTGCACGTTGGCGAATTGATCAGATTGTTCGAGCTGGCTGGAAATTCATTGTGCCCTTGGCTTTGGTCAATCTTGTACTCGTGCAAGTGGCAATGGCTTATGTGTTTCCACTCTTGGGGGTTATATGATAATGGCACGTCTAGGTAAGATGGAGCGAGAGCTTCTGAAAAACGCGCGTGGAAAACAAGCTACAGTTCTATACCCGTTCACAAAGGTGGGTCTGAACATTCCAGAGGGCCTTCGCGGAAGGTGGGTGTACAAGCATCCTGACGCTTGCACTGGATGCAAGATTTGTGAGAAGGTATGCCCCAGCGAAGCAATTGAGATGATTGAGTGTAGGCCGGAAGATGTGCCTACAAAGACCGGAAATAGGCCAATCTGTCATTTTGATAGGTGCCTTCTTTGTGGTCAATGCGTTGAGTCGTGCCCACGAAATGTCTTGGAGCTATCTGAGACCTTTGAGATGGCCTACCTTTCGCGGGATGATATGATCATCTACTAGGGCTAATATTAGCCTTTCAAGACTCAGAGCAATGCCTTTGCCTCTTCTCCAGCCTTCATCCCGAGCTCAAGCGCCTTGATATTGGTTTCAACGAATCTCGGCCAGCGGTCCTGTATCTGTTTCCGTATCCCCTCAACCGACAACATTCCAGTGATTGCAGCAAATGCCCCAATCATGACGACATTGGTGGCCTGTTTCGTACCAATCTCTTCATCTGCAATCCGCGTTGCTGGGATTTTGTACACCTTAACGCCCGGGGGTAAATCCCCTTCAATATCGACAAGGTCCTCGTCAATAATCAAGGTGCCATTATCCTTGAGGCCATCAATGTACTCAAGATAGGCTGCACGGCTTAGTGCAATGAACACATCAGGTTCCTGCACCTTTGGATAGTCAATCTCCTCATCATCAATGACAATCTCGCTCTTGGATGCCCCACCTCTAGCTTCAGGACCATATGATTGGGTCTGCACTACGAATTTCTTGTCATATAGAGATGCGGTTTCCCCCATGACAACCGCCATCGTGACTACTCCTTGGCCGCCAAACCCACCAATCCGCACTTCGTACCTTGCCATTACTTGGCCCCCTTGGCCTTTTCGTGCATCTGTTTCAGAACTGCCGTGTACTCAGGTTTCTCAATGTCCACGAACTCCCCGCAGACAATCCGAGTATCATACTGGAGTTCGGCCTCGTGCGGCGGTAGTCCGTTTTGAATCTCTGCAACTTGCAAGAGATGTTTGTGCATGTCAACTCCGTCCCCTAGTCTGTTCATCCTGCCAAACTCGGTAGGGCAAGCTCCAACAATCTCAATGAAAGAGAGACCCTGTTTCTGGATACCTTTTTCAATGGATTTCGTGGCTCGTCGTGCCTGCACCGCTGTCCATCTTGCTACAAAGGTTGCCCCTGAGGAGGCTGCAAGCTTCACAAGGTTGAAGGGATGCTCTATGTTGCCAATTGGACGCGGACTGGTCTGGGAATACCTCTCATGCTCCGTGGTCGGACCGAACTGACCGCCAGTCATCCCGTACAGGAAGTTGTTGACACAAATAACTGTCATATCGATATTTCTTCGACATGCGTGAATGAGGTGATTCCCACCAATGGCAGCAATATCACCATCCCCACTAACCACAATAACCTCCAATTCCGGGTTTGCAATCTTCACGCCCTCGGCAAAGGCGATAGCCCTGCCATGAGTTGTGTGATATGTTCCCGTCTTGAAATAGCCTGAAATGCGTCCAGTGCAACCAATGCCCGAAACCACCACAACCTTGTGAAAGTCCAGGCCAAGATTATCGACAGCACGAGCAATCATCTGTGTGACAATGCCTACTGAGCAGCCCGAACAATAGATCCAGGGTTGACGGTCTTCTCTGATGTACTTGGTCATGGGATGTTTCAGAACAGGAGCCGACTCTGTCATGGGAGGCACGAAGGTTTTGGGACCTGCTTAAGTTAAAAGAGTTGTTGATGAGGACTGATGCTTTTTCTTGGTGGAGAATCAATATAACATGCACTTTTCGTCGAAAACGAATGGAATGGCAACTGTAGTATGTGGTCGCACCAGTAATGACAAAGAAGGTCTTTGTTGAAGAGGAGAAACTCCCCAGTAGCTCTGTCTATTTCTTCCGAAGCACCACTATGACAATAATGATGACAACTGCCGCGACTCCCCCGCCTGCCATGATGAAAAGATCCACGGGCAAACCGTCAGTAGTCGTTGTTGTCGTCGTAGTCTGTACGATGATGTTCAGGATATTTACAGTCCTCTCAATTCCAGCCTCGTTACCTACGTTATCTGATGCTCGGATGGTCAGTACATACTGAGTGTTGTTTTCACACTCCGTTGTGTTCCAGCTATACAGTAAATTATCACTGTAGTTGCTTGCCTTGGTCACTCCATCAATATCGAGTTCCATCCTGTAGACCTCGAAGGTAGCATCTGCCGCAGTCGCCCTAATCTCCTCTATCAGAGAGCAGTTGTCGCCATTCTCCAAGTTCACCGATATTTCTGGAGGCGTAATATCATCATAATAGTCGAGAGTCACATTCTGTGACTCTATTCCTTCATTGGTGTTGTCAAGAACAAAGTGCCATCGCGCGTTGTACGGGAATCGAAAGGTGAAGGTTCCTTCCTTCACATTGTCTACGGCTTCGTAACAAGTGAAAGCTTCGTCATCCTTGAAGAGGTCGAGATTCCAGTCATCACAGATGAAGAAGGAGATATTTGTTCCCTCTATAACTTCGAATTCTCCGTATGCCCCTTTCGCAGCATTCCTAACAACGCCAATGGAATGCCAGCCATAGGGTGGTATTAGCCACTCATACGACCAATGGGTGTCTTCGGCCGTGGTGGGAACGCATCCATTCATATCCACACATTGACTCGGCATTCCATTTCTTGGCTGCGGGCTCAGTAGTCCCACTAGGAGCAGTATAATAGCTCCTGTCAGCATTAAGACGCGAATACTCTTATTCATATTATTCCCTCAATTACATTCTAGATAGTATCAAACCCAATTCCTACACCCCTCTCCATAGACCTACAACTCAATGATATTTGTGCCAAAAGCATAATCAAGGTCATCCTGATGCCCTCTACTTAATCAAGTCCGGCTCCCCTATCCAACCAATATTAGCTCCGAGGAATCTAATAAGTCCTGTGTGCCGGGTGGGGCAATCGTATTTGTCTGGCCATCTGTTGTATGGCGGCAAGGCGAGGTTGGTGGAGTCGTGGCGGGTCAGGTCCGTCTCCAGTCTTATGTTGTGGATACGTAGCTGAACCATACTGCAGCAGGCGATAACACGTACACTGTAGAAGGGAAAAATGTCAAGGATCAACGCAGATGATTGACGTGTATGTATGTCAGTCTATGGCATACTTGTCACTCTTGCTTGTCTTATATGCAGTGATAACGATGTAGCTGTTCTCCTCCTTTCTGAAGAAGACCCTAAGCATGTGTTCATTCTGTTTGGCCTGTGCAATAAGATGTCCATATCCGTCGCTCAATGTAGTATCAGAGTCCCGAATGACTTGCTGGACTTCCTCCTTGCTGATTGCCCTCTGCCGCATCCGCTCAAGCGCGTGTCTGGTAAAGAGAATCACATTCCAGCAACCTCGGCGACAAGCTCCTCATCCTTCAACCGCACCAATCGATTGAGGTCCAAACCTCGTTGTGAATACGCCAATACTTCGATTCCACGAACCTCGCCCTCTCTATCATAGTCAACAATCACTCCCTCTGCCAGTTGCACGCTCTCTGCAATCTCTCCTCCTTTGATCAGGAAGTAGATAGAGTCTGCAACCTGGTCGTAATCAATTCGCACTTCCTTGGGCCTCCAGTCCATTAGACATTTGAGCTTCGTCTAGATGTATTCCCTTTTCAAGTTTTATAATTACAGGGAGTATGTCCAGTAGTCGCTCATTATGGATTTGCAGTTGCATGTTTAATGAAACTGGGCTTCAGGCCTTACAGTCAAGTCTTCCTAATCTGTGTTCTTTCTCAACACGCAAGCAGCCCTTTCCCTCAGGCTCCTGTGCGGGCGGCGGGAAGGTGGGGTTGTTGGGGTCGTGGCGGGTCAGGTCTGTGATGAGGGCGATGTCGTTGATGTATCGAGGTTCTCTGAAATTGTATTCAGCTCAAGATTGAACTCCTAATCCGAGGTCCTTAGCCGAGCTAGGACTCTGGCATCCTGCTTCAATGAGAACGCAGAACGAGCCCAGCAGCAATCCAACTAATGAAGGAACGAAAAACGATGAAGCTTCTGTTGGCCAAAGCATAAGGATTACAATCAAGGGAGTTCCAAACCAAAACATGACTGCGAAAACATACACTACCGCGGTCAAAAGGAATGATCTTAGTATCCAGAGATGCAATTTCACCAGCAGTGGGAATTCGCTAGCACTGGACGCGCGAGAGGTTTTTCGTAGGCGTACTCTGAACAAGGCTGTTCTCAGGTTAGCAGTGCCTATGATAATTAACGGTGTTGCGGACAGGCCATACAGCAATACCAGCAAGGACAGATCAATGGCCATGTTTCTCACACTCCTTTCCAGCCATATTAGACCAGTAAGAACTCATTATCTTAAGAATTCCCCCTCCAAAAGACTGCAGCAGTAACTGCTAGGCCAAAAAGAAGCACAAATAGACGCGCTCCTACAAACAGGATGTCATGGAAATTCATTAAATCCGGCGAAATGGGGGCGGCATATTTTTGCAGGAAAGATACTGACCTGAAAAAGAAGGACGTCCTAGATACCTCGTGTCCAGCGAAGAATATACCAGTAACGAGTACTGCTAATCCAATGAATGCATGTAGGTAGTTAATTGTTCCATGAAGATATTCCTGTGCCGTTACCCAAATCAGCATCATTGATGTTACAATATAGCTACCCACAGCCAACGTAAATAGAAGCTCTGAGTGTGGAAGGAGCTGGAATGTAGCAAAGAACTGTGCTGCCTTCATTGAGATAAATGATGCCGCAGTCCAGAGATTAATCGGAGATAAGGTAAACAAATCGCTCATTGCTTCGTCAATCTCAGAATTTGTGACTGAATCAAGAACACTGTGTGACAAACTCACGTCATTGATTTCAACTGCTCCAAGTATATCGACAGTCATTGCCATGACGAAGGCAAGTCCATGAATAGCCAAGTCTGCCAGAAAGAGTACTGCTGGCCATGGAGATAGCCAAACGAAATCCAAGGCATCATCAGCAACCTGCTCATAGGAAGATGTGAACTGCTTGGCATCCCAAGTGTCTGATACACCGTGATTTGTTCCGTCATACTCCATGCCGTTCTCGGGGTCGCCGCTGGGTGGCGGGTAGGTGGGGTTATTGGGGTCGTGGCGGGTCAGGTCCGTCTCCAAGTTGAGGTCATGGAGGCGCATCTCCACCAGGTCGTAGGAGTAATACCTGTAACCCAGGGCCACCACGTACCGGATGACCCGAGAGGATTCTGGTGTATTCCAGCGGCCAAGTAAATCGAATAGCGAAGAGGGTTCTCTATGTTGGCTGTTTCGAGGAATGCACGAGTTTTCACATTTACTCCTCACCCATGTCCTTCTCAAGTACTCCTGACTCCAGAGCATAATGTCGAGTCCTATGTCCAGTTATGACAGTCGCAAGGAGCAGAACTGTCATCATGGCTGTGCAGCCGAGAATCAGAAGGGTTTCAGGTCCACTCTCAAGCATGAGAAAGGGCACAAGCAGACTCCGCACAGTTGCGCTAATAATCTCTAGGCCCAAGAGGAAGGATCCCAACAGAGCTGCCGTATCAATTACCATATCCACAGATATAGTGTGAAGCCTGTACCAATCAAGGCCTCCTCTTTTGGAACAGCCCCAGAGAACAATCGCGCTGATGGAGATACCAAGAACTGGAATGAGGATGATAGCTCCAAAGACAACAACAATTCCGACAATATACTCGATCATTCTACTCACCAACTCACCCGTGTAGTATTCCTGCATATGTGAGCCCCATAAAGATCAGGAGCAAGATTCCTGTAATCGTGAGGACCAATCTCGGCAGAATGGATGTCATAACGAGCGGCTCAAGGGCATTCCAAAGGAAAGTGCCAAGTGCGGGCGAAAAGAAGCCAAATACAGACGCTGCCATGACTCTCACTAACCCACCGCCCCATGCTGTACCGAGCATTCCTAACGCAGCAATGGCGTACACAGATGCAGCCCATCCAAGATTCTTCCCGTTTTGCACCCATGTATCTACTGCTACCCATAAAAAGGCGATTGCTGTCGCCCAGAGACCTACTGCTCCATGCATAAGACCAACTGCAGTTCCACAGGATTGCTCAATGAACCTGAAAACAACAAGTGCAGCAGCCATTATTAGGCCAAATGTTATCAGCCGAACAGCTTCCTCAAGGATTTCCTCCCAGAATGTTTCAGTTTCAGCAGGTCCCCAATCCATTGAACTGGCATAGACAACACTAGTTGTATCCAGAAGGTCCCGCTTAACATGAAATGAACTTCCATATGATGCAAGACTTTCGGGTCTTTCGAAGTGGAGCCAAGGCCAAGGTCCTGTCCAGTATACCAGTAGTTCTTCTTCGGCATCATGCACTCTAAGGTCCTTCTGGGTTTCAGTGTCCGACTCTGCTGCACCCTTGTCTGTCCCATCAAAGACGGTACCGTTCTCGGGGTCCCCGCTGGGTGGCGGGTAGGTGGGGTTGTTGGGGTCGTGGCGGGTCAGGTCCGTCTCCAGCAGGAGGTCGTGAATTCTCATGCCGATGAGGGGCTTGTTGCTGTAGCGCAGGCCCTGAATCGCCGCTAGTCTGCAGTCCTCTTAAACTCCTTTATCATCGGAGAGAATACCACTCTCAGTGGCACAATGATAGACACTAATGAGCCAGATGCAAATACCAGCAAGTGGAGGGTTTCCAAAGGTTCACCGAAGTAGAACAATATCTGGAAGGCGCCCCATAAGAAGGTTGATACAATAGCTCCAAGGCCAAAGGCTATAGCAATGGCTAACGAGAGGTCATCAATAGTGCCCCGATTTTCAGGTCGTGCCCATGCAGACAATCGTCGTGCAGTGAACCAAGTAAAGAGAAAGATGACTCCCCAAAACACAACAAAAGCCAACATGTCCCGTGATTCAACAGCAGCTTGTATCATGTTACCGACTCCAACAAGGAATTATTCAAGTTCAATGAATATTCCATACGATGGTCATACCTCCTACAAGCCCCCTAATACTGTTAGTGTCCATACCAGCCCTGCTACCACAAATACCCACAAGACCAATAGAATCTTGAAGCAGAGGAATATCACGGACATATCGGTCATGCCATGGACCAGAAGAGTGAAAAGACTGGCTGTTTCGCCTGCAGCTCTTTCCGTCATCCATAGTGCCATCCCAGGTCTGACGAAATCTACTCCGGTTATTGTTAGCAAGATCCCCAAACCTACAAACACAATCATCCAGAAACGATTCCAAGGATCATCTGTGAGGTCCATGATGTCGAACGTCGTTAGAATGATGTCAGTCGCAAAGAGACCTATATAAACAGCGATTAGAACTGCTGCAACTGGCCAGTAGGCCGGGAATTTCTCCGTGGCCATGCATGCAACAGAAGCGGCAAGGCCTCCTAGGAAGACAATCCAGTGGCGGATACCCTCGGCGAACCACTCCGCAACAACATCTTCTGCAAGCGCTTGTGCATAAGCTTCATCTGTGATGGGGTCATCGGGCGAGTTAGAAACCAGATACGCCTCCTCAACCTGAGTGAATCCCAAGAGGTCCCTGGCCACTTGATATCTGAAGACGAATCCTTCAATGGTTGTCTTGTCTATCTTGACATGGAAGACTGGCCAAGGACCAGTCCACCAATTATCGATTTCATTCATCAAATCCGAAGGAGGCGGACAGGATGTCATTCCATAGAACTGGGCCTCCAACCGAGTTCGTTTGCCTTGGTTGGTCCCATCATAGTCCTGCTCCTCGCCGGGGTTATTGGGGTCGTGGCGGGTCAGGTCCGTCTCCAGCAGGGGCTTGTTGCTGTAGCGCAGCCCCTCGATCACCATGGCCTTAACCACCCGAGAGGCGTTGTCGCACCGCTCAAGCAGAGAGAATGTGGAAATGCCGCTAGAACAGATGCAGATGCATTTCTGGCCGGATTTCATCTTCTGTTTACGCCAATCGTCGCATTTATTAATAAGTTCCTTTGATTGATTGATGTATTTTGATGGGGAGCATGACTTAGTGGATAGGAGGAAAAAATGCTGAATGCGTTCGGCCTAGTGGATAGGAGGAAAAAATGCTGAATGCGTTCGGCCTAGTGGATAGGAGGAAGATAACTCTATTCTGTGCTCTTGCCATCATGGCAATACTGACAATGCAGCTTGTTGCAGCGACAGCTTGGACTGCAGACTCTGCAAATCAGGGTCCATCAGTGGTCATTCTTCAGCTGTCAGATGATGCTGATACCGACTGGGCCGTTGCAGACCTGATAGACCGACTGTCAATCTTTGTCGATGACGACCCCTACATTGCGGACAGGTTGGTCGTCAGAAAGACCAGTGACCCCACTGTGGCTGTGAATCTCTACCAGAGTGTCGTTGTCTACATGTCACACGGTGGGCCCTTTGGAATTGTGACTGGAAATCGGCTGACATCCTGGAAGACAATGGCCGACATCGTGACCGAGTCCTCAGCAAAGATGCACTTATTTGCAGCCTGCGACAGTCGCAACATCATCAACTATGGAAGCGAGGATTCAGGAAAGAAGCTGTACACCGTACCCGGAGCGCGGCCTGCAGAGGTCACCAATGTTGAGATCACCTCTACCGTGATGCTGGCCTTGGGTTTCGATGCTCAAGTGGTTGAGGAGTATCGTATCTCCGAGCTAACCGCTGCAAAGGCCCTTGTTCAGTCTGGCCGTTCCGTTCATATTATGGACTTTGAACAGATAATCCTGTCCGAGATCGAGGCCATTGATGCATCATACTCTGACACCTATACCAGTAGCTACAGGGTCTATCGAAAGGCTGTTGAAGAGATTCTAACCGACGACGCTGGCTTTATCGCCCTTCCCGATGAGCTAAAGTATAGCCTCTGGTTCTACTACTCGTTCTACACTGATTATGCAGGGGTGCCCTATCAGCGTCTACTTGACACGTGTTACGTAACCTATACCAAGAACTACTACTACGAGGCTTGGTGGATTGAGGACCCAGCACCTCCTCTAGGTGACCCTCCACCTCTTCCGCCCGACCCGAATGTCTACAGTTCTGAATATATGGAGGTTGCTGCAATGAGCCCAGGACACTGGGAGTATGGCCCCGATGTCTTTACGGGCGGCACCTATGCGGGCTTTGTCATCTACGAGGGCGATCCTTTCTGGTGGGAGGAGGTTATTGTGAATGTCACTGCCAGCGGACCTGCACTGGATGCAGAGGGAAAGACGGTGCTGGACTCCATGAGCCTTTCTCAGGATATACCTCGCGGCTTCTATGTCCAACAGCAGAAGGTTGATGAAGTCTGGCAGAGCCCTGTCGTCGGACGGAACCCTGGACGGACAGGCGGCCTCTGGACTGACCCGGCGGTGAAGGCAGACTACGAGTATGACCCGACCTGTCCCTCATTGCCGGGGACAAGCGGTTCTTCTGGAGATGTAGACTCCACAGGCGAGTTCATGTACTTTGACTCCATTCCAACCGGGTCCGGATGGCACGGGCCTTCCTTTGTACGCACGTTGCCGTCGTACTTCCAGCTCAGGGACTTCGGGTCCTTCTCTGCAAATCTCTCTCTGGTGCACGACGGCACTAATTCGCGGCGAGGGATTGCTTCGGTCAGCCTGCTTGATGAAGCCATGAATCTGGTGGCCACCCTTGGCGTGCGGGATACCTGGGGAAGCCACCAATGGCAGGAGTTCTTCGTGAATTACTACTATGCAGGCGGCGGGTACGAGTCGCATGTTTCGTACATCTACCCTGGAGAAACCACTGGGATTGTGACCATCTGGTTCAATCCGATGGTGGGGATCTATGTTGATGTACCCAGTGATATCGGCCAGTTCCTCGTTCCCAAGGGTGCGCTTGACCTCGATAGGCTCATCAAATATGTTGCTGTTCAGAGCTACAGGTATGGCTCTGCTCCTGAGCACGATGAGCGAATCTATAATGTCCGGCTGAGCTATGCAGGGTCTGAGTACACGGTCTTTGAGGACAACTGCAACGATATGGATGAGTTTCACCGAGACTTGGCCTTCTCAAACGGTGTCCTGGAGGTGCCCGATGGAGAGAGCTATATGACTTGGACCTCCATTGACTCGGGAAGTGGATGGCATGGTCCGCAATACGTACACACCCTTGACAGGCCCTTCAGACTCTACCAGCTGAGCGAGTTCTCGGTTCTGGGTGAACTGATACAGGGCTCGGCCGCTCAAATGGGCATCACCAGCGTAGCCCTGCTTGACAACTACGGAGAAACCATCATGGCCATTGAGTGGGGAGATGATATAAGTGGCTGGAACGATGGCTGGTTCAGAGCAGTGTTCTACCCTGAGAATGGCGGACAGTATACTCGGACCCTCTGGTATGGCGAGGACTCTCATGCGGTCACCATCAGCCTGTGGTGGGACCCTGCCACGGGCCAGGGGAGCATCTACACCAGCTCCAGTGACGTCCCCTACAACTACCTGCTCCATGCGGTCTACAACGCGACCCGGGTGGTGCAGTCCATGGTGATCGAGGGGCTGCGCTACAGCAACAAGCCCCTGCTGGAGATGCGGATCCACGACATCCTGCTGGAGACGGACCTGACCCGCCACGACCCCAATAACCCCACCTACCCGCCACCCAGCGGCGACCCCGAGCAGGGCATGGAGTTCGATGGAACAGAACAAGGACTCTCACCAAGAACTCAGGCTGACGTGGATAGCCATCTATCAGATGCTGCGGAAGAGGTTGAAACCGAATGGACAGGCCCATGGCCGTTACTCCACTTCTTGGTGGTTACTCAAGCCATCTTTCACATGGCTGTGGACCTCTTGGGCGAAACAGTAGTGTATGAATCGGATTCAATGGGACTCAATGAGGAGGACTTCGGCAATGCAAAACAGGTATGGGCATTCATGGGTGAGATTGCCCTCTGGATTTACGCATTGATAATGATATGTGCTGTAGCCGAGAAGATTCCGACAGGTTGGTTTGGAATTGTAGCCGTGGTAGGTTTCATGGGTATCACACTCGGGCTGGCATGGATTCATTCACACCTGCTGGTGGATAACGGCATATGGACAGCGGGAGCAGCGGCTTGGTTCTTCCTTGTCTTGGGGATCTCTTGTTTCTGCATTGCAGCAGGATTAAAAACCATAGGAGGTGTTGGAGCCACTGTGATTCTAAAAGCCCTTGCCTTCGCCATGAAGACGACATTCGAAGTAATCAAGGCTGCTATCCAATTCACAGTATGGAGCAAAAGCGTTTTTGTTATACTAGGCGTTTTGTTCTCATGCATCTATTATCCACATTTCTATAACTACGGGGGTTAACAGGAAAATGGAGGACATAGTCTTGGGCGCCGCGGGCGCAGTCACATTGTTCCTCGCCATTATCATAGTCGAGTTGCCATTTGAAGAAGAAGAGAAGAGGAGAATGAGTGATGGAGGAAGGGGGTCATCATTTCCTTTCGCCAAAACGATTCAAAGATTTTACCAGACGAACTTCAGGAGATGGTATGCTTCATGGTTGAGTCTGTCCGTTGCAGGATGGGCACTAATTGAATATTACTTTCTCATTTCAATTCCAAGGCTAGTAGAACTGGAGCCGTCAATAGCGCCAACTGTTCCATTTGTGGTGTTATTCTTTCTCGCTGTGCCTATTCTACTGACTTGGGCGAAAGCGCGAGAAATTTCTTCTATCACTAAAGGCAGGACCAAGGATGAACTTCTGGAGTCACCGACACCGGGATTTTCAGCCTTGACTCTGGAGAGGGCCAAGCTGTATATGATTGCTGCGGTCATTCTGTGCAGCTTCGTAATGCTGCTGATGGTATTCTTGCCTGCCTTGTTTCTGGCCTATGCCCCCCTTATTGGTTTCTTGGTTCCAGTCATCCTTTGTATAGGTGGAGGGTACTTGCTCAGCATTTCACAGAATGTGTCAGAACAGAACACTTCCGTTCCCTCTCATGATCTGGAATCAGACTAGATGAACTCTTCAAGAGATTCATGGTGTCACCCTCATCACGGACCTGACCCGCCACGACCCCAACAACCCCGACGAGGAGCAGGACTATGATGGGACACAGAAAGGAACTGGCGAAGCTGTGGCCGGAGGACACTATAATCCCGGTGTTCGCACACCCACCCCTGCCGAGCTAGATAACAAGGTTGAGCAATGGTGGACTGGCCCCTGGCCTCGACTACAATCCAAGATTGATTACACTAGTGAATATGGACAACGAACAAAACACCACCTCAGTAACGACTTGCTGGGTGTAATGATTGTTGAGGAAGAAATGGAGATTCATACCAATGATTTGGATGACCCTGTGAATCAAGATGGATTCTATACCCAAGTTGGCGAAATCTATCTTCAGACCTTAATAGCTCTCTGGGCAACAGAAATGGTTCTAATAGTGAGCGACCCCCATACTGCAGTCTTTTTAAAGCACTTCGCCAGTTCTTCCAGAATCTCCGGTTGATTGACTAGAAGACTGAAAAGAATGTGCACAAGGCATTTGAAACGATTGCAAAAAGTATCTATGAGTGGCTATTTTAGAACCAGTTGAGCAGTGTCCTAGTGCTCATCATTGATTCCGAGCATCTTTCGCCACATCTTCTTCTCAGGTTCACCCAAGTCCTCAGAAACAACTTGCATAATCTGAACAACCTTCATGGTATTCTCCTGTTCTTCTTCCGGAGTCTTGCGTTCTTGCTTCTCTTTGGAACCCTTTGTGCAGCTTCGTTTCTTCATTGTATACTGGCCTGCCATGGTCATTCTGATGAACTACGTTCTGGAACATAGTACTTCGATGCTGCCAGCAGTTTCCTCATCGCTAGCCTCTTGAATATTCCCGCCAAGTGCCGCTTGACGCCTATAGCTTTCTTCGATTCCTGAAGAAAATCTTCAAAACTGTGCCTCTGGTACCCAAGCAATTTCTGTGATTCTTCGGTATCAAGCCAATCGGTGTAGTACCAATCATCTTTATTCCTAGGTTGTCTAAAGGCACTCTCTGGTGGCATATCAAGTCCCATCGTATTCAGCATTCTTTGTACAAACTCGCGCTGGTACATCTGAGCATCCTGTCCCCCTCCAATTAACAGAGTCATGCCGTGGGTATTAGCCTCCACAGTATTTGCACAGGCCAAACCCACGTCTCTAGTATGCACAAATTCTATTCGTTGATTCAAAGGAATCTCGAACAGCATACTCATGTCGCTTTCACTTCCAATGTTTTCAATAGGTGGAGCTGCAGCAAATCTCAGAATAGTCCAAGGGAGTTTGCTTGAGCGAATGATTTCTTCGCATTTCGCCTTAGTATGAGTATAGGTGTCGGTCGGGCTAACGGGGTCGCTGGCTTTCCTGGGTGGGTCCAAATGCATTGTAGGTCCATAGAGAGAAACAGAACTGGCAAAGATGAGTTTTGGTTTGCCCTCCTCTGCAGTCTGCACGATGTTACGTGTACCTTGAATATTGACACTTCTTGCAAGGTCTGGTTTTACCTCGCTGAGTGGAGGAATTATTCCTGCCAAATGGATGATGCAATCTACATCCTTGACCGCCTCTTGAACCTGGTCAAGGATACGAATTTCTCCCCATGCTGTTTCGAATCTCCCCATCTTGGAAAGGCTCTTCTGCTTTTTCTGATTCCTTTCTGTTTCAATGTCAAAGCATCTTACCAAGTATTCTTTTTCCAAGAGGGAAACTAGAGTGCTCTCGCCAATATTACCAAAGGCACCTGTCAATAACACATGCATTGCTATCAACTGCTCCTAAAAACCAGAATTCACTTCATAATGGTTGTGTAGACTGACTGCTTGATTGATACTTTGATACTTTGAATTTCAGAGCATTAGCAAAGTTCTTATCAGATAAGGATTCAGTTCCTCTGGGGAAAGGTTTTGGCTAGATGTGAGTTGTGTGGGGGAACAGGAACAGTATTGTTGCCATGGGGTGGCGTTGGCCCGTGCCCGGCATGTGGGGCCGCAGCAAGGCATCGAAGTTCTCGCAGATGTTGCGTTTGTGGGAAAGAAGCCTACTGGTTATCAGGGCACAAGTATTACTGCAGCAAACACGCTCCTGATGATGCCTATGCAACATACTGGTAGTAACAGATTGAGATAGATAACTATCTTCCTGAGCTAATCCTTCTTATTTCCTCCAGTATCTCCTGAGGCAACTGCGGCATACCGGCTGGCTTGGGCATAAGATGTACAGGCGTTGGAGATGCGGCGGATCGGACCATGTAGTACATTTGACCAAGATTCTGCTCTGCAACGATGATATGGTTGACTTCCGAAGCCAGCTCTGCAACGTGCTTTTCTGGAAATGGCCAGACAGTCTTGAATCTCAGCATGCCTGCTTTGATGCCTTCCTCCCTAGCGTCTCTGATTGCCTTCTTAGCACTTCTCGACGGAGTACCATACGCTATCACAGCAATCTTTGCATCATCAAGCATGAACTTCTCAACGTCAATGATTTTGTCCGAGTTCTTGATTATCTTGTCATTGAGCCGCGTGATGAGGCTAATCTGGACATCTTCCTTATCGCTTGGGTAGCCACGCTCGTCGTGTGTCAGGCCAGTGGCATAGAACTGGTACTTGGAGCCAAGAAGTGCCATTGGTGGAACCAGATCATCATCCGGTTTGAATGGCAAGTATTCCTCTGGCGGCCCTGTTGCGAGCTTCCTGTTCTCTATTTTCAAATCTTTCTCATCAGGAATCACAAGACGCTCTCTCATATGGCCCACGGTTTCATCGGCCAAGACGAAGACGGGTGTTCTGAACCTCTCTGCAAGGTTGAAGGCCTGTACAGTTTGGTCAAACATCTCCTGAACTGAAGCTGGTGTTAAAGCAATGATCTGGTAGTCACCATGGCTTCCCCATTTTGGCTGCATGACATCTCCCTGCTGCCCTTTGGTAGGCTGCCCCGTGCTTGGCCCTCCACGCATAATGTTAACCAGCACAAGAGGTGTTTCTGTCATTACTGCTAGCCCAATTGCTTCAAGCATCAGACTAACTCCCGGTCCTGAGGTTGCAGTCATCGCCTTTGCACCAGTCCAAGACGCTCCGATGACGCTGGTTATCGAAGCGATTTCGTCCTCATACTGGACATAGGCACCCCCAACTTGGGGCATTCGAATGGACATCCATTCCGCTATCTCCGTAGCAGGAGTGATTGGATAACCCCCGAAATAGCGACACCCAGCACTGATTGCTCCTTCGGCACAAGCAATGTCCCCCATTGTGAACATAACTCTCTCGGGCATTCACTTTGCCTCCTGTTCGAACTCTGGAATTACAGTGTTCTCTTCCATAGCATTGGCATCGTAGGCCTTCTTGGCTTCATCCTTGTTAGCCAAGAAAATGGCCATATCGGGGCATATCCGTTCACAGAATTCGCAATTCACACAAGCATCTATGTCACATGCCGTAACAGGGTGGTATCCCTTTCGATTGTACTTTGACATATCAAAACATAGTACCTTTTTGGGGCAGAACTCAATACAGAGGCCGCACTGCTTACACTGCTCCTGAAGAATCACAAGAACCTTCTCTCGCAGTCTTGCTGGTTTCGGCGTTATTGGTTTTCTAACGGTCGACATTAGTGAATTCTCCCTAGCTCAAAGTGACAGGTCACTTCCAAGGACGTATTTATGGGTTCATTGAGACAGCTGTCTATCTGCCCTGCACATGGGCGCGTTCCATAGCTATTTGAGCCTTACCTTGAGGGATTATTCCAAAGCGTCAGAAGAGTGACAGTTAAGAGTATGTCTACACAATTAGTCTGTGCTTCAAACTGGAGTTGCAGGTCTTGTCCGATGAAGTTCCAAGTGAAGAAGAACTGGCTGAACAGGTTAAAGGCAAGACTCTGCAAGTATACTGGTTCATGTTACGACACCCACGCCCAATGAGTGCCAGAGAGATACAGCGAGGCACGGAATTATCTAGTCCTTCTCTCTCTCTCCACCATCTGGAGAAGCTCCGGCAGTTTGGCTTGGTCGACAAGAATGTGCATGGGGAGTATGAGGTTACGCGCGATGTACGTGTTGGCATACTTCGTCTCTTTGTTGGCAGAGGCAGAGCTATGGTTCCTAAGTATCTCTTTTATGCCACATTCTATACCTCTCTCACTGCAGCTCTATCGACAATGCTTTATCTATTCAGTAATTGGTACTCAACAGTCTTGATTCTGCTACTGGCTTCAGCGTGTGTTGTCCTATGGTATGAGGCACTAACCATATGGAGGGAGCAACCATTTCCCGAGAGAGAATGAGTTCTAATGGCAAATCCAAGCGCCAGCCGCTGGCCGTACAAATGCTTGCATCAGCCCTCTTGATACTGTTCATAACATCGCTTTTGTTCGCATCACTTCCGCAGACGTATTCTTGGCCTTCGACGTTGCATCCGTCCCAGAATCCAACTTCCGAATATGGATTATGGAGCGCAGAAGATCTCCAACTGAACCTGACCTATCACACTCTGGACAATCCTACTCCGATTTCACTTAACGAGGGCGATAAGATTGGCGGCGACCATGTTATCATCTCAGCATCTTGGAAACCGCTAGTCTTGGTGGCTCAGTCCATCATCGAGGTAACTGCTCCTGCGATTCCATCATCGGTTTCCAACACAGCTGTTTCTCCTTCAGTGGAAGTTGATACGAGAACCCTCGGCAACAATGCTACATGCATAATAAATGCGACAGCAGTTCTTGTGAATGGTTCTTCCCATAGCGAGCTAACTACCAATGTCTATATTGGCAACTTTTTTGTCCCGAGAGTTACTGTCCTCAGTCCAAATGGCGGCGAAACCTGGATTGGCACTCACAATATCACTTGGTCTGCCTCTGACTTGAATTCGGGTGAAACCCTGACCTTTGATGTTCTTCTTTCGCCCGACTTGGGCCAGTCATTTGCTTTACTTGCAGCCTCTACTAGCACAACTTGGTTAGAATGGAACTTCACAGAATACCTCCTGCTGGATTCATACTTGGTTGAGGTTCGTGTGACAGATGGAATATACTTCTCCTCCGACTACTCAGACTCCAACTTCACCGCAGGAAGTATTCCATCATCGACCACTACTACGACCACAACCACTACTACAACCACAAACACGACAACCACAACAACAACTACAACAGATGATGGCAGAGTATTCGTGTTTCTGGCGTTGTTTGTAATCTCTGCCGTTATTATGGCAATTGTCGTCTATTACGTGGCTCATAAGTGGCTTTGAGCTTCTCAAGCCAAACTTCATAGGATTCGGTCGCTTGAAGGGTTCATGTGAAAATCTTGTCGAGTACTGGTTGTGTATTCACAACGTGTTTGTGCAGACCCAGTTCCTCAGGTTCCATACCAAGGGCAAGTCCAAGTAATTGCGTGTAGTAGATGACAGGAAGTTGGTATCTCTTTTCTCCCAGCTCCTTGTTGAGCTGTGGTTGGGACGCCTCAAACTGAAGATGACAGAAGGAACAGACATTCACCAAGCAATCCACACCGGCTTCAATCATATTGTCAAGCTTTTCCTTCGCAATATCCACGCTTACGGCCACTTGACTCCCTCGAACGCCGCCTCCAGCTCCACAGCAAAGGTACTTGTCTTTGTATTTGACACTCTTTGCCCCTGTGACCTCGACTAGCTCGTCCAAGAAAGTATGACGTTGAGTCTGTTCCCACGGTCGATTCTTACTAGGCTTGAGTAGGTGACATCCGTAATGTACTGCAACTTTGAGGTTGTTCAGAGGACGCTTGATCTTGGCACGCAGATTCTCAGCTCCAATCTCATATATCAGCTCGATGATGTGCTTTGCATCTACTTTGCCAGTGAACTTGATGTCCATTCCCTTGAAGATCTCTTTGACTTCCTTCATCTTGGCAGGGTTCCCTTTCACTTCGGCGAGCGCTTCCTTGAAAGTACCATAGCATCCATTACAACCTGTAACGAGGTCATGTCCGGCCTGCTCGGCAAGTGCTAGGTTACGTGCCGCTAGAGCAAGCCAAGTGGGCTCATGGAACGATCTGATGACTCCAGGTGCCGGGCAACAACTGGCTCCGTTAAGGTCCTCCAGTTCAATTCCCAGCTGCGGCATGACCGTTCTAATGCTCTTCTCTATGTTTGGAAACCTATTGGGCATCACACACCCTAAGAAAAATGAATAGGTGGCTGCTTCAGTCAAGTTGGTTTGCCTCCTCTCGTTGTCCCTCAATCAATCTCCTGAAACCAGTTCTCCTCATAATTTCCTTTGTGTCATCCAAGGCCTTCGGGTCATCATGCGTTGTCGGTGGTATCTCCTTAAGTCCCAAATCCTTTCGCATCTCTCTGTTTGCTTCATCTAGAGGTACGGCATGACCTGTTTCCATCAATTTCTGCGAAGATTTCCTATGTTGAGGAAGCATGAATCCTTCATCCACTGCCATATTCCTCATCTTTATGATGGCATCAGTGACTTTGATTTGCCTCGGACATCTCTCAAGGCAGGTAAGACAGGTGGCACAGAGCCAGAGGTCAGGGCTCGATAGCACTTCATCCTTAAGCCCAAGCAGCGCCTTTCGCATCAATTCTCTAGTACGAAATGCAGTTCTCCTTCCGCTGGGACAAACACTGCTGCAGGTTCCGCATTGGATACACGTTCTGATTCTATCTGCTCCCGCTTCCACCAAGGCGTCAACAAACTCCGGGTCGATATCATCCGTGCCTATTGTTTCGCGTGAGATTCGATCGTTCATTCGTATTCCTCTGGATGATAGGAAATCTACTATCCAAGCGCCAAGACTTGTTGGATATAAGGGTTAGTTTCGCGTCCTAGGGAATGGAGAGGCCAATTCTCTTCACATATTGGGCCTTTTCTGATTCATAGAATCCCTGCGGTTGTGTATTTAGGCTTCTCGAAGGTAATCATAACCCCCAATATGTCATCCAAGGATATCCTGTAAAGGTCCTTGAGAGGGTACACTTGTCCCATCCAAAGTACCATAACTGAATCCAATCTCGTTTTGATTTCCTCCCATCCAAGATTGAACTCCTCCTCGAAGACTGATACAGGAATCTCCTCTCCCCAGATCTGATCGTTCTCAAGAGCCCCTTTCACATATTCCTCTATTTCCATGGTAGGCAGAGTACGCTATCTTGCTATTCAGTTTATCGTGAGAAACCACTGATGAATGGTTCGATGTTCAATCAGACTGCGTAGCCTCTGACAATGGCCTGAAACTCTCCTATGGAAACTCGTAGCTTTCTTCAGACAATAGATGTCTATTTCCGATTCTAACGTTTGTAAGTCCTGATTCCCTAGCTACTCGTAACGCGCTTTCTGCATGAGCTATGCTAGTACGTGGTAAGTCAAGCATCCTGTGGTGTGGACAGAAGCCGAGAAGGGCTGTTGGTATTGTTGAGTCACAGTCTGCGATGAACTTTGTCAGTTCTTCAATCTCCTGTATGCCTATGTATCCTGGCACCAGCAAGATACTGACGACTAGGAATTCCCCCTCTCTCTTCAGTGAATCCTTTGCAAGGCTCTTGAAATTCCTCAATGCAAGAGCGTTTGAAACTCCTGTTAGTGCTTGGTAGATTTCCGGATTCAAAGCCTTAAGGTCGAATTTCAGGGTGCCGCCCGTTATCTTTACAATATCTGATATCTCATCAAGCCATTTTCCTGAGATGTTCCCATTTGTTTCGTAACACACACGAACATGCCTTTCCTTGTTTATGAGGCGTGAGGTTTCCAATGAGTGCCTAGGATTGCATGCCGGATCTCCTCCGAAATAGCAAACGCATGCAGTTCGGTCATCTACTGCCCTTGCCAGTTCCTCAGGAGTCATCAGATTACTGCCGGTCTTCATCATCCTCCGGTAACTTGTGTTTTGACAGAATAAACAATCCGAGTTACACGAGCCATAGAAGACCGCCAGATTCTTGAGACGGGATAAACCGAATCCCAAGGATGAAGGCACCGAGCATACCCAATCTGCAACACAATTCGTTGGCAAGGGGTCATAATACCAAAACACAGGGACCGCTTCTCCGTATCTATCAACAATCTTCCCATTTTTTGCGTGCTTGGTGTGACAGAATCCAATCCCGCCTTCTGCTATGTGGCAGTGATTTCCACAATCGGGGCACACTAGGCTGCCATCCTGCGGAATAAAGGGAACCAAGCCTTCCCCCTTCCTGACTGAGATGTGCGCCTCTTTTGCTCTATTCAAGAGGTTCGGGTCGCTTCTGATACAAACTCCGCAGAATCCTAGAATGGCTGATGCTGGATTATTTTTATGCTCAGGACATCTCATCACAGGGAATACTCCTGCAAATGTGAAGAACTTTCCCCTGCATATCATATGGCTTGAAACCATCCGTCGATTTGCAATCACTGCCAATTGGCAATGGATTTAAGGCTGAAATTCTTGCGTTCGAATAGCAGTCGGTGGCTACATTGACGAGTGTCGAGGAAAAGGCTCCAATCGATATTGATTCAGTGGATAGAGACTTCATTCAAATGATTAAGAAGACCGGCGGTCCAAACATCCAGAGCTGCTACCAGTGCGGCACTTGTTCGGGAAGCTGTCCGGCCGGAGCCCGAACGAATTACTTGGTCCGAGGAATCATTCGGAAAGCTCTGCTTGGATTGAAGGAGCAGTGCATATCAGCGCCAGAGCTATGGTACTGCACCACCTGCTATACGTGTACAGACAGGTGTCCACAAGACGTTTCGCCGACAGATGTAATCAAGGCTATCCGAAATGTGGCCGTTGCAGAGGGTTACATGCTTGAACCCCACCAGAAAGTCGCTCAGAAGGTTTTGGAGGCGGGTCATGCTGTTCCGCTGGACAAAGAGTCATGGGAGCAACTTCGCGTGAAAGTTGGTCTTGATCCGATCCCGCCCAATGCAAGCGGTCATCCTGAAGCAGTCGAGGAAATAAGAAAGATTGCCAAGAAGACCGGTTTTGACAAACTGGTTGCAGACAAGGAGGAGTAATCAAAATGGCGAAGAGACCGAGTTTTATTCATTTTCTCGGATGCATCATACCACACAGGTATCCCAGTATACAAAAGGCCACTGAGATTATCTTCGAGGATCTTGGAATGGAATTGCTGCCGATGGAAGGAGCATCATGTTGTCCAGCTCCCGGTGTCTTTGGCTCCTTTGACCGAGTTACTTGGGCAAGCATCGCCGCAAGAAACCTCACCATAGCAGAGGAGGCCAGGGCAGACATCACTACAGGCTGCAACGGCTGCTTCGCCAGTTTATGGGACGCAAACCATGAGTTGAAACATGACAAAGAACTCCGTGAGGCTGTTAATGAAGCCCTTGCGGAAGTCGGACGCGAGTTCAAGGGTACGATCGAGGTAACCCACTACGTGGATGCACTATACGATACTGCGGGCCTTGAAAGAATTCGTAAGCTAGTTGTTCGTCCAATGACGGGTGTTCGCATGGCGTTGCATCCTGGATGCCATTGGATGCGTCCGAAGCTTGTCAAGCAGAAGGATGACTCCGAGAGACCCCACATCTTCCGAGAATTGTGCGAAACCTCAGGCGCAGAGTACGTGCCGTACAAGGACGAACTGATCTGTTGCGGTGCTGGAGGTGCCGTAAGAACTGCAGATGTGAAGATTGCCTTGGAGTTCACCAAACAGAAATTCGACAGCCTGCTAGCCGCAGGCGGAGCAGACCTTATTGTCACTCCATGCCCATTTTGTGAGCTGCAACTAGACTTGGGTCAGGTGGAAATCCAGAAGCATCTTGGAGAGGAACACAAGTATACCTTTGACGTACTGCATGTGTCGGAGCTTCTCGCTCTGGCTTTCGGACATGAACCGGAGGAATTTGGACTGGCAACACACCTTCAGTACATGCAGCGAAAGAGCGAGCCAAACTGGAAGCGCCTTGGGCTTAAGACTTGATGCTTATTCAAGGATATGAACTAAATTCTCTCTTCCTTCACGAAACCTCTTAATTAGGCCTCTCTCTTCAAGGGCGTTCAAAATCATACTTGCGGCAGATTGTGACAGGTCCAGCTCTTCATAGATTTCTCTTTGTGGACACGAACCGCCTTTTCTCTTCAACAGTGACAATACTTGTTCCTCCTGACGTGAAACCACACTTAGTCTTGTTTCACTCCCTGCTCTCATTTTCCTAACAGCATTTGGCGTTCTCTCAATTGCTAGGGCTGCGACTCCTCCCAAGAAAGCGCTAAGTAACCCAAGAGCAAATAGATTTGGCATTGTTACATCTGTTGCTGCCGATTCATCTTGGATCAATCCCAGGGGTAGCTGATATTTCACGATGAAGGCAATTTCTTGGCCCGGATACAAGACGGATGCTTCCCAGAAGAATACCAGCCGGCTTCCATCCGTGTAATTACCAACTGGGTCAGGAAACAAGGGTGCTGAAACGCCAAGTTCGAGACTAGCATGTGCCGGTAGCAGGGCATGGAATGTTAGGTTCCGAACCTCATTCAGTGGTCTGAGGTAGAAAATGAAATGGTTGATACAGAATCCTCCTATAGTGTCCTGACTCATTCTTTCTTGCATACGGTCAGTTGCGAAAGTGATTGACAAATCAACGGATTCGCTTGGCGTAAGTGCTGTTTGTAGGTGACTCCTTATGATGAGATACCTATCTCCTTCTACAATCTCTGCTGCTACTGGAACCCCGTCTACCTTGCTCTCTGTAAGACTTATACTCCGAACATCAATTCGGATGTCAACATGACTCAAGTCTGTTGCCCCCACATTCGTAACATTTGCATTGATTAACACTAGGGTCGTGCAATTCTGGCCCAAGTGGGCCTTTACCTCCAGATCAGTAAGAATAACGTCCTGCGATATTTGAAGCGAATCTACTGGTGTAGCAAGAGGGAGTACGGTCAATGGCAAGGCCAAGAGGATTACTAGGTATATTGGAGCAAACTTGTTTGATTTCACAGGTCATCCAGCCATTATTTGATTCTGTAACTTGCAACTGAAAAGAATTTGGTCCTAGGGGAATCTGCCCATCCGAAATGTCTTACCTGCGTTTCCCAAACACAATAAGGCCAACAATCGAAATCAGCACAACACCCACTATTACCAATGCTATTGCCTCGGTTGGAACTCCTAGAGTGGTTTCTTCATTTGATGGGTTTGCAGATTCAACGAGCCCCATCGATGGGTCATGTAGCAGAGAGCCTCCGTCAAAGTTCGGGTATGCGAGGAACAACAAAAAGGCATTTTCCGTCTGTCCAATATGACGCATGGACATCTACAGCATAGTCGGTTCCGTTAGGGAGACTGACGACAGCCTTGTCCACCCAGCGATAGAAACCACGTTCTGTATTTGTTCCAGAATCAACGAGAGAGATTTCCTGCGTGTAGTTATCCTCCTCCTTGTCATGAAATTGCTCTCCAAGATTCCCCATTATGTCTTCGGAGTCCCTGTCATCATCTCCCTCCTCCTCGTGGAGTCTGATTCTGTAATTCGAATCGTCAGAAGATGCAAGGTCTTCTTTCATATAGTTTAGAATGGCAATTTTCGATGTTTCCGATTCGAATGGGAAGTTGCCTATTTCAATGTCAACCTTAAGCTCAACTCCCCCTTGAATGGTATAGTTGGCTTGAATTCCTTGGTCATCTGTGACAAAGCCCATGTAATCATTCAGGTACATGTGAGCGTAGAATTGAAGAGTCATTCCCTCGAATATGGAAAGGTCAAGATCACCCTCTTCGTCAGCAATAAAAAATGAATCATCATCATCCTCGCCCAATTCTGGCATCCAATCCTCAAACCAGTCATCATTGTAGTCCTCATCGCTGAGGCCCCCTTTTGTGTACGATGCATAGACTTCGATATTTCTTCCAGTATCATCTGATATATTGCCGGTTTGAAGCGTCCACTCAAAGGCATCTAATGGAGCAAAAGCAAGAGTTTCATTAGGCTGATAGACATCATCCCCATTTAGGTCTTCAAACTCTACAACCATTAGGTAACTGACACTGAACTTCGCCAGACTACCATTGTTATCATCACTATACCAGTACTGAAAGTTTGGGAGGTCAGGGTTGAGCCTGGCTGTCATGACATCAGTCTGTATCCAAACCGAGCCATCTATGTCTCTGTATTCGTCAGGTTCGTGTTCATCCTCAGATTCATCCTCAATCTCAGCGGTGTTATCATCTCCAGGACCTTCAGCTCTGACCGTGGCTACCGAAGATGTCACTACAAGGAGCATAAGGAGCATCATTGCTGTGCCAAGAATTGTACGGCGCTTCATTATCTCACCACGAAGGGCTTCTCCATTTGTATATATAATAAACATGAATGATTGTTAACTGGGGGCAATCGAAAAAGACATTATAGGCCCCTTTCTCTTATGTTAAACACTATAACTCTTCAGAAACCTGCAAAAAACACTAAAAGAAAGAATATGGGGGCTCTTATGAAAGTGTGGAGATGGCTCATTCCGCTTGCGGTCTAACCTTTGGTGTAAAATTCACTTCTATTGTGACGAGCTCATAAGGCTGTGACAGGTGTCCTCTCGATTTGTTGCGTACTAGATAGGCCCTAGTATAGAGTCGTGTCGCTTTCATGTCTGCGTCCCGAACCGTGTATTACGCTCGCAATATATGAGGTAATCTATTGGCAATTGTTAACTATGAACCTCTAGTGTAAATTGGCGCCATTTGACCTCATTCTGGTCCATGAAGAATGAAGCTAGACAACGAATGTGTGAAGCATAGTTCCAGATTTGCCCCACTAGATGAACCGCGTCATAAGATCATTGACCTTCTTGTCGATATTTTCAGGAGATATCTCAAGGGCTTCATACACTGCTTCAACTCGTTTTAGCTTCTCGCTATTCTCCAAGTCTCCTAGCCCATAGAACAAGCCAAGCCTTCTACCTATCTGAAACAGCCTCTGTCTTTGTGGGTCCATCTCAAGAAATTCATCAATAGTTGAAAGCAGGCTTGTCTTGTCATCAGGTAATTTTCCATCAATTTCCTGAAGCAGATTGAGTATATGATCACTGGCAATTGAACTGTCAATTCCGTTCAAATTGCTAATTAGTAGTCGGAGCTCTTGGATGACTTGCAGATCAGTACATCTCTCGAATTCTCCTGCTTCCACCATGTCATAGAGAGGAGCTGTCACTGGAATTGCCAACTGTCGAAACCGTATGAAATCAGGATTAATTCTGTTGAGTGCAGATGCTGTTTCCAGAGCATGTTCTCTCGACAACCGTACTCCGCCAAGTCCTGGCATTACGTATTCAGACAGCTCAATCCCTGCAGCTCTCACCTTAAGTCCTGCTTTGACGTGTATCTCCTTTGATGCTCCTTTTCTCACCATCTTCAAGACAGCATCTGAGCCTGATTCCATGCCAATGTGAATTCGATTCAAACCAGCCTCTCTCATGGCCTTCAGGCTCTCTTGACCTATCTTCGCCACTGTACTAGATCGAGCATAGGATGTGACTCGCTCTATCGATGGAAACTTGTCGCGCAAGTGGGCCAAGATTTCAATGATGTCCGGTCCAGGCATGCTGAGGCTATCTGCATCCTGAATGAATACGGACCTCATACCATAACGAAACCAGTTGAACGCCATCCAATACGCTTCAGCGTCAATTGGTTCAATGTTTCTTGGACTTCTCACGGTCTGCTTCGATGAGTGACTCTCTAAAGTTTCAATGTACTTGGCTATGGAATCAATGTCCTGTTTCACATGAGCAACGCTGCGCTGAGAAAACTTGGCTTGTTTGTAGACGGGACAAAAAACGCACCTATTCCAAGGGCAGTTTCTTGTCACCCTGAGCAAGAGGCTTCGTGCCTCACTTGGGGGGCGGATTGGTCCCACCTCAAATCCATAGTAGGGCTGCTCAGGAGTGCTGTTCATTGTCACCAAGCCTTCAACAACTCAGAGTATTTCATATCATCGGTAGCAACAGGTTCAGACAACAAACATTTTATCATGCGAGTTATCGATGCGCCTTGTCACCTCGGAGTGAGCACAGATATGGCAGAAACCTCAACAAAGCCCATTGTCATCATTGGTGCAGGAATAGCCGGCATGCGTGCAGCTCTCGACCTCGCCGAGATGGGCGTGAAAGTCTTCATGGTGGAGAAACTACCATCCATTGGAGGTCACATGTCCCAGCTCGATAAGACCTTCCCAACCCTCGACTGCTCAATGTGTATCCAAGGGCCATGGATGGTCGATTGTTCACGTCATCCCAACATAGAGATACTCGCCTACTCAGAGGTTACAGATGTATCTGGTGAACGTGGTGACTTCAATGTCAAGGTATTGAAGCATAGTCGCCGCGTTAACCCAGAGAAATGTACGGGTTGTGGCGATTGCGAGCGGGTCTGTCCAATTGAAGTTCCCAATGAATATGACATGGGTCTCAAGATGAGGAAGGCTGCCTACATACCCTTCCCACAGGCGGTTCCAAATATCGCAACCGTTGACATCGAGAACTGCATTGAGTGTATGACCTGCGTAAAGACCTGCAAGGCTGAAGCAATCAACTTCGATATTGGGGATGAGACCGTTGAGATTAATGCAGGTTCAATCATTATGGCCACAGGATACGCGCTCCTAGATGCCTCTTCTGTACCTGAGTATGGGTATGGTCGATTTCCGAATGTTGTGACCTCACTCGAATACGAGCGAATGGTTTCAGCTAGTGGCCCCACAGGTGGCATTGTAATGCGCCCCTCAGATGGTCGGGAACCTCACAGGATTGCCTTCATCCAATGCGTGGGAAGTCGGGATGTAAACCATTGTGCCTATTGTTCCCGAATCTGCTGTACGTACGCCACAAAAGAGGCCATCATCACAAAAGAACACACGCCCGAGGTTCACATTGACATTCTTTACAATGATATGCGTGCTTTTGGCAAGGGCTTTGAGGAATTCATTGTACGCGGAGAAACTGAGTATGCCATTAACTATGTGAAAGGTCTTCCAAGCGAAGTAAGAGAAGACCCAAACACTCGAAGCCTCATCATCAAACATAGTGATGCCAAAGGGCATGAAGTGCTAAGGGACACCTATGACCTAGTGGTCCTTTGTCCTGCGATGGTTCCTAATTCAAACTCGGAGCTTATGCAGAAGCTAGGCCTCAAGACGGATCAGTACGGTTTCCTAATGGGCACTCCAACGGAAACAGTGCACACTGGAATTCCCGGAATCCACATGTGCGGTGCATGCCATATGCCTAAGGACATCCCGGACAGTGTTGCCCAGGGTAGTGCAGCTGCAGCCATGGCTGCAATGGACATTGTGCTGCCACAGAAAGCAGAGGGCGAAGTTCTCACCGAGGCAGACCTGGAGCTAATGGCTGCTGAACCAAGGATCGGTGTTATTGTCTGCTCTTGCGGAATCAATATTGCTGGTACAGTGGATGTTGCAGAGGTCACCGATTATGCACGTAGTCTTCCAGGTGTCGTATACGCAGAGAATCTTCTCTATTCATGTTCATCAGATGCACAAGAAGTCATTAAGGAAGCAATAAAGGAACACAATCTGAATCGCGTCGTTGTTGCCTCTTGCACCCCTCGAACCCATGAGCCCCTCTTCAGAGCTACGATAGAAGAAGCCGGTCTCAACAAATACCTCTTCGAGCTTGCCAACATCCGGGAGCATTGCTCTTGGGTCCATCAAGGAGCAAAAGATGAGGCGACTGCAAAGGCAAGCGATCTTGTGCGAATGTCAGTAGCCCGGGCAAGGCTGCTTGAGCCTCAAGAGGAGGCGGTCACCAAGATCGAGCCGACAGTCCTAGTCATAGGAGCCGGTGTTGCAGGAATGACAGCGGCTGATGTGATTGCTCAAAAGGGCTTCAAGGTTCTACTTGCAGAAAAAGAAGACAAGGTTGGAGGGTTTCTCAATGAGATCAGAACGGTCAACTTCGACCATAGACCAACTGAGGATATTGTGAAGGAGTTCGAGGCTGCCATTCATGCAAATCCGAATATCGAACTCATGCTTGAATCCGAGGTTGTTGAGGCAAAGGGCTCGGTTGGCGATTTCGATGTCACTATTAAGACTGGCAAGTCCAAGAAGGAGTTCAAGGTTGGTGTGGTGATTGTTGCCACTGGTGCCACAGCTCTTGAAGAGAAGGGTCTCTACGGTCTCAGGAAACTCGACAGTGTCGTAACAGAGGTTGAGTTCAATCAGAAACTTGTCGAAGGGGCTACCTACAAAGACGGAGAAACCTATGCGGTCATCCACTGTGCAGGCTCTCGCGAGGATGGATCACTCGAGGGGTCACGTACCTGGTGTTCTGCCATATGCTGTTTCGTTTCTATTGAACATACCCTTGAGCTTCTAGAAAAGCATCCCAATTCGCGTGTAATCCACTTCTACAGAGACCTACGTGTCTTCTATACCGGGGAGGACAAGTACAGAGAGGCGAGAAAGAAGGGTGTTATCTTTGTTAGATACGACGCTGACTCACCGCCTGTTGTAAAGAAGGGAAAGAACAAGGCACTCCGAGTCGAAGTTCGTGACCAGGTCTTTGGCGCAGATGTGGCGGTGGAGGTTGACCATGTTCGTCTTGCCACGGCAATGGTCCCACGAGAGAAGAACAAGGCGGTTTCGGAGCTCTTCAAGGTCCCGCTCAACATGTCCGGCTTTTTCATGGAGGCTCATCCTAAGCTAAGGCCTGTTGATTTCCAGACAGATGGTGTCTTTGTGGCAGGAACTGCAACTGCTCCCAAGTCCATTGGTGAGTCTATTGCTCAGGGACGCGGCGCGGCCTCAAGAGCCTTGATTCCACTGGTCAGCGGGATTCGAAAGGCGGAGGCCATTGTGTCAGTTGTAGACCCAGAGGTGTGCGTGGGCTGCGGTACCTGTGAAGTGAACTGTGCCTACAATGCCATTGAGGTCGTTCCTGGCGATGGTGGTCATGACTATGCGGTTTCTAATCCTGTGCTTTGTGCCGGCTGTGGTAAGTGTGCTGCAGGGTGTCCGTCTGGGGCAATCACCATGAAACACTTCACAGATGACCAAATCATAGCTCAGATACGTGCAGCTCTGGATGACATGCCCGCCAATGAGATGAGAATACTGACAGTGGTCTGCAACTGGTGTTCGTATGCAGGCGCCGACAGCGCAGGCGTTTCCCGTTTCCAGCAACCGACCACTGTTCGTGATATTCGGGTGATGTGCACGGGTAGAGTTTCCGTGACACACATTCTTGAGGCCTTCAGACTTGGGGCTGATATGGTGTGGATCTCTGGATGTCACTTCGGAGACTGCCATTATGTTGATGGTAATGTTGCCTTTGAGAGAAGATTTGCTATTGCCAAGAGAATTGTGGAGAAGGCTGGCTTGGAGCCGGACAGACTACAATTCACGCAGATCAGTGCCAGCGAGGGCTCAATCTGGGCTGAGACTGTGAAGAAGCTCTCAGAGCTGGCTGACAAGTTAGGACCAAGTCCCCTGAGGCAAAGGAGGCGATAAGATGACAGAGACCTGGGGTCAGTTCAAATCATTTGATGGAAAGAAGTTCGAAGCATTGGACCCTGAGTTTACCAAAAAGGTTTCAGACCTCCTTGGAGGTCAAGACCTGACAGCATGTTTTCAATGTGCGAAGTGCTCAGCGGGCTGTCCTGTGTCAGATAAAGTGAATATCCAGATTCATGAGGTCATGCGCATGCTCCTCTTTGGTCTGCCTGAAGTATTAGAGACCGATATGGTCTGGCTTTGTACAACCTGCTATACCTGTCAAGAACGTTGTCCACAGGGTATTGATATCACTGACATTCTCTTTGGCCTGAAGAACATGGCCTTCAAGAAGGGAATCGCGCCGCAGGGCTACATTGCCGCAAGGCAATCCCTCTATGATGTGGGCAAGCTCTACGAGCCAACCGACTGGGAACGCGAAGAGCTGGAACTTGAGGATGTCCCAGAATTGAATGTCGATGATACAAAGAAGATACTGGACAAGACTGGGCTAATGAAGTTGGAGGAGGCTGAGTAGGATGGCGCATACATACGAGGTATTTCTTGGCTGTGCGATACCAAACCGCTTCAACAACTATGAGGCTTCAATGCGCGAGGTTGCCAAAGAGCTGGGAATCGAGCTCTTGGACTTTGACGGAGCCTCCTGTTGCGGAACCGTTGTGTTGAAGTCAATCGACGAAAACAGCTGGTTGGCAATGTCGGGACGAAACATCGCATTGGCTGAGAGTCGTGGGCACGACATTGTCACGCCTTGCAATGGCTGTTTTGGGTCGTTGAAGGACACAGACCATGTGCTGCATGTCGATGACGCACATCGTAAGGCAGTGAATAAAGCCCTGAATCCCTTAGGTCTGGAGTATACTGGAAAGGCCAAGGTCCGCCATTTCGTGGAAGTATTGTATGACTTGAAGGATGAGATCAAGAAGAGGATTGTAAAACCGCTTGATGGCCTGAGGATTGCCTTCCATCCTGGCTGTCATCTTATTCGTCCTTCAAATGTTGCAGGCTTTGATGACCCAGAGCTACCACGAAAGGTGGATGAGCTTCTGGAGCTCACTGGTGCCAGGAGTGTTCCCTGGGGAATGAAGCTCTCCTGTTGCGGTTCGCCTTTGTTGATTGCAAGTGAAGAGGTGGCTACTAAGATAATCAAGGAGAAAATGGAGTCTGCAAAAGAGGGCGGTGCAAACTGTCTTGTCACAAATTGCCCAGCTTGCCACACTCAATTCGATGTTCAAGTCCTTGGTCTCAAGGATGACAATGGAGAATCGCTGGAACTGCCGGCACTCTTTGTGACACAGGTTCTTGGAATAGCGATGGGCATTGACCCAGAGCAACTTGGGTTCGAGCTCAATAGAGTTTCCCTGGACCCAATTGCTGAGATTCTCGGCATTTAGAATACCATTAGTCAGGCTGGATGATGCTAGGACATTGTCTTGTTCTCACCATAGAAGAGCTCACCTAGGCTCTTCATTGCATCACGTACACATTCCTTCTTCCCGCTCACCTGTAAATGATGGTCACCATCAAGGTGAATCAACACGCCGCAGTGCTCTGCAAGTTCCGAAACAACTTCCACGGGAATATCTTCAGGAAGACGGATGCGAAAGAATGCTACATCCTTCTCTCTGGGAATATCTGAGATAGGTGTCTTTGCCTCTTTTTCCGGCTCCGTTTCACTTTGAATGGCCTCGTCGAATCGCTCTTCCCATTGCTTTCGATAATCTACACCCTCTTTCTCCTCAGCCCATACCATCAGGACTTCTCGGAGACTCTGTATCTTAGTTTCCATTTCATATCTAAGAGTAGTATCGTGCTGGTCGGTGGCCTTGATGTCCTCTTCAAATCCGCCAAGATACTCGATGACCATCTTGGCATTTCGAAGGTCGGCATAGGTCAGGTCGGGAATGAACACATCCTTGGACCTTAGCTCTCCAAGAAGACCGTTTAGCACCATCCATCCTGCTCTTAGGCCCGGAATTGAAACCACGCCTTCTTCACTCCCTCAGCATCTCTTCTATCTGATCAAGGAAGCTCTTCTCACGCCACCATCTGAGGTCTCTCGCGCCAGTAGGGCAAATTGCACAGCAGGCACCGCATCCCTCGCAGGCAAGCTCGTTAGTCACACTCTTCTTCACGCCCGGTGAAACCTCTACCATGGATACAGCATCGTAGGGACAGATTTCAGAATAGTGACAGAGATCACAGCCAACACACAAGTCCTCGTCAACATCAGCAGTGAGCAGCTCTATTTCCACAGTTCCGAGATTCAGCGGCGCCGTGGCCTGAGCAGCGGCACCCCTTGCCTGATTGACAGAGTCTGAGATACTCTTTGCATATGTAGTTCCAAGAAAAACTCCGGGGACAGTAGTTTCCACGGGCCTGAACTTCATGTGCATCTCCAAGAGGAAGCCGTCTTGCCCTCGGCTTATGCCAAGTGCCTTCACCAGCTCATTGACGTCGTGAGGAACCTCAAGACCAACTGCCAGAATAATCATATCTGAACGGATTCTGAAGGTTTCCTGTGAGAGTGTGTCATAGATGGTAACAATTGCATCGTCGGAATCAGGAGCCTTCTCCACGGTAATCGGTCGCTCCCTGAGCCAACGCAAGTAGGTCACACCGTTCTGACGGTTCTCTCTCCACATCTCTTCCATGCCATTTGCAAAGGGTCGAATGTGCTCTTTGTAAGCAGAGAAGATTTTGGCTTCCGGAAACATCTCCTTGAGTTCATGTTGCATTGCAATGACTGCTGAGCAACAGACTCTCGAGCAGTATCGATTTCCTTCTCCTGGAGTCTGTCTTGATCCGACACAGTGGATGAAGATTGGATTCTTTGGTGCTTTCTTCAGTTCGCCTGCCTTTAGCTTCTTCTCAAGGTCCAGAGTAGTCATGACTCCGGGGACTTCTCCCCAGCCATACTCGCCAAGTTTGGGCTCATAGGTGTCAGTTCCAACAGTGATGACCATTGTTCCTATTGTATGGACAGTTTCTTCTCCAGAGGTGAAGTTTCTCACAGTCATCTCATAGTTGCCATAAGTTCCATCTCTCTTCACTACCTTTGAATTGAGAAGAACCTTGATCCGTTTCTCCTTTTCAACCTCGGATTTTAGTTCGTCAACAATATCTTGAGCCGACTCCATCTTTGGAAATACTCTGTATAAGTCATTCAGACGTCCTCCTAGGCGAGCCTCTTTCTCGACAAGAATGACATCGAAACCTTTTCTGCTGATGTCCAAAGCAGCCTTCATTCCTGAAACACCGCCTCCAACAACCATCACTGCTCGTGTCACTGTGACGGGCTTCAGAGGAACTATTTCGTTGTTCACTGCCTTGGCAACAGCACTTCTTATCATGTCCTGAGCTTTCTCTTGCCTTTCAGCAACCGGTGCCTTTGCATTAACGAGGGCCAGCTGCTCACGTAGACCAACTGGGCCTACTAGGTAGTATCCCGAGAGTCCTGCAGCCTCCAAGGCACTTCTAAACGTCTGCTCATGTTGAAGGGGTGAACAAGAGCCAACGACGACTCGGTTAAGTTTATGCTCCAGAATGGCATCCGTAACAAGCTGTTGTCCAGGGTCACTGCACATGAAGATGTAGTCAGTTGAATAGGCTACATTCGGCAAATCCTTTGCCCACTCAGCCAATCCTGGCGAATCGATAACATTCCCTATGATTCCGCCACAATGACAGATGAACACGCCGACTCTCGGTTCCTCTGCGACCTCAAGCGGGGGCGGTTTCTCAACCTCTGGAGGATTTGGAAGCGGGAGTATCGAATGTGCCGCCATTGCAGCACCCTTTCCCTCATTGACCGAGTCTGTTCCGTCCTTGGGACCGTGCGCACATCCGGCGACAAACACTCCCGGACGCTTGGTTTCAAGGGTGGCGGAACTTGAATTCGCTTCTTGGATGTACCCCATTTCATTGATATCGATTTTGAGAATCTTTGCAAGCTCTTCTGTCCCTTTGGATGGCCTGAAACTGGCATTGAGGACAACCATGGAGATCTTCTCAAGTTCGATGATTTTGCCTGTATCGGTATCTTCCATCTTTACAAAGAGGTCACGCGTATCTGGGTCCTCAGATATCTCAGCAACCCTTCCTCGAATGAACTTGATACCCTGATTCTTCTGGGTGTCCCAGAGAAACTCCTCCAGCGCCTTTCCTGCAGTGCGCATGTCCATGTATGTATAGATGATTTCGCAGTGGTCCTCCGGATAATGCATCCTGGTGACCTGTGCTAGTTTGGACCCAAAGGAGCAACACACTCGGTTACAGTGCTTACTATATCCTTGTATATTCTCGCGTACATCTCTGCTTCCCACGCAGTTCACAAACAGGATTCTTTCAGGTTCTCTACCATCTGATGGTCTGACCATGTGTGCATCGGTAGGTCCTGTTGGATGCGTTTGTCGGTCATACTCGAGGCTTGTGACTACATTGGGGAATATACCATAGCCGTACTCGCCATAGTCAAGTGGCTTGTATTCCTCCACTCCAGTTGCAACAATAATCGATCCAACGTTTAGTTCGTATACCTTGTCCTCATCATCATAAATGATACAGTCGTTGGGACATACCGCAGCGCATGTTCCGCATCCAATACACGACTGCCTGTCAATGGCGGCAACTAATGGTATCTGCTGTGGGAAATTCATGTAGATTGCCTTGCGTAGAGAGAGACCGAAATCGTACTCGTTGGGAACTTCAACCGGACATGCCTGAATGCATGACTGACATCCGGTGCATGTATCTTCGTTGACATAACGTGCCTTCTTTCGTATTGTGACTGTGAAATTTCCTTTCGACCCAGTGACCTTCTCTATCGTGGACATGGCGTGGATTGTTATGTTGGGGTGTTTCCCGACAAAGGATGTCAGTGGGGTCATAACACAGGCGGAGCATTCGAGAGCCGGGAATATCTTGTAAATGGCAACATAGTTGCCACCAATGTTTACGGTCTTCTCAATCATGTGAGCATGATGTCCGCCATCACCTAGGGCCAATGCTGCATTAATCCCAGCCATACCGCCTCCAATCACAAGAACGTCAGTTGGCTTTGAGTCGGTCGTTGTTGTCTTTGCTGCGTCAGAGACCATATTGAGCTCTCCAAGCTGCGGTTGTACAGGCGGCTTCAGGGAGAGAGGGATATAACAGTTGTGTCAGAGGCCACTCTTTCAACGAACCCCATCTAGCTACTGCTCCTTTCTCTGCCGCAAATACAGGTACGCAATGGCGGAGAATACAACTGCGAGTCCATAGAGCGCGATTGGAATCCATAGGAATTCAAGCATCATTATCCTAGACAGATCTCTCCCATACCCAAAGGGTACAGGCAAGTAGATCCAGACTAGAAAGGCAAAGTATGCTATAGTCACAATCCATCTGTATACCTTCTTCATGTTAAAGGCGTACATGTAAGTGAAGACCCACAGGAAAACAAACCCAGACAGAAACATTGGCCACATGTCTGCACTTTCTCCCAGCGCAGTATTATACACCGCAACGAAGAACGCGTGGATGCCTACAAACCCCTCTACAAAGACCACCCACCTTCTGTCCACATGAATGTAGGTGTATGCAACAGCCATTTGCGTAAAGAGCACGAACATGTAGAAGAAACCGGTTATCAGTTGTGGGTCGTAGAACATTGGATGGAACCAGAATGTGTAGACCATAGCCCAAGCTATTGGATACATATGAAGCCGACGTACAAGACCTGACACCCGCGCAGTCATTGGCTTTCCAGCTCTCTTTCCAAGAAACAGGCCTCGTCTTGGATTCTCTATGATGAGAATCAGAACAAGCATAACAATGACTGAACCCTGACTTGTCCAGATTGGCACATCTTGAGCAAGTCCATCAAACCAGATGTGCGTCTGAATTAAGTGGAGAAAAATGAAGAAGATGTTTATGACCAGTATGCCCCAATTGTATTTAGTAATGCCCTTTGCTGGTCTTGTCTTCAGCTCGACGAGATTCTTTTGAGCCCAGTAGATTGTTGCCCAAACGGAAATCTGATGTGCAAGATACATCCCCCAAACGATTACTTGTGCTGTGAAGTTAGGGTCTGGGAGCTGCCAGTAGTACCACTCTGGTCCTGTATCGGGTCCAAGAACAAAACGGTCAAGGTATGGACCGACAATCCAAATCACAATAGTGAACACGGCCGAGAACAATATGCTCACTATCCATAACTGAAATGCAGTGAGCGCCCCTGTTTTTTCGGCATGGCTTTCTGCTTCTGTTGCTTGAGGCTCATGTGGATCGGACATCTAGTTTCCCTCTCTCAAGATGAATTGGACTTTCGACTTGCCTTAAAAAACCGTTCCTTTGGATGATTCTGGCAAGTTCCCAATTCACTGAATTGAGATTAAAAAGAGGAGTCGGGGCAACGCTGATTGCCCCTTTTTTAACTGCGTTTAGGTTGTTCCATATTTCCTGAATAGCAGAATGCCAACTAGAAGAACAGCAATCCCAATCACTGACACAACGGCGAGATTCATCCAGATTGATGAAGTGGCTATTGGAGCGCCTCTCAGGAATAACGTGGTCAAGGACTCTGTCACATAGTTGCTCGGCATGAACTGGGCGATAACCTCTGCTGCTCCACCAAGAGGCATGAATGTGCCTAGGAACATCTGGGGCATGATGAAGATGAATGACACTCCAGTTGCTATCTCAGCTGACTTGGAAACAGTGGCTGCTACCAGACCAAATCCTACGTTCACCAACGAGAATGCCAAGAGCATACTGAACGCAAAGGCAATTCCTGCAGCGTCCGTTGCAGGTCGATACCCAATCATATAGGACGTTAGGAAGACAAGGACAACTTGAATCACTGCAATGATCATGTAGGAGATTACCTGACTCAGCATGAACTCATGGGATTTGAGCGGAGTAGTGCCCATTCGCTTCAATAGCCCACCGTCTCTCTCCTCAGTCAATGACTGTGCAACAATCATTATCATGAAGATGCTTGCGAATGCGAATATTCCCGGAGCCATGAAATCCCACTGGGACAACGTGCTTGCCTCAACCATTGAAGGGCTTCCAATATCGACCGGTAAGTCAAGAGTAGTTGCTTCATTTCCGAACAGAGTGTTCAGCATCACTTGCCGTACGAGTGGCGGTACTGCGCTGCTTGCAATCATTGAGCCACTATCTACATAGAGTTCCACAGTCGTATTGGTCCACGAGCTCCCGTTCAGTGGGGACTCCCAGTAGGAGATGCAGCTATCGCCAAAACCCTGTGGGATCACAATGAATGCATCAAGGTTACCTTGGATTAGCTCTGAATGGCCCGTTTCATTGTCGTAGTAATAATGTACAGTCACTCCATCAAGTTCGGTGAGATTTCCCTCAAAGCTCTCTGCCCATTGCGCGTCCGTGGCCGCTGTGTCCAGATTGAGAAGACCAATGTCAAAGCTGCTTGTACCTCCTTCTCCCATGCCTCCAAAAGCAAGGCCAAAGGTCGCTGTGACAATCAATGGGAATAGCAGAAGTAAGAAGAGAACTGCCGGCTGCCTGGTAAACATCTTCAGGTTCTTCTTTACAAGAGCTGATATGCGCCGAGTACCCATCTAGACCGCCTCCTTCAGTTTCTTGCCGGTCAGCTTGATGAATACCTCTTCAAGGTTCTTTGCAGAGTGCTCTTTCATCAATTCCTCGGGTGTCCCCAGGGCGATCAGCTTGCCTTGGTCTATGATTCCTACTCTGTCGCAGAGTTCCTCTGCTTCCTCCATGTAGTGAGTTGTAAGAATGATTGCCATGCCATTGCTCTTCAGCTCTCGGATGAAGTCCCATACGGCTCTCCGAGATACTGGATCCATGGCCACAGTAGGTTCATCCAGTAGAGCCACTCTCGGATTGCTGACTAAAGACATCACCGTGCTAACACGACGAATCATTCCTCCACTATACTGACCAGCACGACGATCCGCATCTTCTTCCATGCCAATCTTCTTGAGCATGGTTTCAACACGCTCCTTGAGGACATCCCTAGGAACTTCGTGCAGATCTCCGAAGAGCTCGATGTTCTCTCTGCCTGTGAGATGCTCGTAGAATGCCGGCTCCTGGGGACAGACGCCAATTATTTTTCTGATTGCATCTGCGTCATAGACAACATCGTGGCTTGCAACGGAGGCAACACCATCTGAAGGCTCGAGCAGAGTGCTGAGGATATTAATCACAGTAGTCTTCCCAGCTCCATTGGGGCCTAAGAGCCCGAAGAGCTCTCCCCAGCCAATTTCAAGGCTAAGATCATCGACAGCTGTGATTTCACCAAACCTCTTGGTCAGGTTTTCTATCATAATCGCGGGTTCAAACATTGTAGATGTCATGTGTTTACTGTAACATCAAATGCATATAATATAAGGACGAATTTTGTTCGTCAAACAAGTTTGCGGCACAAACTCCCCTTGTTAACAATAGAACATATATCGAGCGTTGCAGCTTCCTTCTATTTGGGTATTTGAATGGTGAGCGATGAGATTCTGTCACAGCTGAAATCCTTGGGGTCTAGGTTTGAGGACCCAAAAATCCAGAGACGATTCAAGGAATACAACAAGGCCATCCAATTCGTCTTTACTGACCTTGACTACAAGGCCTACATGAGAATTGGCGATGCGGAACTGATTGAAGTAGCTGAAGGAACAATAGATACAGAGCTAAGTGTGAGCATGGACTCGAAGGATTTCTTTGACATTATGACAAAGGCTGTTTCACCTATGGCTCTATATTCCGCTGGAAGGCTAAAGACCAAGGGCGATGTTCCTGATCTACTGAAACTTCAGAAACTCCTTCTCTAATCATTCCACCAATCCGGAGGCCAGCACAATTGAAGGCGCTCATTACGGCTCCATTTGCGGAATCCGAGCTTGAGAAGCTGCGTGATGCAGGCTTGACAATAGACTATCTAAGCTGGTTGGAAACCGGTAAGCTATACCTTGGTGATAAGATGCTTGATATAATAGGCAGAGGCGGCTATGAGATTGTTGTTGTGGAAGGAGATGAATTGAAGGAGGATGTCATAACTGGCAGCGACTTGAAGCTGATAGCAAGTGTCAGAGGGAGCCCAAATAACATCTCAGTTCCTGCGGCTACTCAGAAGGGCATTCCAGTAATTGCAGCATCTGGACGGAACACCATCGCAGTGGCAGAGCTAACACTGGCTCTAATGCTTGCACATGCACGCCGAATCATTGTTTCAGAACGGCTGCTACAAAACGAGTTCATGGTTGACGACTTCGCTGACTTTGCTGGCATGTACAAAACCACCATGGGGTTGGAACTCCATGGGAAGACGATTGGAATTATTGGTCTTGGGAAAATTGGCCATGAAGTTGCAAAGCGATTGAAAGCCTTCGGTGTCAGACTGCTCGTATATGACCCCTATGTGTCAGGTGAACTCGCGCACGAACTTGATGCTAGGATTGTCGAACTAAATGAGCTTCTAGAAGAATCCGACATAGTCACGGTACACTGTGCAGCAACTGACGAAACACGCGGTCTCATTGGAGAAGAGCAATTTGCAATGATGAAGCACACGTCCCTCTTCATCAATACTGCACGAGCATCGATCACGGATGAACAGGCACTCTTCAAGGCTTTGAAGGAAGGAAGAATTGCCGGTGCAGGATTGGATGTATTCTCTATGGAACCAGTTGATTGTGACAATGTATTCCTCGAACTTGACAATGTCACGGTGACCCCGCATATTGGAGGAAATACAAAGGAAACGCTACAAAGGCATTCAGAGATTATCGCCGAGGCAATATTGGATTTTCTTCAAGGAAAGATTCCAAGAAACATCCTGAATCCAGAGGTTCTGAAGCGAGGTGAATCGTAGCATGGTAGTAGCTGCGCTAGATGCCGGAACCACCGGTGTTCGTTGCATGATTGTGGACCGTAATGGCACGGTCCTCGCACTTGCACGTCGGAGCTGGAGCTATAGAACGCCTTCTCACCTAGAAATCGCCAAGGAGTTTGACCCTGAGGAGTTTTGGGATCTAGCATGCGAGGTAATTCGAGAGGCTACTCTCGCGACCAAGGAGAAGGTCACGGCCATTGCAACTACTAGTCAAAGACATGGAGTGGTTTTTCTTGACAAGAATGGGAAAGAGCTCTATGCTGGCCCCAATATTGATGCGAGAGGGGCAATGACGCAATATATTGTGGAAGAGTCTCTTGGTGCTCGATACCTAGAGATTACTGGATGCTGGCCGCCATTGATGTTCACTCCGGCGAGGCTGGCATGGTTCGAGGAGGACGAACCCGAGATTCATGCAACGGTTGCTCACATCCTGCCAATCAATGATTGGTTGACCTACCGGCTCTCAGGGGAGTATGTGACCGACCCCTCATCAGCTTCTGCAACAGGGTTGTTGGACATCAGAACACGCTCTTGGAGCGAAGAGATTTTCTCTACACTTGGGCTAGATCAATCACTTCTACCGGATATTCGGGAAGCGGGCTCGGTAGTTGGTACGGTATCACCTATTTCAGGCAAAGATTGTGCACTTCCGGATGGCATACCGGTAGTTCAGGGAGGCACTGATACACACTGTGCCCTGCTTGCTTCTCAGGCACAAGTGGGAGAAGTCATTGTTATTGCTGGCAGCACAACTCCTGTCATGTCAGTCATGGATGAGGTGGTGTGCAGCGCAGAACAGACGATTTGGACAGGCTGTCATATTCTCCCCGGAGCTTGGACTATTGAGAGCAATGCAACTCTCACTGGTGCATATCTGGAATGGGTCGTAAAACTCCTTTGCGAACGAGCTGACAATCCTAGGAATTGCATGGAGTCAACATTCGCATCCTTGGATGCAATAACTGAAGGCATGCCGCCAGGAAGCAACGATGTCTATGCTGCCTTGGGGCCCAGCATAATGGACACTCTTAGAATCACAGATATTCCATTGGCACAAATACGCTTTCCACAACCTGCGCTTCCCAATGTTATTCCATTATCCTCCTCCAGTCTTATTCATGCTGTTCTTGAGAATATCGCCTATGCAGTACGAGGCAACTGTGAGCAAATTGAAGAGATCACAGAAGTATCTAGGGTGAAGACCATTGGAGGAGTTAGCAGGTCTACAGCTTGGTCACGACTACTCGCCAATGTCCTTGGACGTCCAGTTATGGTTCCAAGTCAATCAGAAGGCAGTCTGCTTGGTGCTGCTATTTGCGCTGCCAAGGGAAATGAGTGGTTCTCGAGTCTGTCTGAAGCATCTGAGCATATGGTTAAGTGGAAACAGACTGTGGAACCTGATAGCCGTACTAAGGAGTACGAATCCTGCTATTCAAGATGGAAAGAGATGGCCTTCAAGGGTGACAAATAGTGTACGAGGACGAAAAGAAGCTCCTACTCGAAGTATGTATAGATATGCTAGAGTCAAATTTGGTTATCGGCTCTTCAGGAAATGTAAGTATGAAGGTGGATGAGCATGTGGTCATCACTCCAAGCTCAGTCCCCTACGCGACAATGAAAACCGATGATTTCGTTGTCTTGGACTTGAATGCTGAAACTGTTGAAGGATTCAGAAATCCCAGTATCGAGAAATACGCGCATTTGGAGTTGTATCTATCGAGACCTGATGCAAAGGCAGTTGTCCATTCTCATGGCGAATACTCTACAGCATTAGCTCTTCTCAATCGGCCCCTTCCTCCTGTCTTGGATGAAGTTGTGCCAAAGCTGGGCGGCGAGATTAGACTGGCTTCCTACGCGATGCCTGGGACCAAGGAATTGGCGAAGAATATCGTTGCAGCAATGGAAGACAGAAGCGCTGCCTTAATGACAAACCATGGCGCCATCTGCATAGGAAAGACCCCTCGGGAGGCTTTTAGCAATGCCCTGCTTCTTGAGCGGACGTGCAAGATATATCTAATCGCGCTGCAGGTGGGTACTCCTACGCAGCTGCCCGAAGATGTCGTTGAGGATGAAGCTGACATCTGGGAGATGTTGCGTGAATTCTAGGATTGGGCATTATGCACGGCTACAAAGGCAGGCTACTTGTTGCTGACCTCGGCGCGGGAACCACCTGGAATATACCATTGGATTTGGCTCTGGCTAAGAAGCTCATTGGAGGGAGTGGCTATGCTGCAAAATTCCTTCTTGACCATATGGACCCTGCCACAGACCCCTTGGGTCCTGGAAATATGCTCCTCTTCATGACTGGTCCCCTAACTGGAACTCAAGCACCTTGTACTGGTCGTCTTGTTGTCTGCGGGAAATCTCCCCTGACAGGATTCTGGGGTGAGTCACACGTTGGAGGTCACTTTGGAGCTTGGCTGAAATTTGCAGGATATGATGGGCTACTTGTAAAGGGCGCCTCGAAGCAACCGGTGTATCTCCACGTAACCAACAGCACCAACAATCTCCTTTCAGCGGTTCATCTCTGGGGCAAAACAACCTCCGAAACACAAGAGATACTGGCAAAAGACCTGGGCAGGGGGCAGGTGGCTTGCATAGGCCCTGCAGGCGAGAACCTTGTCAAGTATGCCGGCATTGTTCATGGCGAGAGGGTGGCAGCAAGATGTGGACTGGGTGCGGTCATGGGATCGAAGAAGCTCAAAGCCGTGGTAGTACAGGGCTCCGAGAAGGTTGCCGTGAAAGAAGGCGAAGCCTTCTCAGAACTAGCTCGGTCATCCTCAAAGATACTCAATGAGGCAATGGAGGCGCTTCGGAAGCAGGGCACGGTGCTCTATGTTGACATAGGATTGATGTTCAATGACATGCCTATCAAATACTTCCAGGAAGTTGAGTTTGATGAGACCACATTGAATGCAAAGGCAATGGAAGCGATTCTGGTCGGAAGACATGCCTGCTATGCTTGTCCAATCGGTTGCGGCCGCAGGGTCACTGTTCCAGAATATGATTTAGACCGAGTTGCCGGACCTGAATATCAGACTGTTGCGGCCTTTGGGACGAACCTGCTCATTGATGATTTAAAGAAAATCTCCAAGATGAACAGCATTTGCAATGACCTTGGAATGGACACGATCAGCTGTGGTAGTACAATCGCTTTCGCAATGCTTCTCTCCGAGAAAGGCATTCCGGACTGGAATTTACAATGGTCTGATGCCGATGCCGTAATGGACATACTTCCTCAAATTTCCATACGCCAAGGACTTGGTGCAGAACTCGCAGAGGGCGTAAAATGGCTTGGTGAGAAGTATGATGTCGCGGAAATGGCAATTCATGTAAAGGGTCTTGAAGTCCCCAATCATGACCCTCGGGCCTTTGCCGGTATGACAACCGTGTATGCCACTGGCGCTCGCGGCGCAAGCCATCTTGAAGGAGATATGTATAGCGTAGATATGGGCGTTGAGGCACGCGACCTTGGTATTCCAAGTGGGGACCGTCTGGAGAATGAAGGTAAAGGCGAAGTTGCAGCAAAATCGCAGAGTTATCGTGCATTCTTTGACTGCCTGATAATGTGCCATTTCGCTATCGTGCCAAATGAAACTATACTTAGGCTGCTTTCCTTGGCTACTGGCAACTCCCTACGGGTTGAGGAGATTCTCCTTATTGGTTCAAGGGCGGTCACTCTGAAACGCATTTTCAATCTTGGTTGTGGCCTTACTCCAATGGATGACCGACTTCCAGATCCACTGCTTCACCCACTCCCAGAAGAGGCAACTGAGAACTTCGTTCCGGATGTTTCCTTGCAGATTCGAGAGTACTATCAGTACAGAAAATGGGATCAAGAAACTGGATGGCCCAGGGATGAAGCTTTGAGAGAATTGGGCCTAGATATTTAGGCCTTAAGAAGTCGCTGAATCTTGAGCAAATCCTTTGTTGGGCCCTCCACCTTTATCTTGCCACTCATGAAGGCACGCATGGCTGAGGTTGACCCCCCAAGAATTCCAGTTATGGTTTCACTCTCGGTCACTACTACCAAGTCAGGGTTCGTAGATGTGCCTTCAGTGACTGTTGCAGTGCCATTATCAAAGACTATCGTGATGTCCAAGCCAAGGTCCTTGAAGGACATCAGCATTGTTCGGTTGAAAGACTGGAAATGCCTAGCCAAGTCTGGATTCTCAACCTTCGACACCATATACTGCAATGATTCTAGGAGTTCCTCCTTAGTGACCATACTAATTCCGCCACTTCCCTGTCGTCTTACGGGGCTGCCGCGTAAGAGCTTACTAACCATTGCAGCATCAAGTGAAAAGGTTGTCGAAGCCATGCTTTCCTGGCGCTTTCTAAACGTATGTTCCGACCTCTTTGCTTATACGTCGATGCTGTTGTCCGGGATTGAGGTCCGTAAAAGTGGAAATGTCCGAATTGGTAATTAGAATAGGTCTATTCTATGGATTCATCCTGTTAGGATACCTGTTCGGTCGGTTTTCCATGAGGGGGCAAGCCGCTAACTCCCTTCTCACTAAGCTTCTTGTCGACATCTTGATGCCTTTGCTTGTCCTATATGCCCTCCTTACGGCTTCTTCGACATTTTTGGAAGAGATTCCTTCTGTACTAGCTCTTGCTCTCATAATACATCTATCAGGCCCATTGATTTTCCTAATTCTTATTAGAAACACCAATATCCCTCCCAAGAGAAAGGGCGTTTTTCTCCTCTGCTCCACATTCAACAATGCCCTTTTCATTCCACTACCGTTTGTCCTTATGTTCATCGGGTCCGCAGGCATACCCATAGTGGTTACATTTTCTCTTACGCAGATGCTTCTAATGGTGACATTCGGCTCAATGATAGGGTCAACCTATGGAGACACATCAACTCCATGGAAATCTCGAGTGACAAAAGCTCTTACCTTTCCTCCACTGCTTGCAGCTCTCTTGGCTGGCTTCTTGCTTCTGCTCGACTTTTCTCTGCCAGAGCTTGCAGTAAGCTGGCTGGCTTATACTGGTGATATCACTACATATCTTGCATTAGTTTCTGTAGGACTCTCTGTTGGAACAAGATATTCCAGTGTGAACTTGAGAGATGCATTGAGTGTTGTGCTTGTACGTCAGGCTATTGTCCCACTTGTTATGGTACCTTTTATCTTCCTATTTGCCCTGTCTCCAGCAACTACGCAGGTTGTGATACTTGAAGCTCTGATGCCTGCAGCTGTCCTGAATGTTGCTTATGCTGGAGCTTTTGATTTGGAGATCGAAACAGCAGCGACTATCGTCACGATCGGAACCATTCTTCTTCTTCCGGTGATACCGTTCATTCTTTTCTTCTTGGGATAGGATGCCAAGTGGGTCCAGCCCCCAATGTGAAGGCATATAACTCAACTACTTGCCCTCAAACGTGGTGAAATCTTTGGGCAATGACGGCTCGAATCGAACGCCTGAGGACATCAAAAAATCCCTGGATGATGTTGTCCATAAATTGGAGCAGACCTCTGACTCAAGCGAGACTTGGAGCGATTCGGTTTCGGCGAATCGTGAGTCATGGAGTGAGCTCAAAGAGAAGATTCGAGAGCGTCAACGAGCCCTAAAACAGCTTGTTATGGACAAGAAAGCCGGCCTAGTTGGTCCCGAGGAGTTCAACCGCAAATACAGGAAGCTTCAGGACGAATTAACTGAGCTAGAGTTTCGCGTCTATAACATGCGTCTTGGAACTAAAGTTCAACTATAACTACTCGGCTCGGGCTCTAACAATCAGAACTGCAGTTTCAATGGCGACAAATGTGCCTAACACAATTGCAAGAGCAATTAGCCCCATGTTAATGATAGAAGATTGGCCGGTTCCGTTATTGCCCTCAAGACTTGACGTCAATGCACCCAGGTTATAGGTCATTACTGATACGTAGTCTGACAACCCTGAGAAAAACACTGCTCGCCACCACACAAGTCTGCCTCCGTAGTCTTGAAGCAATTGTTCCGCAAAGTCGCCTCCCGCCTGAAATCGGGCTACGTCGGACCCCAAGATGAGTTCGATTGTTCCATTTCTTAGTGCATTCTGAACCTGAAGGAGTTCCTCCCCTGTAATTGTCTGGCTCTCGGTGATCAATACGGCTTCCACTTCGATGCCAAAAGCCTCTGCCACATATGCTTCAGCAGGAAACACAACGACTGCATGCATCTCTGAGAATCCATACTCATCATTAGCCTCCTCAACTAGGTGATTGAGAGCTTCGACGTCACTCACAAAGTCTTCGAAATTCTCGGCCCAAATACTGGATAGAGCTGAATTCAGGGTGCTAAGGGCGGCTCGGGTTGCGTTTGCGATTGCTATAGCATTTTCAGGCAAGAGCCAATATGCATGAGGATTGCCATTCTCGTGCTCATGCTGGGCAGGAGTGGATCCTTCATTATCCTCTCCTGGCATTGGTGAAAGCCTTGCTCCGAAGTCCTCATAGCTTTCCATTGCATTCTCATCATCTAACGTGATAAACGGGGTTGCCGTAAGGTTCGCCAGCTCATTTTCCCAGTCGTAGTGTCCTGTGAGTACCAAAAGGTCGGCATTGTCTGCGATGGCGACAATTGACGGGTCTATGGTGAAAGCGTGAGGTTCAACTGCCTCGGTGAGTAGAAGGGTTGTTTCGACGTATGCACCACCAACACTATCAGTAATACCGCCAAGCGGGGCAACGGAAACCGCGACCATCAACTTCGATTCAGTCTGGGCATGTACAATGATATGCGGTCCAACAGATATGAATATCCATGAACAGAGGATAATTGCTAGGACAGCTCTATGCCACTTCATTATAGCCACCCAAGAAAGGAAACACTCCGATATTAAGCTCCTGTTAGCGTCTTCGCTTTTTGAACCCATGAGAAGATTATTCAAGGCCCAGCGCAGAGCTATCTATCGTGAGTCTTCTCTCGGAGGTCACAAAAATGGAACCAAAGCGCCTATTGGAGGCTAATGATCTTGCTGTCAGATATCCGAACGGCGAGATTGCATTGCATAATGTTAGCTTCAGTATAAACTCGCCCAGCTTCACGGCAATAATCGGTCCAAATGGGTCTGGCAAAAGCACACTCGTAAAGACCACGCTTGGTCTGCTGAAGCCTGTCAGAGGATTTGTTAAACTACTTGGATTCGATTCGGTTCGAGAGAAGAATCGCATTAGGAAAATCGTACGTTATGTCCCTCAGCGCGATCACATTGACCTGAATGTGCCTATGAAGGTCAAAGACATTGTAATGATGGGACGTCTCTTGAAGAAACCTCCTCCACGATTTTCAACATCCAAAGACAAGGACGCAGCCATTGGAGCCCTAAAACAAGTCGATATGGAGACCTTGTGGGAGCGTCCTTTTCCTGAGCTTTCTGGTGGCCAGCGACAGAGGGTGCTTGTGGCAAGAGCACTTGCCAGTGAGGGCTCAGTGCTAATGTTAGATGAACCCCTGGCTGGTACTGACGCTCAAAGTCAAGATCTGATTGTAGAAGCCCTTGGCACCTATCATCAAGAGAACGATGTGGACATAATCATGGTGACTCATGACCTAAACCCAATACATACCTTCGTCAAAGATGTTCTTCTCATGAAAAACACGGTTGTTGGCATTGGAACTCCCTGCGATATCATGGACCCAGATATGATGAAGCGTGTTTATGGGCCAACGGCAAGAATCGTTGAACACTCGGGACATAGATACTGCATCACAAAGGACTCGGGGTTTGACCGTCATGATTGACATCATCGCTTTAATACTTGACAGCCCCTTCCTGCAGAGGGCTCTAATTGGGGCTCTTCTAATCGCAATCGTCGCCTCCAGTAGCGGGACATTCTTGGTCTTCCGAGGTCTCTCCTTCATGACATCAGGTGCAGCACATGCCGCACTTGGTGGAGCAGCTTTGGGCTTCTATCTCCAAGCAACGGGGATCGCACCCTGGTTTGACCCTATTATTGGCGCTCTACTGTTTGCAGTCTTGGTCGCCGTTGTCACAGGTTATGCGGGTGAGTCAGGCATTGCAGAGAAGATGGAAGTAGCAGTAGGCGTTTCCTTCGCCTTCTCCATGAGCCTTGCTGTTTTTCTTATGTACTACATTCCCTCTCAAGATGTTCTGAGAATCTGGGCTTACCTTGTGGGCGACATCTTGCTCCTTACAGACTTCGACATTGTTACACTCGCCGCCACAACCGCCATACTCGTCTTCATCATGGCGATGTTCGGGAAGGAGTTCATCTATGTAAGCGTAGATATGGAAGGCTCCATTGCCCACGGAATGAATGCAAGGGCATACCACTACCTGATGTTGATTATTTCCGCCTTGGCTATTGCGCTCGCTACCAAAGCTGTTGGTGCAATTCTGGTCTATGCAATAATGGTCGCTCCTGCAGCAGCTTCAAATGAAGTACTTCGGACCGTTCGCGGGGTCGTTGTAGCCGTGTTTTGCATAGCCCTACTGTCAGAACTCATCGGAATCTCACTTTCTTTCATAATTCGCGTGTCTCCCAGCGCAATGGCTGGTATCATTGCCTCTCTGTCGTACATAGTTGGTTTGTATATCAAGAGAGTTCGAGAACGTGTTGGTCTTGACGACTTGGAGGACAAGCTAAAGGAGTTTGAAACCCCGCCGCTCTCTAGCATACATCCATCTGCCCATGGTGACCACTCCCATTGAATGCAAAATAGGCTAGTATATTCTTGATGCTGTCGGTATCTTTAAGTGGAGTACATATTCTTCCCGACGCCAAGGCCGGTGCAAAAGAGAATGAGTGATGAAGTTCCCGAACGCGAAGAAATCATCCGTTCAACAATAATTACTGTGTTCCTTACAGCGATTCTCTTAGTTTTCGGACTGGTTATGTGGGCATGGTCTGCTCCAGATATCATTGCCACATCTCCGGTTGGTGCACTAAATACGATGAACCTATTCTTGGTTCCTATCATCGAGATCTTCACAATGTTCGGAGTCTTCGTATTTCTCACCGTTACGGCAGTGAATCTGAGACTCTATCTAACCCAAATCCGGTCAGGATGGCTTGAGATTATTGTTCTTCTCATCATTGTTACTCTAATGGCCTACCTGATGTACTCCCTCGAAGTTGCCGCAGTTACTGCCCTTCTGTCCATGGCATTCATTGTCTACCTTTACTTACTCCAGGAGTAAGTTGTGCTTTCGTGACATTGGCTCTATGCATTATGTTCCTGTAGGAAGCTTTATGTGTCTAGGTCAGACTTTGCGCTTAGAGCCCTAGACTGTATCATAAGTCTGGGGCAACAGTAATTGCAGTCTGGTGTCAACCCGTCGGAATTGTTAGGCGGTGCCCATGATTTGAGGCTCCTACTTCCGTCAGGTTACAGCGTTGACTACTTGGAGGAAAGAAAGTGTTTGGGATATCTGGTGCTGGATATGATATGTCAACCAGCATCTTTAGTCCTGAGGGACGCATCTTTGCAGCTGAATATGCTAAGAAGGCAGTTGAGCAGGGCGCCACTTCAATTGGAGTTCTTGTTAACGATGGTGTCATTCTCCTCGCAGAGAAGAAACTGATGCCCCTTCAAGAGCCAGATAGCGTGGAGAAGATTTCTAAGATTGACGATCATGCTGGAGTCGCCACATCCGGCTTCATGGCTGACGCAAGGAAGCTTATCCAGGAAGCCCGGATTAAAGCACAGTCATATTGGTTAACATACGAGGAAATAGTCCCAGGCGAAGCACTCGCAGAGCATATCTGTGATTTGAAGGCACAGTATACTCAAGGAGGCGGAATCAGGCCATATGGCGTAGCAATGATTATTGGCTCTGTTGACCAGGACAACACTCCGAGGCTCTTTGTCACTGATCCTGTAGGGACATATTGGGGCTTTCTTGCAGCGGTCATTGGTCGTGGAAGCACACCTGCTGGCCAATACTTGGAGCAAAACTATGACAAAAGCAAGAAGCAGACACTTGATCAAGCTGTAAAACTAGCCCTGGATGCACTAAGACAAGCGACAGACTCCGAGCTGACTGCAGACAATGTTGAGATTGCGAAAATCCCAGTGAAGACAAAAGTGTTTCACAGGCTTGCTCGTGAAGAGAAAGAAGCCTTCCTTGGAGCCTAAACACTGAGGAGGAAATAACCATTGATGGGTTCAGGCAGAAAAACAGGTGACAAGTGGCTAGAACTTGATGCCGTTGTGATAGGCTACAAGAAAGGCCACGTCCGTATTGAGATATTTGTTGACCCTGATCGCGCCTTCGAATATAGACGCGGAGGTCAGGTTCCCATTGAGGAAATCCTGAAGAGCTACACCATCTACGAAGATGCAAAACGCGGCGATCATGCCTCCAAAGAGCTTGTTGAGGACGCCTTTGGAACCAGCGACATCTTTGAAATTGCTCCTGAAATTATAAAGCATGGCGAATTCAGACTGACCCATGAACAGAGAAATCAGATGGTTGACGAAAAAACGGAACAAATCATCGAGCACATTTCCAAGCGTGCCATGAATCCACAGACTGGTCATCCACACCCTCCTGATCGCATTAGACAGGCAATGGAAGAAGCAAAAGTACGTGTAGATCCATTCATCAAGGTTGATGAGCAAATACCCGGAGTAGTACAGGCACTTCGAGTAATCATCCCAATATCCTTTGAAAGCGTGAAGCTTCAAATCACACTCCCTGCTGCCCATAGCGGAAAAGGCTACAACATGGTTGCAGAGTCAGGAGTAATCAAGAACGAGTCTTGGTCACAGGATGGGTCATGGACCGGGCTCATCGAAATTCCAGCCCAGAAGCGTCAGGAGCTCTATGACAGCCTCAACAAACTATGCAAGGGACAGGTCAGGATTGAGACTGTCCGGTAAAATGGTAATCATACAATTCAATTCATTAACGAAATCAAACGAGGGAATACATTGGCAGTATACTTTCAAAAGCGAGAAATAGTGGTCCCCGGTCAGTTGTTAGCAGAGGGCAGATATCGCCCCTCCGAAGGGACCTATAGTGAAAAAGGCAAGATCTATGCATCGGTTGTTGGCCTTGCAGAGCTTCGCGGAAATAGAGTGAAGGTTGTGGCTCTAGAAGGAGTTTACATCCCCCGCGAGGGTGACTTAGTACTTGGAACAATCACAATTGTTGCTGGAAACAACTGGAAAGTTGATATTGGGGGTCCTTATGGAGCCTCCCTGCACGCCAACAATGCGTTGCGCAGACCTTACTCCGACGACATATCCGAATACATGGACATCGGCGACGTCATTGCCGCTGAGGTCATGGCCTTCGACAGGAGTGGAGGTCCATTCCTCAGTATGAAAGGGAGAGGGCTGCGAAAACTTACCGATGGCATGATTTTGCACATCAGTCCGGCTAAGATACCCAGAATAATTGGACGAAGGGGGTCAATGATCAATATGGTCAAAGACCAGCTCCGCATCCAGACCATGGTGGGGCAAAACGGCAGAATTTGGATTCGTGCTCCAAACACGGAGATACTACGCTTGGCAATTAAGGCCTTCAAAATGATTGAAGCTGAAGCACATACTTCAAAGCTCACAGATCGTGTGAAAACAATGCTAGAAGAAGAGATGGCCAAGCTAGAAGGCTTGCCGGACGAAACCGAGGCTGAAATGGGTTCGGAAGATACTCCGGACATAACGGACGAACCGGAACCTCAGCGTGAAAATGATACAGACTCGGCTCCTGAGGTACCAGATGTTGAAGAAACGCCTTCGACTAAGAAGGCTGGTAATGAAGTGGCAGCAAAGGAAGATGAAGCTGCTTCGACACCTGATGAAGAAGCGATGAGCGCTGACGGGGAGGCTGAGTCTGGTGAACCCGAAGATGATTCAATAAAGGATAATGATTCAGAGGAAGTGAATGAGTAATGAGTTCAGAGAAACGGCCTGAGGCTTTGATAAATGCTGAAGGCTTACGATTTGACGGGAGAAGGCCGGACGAATTGCGTCCGATTCAGATGGAAGTTGGGGTTCTTAAGAGCGCAGATGGGTCTGCATCTATTAGGCAGGGAAAGACATACATCCTAGCTGCCGTTTACGGCCCACGCGAATTGCACCCAAGGCATCTGACCCTTAATGACCGAGCATTTTTGAGATGTGTATATCGCATGGCGACTTTCTCCGTTTCTGACAGGAAGCGGCCAGCCCCCTCCCGCCGGGAGAGAGAGATCTCGATGGTAATTGCAAATGCACTGGAGCCAGCGCTCTTTCTGGAAGACTTTCCTAAAGCTGTCGTTGATGTGTTTATCCAAGTCATTCAAGCCGATGGTGGGACTAGGTGTGCTGCAATCAATGCAGCTTCTTTGGCGCTGGCAGACGCCGGGATTCCAATGAGATCTTTGGTGCCTGCAGTAGCTGTTGGTAAAGCTGATGGCACGCTTGTTGTGGACCTGGGCGATGAGGAAGACAAGTACGGGGATGGCGATATTCCTTTGGCTGTCTTGCCTAAGACTGGCGAGATAACCCTCCTCCAGCAAGATGGTTCTTTCACGCGAGAAGAACTTCTTGAGGCAATGCAAATGGGTGTAAATGCATGCAAATACCTCCATGAGCTGCAGAAGGATGCCTTGAAACGTGCCTATGCAAAGCGAACTCCCGAAGATGATGAAGATGAAGACGATGAGGACTTTGAAGACGACTTAGAAGCCGATCTTGGAGAGTCCGACATAATGGAGGATGAATAGAATGGGAGATTTTAGTGCTGAAGTAATTAGTCACATTGATCGCAACTACATTGCCGACCTGTTGAAGAAGGGAGATAGAGTAGACGGGAGAAAATTCGATGAGTACCGTCTGCTTGAAATCGAACCCAATCCAGTAGCCGCAAAGGCAGAGGGGTCTGCAATAGTGAAACTAGGCGGAACAAGCGTAGTAGCAGGAGTTAAGGTGCTAACTGGCGAGCCATACCCAGATACGGCTGATGAAGGGGTTGTTATGGTTACGGCCGAACTGGCGCCTATTGCTTCTCCCTTGTTTGAGCTTGGGCCTCCAAAAGAAGATGCAATTGAACTGGCTCGTGTTGTTGACCGAGGTGTTCGTGAGTCCGGGACAGTAGACGTGAAGAAGCTTTGCATTGAAGAAGGCAAGAAGGTCTACATGGTCTTTGCTGATGTCTATCCTTTGGAATATGATGGGAATCTAATTGATGCAAGCTCAATCGCAGTGAATGCTGCATTGTTGACAACACGCTTCCCCGAAATGAAAGTGGAGGATGACGAGCTTGTGGAAACTGGCAAGACACTCGAACTACCCTTGAGTAACATGGCTATTGAACACACCGTATCCAAGATTGCAGATTATGTGGTCATCGATCCAATCCTCAAGGAAGAAATGGTTCAGGATTGTCGCCTAACCATGGCTGTCGACAAGGACGACAAATTCACCGCCCTTCAGAAGGGAGGTGGTTCCGGTCCAATATCTATTGAATTGATTGACCAAGCAATGGGTATGGCACTTGATCGCGCGAAGGACATTCGCGAAGCAATCCACGAGGCCGTTAAGGAATCCAATTAGAAGGTTAATTTGGTGCCTTGAGTCCTCTCGAGGCACACAACCTTCTCAGTTACAGACAGATACGCTAATAAGCGAAAGCGAAGGGCGACTGGATGAAACTGATGGTTAAACCATCAATATAACAAAATCTGAAGGAGACCAATTCGTTGGCACGTACCAAAAAGGTCGGAAGCACTGGACGATTCGGCTCTAGATACGGAGCCAAGCTACGCAGAAGGGTACTTGATATTGAGAAGCGGAGAAACGAACCACATCGATGCCCTTCGTGTGCCACTCGTGCTTTGGCTCGCAAGGCTGCCGGTCTCTGGATTTGTAAGAAATGCGGTGTTCTCTTTGCTGGCGGTGCCTACGTCCCCTATACTGATGCAGGACGCGCAGCAAGACGTGCTATCGCGCAGAGGGTATCAGGCGACTTTCTCGCTTTGCGAGATGAAGACGATGATGAAATCGTCGATCCAAGCGAGTTTCTGCCCAATATCGAAGAAGAAGTCATCGTTGCCACAACAGTAGAAAACGATGATGATGAAGAGTCTGGCGAAGTTCCCGAATAGAGCAAATCTCTCATCTTGCTTGGGGCAGTGATTTGAGATGCCCAATCTACTAATTACAACTTCTCGCAGTACCTCCAATAGAGTGCGGACCTTCGTTCGTGATCTATGGTCTGTGCATCCCGGAAGTGAACGCTTCAATCGTGGAGGTATGAGTCTCAATGAGCTCATTGCTAGAATTGGCCATTTAGGAGCAAAAGCCGCAATAGTGGTGTCCATGTTCAAAGGCAATCCAAGAAGCGTGAAATTCCTGTTACCAACGGGAAGCATAGCTGCTACACTTATCTTGGAGAGTGCAGTTCTTCGAAGAGAAATCATGCCTACCAAAGCACCACGCATCAACGGCATCCTAGGTATTAGTGTTGAAGGGAGTTCATCTGAGCGTACTCGAGCCGTAGCTAACTTGTTTTCAGAGCTGCTTGATGTGCCGGTGTCCGAGAGACCCTCCCCAAGATCCATTGGGGCGGAAGGAGTCGGACATATCGAGTTATGGTTCTCAGATCTTCCGCATGGAAAGGTACTTTGGACATATTTTCATACCTCAGATGGCAACGAAATAGGACCTCGCATGAGAATTGCCAAATACGAGAGGTAGAGCAAGCATGGGTTCAGATATTGCCTTCTTACAAGCGAACATGGAAATACCCCTTGCTTCCGAAGAATTGGCTCGAGTAATTCGGGATGCAATCTATCCTGAAACCAGCTCTGCCCCGTCGGACCGGGCAAGAGTCAAAGTGAGCGTGAAGTCTTCTATCCTCATTATTGAAGTATCAGCAGAGGATTTGACAGCATTCCGAGCTGCTATGAACTCCTACGTTGCATGGATTTCTGGATGCATTCGTGCCGTCAAATCGGTCACAGGCCAAAATCCTTAAGTCGCAACCCTGAAGCCGAAGTCGGAAGCAACCCGCTACTATTATGGTGTTGAAGTATAATGGCTCAGAGTATTCCTCCTGCATTGCAGGATGACCTAAGAAGATTCGATAACTTGAGACAACAGCAGGAAACACTTGTCACTTACAAACAAACAATTCAAAACGAATTAGTTGAGCTTCGGGCCACTCTTGAGGAGTTGCGCAAGCAGCCTGATGATGTGGTCACGTACAAGAGCGTTGGTCAGGTTATGTTTCGGGTAGATAAGGTTAAGCTAGTTGAAGAACTTGATGATCGAGAGAAGACACTGCAAATGAAGTTTGAATCGACGAATAGTCAAGTTGAGAAATTGACGAAGAAGCTCAGTGATCTCGAAGCGAAAATAAAAATCGAGATTGCTAAGCGTGAACCAAAGCTCTAGTGAGAGAGATGCGGCGATTAGCTGAAGAAATCGGGCTGCCTGAGCTTTCAGAGGAGCAAATCGAAATTCTAGCTGAAGAGTGCGAGGCAAAAATAACCGAATTCATACTTGGCAAGATTCCCAAGAAAAGCATTAGTGAGCTGACTGTAATTTGCTCTCTCCAGCTTGAAGACCAACTTGACCTTGATATTGATATAGACCTCTCTCAAAACTACGATAGCGGAAGTGACCTTGATGACATTCTTTCCGAAGCAGCAGAATATGGCACGGCTTGGCTTGAGAAACGTCTCAAGGAGTTGAAAGGGCGTGAGTCTTAGGTCACTTCTCATGGAAGCAAAAAACCTACTGATTCTAGGTCACCATAATGCTGACCCGGACGCAGTGTGCGCAATGCTGGCAATGCAGCACATCTATAACATTCTGAATCCTCAAGGCGTTTCTGCTCTGGTTAGTGATGATGTTAGCAAGCTCTCAAATCAAGTACTCGCAAACCTAGCTCCGGAGAGCAAGATCGCCTCAACTTCAAACCAGTTTCATGATTTGGTTGTCATCGTTGATACAAACAGCCGATACCAGCTTGGAAACTCGATAGAATCCCTCCTTCTAAAGCCAAGTAGAACCATAGTAATTGACCATCATGAAATGAACCCTGACATTGAGAGTCTTGCTGAGCATAGCATTGTTCGCTCCGACATCTCTTCGACCTGCGAGATTGTCTTTGACCTCTGCAAAGATTTGGGCATTCGGCCTCCTCCACACGTGGCTAACCTACTACTGACGGGAATGCTCTTTGATACAAGACGCTTCTTCTACTCGGGTTCAGAGGCCTTCTCTACTGCTCTTGAGCTCATTGACATAGGCGCAGACTACTCCTACTGCGTGAATTCGCTAATAATTAAGCCAAATCGGTCAGAACGAATTGCTCGCCTCAAGGCGGCCGGGCGTTCGAAGATTCATCTTCTAGGGGACTGGGTAGTCGTCACTTCGAAGATTAACGCCTTTGAAGCCAGCTCGTGCCGAAGCCTTATTGAGTTGGGTGCAGATGTCGCCATAGTTGGAGGAAAGACTTCAAAGGGAGAAGTCCGCATAAGCGCTCGGAGTACTAATAGCTTCTCTTCGACGACAGGAATTAACCTTGGTACTGATGTAATGGAGCCCTTAGGAGAACTAATTGGCGGTCACGGCGGCGGTCATGCAAATGCCGCGGGAGCCAATGGCACAACAAACCGCGATGCCGCTCTTGATCGTTCTGTCGAACTTATTCGGGAAATACTGGCGAAAAGTGCCGGAGAGAAGGAAGGGTTCTGAGCAGGGAGGAATGTCAGGCTGCCACTAATCGAATTTGCAGATTTCAGCTTCAAGTACCTTGGGGCAGACTCGTTAGCTTTGCGGAAGGTTTCATTAACCGTTGAAGAAGGCGAATACGTTGTGGTAACTGGACCTTCTGGCTGTGGGAAGACGACTCTATGCAGGAGTATCAATGGATTGGTCCCTCATTTTCACCGCGGATACATTGCAGGAAATGTTTATGTTAATGGGCTCAACACACGAGAAAGCACCGTTGCGCAGCTGGCTCCGCATGCTGGCTTGGTCTTTCAAAACCCGACAAACCAGCTTGTCACCCTGAATGTTGAGAAGGAATTGGCTTTTGGCCCCGAGAATCTCGGTGTAGACCCCTCTGAGATTCGCAGGCGAGTCGAGCATCTCATAGAACTGCTTGATCTAGAAAGCCTAAGAGAGAAACATCCACATGAGATGTCTGGTGGAGAACAGCAACGAGTGGCAATGGCGGCAACCCTCGCCCTCCAACCACGTGTTCTGGTTGCTGACGAACCAACGTCAAATCTTGACCCAAAGAGCGCTGAAAGAATACTGAGCATCTTGGCCGATTTTAACAAGAGGGGGATGACAATTGTGCTTGTTGAACACAGACTAGACTTGGTCTCTAAGGATGCGTCTAGAATCATTCTAATGGACAGGGGACAGATTGTTGCCGATGGCCCGCCACGCGAAGTCCTTTCGTCTAGCGTTTGCACTGACCTAGGGATTGGTATTCCAAAGGCCACTCAGATATACATACGACTACGAGACCGTGGTATTAGGCTAAGTAAAGTGCCTCTTACTGGAGAGGAGCTATCTGGTCTTGTGAAGGAGGCGAGTTGTCCTTGATAATGCTGGAGGATGTACATTACTCCTATGAAGGAATATACACTGCCCTTAGGGGCGTTTCCCTCCAAGTTGAGCAAGGTGAGCGTCTTGCCATAATGGGCACAAATGGGGCCGGTAAGACTACTCTAATCAAACACATGAATGGTCTTTTGCGGCCAATGATTGGTCGTGTATTTGTTGAAGGGACAAATGCCGCAAGCAAATCGGTTGCTGAGCTATCACGAATTGTGGGTTTGGTTTGGCAGAATCCTGACCACCAGCTTTTCCTCGATAGCGTTGAAAAGGAGATAGTCTTTGGTCTTAAGAACCTCGGTTTCTCCCAGGAGGATGCCCAGGAACGGTGCTATAAAACCCTCTCCAAGCTAGGTCTCGCCGGGTTTGGAGACAGGTCGCCTTTCTCGCTATCCGGTGGTGAACGGAAGCGAGTTGCTCTTGCATCAGTCCTGGCAATTGAACCCCGTGTCTTGGCTCTCGACGAGCCAACAATTGGACAGGATGCAAGGCAGAAGGAATTGCTTGCCCGTCTCTTAGAAGAACTGAATGAAAAGGGCTGTACTGTAATTGTTGTGACGCATGATATCGAATTTGTCGTTGAGCACTTCCCTCGCACAGTTGCTATGGCTGATGGAAGGATTGTTGCAGATGGGCCAACACGATCCGTTCTAAGTAATCAGTCAGTTCTTGACCAATGTTCCTTAACCGTCCCGCAGCTCACACAAACCGCAAGAGCCCTTCACGACGTATTTCCTGATGTTTCGGAGCGGTGTTTCCTGCTTTCGGAAGTTGAAGCCACGATTGTGGACATTTTGGGAGGTCTGTAGAGTTGGCATTTCTTGAGGTATTCCAATACACACGTCAAGACTCCCCAGTTCACAACTTGGACCCGCGTGCAAAACTGGTTATGTCCATCGCTTTCGCCATAATTTCCTTGACGTTCATCAACATTGTTCCTTTGCTCATGCTCTTCCTCTTTCTCATTCCACTAATCGCTGGGGCCAAGTCTCTAAAGAGATGGGGCAAAAGCATGAAAGGACTGAGTTTCCTTCTTCTCTTTATTGTGGTATTCAACACCCTGTTCTCGACGGTCCCCAATCCCTTCTCACATTCTATTGCCCTGACTATTCGGCTGATATGCCTAATGACGTCATTCTCGCTGTTCTTCCTCACGGTGCATCCTGATGAGCTTTCGCAGGCGCTAATTCAGATGAGAGTGAAATTCGAATTTGCCTTCGCAATGAGCATGGCAATGAGGTATGTGCCAACACTAGGTCAGGAGGCCTATGCCATTATGGATGCTCAGAAGGCCCGAGGCGTTGAACTTGACAAAGGAAGCCTTCTCACAAGAATAAGGGGCATTATCCCCATAATTGTGCCCTTAATCATCGTGTCAATTCGCCGTGCTCTCTCTATTGCTGAGAGTATGGAATCACGCGGATTTGGTGCAAGCGAAAAAAGGACCTACATGAAACGGCTTCGATTTAGAAATCGTGATTGGGGAGTTGTATTCGCTTCGATTATACTACTACTTCTTGTTCTCTATATTCGTTTCTTCCTTCCTCTCCCTGAATGGATGCTTTGGGAATTGCCTTTCTAATCTTCCAAATCGCGAAGAAGAATGCAGGCAGAGGCCAGTCTACAGTTCGCTTAACCCAGTCCGATACGTATGCAGATTATTTATCAGAATCCCGATGTAGTTACTAGACTGTTCTTGGTGTGTGAGGAGTATGGCGCAAACAGAGTCAAGGCCAACGGAACGAAAGAACTACACGGTTAAGCATCTAATTGCCGATTTGAAGAAGATTGGCTGTACTCCGAGCGTGCTTGACATTGTCGGAAGGGAAGTGGTCTACTTCGAATGGACCCAGGCAAGAGACAATTTGGGTCCCGATCATCCTGTGACGGCACAGATGGAGTCCTTGCTCGAGTTCATGCGTGGCGGGTGCGAGAAAATGCTCATCGAAGGTGAGCTGTATCGTGCAGCTGACACTCCCACTGCTGCCATCAATTCGGCAATCAAGGGCGCCCCAAAGGAGTTCTTGTCCTATCGGCTTATCCGTTCATCGGAACACATTAAGAAAGCGCTTGAGCAAGCGATGGACGAGCGCAAGCGTGAAAAGAAGAAGTACAAGGAAATCGAAAAAGGCGTTCGGGCAGAGATAAAATCCAATCCCGATAACCCAGATTTGTGGAATCAGTTACGGCTTCTTCTATGGCTCGCTGGAAAGTACAAGGACTCGAGTGAAGCTTTCAAGAAGGCAAAGAAACTCGGATGGAGCAGCGAAGACAGCGATTACGTTGCGCTTTAGCAAACAGCACTAGGATAACATATCCTACGAGTTCATACTTTCAGGCATCTCCCCCTCTTAGAAACGAATCCACAACTATTGGCTGCAAACCATGCAGGAATGTCTGGAATTCCAGAGACCTCCCCTCCGGATCCTTTGCATAGAATTGATAGATTCCATACCGGTCATTTGTTACAGGTGATGATACGGAGATGTCTTGGAGCCGTGCATACATCTCGTCCACGTTGTCTCGCTTTTCATAAAAGAGTGTGATCACACCCTCTGTTTCTGGTTTTTCGCTCTCACAGAAACCCAAGATGAAATTACCGTGTGCAAGCAGTGTACAACTCTCTTGTTCCAACCAGATTCTCATTCCCAGCCTGCTCGTATAAAACTCCACAATCCCCTCCAAATTTCCAGTCCTAAGAAAGACGAGTCCCGCCAATCCTTTACCCCCTGAGAACTACCTACGTTCTTTTGATGCTCTTCCGTCGTATTCTGCGGCCAACTTGTGCGACATCTCGGCCTCTTCACTATACCCTAGAGAGTAGCAGACTTGAGCAAGTAATTTATGGACAGCTGCAAGACCAGCGAAGTTGTTAATGGCATGCAGTATTCCTCTCGCTCTGAGCAGGAGTCCATACGCCTGACTATAAAGCGATTTAGCATTAACAACATGAGCCCGTGCAAGAAGGGTCCAACCTAATACCTGCTGCATATCATCCTCATCTTCCCGCCCCTCAGAAAGTCTGAATACTTGCCTCCAATTCTCTTCAGCTTCTGGTATCTTCCCTTGATTCAATAGCCTAACACCGAGGGCGAGGTGGCAACGAGCAATCTGGACCGCATTTTCTGACTTCTCTGCAAGATCAAGAGCATGCATAACTCTCTTGATTGTATCAGAGTTGTCGCCAGAATTGCTTAGGGCTTCATCAAGCCTCATAATGCAATAAGAGAGAACACGATCCCGTTCCCGCTGAATTTCTAGTGGGAGTCCCTCAAAGCTCTCCAATCTGGTTCCAACTTCTTGATATGCCCTGACCTCAGCCTTGTAATCCTCATTGTCACGATGTGCCCACATGGCTGCTTCTATTGTTTCTTCGGCCTGCTTGATTTTCTCCAGTATTTTAGCCTCGTCCTTGACCACTCTTCATCACTCCGGGCAGCAACCATGAATGAATGTTCCCTTTTGATAAAGGCATAGGTTTCCCAATTAACCCAAAAAGACAAAGCGGTTGCCGTCTTCTATAAGCCAATGGCACTAGAATGGATGTTGAATAGGGGCAATGTGCTTTATCTGCTGAGGCATGCGCATACAAGAATTAACCCTGAGCGACCAACGAGCGGGTGGGTATTGTCTGAGCAAGGTCATCAACAGGCGAAGACTGTCAGAGACACTATTGGGCTAGTCTTCGACCGCATCTACTCCTCAGAGGAGAAAAAGGCAGTTCAGACTGCTGAATTCTTCCTGCACCTTCCACAGGCGCAGATAAGAAGAAGTCCCCTTCTCAATGAGCTGAATCGTGACCAGACCCCTTACCTCTCCTCAGAAAACTACTATGACGCTGTCGAGACTGCGCTAACTAATCCTTCCCTCAAAGTCCATGAATGGGAAACCGCTGAAAACGCCCACAGCCGATTTCTACAGGGCCTCAAGCGCATCAACATGCAGAATTCGAATGCCCTACTCCTTGTTGTTTCTCATGGTCTAGTACTTTCGCTCTTCTTCTCAAAAGCACTAGACCAATTGGATGCGGTCTATGAGAGATGGAAGAGGCTTCAATTCTGCGGTTGGGGCATAATTGAAGACGAATGCATTACTAAAGACATCATTGCCTAGTGACATCTGGTCCTTGCATCAAAACCGAATCAATATGTTCAGAATTCTACGTTCTACGGCATCTTAGCGCAGGAATCAGAACCGACCGTGTTCCATGAATAGATATCCCTCTTATGCCGATACTAGTCTAGGTGTGAGAAGCTGGTGCATCATCACAGACAAATCGGAGCAGTCAAAAAGACCGCTACTGGTCTATTCAAGATTGAATCAGTTCCTACCAAAAGGCTCTCCTCTCCTTTCTCTATCCGCAGTTCTCTCCTGTTCCGAAGTCGCTGTGGCCAAGCTGCAAGGTGTGCTTCTCACACGATCTTTCCAAAACTAAAATGGCGTGAATGAAGATGATTACTGAATTACCGAAAAGCACACTTCTAGTAATTGACGCATTAAAGTCCAATGGTCCAATGGCTCCAAGAGATATCAGTCGAACGGCCGAGATTCCTCTCAGAACGGTGACTTTTGCTCTCAAGAAGCTCCTATCTTGGAACGTCTGCCGAAGGATACCCAACCTCAATGATATGCGTCGCCCCTTGTATGTTGTTGATCATGATAATCTCCGTGTAGTCTTCATGAAATATGGCACAAAGCAAGCCTAGGCAATTGACCATTAGTGGTGGCATATATGAAGAACCACTTGAGCATCCTGCTGGCTAAATCGACGGTGCAAAGTGATTGACATGACGCAAGCAACAGAATTGAAAACGAAATACACTAAGCTGATATCCGCTGAAGTATCTCCTACGGGATTCAATGAAGCTGGAGAGGCGGTATCTATCCTCTTCGAGAATAACTGGGTTCGCATTCTGGTGATTCGTACTAATGTATCATCAGATATTACAATCGAGGTTGAATCATCCCTCCCAAGGGAGCCTGTGGGACAAAATGACGGCCTCTCTCCTGAAAGTATATTAAACGGAGCTATTCGTCATCTCTATTACCTTAAGGAGTTGGAGTCTATTGGCTTCGCACTCGATGTGATTCGACAGGATTGCTTGTGGACTGCCTCCAAGACCTTTTCAGAGAGCGTTGCAGCTTCGGTCTTTCAGAAATTATGTCCACCGGAATGCTCCTGAAGAAATAGCGCATTATCAGGAACGATGCATCGTGAACCCTTTTTCACGCTCAAGAATCCTTTTCGTACCATTTCCGCAGCTCGTGGTTCAGAAAATTGCAAATTGCACCTCTTTTAGCACCCAGTTCTCTACTTGCTGTTTTCCACTAGATGATATTAATTTTAGTTTAGGTAGTCCTGTGATTAGGATGGCCAAGAAAGAACAAGCCTCAGCGATTCAGATTCAGCACGGATATGACTCCCAAAACGTGTATCCCATTGCGGAGCCTCTACCCGTTCCTGGTACAAAACAGGCACAGGCTCTGTTGCCATCCATTATTCGAGAAGGGAGCACCTTCCTGAAGTACTCACGGGTCACTCTTGGTCTGGCCGCAGCATTGCTCTTGCTCTTTCCTGTTACGATTCTTCCTGGCCTGATCGTGGTCATACTCCCCATTGAGATTGCTGTCCTCGGTCGTGTCTATGATATGACAACTGAAAGCAACTCGGAAAAAACCACACTCCACAGACTCCCCATACCCGACCATAATTTGGCCTGGAGAATCGAGGAAACTGCAGTCAGACCAAGTGACCACAAACCATACACTACATGATTGCTGGTCATCTGGTTATCTTCCGCCTCCGTGCATGCCAGGCGTTCTTTCCCCAATAGCGGCATCACGGAGGCACCATTTCCTTCTTTCCGTTTCACACCAGTGTCCATCCCGGACTCATGTGTCCAATACTCCTCAATGGCGACTTCTTTATGAGGGACACCGTTACATTCAGTAACATCAACGGTCGTGATGTTATGCCAATTGATATCTCCAAGGCTATGACTATTAAATTGTCCGAAGATTTGCCTCCACGTCCTGCCTTCGATCCGAAGTACCGAAGAGCTCCAAACAGAGGCTTCTCTCTAAGCGAAGATGACACTGTGCTAGCCCTCAAGAACGCATTGCGATATATTCCGGGGTCTTTACATGAATCACTAGCACCGGAGTTTCTTGAAGAGCTTGTCAGCCGCGGGCGTATCTACGGTTATAGATACCGGCCCCAAGGCGCAATTAAGGCAAAACCGATTGATGAGTACGAGGGAATCTTGGAAGCGCGCGCTATTCAATTAATGATTGACAACAATTTGGACTTTGACGTCGCCCTCTATCCTTACGAGCTTGTTACCTATGGCGAAAGCGGCCAAGTCTGTCAAAACTGGATGCAATATCATCTCATTAAGAAGTACCTGCAAATAATGACAGATGAACAAACATTAGTGGTTAGTTCGGGTCATCCAGTTGGACTCTTCCCATCAAAACGAACTGCCCCTCGAGTGATTTCAACCAATGGGCTGATGGTGGGCATGTTTGACACACCTGAGCACTTCCATCGTGCAGCGCAGCTGTCTGCAGTGAATTATGGCCAGATGACAGCGGGGGGTTGGATGTACATCGGACCACAGGGCATTGTTCATGGAACATACTTAACCCTCCTGAACGCAGGACGGCTCTATCTTGGTATTCCAGATAACAAGGACCTTAGTGGAAGGCTATTCCTCAGCTCAGGTCTCGGAGGGATGAGCGGAGCACAGGCAAAGGCCGTAGAAATAGCAGGAGGCATTGGAATTATCGCGGAAGTGGACAAGAGCAGAATCGAAACACGGAGTGAACAAGGCTGGCTTAGTCGCTATTCCGATGATCTTGGAGAGATATTCGAGTGGGCAAAGGAGTTTCGCGAGAGCGGCAGGCCTGTTTCTATTGGCTACTATGGCAATATCGTTGATGTTTGGGAACACGTAGCAAAGCACGAGATTCCCGTCGAGCTTGCATCAGACCAGACCTCATGTCACGATGTATACAATGGGGGATACACACCTCAGGGATTGAGCTTCGAGCAAGGGCGTGAGATGCTGAAGAATGACCGCGCTGAGTTCAAGAATAAGGTTGACAAATCTCTCCGTCTGCAGTTTGACCTGATACAGAAGGTGGTTGCCCAAGGTACACATTTCTGGGATTATGGAAATAGCTTCATGAAAGCCGTCTTTGATGCTGGAGCAATAAACATTGCAAAGAACGGTGAGAATACGGATGATGGATTCATCTTTCCGTCGTATGTGGAACATATTATGGGTCCTGTTTGCTTCGATTATGGTTACGGCCCCTTCAGGTGGGTCTGTTTGAGTGGGGCGCATAAAGACCTCATTGCGACTGATAGCATCGCCATGTCTTACATAGATCCCAGTAGGCGAGGTCAGGACCGGGACAACTATGTCTGGATTCGTGATGCTGAAAAGAACGCCCTAGTAGTCGGGTCACAGGCGAGAATCCTCTATGCAGATGCAGCTGGCAGGGTCAAGATTGCACTTGAATTCAACAAAGGCGTACGCCAGGGAAAGACCGGACCAATAATGCTTGGTCGAGATCATCACGATACAGGTGGGACCGATTCGCCCTTCAGAGAAACCGCAAACATCTTGGATGGAAGCAACATTACAAGTGACATGGCTCACCAATGCTGGGCAGGAAATGCAGCTCGGGGAATGACTCTCTGCGTTTTGTCTAATGGCGGCGGAGTTGGCACAGGCAAGGCAATCAATGGTGGGTTTGGACTTGTTCTTGATGGGAGCAAACGCGTTGATGAAATCATCCGGTCTGCGCTAGATTGGGATGTAATGGGTGGTGTCGCCAGACGCGCTTGGGCTCGAAATAATCATGCTATGGAAACCGTGGTCGAATGGAACAAGAAGATGGGTAATCGAGGCCAGATAACGCTGCCCTATATTTCTGAAGATGACCTCGTACTAGGCCTTGTCAGGAAACGACTCAAGCGATAGAACTTGGCTACTCTGCATCAAAGGAGTACCTTATTATTATCTAGCATATCATCGACAATCATGGAGTGAGCGCGCCAATGGACTTTCTAATTCGCCCAGTCGAATCACAGGCAGATCTGCTGAACTACTATCGTGCATGTTTTCCTCTCTTTAAGGAGAAATTCTACCGCGATAGTAAGGATGGTGACGACGATCTCTTCAAGACTCACTGTGAGAATCTCTCCGAAGTCGACTTCTTTGGTCCCGACGTGATGCTCTACATCGCGCAGAATAATGATGGCCAGTTCGCCGGAGCTGTCTGGGTCGGTGTTCGTGAGTATAATGACACCTGGGACAAAACGGATGAAATCCCCGCATGGGTTTCCGATGTGGAAGTTCTGCCCGAGTTCAGGGGGTACGGGCTTGGAAGAAGGCTTATGATCAAGGCAGAAGAATGGGCAAGAGAGAAGAGTTTCAGCAGGATTGGTCTCCATACTGACTATACTCTAGATGTAGCTCGCAAGTTGTACCTGTCTCTTGGCTACAAGGATTTTGCTTACACTTTACGAAAACGCACTCCCAAATCTATCATGGAGTCGCATAAGAACTACGTCCCATTGTTGCCTCCTTCTGAGGAGTCAATTGATTCCTACTTCAGCTGGCGAATCAGCCGATTTTGCCAGATTGTTGGGTTGAGCAGCAATGCCAACCAATCAGAACTCGAATCTCTCTATCCAAAATTCAAACCGCGACCTGAGGTCTTGAGTTCAGATAACACCACATATATCATCAGAGACAATGCAGAAACTCTTCTCGGGCTTGTGTTTGGGAGGGTACATGAAGGGGCCGCTTGGATCCTTGACCTTGAAGTTAAGCCAGACCTTGACTGGGCGCTGGGAGTTCATCCACTTCTCTCACAGATGGAGAAATGGGCTATAGATGAACAGGTGCCAGACTTGGCTATCTTCCTTAATGCGAAGCGCGTCGAGTTGATTCAATCCCTCCAAGAGCGTGGCTACGAATTCACTAATTTCTTCATGGACAAGCACCTGCCCTGAGCATCACTCTGATTCTAGCAATGTGCAAGGACCCAACTGACAATATTAATAACAATAGTTAACATACCTATGTCCAATAGATATTGGTGAAAAGCCTTGCCTCATGCCGGATTGATTGCTTCTACATTATCCAAGGAAGATGAACTGCTACTCAGGGCACAACTTCATGTCAGAGGCGGAAGAATTCGCCTGTCGAAAGGCAATTACATCGATGCCCTTGCAGCATTCTATGATGCATTTGTTTCGGCTATGCTTCGGTATGCCTACTCTTCTGTACTCTCTCGGAAATTAAATGTGAGAAAGAATGATGACATGGCTGAAGACCTCTCGCTGTTCCGTGCGCTATGAAGGTCTAAAGTGATTTCTGACAGATTCGATGAAACGCATTTTCAGCTTTTTTCAAGTCTCCTTGATTCTGCGATGGAAGGAATAGCGCCCTCCTTCGACGAAAGGATGTTCCTCGAAAAGTATGACACCGTAATGACAGAACTTGGCATTCTGCCAATTGCTGCCAATATGCTTCCTGAAGGTGATTCAGTCACGCTGTAAGTGGCTGAGCCTTTGCAACCATAAGTGCTAAAGCATGGAGCAGCTCCAAAGAGACCTAACCGATAATCTTCGAGGGCGGCGATAATGACAGTTGTCATCGATGGTGAACATCTTACAATTGACGATGTAATACGAGTTTCACGCCTCAAGGAGCAGGTAGATCTTGCAGAGATTGCATTGGATGGAATTCTCGCCAGTCGTGATGTGGTTGAGTCTACATTGGCAAAGGGCGAGGTAGTCTATGGAGTAAATACTGGATTCGGAGACCTCTCCAATGTTTCAATCGGGCCAAGTGATTTGGCTAAATTGCAGATCAATCTGATTAGAAGTCACAGTGCAGGAGTTGGCCCTCCCTTTGGCGAGGATGTTGTTCGTGGAATGATGCTACTAAGGGCTAACGCCTTGGCAAAAGGGTATTCTGGAGTAAGATTGCAGGTCATTGAAACCCTTCTTGAAATGCTGAATAAGGATGTCATCCCTGTTGTACCTCAGCAAGGTTCAGTTGGCTCGAGTGGAGACCTTGCTCCTCTGGCTCATATGGCTCTCGTTCTAATCGGGGAGGGAAGCGCGACCTACAAAGGAACTGCATACACTGGATCAGAAGCCATGAAACGAGCAGAAATCACTCCAATCTCTCTTGAAGCCAAGGAAGGAGTGGCTTTGATAAATGGGACTCAGCCCATGAGTGCCGTTGGGTGTCTTGTTGTTCATGATGCGTTGGCTCTCATCCGAAACGCAACGGTTGCCGCAGCTATGAGCTTGGAGGCATTGAGGGGCACCAGACGCGCGTTTGATGAGAGGATTCACATGCTGCGTAGGCATGAGGGACAACTCGATATCGCCAGAACCATGCTCGAAATCCTACGTGATAGCGAGATTAACAAGTCTCATGAGAACTGCGGGAAAGTGCAGGATGCCTACTCTCTTCGCTGTATTCCTCAAGTACTTGGCGCATCTCTTGATTCTATTCGTTATGCTAGATCGGTTCTTGAAACAGAGATTAATTCCGCAACAGACAACCCTCTTGTCTTCGCTGAGGAGAAGGAAATCCTCTCTGGAGGGAATTTCCACGGTCAGCCAGTAGCTATTGTAATGGATCTACTGGGTATCGCTATCTCTGAGATTGCGAACATTTCAGAGCGACGCATTAACCGACTAGTGAACCCTCATCTGAGTGGTCTTCCTCCCTTTCTAACCACCGAAGGCGGACTTGAATCTGGGTTGATGATAGCGCAATACACTGCTGCATCCCTAGTATCTGAGAACAAGGTCCTTGCTCATCCAGCAAGCGTTGACTCTATTCCAACAAGCGCTGATCAAGAAGACCACGTTAGTATGGGTACTATTGCTGCCCGAAAGGCCATGCAAATCCTTCAGAATGCGGAGAATGTTGTCGCTATCGAATATCTGTGCGCTGCCCAAGGGATTGATCTTCTCTCGCCTCTGAAACCCTCCGAACCTCTGACTGCCGCCTTTGAGAGCATCAGAGCAGCTGTGCCAATGCTTCAAGATGATCGGCCACTTCATAGTGATATTTCTCAAATTCGAGAAATGATCAGAAGTGCTCAAATCATCATGAATATGGAGGAAGTCACAGGGTCGATTCTTGAAGAATAGCAATTACGTCCCCATTGATCTAATCGAGTGAATCTCTCTAATCCCCAGAATCTCCTTCTCACAGAAGAGTTTAAGGGACAGGATTCTATTGGCTTTGCAAGAAGGTGAACTCTATGGAGCTTGAGAGGTCTGTGAACTGCAGGCAAATCATGAAGTGCGAAGTGTATGACTCCGAGGGAAAGAAGCTCGGTCATATTGGCGACATGACATTCAAGTTTGAGGATGCCTTAGTATTTTCCCAATTCATTCTAGCAGGACCCAAATGGGAGGAGTTCCTAGAAACAATTGGTGCAAAGCCTGACCGCGACCCGATCTTTGATGCCTCGCTCATTGCAAAGATGGGTGACAGAATAGTGCTTTCAACCCCCGCGAAGAATCTCAAGACAACCCTGGATGAAGGAATAATCCCAGAGGATAACATACGCCTTTCAAAACTCAAGAAAATGGACATTCTGGATGAAAATGATGAATGGGTTGGCCGTGCCATCGGTGCGAATTTCAATTTGGATGGCTCAGTCTCAATCATTGTGGGTGGAGGCGTTATTGAAGAAGCTCTTGAAGCAGTTGGTTTCAAGAGTGATGTTGATATTATTGTTCCGGGGGATGTGATAGGTACCATTGATGAATCGGTGAAACTTAAGGTGTCAAAGGATGAGCTCTCTCGAACGATGGAGGCCGCTCTCAAGAAGCCAGAAGTCATTCGGGTAAAATCCGATAAGTCAGTTCATGAATCGGTCACAAAAGTGCGGCTCTTCACTCAGCGGCCGTACTAGCCTCCAAATCTGGCTAAGTATAGAAGTATTAATCAGCAAGTCGCCTTACTGTAGACTCGGTCATGACTGAATTAACTAAGGCAATGGAGCAGTATCTGGAAACAATTTACGGACTGCAGGAGGAACGTGGTTCGGCTAGTGTCACCGACATCGCAGATGTTCGCGGTGTCAAGGCTCCGAGTGTGACGTACGTTCTTCAAAAGCTGAAGAAGTTGGGTCTCGTCAACTACAAGAAGTATCGAAGCGTCAGTCTCACACCTGAAGGAATGGCAATCGCGGAGCGGCTTGAAAAGACACATCAAACACTGAAATGGTTCTTTTGCCTAATCGGGATTGACGAAGAAGTTGCAGAAGCAGATGCATGCGAGTTTGAACACACGGCGCATCCCGAAACCGTTGAGAAATTGACCGAATTTGTGGATTGGGTTAAGGCCGCGCCTAAGGATCCCAAATGGCTGGAGCACTTTCGGAAATATCAAAAGAACGGCTCCTATCCAGGCGAGTGCCAGTAGTTTTTTGTCGTTGTCTTTTGTCAAGGCCCAAATCTTGTATGAACCACCTGTCCTCCAGCGATGACAGTGTGCACAAGATTCACCCCAAATCGCCAAGTGAGGTACTCCGGGTTCGGACAATCCAAGATGATCAAATCCGCTCGCTTTCCTGGTTCAATACTGCCTATTGACCCCCCTCGGTCCAATGCGTGAGCAGCATTTATCGTTGCGGCAGCAATTGCCTCTCTTGGTTGCATTTTCATCTTGTAACATGCTAAGGCAATTGTGAAGAACATGGATTCGTTGGCACAATTTGGATTGAAATCCGTCGCAAGCGCCACAGGAAGTCCCATTTCAATCATCTTCCTGGCATCGGCATATGCCGCATTCAGGCTGAATGCCGTAGCCGGCAACAGAGTTGCAATGGTGCCCGCTTTTCTCATTTCCTCCAAATCACTTTCTGACGCCATAAGAAGGTGGTCTGCAGAAATTGCTCCAACCTCAGCAGCAAGCCCTGCACCACCCAGCTGGACTATTTCGTCAGCATGTATCTTAATCTTCATGTCTGCTTGCTTTGCAGCCATTAGGATACGTTTGGACTGCTCGACATCAAAAACACCCTTCTCACAGAAGACGTCACAGAACTCTGCAAGACCTTCCTTCGATACTCGAGGTATCATCTCGTTGATTACTAGTTCCACATAGGCTTCGGTCTTTCCCTCAAATTCTGGCGGTATTGCGTGGGCCCCCAAGAATGTTGATACAATCTCTGTGGGCAGTCTACTCGCGAGTGCCCGTGTTGCTCGCAGCATTTTCAATTCATTTTCTGTGTCGAGACCATAGCCACTCTTTGCTTCAATTGTTGTCGTCCCGTATGACAACATGCTCGTCGCGTAGGAGAACGCATTGGTGGATAGCTCACTCTGGGATGCTCGCCGTGTTGCCTTAAGCGTGTTGAGAATGCCTCCACCTGCTTCTAGTATCTCAAGGTAGGTTTTACCTTCGAGCTTCATTGCAAAGTCATGTTCTCGGGACCCACCAAAGGCAAGATGCGTATGGCTATCCACGAACCCTGGCAGGGCTAGCATACCTGGAAATTCCAGCGGAGGAAGAAGAGGGTCCTCCTCAATTTGAGAGTCAATCTCCTTGCTAGTCCCAACCGCAATGATCCTTCCATCCTTTATTGCCACTGCTGCATCCTCTATAATCGAGAGGTCCTTCATCCTTTCTCCGATTCGTGGTTCCTCACTGTTGCCTTCGAGAGTTGCCAATTGGCCAATTCCTGTGAGAATTAGGTCCGGTTTCATTATGGGCACCCCCGATTTTCATTACGAGCGTGCACATTTAGGTTGCGATTTTGCATTTGCCGCCATAGTGTTAATATGGGGGCGTCTTCGAAGATGTTCAAAGCCCTAAAGGGGTATAGGAGAAGAATGGAGTATCTTATTCTATCGTGGCAAGAGGTATACACCCTCACACTGCAACTTTCTGAACGAATTGTTGAGAGCGGCTTCGAGCCTGATATTCTTGTTGGAATCGCAAGAGGTGGTTGGATTCCTGCCAGAATCCTTTCTGATGTGCTCTATGCAAGAACTCTGCAAAACATACGCATCGAGTATTACTCCGATGTTGCAGTGAGAGGCAAGAAGCCAAACATCACACAGCCCATATCTGGGTCAATGAAGGGCAAGAATCTCCTCATCGTAGATGAAGTTGCAGACACTGGGGACAGTCTATTTCATGCAATCGAGCACGCAAAGGCACTGGGGGCTAAAACGGTCAAATCGGCTGTTCTTCACCTCAAGCCGACTTCTTGCATTGTTCCTGACTACTTTATGGTCAAAACCACTTGTTGGACCGTGTATCCCTGGGAGCATCGTGAGTCAATAATATCTCTTGTGAAGATGTTCAAAAAGGAGGATCCCTCCTTGGACATGAAAGCCATCCGTAACAAACTAGTCTTTGAAGTCGGGTTCGAACCAACAGTGGCGGACTACTTCCTGAAGCGTCTATGATTGTCAGTACTGGAGGGTGATTCGGATTCAGGTTGTCGATCTTTGGAATGGACCCACACTGGTCAAAGGTGCCTTTCTGGAAATATCTAATTCGAATCAGCTGGAGCAGAATGAGTTCCTTGACATTGCGAAGAAGTGCTCTAAGGACTTGCTAGCGCTTCAGTTTCTAGATGCCAGTCTTATCGCGGGAACTGACCATCTCATATCGGCCGCACAGAATGCTCTCAATGCCTTGGCAGGCAAGTACTCCACGGCCAGGTCTCTAGATGTGGAGATCATCCTGTATGCATCTTGTCAACATCAGATTGGTGTTGCGCTGGAAGCCTTGGGCGTAAAAGATGGTCTTGCTTCAGTCGCACTTGTGGTAATTGCAGAAGATGCAAATCAAATTCGTGAAGCCGCAAGCAAAATCATCCCTCTCATTGGTTACGAAATCCCAAATCACTTCCCTGCGAGTGATGAGCGAATCCTGCGAATTTGTGAGCATTTTGGTATAGACCTAAGTGAGATTCTTGCAATCTCCGCGACAGATAAGCTTGAGGCGAAATACAACGCATTGAAGCGATGCATCTCAAGTAGGGTTTCTATGGTCGCCTTCGAAACATGATTCGCTATGTTCTACTGGACTAGTACTCATCATCGCGCATAGTCATTATTGAGAGAATATCGATATCTTGATTTAGAATAGATACGCCTGTCCATTCTCCCACCACTTCTATCCAGACTGTCTTATCCGGATGGTCCAGATTCACTCTCCTTGGAACTACGGAAGCCGCAGCCTCTACAATCTCTATATTCTCAAGCTCGGTATGCCTTCTTCGTACAGTCACTCTGAAGGTTTCGCTCTCGCCTATCTTGCTTACAAGGTCCTGTACGGCAGCGACGATTGTGGAAATTCCTGATTCAACGCAGCGCTCGAGCGGCGTGAATTTTATCGCATATCTAAACTGGTATGGATTTTCGTTGGCAAGTTCTGAAAGCTGCTTCACCACCTCGAATGGATCAAGTCCTGTCCAACAAGCAAGCAGCCCTGATACGTGAGTAGTTGATATCCTAAGATCCGGGTCTCCTAAGAGGTCGCCAATGAAGTACTTGACTTCCGATCTCGCTGCGCGTTCTCTGTTTCGAGGACATCCTACCAACAGATTGTACTCGTGCAGACTGGTCGCCTCACTTATCCGCGTACACAACGCGTGTCGTCCAAAACTTCAGGGCATCAGAATCCACTTTGAGTCTATCTGTGAGTTGTTCAATGCTTATCTCTCCCTCCCGATAGACCTTGATATTTAGTGGTTCTCCACTGATTCCTGTTTCCTCAATACCCACGATTGTGGAATTCAGCTTCGACTTGGATGGTCCTCCATCTATGTAGAGGTCCACAACCTCGCCAAGCTGCTCTATTGCAGTATTCACATTAAAGGGCGAATCTCCACCGCTAATATTCGCACTTGTTCCAGCTATTGGCGCTCCTATCTCATTGGCCAAACCACGCGGGATTACATGGTCGGGAACCCGAACCGCAATCGAGTCTCTTCCGACCGTCACATGTTTCGGTACCGCCTCGCTGGCCGTCACTACGAGCGTCAGAGCTCCTGGCCAAAATATCTTAGCAAGTATCTTTTCCAAACTTCCAAAATGATGATACATTTCACATTGAGCCAAATCCGAGAATAGCAGCGGAATTCCGAGGTTCTTCTCCCTTCTTTTCGCATTCACAAGTCTTTCCATAGCCTCTTCCAGCCTAGGGTCGCAAGCCAATCCATAGCTGGTATCAGTTGGATATACGACAAGACCCCCTTCCAAGATAATGGAAGCAGCCTCCTTGATGATATCCCCGCAATTGTTTGGATCCTGCATTATCAGAGTTCTAGGCTTCAATGAATATACCCAAGCTAGCTATTCTTACAAACATACATATGAACCTTACAAACAGAAGAATTAGCACTCAATGAAGGCTTTGATATGCATGCTGTCATTCTAGCTGCAGGGTTGGGCTCACGGATGTCCGAAATAACACGGAGCAGTCCTAAGTCCATGATACGCATTGCTGGAATGACTATCTTTGAACGCCTTATCTCCTCGCTGAAATCTGCTGGGCTGACAAGAATCACCGTGGGTTGTGGTTGGCTGGCCGATGAGATAATTGACCTAATTGGAGAGATGGAATCTGACAATTCACTCTCCTATGCAAGGGTGCCCAATTACCAAACGGGTCCCTTACAGACCCTGGTGACACTACTTGAAATGGTTGAAGAAGATACCTTCTTAGCATGCCCCGCCGACTACCTGGTTGACTCGAGTCTTGTATCATCTTTCCTCTCCATGTCTAGACAGATGAAGGAGGCATCTCTCTGCCTCGCCGTCGATACAGAGGTAGGTACTGGCTCAAACGTCTATGTTCGTGAGGATAAATCGCTTTTTCACATAGGCGACCAAGGTCAATTGCCAAATGACTCACTGCAAGTCATGGGTAGGAGCGCTATGTTGCTATCGGGCAAGACTGAAACGAAGGTGGAATTCAGGAAGCTACTTGAAGGAGGCATGAGTTCTGTGAGGGCCGCGTTGAATGAAATCGCATCTACCCGAAGTGATGTATACCCTGTTCCTGTTCATGGATTCTGGAAAGATATTGATAACGCCAATGATGTCATTTCGGTGATTGCAAAAGTTATTGACGAAACCGAACCAAGAAGTGATGCAATATTGGTGAAAAGCGGTGATGTCATTGAGTTTGGAGATTCCTTGACTCTTGCATCCGGTATTACTATTGGGGGTAATGTTCATTTGATTGGGCCGACATTCATTGAGGAATCCAAAATTGGCTCTGGTTCCACAATCGGGCCCAATGTCAGCATTGGCAAGGGCACCATCGTACCCTCTGATTGTTACATAGATAACTCAATTCTCTATCTCCATCCAAAGCTAGAGCAAGGATCACGGATTACTAAAATGGTGGCCCATTCGAACGGAAGAATATTCGGAGAAGATTGAAATGCCGAGCAAATACAGAGTTCGCGGGATTTTTAGAGGCCTTGTGTACCGTGTGGCAAAACCATTACAAGAGAGAAACATCCGACCTAACTCGGTATCGTTCCTCACCCTGTTTCTCGCATTGCTAGCCAGTCTATTTCTACTTGTTTTGCGTTCTGAACCCATTTTTGGTATCTTCGTCTTCCTTGTCGGGTTCTTTGATGGAGTTGATGGGGCCATTGCCAAGAGCGCAGGAATCTCTTCAAAGGCTGGCGCGCTAACTGACTCGGTTATCGACAAAACTTCAGAAGTTATGTTGATTACCGGAATTTCCTTAGCCTATGGAGGTCAGGAGTTCCTTTCACTTCCTGTGCCAATATGGGCGCTTCTATGCATTTCAGGATGGCTGTTAACAAGCTATACTCGTTCAAGGGCAGAGAGCCTAGGAGTATCTGACCTGGATGTAGGTTTAGGTGCAAGGTCAGAGCGCCTGCTCACTTTGGTCGCATTCTCATTGCTGTCATTGCTTCTCTGGGGTCTGCTCGTTGTGACGCTTATGGGTATGCTGACCGCAGCATACCGCTTTCATCACTACATGAAGGAACTAACTTCGCAGATGGAATCAAACCATTATACTTAAGAGTGAAGACAAGGAGGCCGCGTCGTCAATACTAGACGGAGCCAAACATCAATGCCCAAATTTAGAGCAGACCACTACTTGATTGCAGAGTTTGAAGATATGCGCGACACCAAAGATGTTGGTGAAAAAGTTCTAGCTGCATTGAAGGAATTGCCCGAGCTGAAAGATTTGGCAATGGTTTCAAAGCGAATGGAAGGGAAGGCTTGGTCTGAAATATTGGGACGGATTGATATCCCCGCCGGGTCTAAGGCCTTCTGGGCTATGATAAAGAAGGAAGTCACTGAGCGTGAGCCGTACAACCTCTTTATCCGGTTTGACATGAATGCCGAAGCCAATGATATTGAGGCGGCAAGAGAAAAGGTAAGAGTCTGGCTTGAGAGTGAGGCTGTTTCCAAGATCAAAGCCAAGACCAAGGTCAAAATGATTAAGGTCCTGCAGCCAAATGAAGTATTCATGCCAAAACTAGGCTAGTTCCGATTCGTTTCTTAAAGAAAGGACCAGCAGGTCATTTCCGACAGCCTGAACAACCTCGTTCTGGGAATCACCCGTTATGTCTCCAAAGGCAATCATGGATTCCCTTGCCTTTGATTTTGTTTTGGCTGAAGCTAGCTCAACCATTTCGCCTTCATCAAGGCCAATTGTGATTATACTCGAATCCGAAAGCCCAAGTAGAATCTGTCCATTTTCGGAATCCCCGCAGAGGCGTCCCATCCTAATAGACGCGATATTATTCGGCATTTTTATTGCGCCAATCTTCTCAAAGGACTGTTGTTCAAACGATAGCAGCGTGAGATTTCGTCCATTGGATATCGCGGCAATTTCGTCATATCTGCTCCCGGTGATATTACCTGTCGACACAAGATTCACGTCTCCACCTATTCGAATTTTTGTGATCTCGTGTAATCTGTCATCCGCGTACTGATAGAGGTAGAGGTATCCTGTATCATCACCGAATACGAATCTGCTATATGGCAGGTTCTTGGTCCTTAGAGGTTGCATTGAAAAGACAGGTCGTTCTACAACCTTATGCGCCAGCTTGTCAAGGACCACATCATACCAACCGTAGCACCTAAGCGCCTTATCGTTTGTAGCCACAATAACCTCCGCGCTAGAGTCATCAACAACATTGGCAACCATAAGGGCCGTAGGAAGTGTGCCTACTGGTGTTGTTCCACGAACTTCGAGCTTACCCCCTAAGTAAACCAGCACTCGTAGATAATTATCTAGTCCGCCCACAACAAAATCTGGGCATCCATTTCCAAGAATATCTCCCACAGAGAATGCCGCAAGAGGGGGCAACCCACCAGTCTTTGCTATTTCTTTGATTTTTGTTTTCTTACCCTGTTGAAAGACAAAGACCCTGATGTCTCCATTTAGTGTTGAAATGACCAGCTCGTTCTTACCATCTCCAACTACGTCTGCAAGTTCCAAAGACGTAATTGGCTCCTTGAACGATTCTTCAAATATTACATCGAGCTTGGCCATCTCGAAAGGACCTCACATAAAACTCGCACTGCGAAGGTCGGACATTGTTTGGTCAATTTAAGAGTTGCTCCAAGGAACATGAATTTGAAATAACGGTTAATGCAATAGCCTTCTGTATAGTAAGTGATGCGCTTAAGACCTAGTTTGCATCATCAGATTATGATAGAGCCATGTCCAACCCCCCCGAAGATGTCCTTCTCAGTTCTGACAATTGGAATGGGACGGACGAAGCAGTTTCAAAGGAACTTGAGATGTTCATCTCAGAGTTTGGATCCTTTACCCCCGAATGGTTTGTTGATATCAAATTCCATCTTCTTCGTCGACCCGGGTTGACCATGGAAAGCAGAGATGAATTCTGCACACTGTCTATGGCGAATGAGTTCTGTCCAAAGTGCGACTTCCTTTATATTGCCAAGAAGTGCCTTCTCTGGTTTCGCCTCTTCCGAATTATAACGCCATCTCTTGTAAGACGTGCACCTCCCTGCATCAAGTATGCCTATTCAAGGAAGAGCATAAAGACCGTGGCTGACTACTTTGTGAAGGCAAACTTGGTCGAGGCCCCTTTCTATAAGGTGCGGAGCGCTCCATCCTGCAAGAGCCTGCGAAGGTGGGACTATTGCCACCCAGATGAGTACTGTGAGGCGATGGAGCATGAAAACACCATGGAATACACCTCCGCCCGAGAGAGAGTCCGTCGTTCAAAACCTCTTGATTCCTGATTATGTCTGCAATGCCGTGCATACTGATGTCTTAAATAACAGATAATTGGTTGGCTACGTGGGGTGGCCAATGAAAGAAGGCTTTAATTCCGAGCGAATTCCCGTGAAGCAACAGGAAGTAGACCCAGACCGGATTCTACTCATTCGAATTACTGGTCTTCGCGAACAAGAGCTAGATGCAGCCAAGGACCCGAAGAGCGACGCTTTGGAACGGGTGGAGCGACTTGTTTCCAACCATGAGCGTCTGGTAGCATTGGGCGAGAAGCATACTCGCCAGAAGGCAATTCAGGATCCTGTGCATGGTGCAATAATCTTCGAACCATGGGAACTGGATGTCATCTCCAGTTGGGAGATGCTCAGACTGAGATTCGTGAAGCAACTGGGTCCTGCACATATTGTCTACCCTGGAGCTACTCATACCCGCTTCGAGCATTGTATGGGAACCAGCTTTCTGGCACAAAAATGCATCAGAGTAGTGAATTATTGTGACGACATTAGCAAGCCTTGCTTTGTCCCTTTGTCAAACCTATTGGACGACTATCAACAGAGAGTGTTCCGCGCGGCTGGACTCCTTCACGACATAGGCCATCCCCCCACTTCGCACAGTATTGAGTATGCGCTTGAGGCTTGGGCTGGTCTGGATCATCTAGATCTTGGTGAACACATTCTTCTCAAGAGCAGCATAGCAGATATTCTCCACCAGAACGCTGTGGAACCTAAAACCATAATCGATGTCCTCAGACGCAGAACAAAGGACCCAGTGTTGGGCCTTCTATCGGAATTCTTGGACCATCCTCTGGACATCGACAAGACCGACTACTTGATTCGAGATGCACACTTTAGTGGTGTACAGCTGGGGCTTTTCCCCGCAGAACGGGTTATGTTGACAAACAGGATTGTTCGTGATAAAGAAGGAAAATATGTTCGTGCCTTCATGCTCAAGGCGCTTCACTCCCTCGAATCTTTGATTCTATCTCGAAATTGGATGTTTAGTGACCTCTATTTGCATCATGCAGTCAAGCTAAGCGAGGCACTTGTTTCAAAGGCCACCTACTTCAGAATCCGAGAGGCCGACCTATCAAAGAACGAATGTATTGGTCTGTTCACGCGATGGACTGATGCAGACTTGTACAACTGGCTCGGCGAATCCGAGATAGATTTCGTGAAGGAATACATTTCCAGAATTAGATACAGACGTCTCTTCAAGGTCGTTCTATCACGACCAATTTCCTCCTTTGCAATTGATGTTCAGGGCGAATTCATGAGAATGCTACATGATATTGAACGGCTGATTGATGCTGAAACCGAGGTTGCTGAAGAGCCTGGTCGTGTGGTAATTGATGTGGTTAGTCCTGATCTTGGAGAGGAGAAGCTAGGTCGTATACCGCTTCTTGTAGGTGGAGAACGTACTGGCTTGGAGATTATACCACTTGATGAAACAGATGAAGGAAAGCCCCTGATGAAACTCCTGAAGCAACAAAAAAGAACAATTCCTTCAGTGAGAGTCTATTCCGACCCGGCATACGCAAATGACATTCTCAAACGTTTCGAGAAGCTCTTTCCACCCGACACAAACAGCAAGCATTTGCACGATGAGTACGACATGACTGAAGTCTAGCCAATAATGTGATTGATGCGGTTTCTTACTCCTTCGAGGCCATGATTAATGTAGATGATACCATAGACCGCTTCCAGCAAGGTCCCCTTATCATGTTCCATTTCAATGGGACTGGGTCTAGCTGGGTCAAAATGGATCCTGTGTGCATACAGGTTCCATTTGTCGCATACCTCCGCAAGATGCTGGTTGGATACGATGTTTGCTCGATGTTGTGTCAGTGTTCCTGCATCAGCTGTTCTAGGTTTCCAGAGCTGATGAAGAACTGCCATTGAAATTGCTGCATCTCCCACCAGGGCTAGAACTTGGCCCATTTCTCCAAGAGCAGTCAGATCCGTGAATCCCTCCTCTCCTATGGGGCTGCTATTCTCATTTCCGAAGTGAGTTTCCAGTTCCAGGAAGAGATTCTTCGTGCTGGGTTGAAACATTGCCACCTGCAGAAGCTCTTCGTTCTTCATTGGTATTCCAAGTGCCTCTTCCAAGCTTGGAGCTAGGTCGTTCTTGATACTCGTGATGGAATCAACTATCGTATTCAGTTGCTTAGACCACCGTTCTGTCTTCTTGAGCAGTCGCGTGTTCTGTTCGGGTGCTGCTTTCCCAATGCTGTTTACGGCGCCTACCAAGACCCTCAGTTTCTTCTCTAGGTCAATCGGATCCCATTTCAGTCGGTTCCTACTTTTCATGCAATCACTCTCTTGGCAATACGCGTGTCACCGTGGAGGCACCCCCATGGTGACGGATGAAGACCGCTGTAAGCGAGTAGTTCATTGCAACAAGACTTAGGGCTGTTGGAATAAGTGGCGGCCCAGTGGACAAGTCCACAACCACCTCGTACTCAGGGAGATTGTTTTGAACAATGGTTTCAATCTTGCTGTATGTAGCCATAAGATCTCCAGGAATACTTGTGTCGAAGTCCCCAACAGTTTCCAAAGGCAGGTCTTCCCAAGGACTGTCAAGAAGCTTCTCAAGGTATGTCCTCTTGTATGATGTTTCACTATCTGCTTTGTCCTCAATTTCTGCTGGTACATGACGCATCAAGTTTCGAGATGCTCCTCGTCTGAAGGTCCCATCTGCAACGATAATCCGAAGGCGTACAACATCGAATTCTGTCTGGTTCGAGATCCATGCGACAAAGGGTCGCTGGTCTTCCGGATGGGACATGGATGTTAGGAGCAAGATTGGTCTCTTCACGCCAAGAGCTCGGCGAACGGGTTGAATTGCCCAAGGTGTAAGACCGAATTGTCTCTCCCTGGAGTCCTTCCTACTGGTTATGATTCCCGCATCCTCCAAATACTTCGTATTGAAGTACAGTTTCGGGTCACTAACAGTGAAGTCCGAAGGCACCATGCCTTCCATTCCTTCTCGAAGGGCTTGAGCAAACATATCTGTCTGAATGGCATCGCGCAGTTCTTTGCCTGTTTTGCTTCCGCCTTCCAGCTGGTCCAGAATGACCTTACGAGGCCTTACGCTCTCTATCTCCTCTTGTACCACCTGGTCTGCGGTCTTCCAGAACATCGAAGTTCGCCGGACATATGGTATACCAATGACATATATATATTTCACGTATATTTCCTCATACATCAAACACTTGTTTAAGTTTTCCATTTTGAAAATGGCTCGAAACAGCTTTCTACGGCTATTCTGGAATGTAGTAAATCCGTTAGACATACATAACATATGTATATGTTCTAGGGATGGCAAACAAACGGGTAATGCTTAAATATCTTGGTCAGAAACATGCTGCTAGTTCAGAGTACATTCAACTCTGATTGAGAATCTGATTCTCCTAGAACTAAAAAAAGAGGACCGATAAAAATGGCTGAAGACGAGTTTCTTGGCGCAAAGCCCATCGTTATTGACAACGGCACTGGGCTGAGCAAAAACGGTTATGCCGGCGAAGATCAGCCACGAAGCGTTTGGCCCACACTGATTGGATATCCACGTTACGAGTCGATTATGACTGATGTCGACCACTATACAAGGGATTACTACATCGGTGAGGAAGCCATCAACCTGCGTGGTGTACTGCGATTGGTTTATCCTATCACCCACGGTGTAATTGATGACTGGGATGCAATTGAGAAGATTTGGAGTTACACCTTCTACAATGACCTCAAGATAGACCCCAGTGAGAATCCTGTTCTCCTGACCGAGGCACCATTCAACCCTCGCGAGAACAGAGAGCGCATGGCATCTGTCATGTTTGACAACTTCGGTGTACCAGCAGTATACGTTGCAACCCAAGCAGTACTCTCGCTGTACGCATCCGGAAGAACGACGGGGCTTGTCATAGACTCTGGTGACGGTGTTACTCACATCGTACCAATCTACGAGGGCTTCGCTATCTCCCATGCTATCCGAAGAATTGATCTTGCAGGCCGCGACATCACCGAGTACCTGCGCAGACTGCTCAGGCAGAGAGGCTATTCCTTCGTTAGCGGTGCTGAGAAGGAAATCGTCAGAGACATCAAGGAGAAGCTCTGTTATGTAGCCCTTGATCCCGAGAGGGAAAGAACAGTCGCTGATAAGGCCGGTGTCGACAAGCCTTACATGCTCCCAGACGGTGAGGTAATCACTGTTGGTGCAGAGAGGTTCCAGGCTCCTGAGCTATTCTTCAATCCAAGCGCTATTGGTCTAGATACCCAACCACTCGACGACCACATCGTTGAGTCAATCAAGGCGTGTGACGTCGACCTACGACGTGACCTCTACGCCAACGTTGTGTTGTCCGGTGGTTCGACCATGTTCCCAGGACTCAAGGAGAGACTCCACAAGGAGATCACCGAACTAGTCCCAGAGAACATCGAGGTCCGTATCATTGCTCCACCTGAGAGACAGTACTCTGTCTGGATCGGCGGTTCCATTCTTGCCTCACTGAAGACCTTCCAGAAGATGTGGGTGAGCCGCAAGGAATTCGAAGAGCAAGGACCCGAAGTCATTCACAGGTGTATCTAAGACCTAGTTTAGTACTGAAGGATGGGCCGCGAAGCCCTCCTTCACACCTCTATTTCTTACCTTGTCTGTTCTCGACACGCTCTTTTGATTCTCAGTATGAGTCATTAACGGACACTAAAACTGCCCTATCTAAGAGTTGCATATTGCTGAATTGAATAGAGGATAATGTTGCTGGTTGTAAACAAGGAAGCAAAAACACCCAATGTAAGCATCTCAAGAGGGCCCTCAATAACAGCCAAGTATGCAATAGCTGACGCCCACAAAAGGGCATTTGCTATGATAGTAGCTCCGAGCTGTTTTCTTATTCCCCATATGATTCCTGCAGTTGTGGAATAGGTGACCAGCTTTGTCAAAAGTGAGAATGCATCTTTCCCAAGACTTGACAGTTTATAGAGTCCATCATGATGATGCAAAAGTGGAGTCAACGAATTGAGATGATAGGAGAGAGCGGCACTCTCGGTTATTCCGGTGGCTTTCTTGATGTCAGTGAATTTCGCACCTCTGCTTTCTCCAACAAATCTAAGGATGTCCCTTCTAATCTGGTGACTGAGTGACTTGAACACATCTTCCTCGATATTGCTTGATTTCTCGTTTTCTTCTGACATGAAGTATCACGTATCTATTGGAGTATTGTAAGAATATAACTTGCCCAGTGTATTGGATTTTACTAAAGGCTCGTGAACTTCTGCGAAATCAAGTTGCACTGACCAAGAATTACCAACAGATGTATCTACGGGCTAGAGCGCCTCTGCAGGTGATCTCCAAAGCCCTCCTTCACACCTCTCTTTTTCCATAGTCAAAGACTTCATAATCTCCCTTGAAAAGAATGACTTGGTGATTAGATGGTCAGATATCCACAATTTGAGGTACTGAAGTCTGCCTTAGCCAAGGCGGAGCTTGAGGAAAAGGGAGTCCGAGTCATGGCGCTGGATAGCACCGTGTGTGAGATCTCCAAAATCCAGAGATGGGTGGAATCCTACGGTCAGTTTGCAGTATATGAGAGTGAAGACACCGCGATTATTTTCAATGCGACCGACATTCTTTTCGTGGATGTTTCTGGGCCTGCTTTGGTACTTCAACTCAAGATTGCAAAGATGCCGGGATATCACAAGTAGTCTGAGAAGCTCGAAGAGTAAGAACTTGAGTTCATTCACAAGTGGTGGAAAGTCAGAAGCGTTACAATTCAAATATGAAATCCCTGAAATACACCTAATGCGGGAGATTGACACCATGAACCTGAAAATGCTGCCAATGAGTGAGATTGACATCGACGCCCACGCTCAATTAATCTACGAGTCCCGCCAGAATTCGCCCTTGCGTAACGATACGCGTACAATCGAGGGGATAAGACGAGCAATCCAATCCCTAAAAACACAAGGTGATGAATTTGTAATGTTTGCTGCCTTAGATGAAAGGAACAAGAGATTGCTAGGTCAGCTACTAATGTGGCTTGAATGGGGGGAGATGGGTATTGCGAGACCTTGGCAACCTATTGTTCATCCTGAGGCTGATCAAGAGGCAGTGGCTATTGCCCTTATCAACCAGGCGAAGACATTGGTAGATTCGCATTCAAAATCAAGGTTGGAAGTTTGGATGGAGCTCAGAAGTGACAAGGATGAGGAAATAAGCTCGGTCTATATACCATGGTATGAGAAGTGTGGTTATGAGTTGAGGGCAAAGGAGTACTTCATGGACACAGAATACTCCCGGCTAAGAGTGTTAGAATCCTCAGTACCAAATGGAATAGAAGTCGTGGCAATGTCTGAGTTACCCTATGAAAAACTCAAGAACGCGGTCCTGAGCACATTCCGAAACGGCGCAGACAAATGGTTTGAAACTATGACACAGTCTCAGCAAGAGAGCTCAACCGATGCTTGGCTCAAGAAGGATGACACCTTCGACGACGATGCTTCAATCGTCTTTATGGAAGATGGCAAGATTATTGGATACAACGTAATGAGGATTGTGGAGGATCAGGTGGAAGTCGGACCAATCGGTGTTCTCCCTTCTCATCGGAGCAGAGGCTTTGGACGTTCGCTATTATTAGCCTCGGTCAGAAGATTGGAGTCGAAGCGTCCTAAGAGGGTCTGGCTGACAGTTAGTACAGATAATGCGCCGGCCTATGATCTTTATTCCAATCTTGGCTTTGTGAACCAATATCGAATACTCATATACACATGGATGCCTTAGTGCTCATTTTAGCACTGAAGAATGGGTCGTGAAGCCATCCATCGTACATGTTCCTCCATCAGCACCTAGTCATTCC
>RDOF01000002.1:178791-237608 GCA_011365025.1 Candidatus Thorarchaeota archaeon
ATGAGGTAAACTGCAGAGCCCGCTTCACACGCCCTCTCTACATTGTTTCTGTAATGAAACCGCGTAGGTGACTCAGAATCGCTCAATCAATCGAAATACAAAAGCCAACACTGCCAATGCGTTTGCTTCGTCGGGTGAACTGTTAAGGCACACCACGGGCGATTCCAGGGATGTAGTCCTCCTGGCAATGCATTCGAGCGTGACTTAGCAAATCATCGGCATTATCTTGACCAACCACAGGATTGAGATTCTCAACAAGCCCTTTCAAGAGGTATTCTAAGGCAGCAAACATCTGGTCTAGGTCTCTAGGGTACATCTGCCCCTGTAAGGTACAAATAATCGATAGATCCTCCAGCACTCTGGTTCTTGATAGCCAAGGCTCACTTTCTATCGCCTCGTCGATAATATTGACAACTATATCACGAAGGCTTTCTATGTCCACTAGTTCGGTACATGCTTTCATGAATCTCGAAATTACGCATTCCTCAACCAGCACTAGTTCACGTTCCACAGTGATTCTATGAATATACCCTAGGAAGATAAGATTGGCGAGCTCTCTCAAAACGGATTGGCGCGTTTCCATCGAGAAATGGTTTATGAACCTTGATAGGAAATCGCGTCCATTCAATTGACCAAGCACTCGTGTTGTTGCGGTAGATAGCTTCAGAGGATTACTTCTGTCCAGAGCATTGGTGAGAACCTCCTCTGCCACATCTAGGATGTCCTCCTCATTGGGAACATACTTGATGGTAACCAAGTTCTGCCAACAGGCTCTAAGCATATAATCGCGTGCATCCTTAAATGGCATGAAGTTTTGATATGCTATCTTAGAAGCCGTAGTTTCTGCTTCAAGATTGAGGAGCATCTTTCTTATCACGAATGACACCTGCGGACTCACTGATGGCTGGATGTATTCTTTCCACCTGGGTCTTCTTGCAACAAGCGACTGGGGCGAAATCTTGTCCGAAATGAAAGCCTTCATGACATATTCGTCAAACTCGTCGAATGCGGTGCCCTCAAAGCCATCAGTGTCACGTAGAGCTCCAAACGTTTCCTCAAACTCATAGACAACCCTTCTTAGACGACTTCTGAGATCAGTGGTTTCTACGGAGACCGCAAGTACCCCCACCACCCAATCACCTGCTTCTGCTACAAGGGTCAAATCTGGACCATATGTCGCCTTCCAGCTTGATTGTTGAGACCCCAAGAACTCCGCCAAGAAGCTTGACATTGCACTGACAAATCCTGATAGGAGCTGGGGGTCCAGGTTTCCTATTACAAACTCATGGAAGTAGGGTGCCAATCCTGTGTATCTATTTAGCAGGAAAAGCACTTTCTCGTTTGAAGCAGCATCTTCCTTCAGCTGGTCCAGATTGCTGCTACTCGTTCCTTCGGTATATGATTCTCCCGTCAAACATAGTCCCCACTGAATGCATGCGCCCCTATCCACTCTTATGAGAACAAGAGTATGTATTGAATCTATTGCACACGTTCTTGATATGAAGGAGATTGTCAGGATGTCGGGTTAGTTTGTGATGAAAAGCGAAAACATCTGATTTTGTGCAGCTGTCATGCCCGATAGCCATGAATTCGCCATCGAACCAGAATGCAATTGCCCAATTTTCCTAGTAGGAAATTAGTTTCTTCGCGGGAGATTGGTGTTTCCCTAGAGCGACTGCTTATCCGGGAAAGAATCTAAGGGGCATTTGCCTTTAGTCAATTGCAGGTGTATCTACGACCTGAAGATTGTATGGAGAGTAATCTGCTGAAAACATTTAACCCTCTGACAGCGGTACCTTCTAGACACGATGCAGTTATCAGTGGTTCGACCTCAACGCGAGATATCACGCAACGTGAGCAAGGCCGTGATTAAACATATGGATACTGCTATTTAGAAACACGTCCGAGCCAAATCAGTGGGTCGAACACCTATGAAGCGAAGAAACCTTGCGCGTCATTTGATACGCCTCATAGGAATTGTTCTATTTCTTCTGCTACTACGAAGCATCGATTTTGGTCAAGTCGCCCACGAAGCCTCGACACTCGATGCTCTGCCCGTTCTATTTGCAGTGGCCTTGGTTGTGCCAATAATGCTGCTGAAGGGCGCTCGTTGGTTTGTTATCACAACCAGTTTGAATTTGCGCTTGGATGTTCTTGACGCCGTCGACGGACTTTGCATTGCCCAAATGATGAGTTTCGCGTTGCCAGGAGCTCTTGGAGATTTCGTTAGGGTTCCTTACTTAAAGTGCCGAGGGAACACCACCGAGCGTTCGATAATGAGCGTGTTTCTGGATGCAATTGCCGCATCTGTGGTTCCTTATCTGATAACTACGGCCGCCATCCTTTCGCTGCTTGATATCGACTATCTCTTCGCTCTAGCAGTAGCGGCGTCAGTTGCCATTTTCTTACTGGCCTGCTACATGACCTATAGGCTCCTGAAATTCATCTTCTCGCCTTGGTTGATGGGGGCACGTATTAGAAGACTGAAGAAGAAGGGGATCTCTGGACCGCCCGCCGTCAGAATTAGTGATTCTCTCCGAGCCAGCGGATGGAAACCTCTTCTTCTGGCGATTCTGCTAGCAGGCGGGGCTTGGTCTCTCTATGCGGTGCAAGGCGTGCTTCTGGCCCAAGCCCTTGGAATCCAGCTTCCTTGGATTTCAGTGATCTTGGCTGTCACAGTGACTGCCATGCTTACGACTTTGCCAATTACCATCCAGGGAATTGGTGTGAGGGAAGGAGTGCTTCTGCTCACTTTCGGGGCAATGGGTATAGATTCTGCAACGGTGATAGCTTTCTCAGTGATTCTTATGGCCATCTCCATTATCCCTTCTGTCTGGGGACTAGCGAGCTGGCTTCGCGATCCCTTTGTCAAAATGGAACAGGATGCGCTTGAAACCGCCATCTTGGAGCCCACCGTGTTTACAGACTAGAAGAGCGACTTCGAATTCCAATTGACGCCCAAATTGGTGCGCTTACAGCCATCTATCCCACGGTCACAAACATAACGCAGAGCTTGGCAAGAGCGAAGGAGGAATGCGCTATTGCTAGCCAGTCTGGGAAACTCAATTATTCCTGGTTATCGAGAATAAACACCTCTTCTATTGTGCTCTTCAGAGCCCTAGATACATTATACGCTAGTCTAAGTGAAGGATTATACTTACCTCTCTCCAGATAGATTATGGTTTCTCTTCTCACTCCAACAATCCGAGCAAGCTCTTCCTGTGTCAAACCATGTTTTTCACGAAGCTCCTTCATCCTCGTCTTCATCAAATGAATCAATCTCCACGTCTGTTGTAGATAACAAAAGAGCAGACAAAGGTCACGATGCTGACTATGAATAGAAAGGCGAACGCTAATGGCATCGCCTGAATCGCATTGAAGGACACGACATAGACTAGAGTAGTCACCATTGTAATTGTAATCACAACATAGGCGTTCCTACATGCCCGATTAATGCTGGTTTCAATTCGCTCGTCAGTGCCCCTTCCTCCCAATGTGCTTAGGAACCCGAAGAAGCCAAAGAAGCCGAAGAAGCCGATATTACCAGTTACGAATCCCAATAGACCAAGAAACCCTAACAACCCGAGGTAATTCACAAGATTGAGCTGCACGCAGATCACCAACGTTACATATTTCTAACGTTATATATTTCTAACATCCGCTTTTAATCTTTGCTGTTCCCAAACTTGCAGCTTATTGACAAGTGAAAGATGTCAGCAGCAACGAAATCCAGCAATCACTGAATCGAGTAATGCTGTATCTAGGCTGACCAGTAGTAAAACTGCTTTGCGTACACTTCTTTGAAACCGTATCTCTCATAGAGCTTCCTGGCGCGGGGATTGGCAATCGATACATCAAGACACGAATTGGTGATTCCTTTTGCTTTCAAAGCCTGCAATGTACAAACAAAGAGATAGTTGGCTAGCCCTTTTCCTCTGGCCTCAGGAACTAATCCGACTGGTCCAATATCCACTTCATTGTTTTTCAACCGGGCAATAACAAACCCGACGACTTGGTCATCTCTTTCCAGGACCAGTGATGCTTCTTCAATGAATGGTTTTGAAGTGCTGAAGAAGTGCTTCAGCGTCACTTCCTGCTGAGCACTGGTCATGGAAAGAAACAGGTCATCATTGCTTTGCGTGAAAGTTCGAAATCCTGCATGCTCCAGCAGTTTGTACGCAACACTGGAGAACCTTTCTAAATTATACCCCTCTGGTGCATCAATGGTCGGTAATTCAATCCTGCCAAGATCCGAAACCAAATGTGCCTCTTCTGCAGCAAACTGAAATCCAGCCTTCCGGTACCAGCCCACGTACTTCTCTGAATACTCTCTCTGCTCATCATTTGAAAAGACGAATTCACTCTCCACTCTGTTATGCCCATGCCCTGTAATTCCTTTCTTTGCTGCCTCAATCAAAGATAGCGCAGTTTCCTCGGAATCATGGTATTTGGCCACGGCCGGCAAGAACCCGTCAATGAAGCCCATAAGCGGAAATCCAATGTAGTAATGAATCCAGCCTACTATATTCCCCTCATTATCGGATGCCCTTAACATCTCAGTGTTTGCATCCATAGCTAGAACTTCTATCTCCTTTGCTAGTTCCTCCAAATCCTTAGAAGATTCTATGGGAGTGCCTTTTCTTGAGGACAAGGTAATTCCTGCAAGTACTCTACATTCTTCTGGGGTGAGTTTCTTGGACACTGCATGTATCATTTATCGGCACGATCCTCGTCTGTTTCAAAATAACACAAACCTTGTATCATAAAAAGCTGGCTCAACACAAGGTATCAAACCTCCGAAAGACAATTTACATGACATCAACAACCACAGACTACTGCTGAGTCACACTCATCGTTCCTTAGAGCATTAGGCGCTGATACGTAGTTCACACTGCCTCTTCAGGACATCGGGCTGATGAGTGTATGATGAACGAGCATGACTAATCCATAGTCAAGTATCACTATATACGGACTCTGCATCAAAGGCAGAGGTGATCTCTTGAAGAAGAAGGATATACTCTCACTTGTCACGAATCCGACTCGTTTAGTCATAATTCGTAGGCTGGCAGCTGCTGGAAAGGCAGCTTACAGCGATATCATGGATTCGGTCGACTACATTCAGCCGCTTAATAGTACAGGTAACCTGAACTACCACATCAACTTTCTACTGAAAACCGAAATCATTGAGAAAGCTGGCTCCGTATACAGACTCACAGGCAATGGGCGTGAAATCCTTCGCTTTGCAGAGGCCATCGAAGATCGGTGGCAGGAATTGCAGCGGTCTCTCAGTGGTGATATTATGAATGTATTTAGTTATGCAGAGCAATTTGAAGACGAAACTGGAATCAGGATGGAGAAGGAGGCAATCGATTTTCATGGTTTTGATATGATCATGAATGAGAATCGAGTTATTGGAATCCTTCAGCTTGGTACTGACACAAAGGCGTTCGAGGAATATACATTTCTCGAATCTGATGGATTCAGTATATCGAGGCGGGAATATGTAGATAAAGACGGAAACAACAAGCAAGTAACCCTGCTGTGTCATCCCGAGCTGAAATATGAATTGTCTCCAAAGTGGTTCGGAGTAGTACAAGATTATCTAGAACGCAACTTCGGCAGTGCTGTTGTCTATGCCATCCTGGAAAAACCCTCTCCATTCCTTCTCAGGGCTGAGGAGCTTGGTCATGCTGGCTCAGGAATTTCCTTTGTAGTGGCTCCTTCAGTTATCGATGAAAATCTCCGCAAAATGACACCAAGCAAAGAGCAAGAATAGTCCCTAGGTTTTCTTTGACATATTACGTTCCAGACGCAGGATTGCCTAATCCTTTCGTCTGTTTCTTTTTTTCAAATTGTAGCTTACTAGATGCCAACATAGCCACGCGATGCCCTTGCGAATCCATTCACAATGACTGCGATTGAGAGGAAAACCACTACGGCTAAGAATTCCGCTGGAGTAAATAGGATAACAACAGCTGTTAACGCAATAGTCGCTAAGCCCACAACAACTTGGAGAATTCTCGCCCACGTTGCTACATCGTTTTCAAGTACTCCGATAGATATCCTCGCTATACCCATGATCATCCATGCAGCACCGAGTATCACTAGTAAGCTTCCTTCTGGAAGTCCTACGTTGAATGCAACCAGAATAGCTGCTACTATCCCGATTAAGCCAGCTATGAGGTTGATTATCCGGCGCGGTGTGCCTTTTGCCTTAACGGCGGCTGCTCTAGCAAATCGGGCAAGTCCTACCATAAACAATGACACAGTGAGAAGAATCAGAATGGCAACACCGGATGACACGACTCCAAGTAAAACAAAACCGCACAATGCGATGGACAAGGCTCCCACCAACATATCAATCGCACGAAGCCAGGCTGGAATGACAACTTGTTCCATAATCGATTCCTCACTAGATATGTAATAGTGCCGTAGTAGACGGCATTTTTTACTTATGATATGACATAACCTTTACGTCGAGTCTATAAGGCCCTTGGTAATGCATGCGTCGAGAACTCTAGGTGGCGGATGATTGTCTGTAACCTCGTATATACCAGTTGCAGTTCTAGTGATAGTATTCATCTTGATAGTTATGAGAAGGATTGGTGGCTTTAGGATCAAGATATGGCAGGCAATGCTTCTCGGCGCGTTCTTGGTATTAGTAACAGGACAAATCTCGCCGATTGATGCTGCCGCCTCCATCAACCTCGATGTCATGCTCTTCCTGTTTGGAATGTTTGTTGTGGGGCAGGCAATGTCAATGAGCGGATACCTTCAGTCGCTCTCATACATGATGTTTGGACGCGCTAGGAGTGTCAACCAGCTTGTGCTATTGATCCTGCTACTAATGGGGTTGCTATCCGCCATCCTAATGAATGATACCTTGGCCATAATTGGCACCCCTATTGTGCTATCATTATCAAAGCGGCATGGCGTTTCTGAGAAACTACTCCTGATGACCCTGGCTATTGCCGTTACTACAGGAAGCGTACTGAGCCCAATTGGAAATCCTCAGAATCTTCTTATTGCCACCGACGCCGGGATATCTAGCCCCTTTGTCACCTTCGCTTGGTACCTTTTCATTCCTACTCTGATTTGCCTAGTCCTTGCTTTCTTGGTTCTCAAGATCTTCTTTCGATCCGAATTCTCAAAGCCCATTGCAGACGAGTCCGAAGAGGTTAATTCAGATAATGGCTTGGTTCGGCTTTCCAAGGCTTCCCTTGGCATTATTGTCGTTCTAATCTTCTTGAAAGTACTCCTGCTTTTCATTGCACCTTGGATTGATTTACGTCTGGTCTATGTCGCATTAGTAGCGGCTCTGCCAATACTCCTAGTTAGTCCAAAGAGAGCAAAAATACTCCGGGGTATTGATTGGGAAACCCTTGTGTTCTTTGCATCAATGTTTGTGCTCATGTCGAGCGTTTGGACAAGCGGTTTCTTCCAGACTTTAATCGAAGAGCTCGCAATGAACTTGACAGAGATACCGACAATTATCCTACTTGGGGCCGGTCTCAGCCAGCTCATCTCAAATGTGCCCCTCGTGGCCCTATACCTGCCCATACTTACCAGTAGTGGTGCCGCTCTTTCTCAATATATGGCGCTCGCCGCATCTTCAACTATTGCTGGCAATCTGCTGATAATGGGGGCAGCAAGTAACATCATTATCATTCAGAATGCCGAGAAGCAGGATGCAACTCTAACCTTCTTGGAATTTGCCAAGGTTGGAATCCCTCTGACTTTGATGCACCTTGGGGTGTTCTCCGTTTTTCTTCTCGCTATGGCCTAGGCTGGTTTGATTACAGAGATTATGGAAGATTCCAATGAAAAGGTTAAATCCAAAGATGCATGACCTACGCATAAGATTGGAGGTTCGTAACTAAGTGGCAATACATGAATTCAGGTTTGCATCCGGTGGAGTCCTCATACTTCTGGCAATGTTCATTCTTCAGCTCAGTGCTGGAGTAGCATCTGAGCCTGGACAGAACATCGCATTCCTGATCTCGTTTGTCCCATTTGGACTAATCATGGGATTCCTTGGATTCTTTCTGGTTGCTGACTCCCTGTCCAAGAAAGAATGAGCACAATAGCAGCTACGGAGCGGATGACGGCATCACGAGAATAGCCAAGGCTATTTGACTCAACATACTGCATACCTTTCCTTTCTCTGTAATTGGCTCTCCTCCATGACTAACTCAATTTCCTGAGCACCTTTTTGAGATGTTTTGCACACTCGGCAACAATCCTTTCACCTTCTTCTCGAGATTGAGGGAACCTCAATACACATCCTTGATAGAAGAACATGAATTGGGCAAGGCGTGCGGCGGTGAAGAGATCAAGATACTCTAGATTTGACTCAGGGAAGGGGCTCGTTTCTTGATATCCCTCAATCAACGCTTGCCGGACTTTCGGGTCCGTGCCATTGCGTTCATACATATAGTCCGCAACTATCACTCCTAGGTCGAACACCCAGTAGCCAAAACCACAATCATCGAAGTCGAAAGGCCGCGCTTCCCCCCTGCAATACAACACATTTCCGAGGTCTGCATGAATCAACCCATAGGACTTCTTCCCCCTTCCTAGTTGCTGAGTAGCTTCATCGATACGGTTCAACACATCATTAAATGCTTCTTGATGCTTCTGAGGGATGGCATCCCGCGCATCTTGTGCAGAGAAGCCATAGTCAAATCCATCACCAAAAAGGCCCTCCCAGTCCCAATGGGGCCGCCTGAAGCCCCTGGGCTTCTTCCAATGCATTGATTGCTCATGCATTCTTCCTACTACTCTGCCAAGCGACTTGTAGTGTTTTGGGCGTACCCTCTTCATTAGTTCTCTACCTTCTACCCAGCTTAAGAGAGTACAATTCCTCTGCCTTGGACGATCGTATTCTCCCTCAACAGCCGTTAGCCAATCCCCCTGCAAATTCCTGAACGGTATTGGCACATCGATATTTGCGTCACCCAGAGCGGATAGCCATTCCATCTCAGAAGCGATGTATTCTGGCCGCATGTAGTTATGTTGGTGGAGTCTTAAAGCATAGCGGCCGGGTTGGATGAGGGATTCCGACTTTCTGTCTAGTGGAACGTCAATTTGATATAATCCATTGCCGCTATAATACCTGAATCTAGGCTTCACTCCTTCAAGTCCGTACTTTTCTAGGGCCTTTGTTGCAAGAGACCTCAATCTCAGTAGAAAGCTTCGATAGCTTACTTGTTCTGCTGGCGACATTCTTCCTAACCACCTATTCTCTAGTACAACTCACATCCAGAAATCACTTCGCAGACAAGTTTCTAAGAATGAGCTCCAAGAGCCATCAAGTCACCTCAATACCGGAAGTGATTTTGGTCTTGGTTAGCAACTCATTGTTGTGAGCCTCAAATCATTGACTAGGTTACTCTCTTATAATCCTAATCACCAAAGCATTCCAAAGGACTCCACATAGGACTGGAAACAGACCGAAAGATGTCTACCTGTATCACAACTTCCTCTTGAATTGACAAATGTTTCGCTTTTGGAGATTGCAGTTCAAATAGCGATCTTGGCCTTATCTTTGTCCAGCTCTTTGACTCGCTTCTCTATAGCTTCCTGTCCCTTTTTGATCCGTTTTTCGATTTCTCCTATCCGTTTCTCTCTACTCGAAATCTCCTTCTTCCTCCGATCGTCGGCAATGCGATGTTCCTTCTCTGCATCATTCCATTCCTGCTTGGCGAGCTTTGCTTCAGACTCCAATCCTTCATATCGAAGTTTCTTGACTTGAGCTGCATTTCGATGGTTTAGGACTTCTGCATCCAAGCGACCTCTAATCTCTTCCAAGTCTGAATTGACCTGTTTCAGTTCAGTGTACAGATGCCTTAGATCTGTTAGTGTTCCGCTGATACTTACATCATCTAGGTAGTCCGGATCGTGAATCTTCATCTCAAGAACATCAACTTCGGGGACCAATTTAGGACTCGGAGGGGTTGCGGTCGGTGCCTTTTCCACTTCCAGACTCCTCTCTTGCAGCACTGGCTCCTGAGTGGATTGGGGTGCTATGGTCACCGGCCTTCTTGGAGGTTGAGCATTGGCTTCTTCTATGCGGCGAGGCGGTATGCCTGGCTTTGGCATTGTCTCGGGAATCTGTGGTCTAGCTGGTTCTGCGGCGGGACGATCAACAACTGTCGACCTAGAACCTAAGATACCTTGCTCAATATCATCTGGAGTTGGAGCACGAGGCGCTGCCGGAATTGGCACAGAATCTGAAGTGCCCTGAATGTCTGGGGGCGCCATCCTTTCCGCTTCTCTTGACATTTCAGCTGCACTATCCATAAGCTCCCGAACCTCGCTTGCCCGGAGCATCCGCGTTTCAACGATGCCCTCCGGCCCCTCCTCAATCCCTACTTCCTCTGCCCTTGCAAAGGCTTCTCGTGCCTTTTCGAGTTCAGATTTTACTTTTGGTGGGCTAGTCCGGATTCTGTCCTTGGCAACCTCGCTTGGCCTGACCCACTTATCACCTGTTGTTGGACTCGGAGGTTCTTGGCTTCGAGCAGGCTTGGGTGCTGGGGTTTCTCTGTTGGTTGAAGCCCGCGCTGGTTCGGATGAAATCTTCTTCTTGGGAGCTGGTTCCTCAATGGGTTCCAATAGCGATGCACCACATCTCACGCAGAACTTGCGAGTAGGATCATTGGCTTTGCCGCATTTGCATGTCTTCAATATGAAATCAATCCCAATTCCTTGACAAACACCTTACATATTGCATAAATCCTGTATAGGTTTTCTGGGGCTTGATTTTGCCTTTCAAGATGCCACCAAAGCAGGGATTTGAGGCGACTTCATCAGGACGAACCGAGACACTGGGAATACGTATTTCTTCTTCTCCTATCCCGAACTAAAGTCCCGCCTGTTCTCTGGCGATATCCAGGGGCGGTCCAATTTCGGGTGGAACAGGAGATACGTAGGTTCTTCCAGCCTTTCTCTGTTCGAATTCTTCTCGAATCTTCTTCAGGAGGTCTGGTCTGGTAAGAAGGTCCAATGCTGACCCGGCAATCGTTTTGCCAGCAAAAAGCAACGACTTGTGACCAATGGTCATCCCACTAAGCGCAACCACCTGCCATGAGTGAGCACCGGTACCAAGGACATAGGTGCATGTATTAAACTCAAGGGTGGGTGCGACCCAACTGACATCCCCCACATCCGTTGAGCCTGGCCATACTATTCCTTCATCCCACGGATCCAGGATTTCGGTATCAATATAGGTGTCCATGAGTTTCTCCCAGCCAGGTCTCTTGGTTAAGCGAAGTTCCTCTCTCTTGTCCTCCTTGGTCACCGTTTCAGTGATTTGCTCAGCAAATTTCATTTCATCTGCCGCATACTCAGGAGCGCCTATTTCCCTCATGTTTTCTGTAATGACATCACTCAGAGCTTTGTTTGGCAGGACATTGTAGAGGCCTTCTATGAATTGCGCCTCAAGATTCGTACGCGACATCATCGCAGCTCCTTCAGCGATTTTCAATACCCACTTGTAGATGCTTTCGACTTGTTCTCTCTGAGGGGCCCGGACATAGTACCAGCTTCTCGCATACGCGGGGACCACGTTAGGCTGTTGTCCGCCTTTTTCAATAACGTAGTGAATTCTTGCTTCCTGGACGATGTGTTCACGCATATAGTTCACTCCAATGTTCATCAGTTCAACGCCATCGAGAGCGCTCTTTCCTTGAAAGGGTGTATATGCTGCATGCGAACTCACTCCATGAAAATGGAACTTGGCCGAGTTGATGGCGAGGCTGCTTCCAATTCCTGCTACATTATGGGATCCTGCGTGATGGCTAATCACCGCGTCAACGTCATCAAACAAGCCCGCTCGCACCATGAAGACCTTTCCACTATACGTTTCCTCGGCTGGAGTTCCGTAGAACCTGATTGTTCCCTTAGCGCCATGATTCTCCATTGCAATCTTTGTGGCGATGGCTCCCGCCATTCCAGACACACCGTGAATATTATGTCCGCACCCATGGCCCGGTGCTCCTTCTACGAGAGGCTCTTTGTAAGGAACTGCCTTCTGTGATAATCCCGGTAACGCATCATACTCGCCCATTATCCCTATGGTCGGTTTGCCTTGACCGTATGTGGCAACAAAAGCAGTTGGCATCCCCGCAACGCCTCTTTGAACTGAGAAGCCGTATTTCTCAAGGGTGCTGGCTATGAGCTCAGCAGACTCGGTTTCAACAAGCCCCAATTCTGCATATTTCCAAATGGCATCACTAGCCTGGATCATCTCTTTCTCAGCTTTTGAGAACCATTTCCATGCATCATTTTTCAACAAATGTCATCTCCTCTGGGTTTCTGCAGAAACTGTATTTTTCATTCGTTCTCTGACTGAAATAAAGCGTCACTAGGTCTTAAATCTGGCTTCTTGAGAGCAACTATCTCGGTAGCAAAGCTCTCTCCTTAATGGGACACATACCCTTGCTTCTATAACCCAGTCTGGCTTACAGATGCCCGCAGGGCCGACCGCTTGGATTTATAGGTACTTCTGCCAACTTAGAAATTCGGTGGCCACGACTTGGCTCGAAAAGTAGAAAGGACACGACTCGCGGTTTTTTGGGATTTCGAGAATGTGCACGAGGACTTTGCCGCTCACAGGCTCATGACCGACAAGATTCGCCAGTCTGGGGTGTTGACCAAGGCTTACGCCTTTGCTGACTGGGGGAATCGTCGGAAAATGGCGGAGAATCTACACACTCTAGGCTATGACATCATCCATATTCCTGACCAACGCGATAACGCTGCAGACTACAAAATGGCTGCCTACATCTTAGACCATATGGTGCATTATCCGGAAACTACCTGTTACGTTCTGATTACGGGCGATGGCGACTTCAAACTAATCGCTGGTGCTATACGAGAGCGCGGATTCGGTCTATGGATAATCAGCAATCCCATAATCACCTCCTCCGAACTTACGGATCTCGCTACGAAGTATAGCAGTATCCACTCCTTCAGAATACAATCACTTGATTGCTCTGGAATAGGCGACTGCGCCGAGTCCATCAGATCTATTTCCGATATGCGTCAACTAATGGGTGTCAATCTTCAAGAGGCAATTCGAGCGGTGAAGGAGGCGGGGAACAAGCCCGGTGTTGGGAATGTGAAGCAAGTAATGCTCTTGCTCAACCCCGATTTCGATGAACAGGCTCTAGGTTTTCGAGGCTGGGCTGATTTCCTTGACTGGGCCGAGTCTAAGGGATATGTTAAACGAGAAGGTCCACTTCCTGGCACTATTCTTCACCTCCCAGATGCGATGACAGAAGAAGCCACAAGAATGACTGGAGAAGCAAGGGAGGCATTCGATTTTCTTGTCCGTGTTGTTGAAGAGGCAGTTGATGAAGGTAGGCCCTTGACATTGCCTTTGTTGAACAAGGAGCTTGAAGAGAGAGGTCTTGACATCAGCAAGGTTGGCTTTGGAAAACTTGCTGACTTCATCTTTTCAGCTGAAACTCGCAGCTTGGTTCGCGTGATGGCACCCGAAGAAGAAGAAGGTGACGTAGTTATACTGCCATATTGCAGAATTGAACGGGTTCGTGATTGGTTTGAAGAAAACGTAACGACTCTCTTTGGTGAATCCGTCAAGGTTCCAAAGGACCTGTTTTTGGAGAAGATAATGGAGATGCTACTGGATAATCATGCAACCCTCAAGCAGTTAGAACATTGGCTAAAAGACTCAGGAATAAGAGAGTCATATCAATCAATTTTAGATGCTAGCAACCTCCCCTTCTTGCCACCTTTCCAGATGAGTCTGGCTCATGTACTACTGGGCAAAGGAAAAAGTTGCGATGAAACGGTGGAGGTAGTTAATTCAGAGCTCAATCCCTTGGGCATTCGCCTTAGCTGCCCTTCCTAATTTCATGGAGAAGTGAAAAGAATGACAGAAGATGTCTATGAGCGGCTTGCCAAGCTTCTCGATAGAATTCCGAATGGATTTACTCCTATAGAGGATGGCACTCACCTGCGAGTGCTTGAATGGATTTTTACGCCTGAGGAGGCTGAACTTGCAACAAAGATGCGCCTATGGGGGGAGACCGTAGAAGAAATGGCCGAGCGTCTTCAATTGCAAGAGGAACAGCTCCTACCTCTTCTTGAAACCATGGTGGAAAAGGGGCAGATTCGTGGATGGAACTCTAGTACGGGTCGAAGGTATGCCCTAATGCCATTCGCTGTAGGCATTTACGAGGAGCAACTTGGAAGAATGGACGAGGAATTCGCACAGCTCATCGAGGAGTACTTCGAAAAAGGCCGAGCGGCAGGGTCCTTCGATACCGAGCCCCCCATCTTTCAAGTCATCCCAGTGAATCGAGCAGTATCAACAGAGCTGGAGATCCACTCATACCAAGTCGCAGAAGGCATGATTAAGAACGCTAAATCATGGGGTATCCGCGAATGCATTTGCAAGAAACAACAAGGTCTACTTGGCAATGAATGCAAGTATCCCTCCACAGTCTGCATAATGATTGCTCCGAAGAAGGAGCACGCCTATGATGAAGATAAGCTTACGAAACCAATCACGCAAGATGAGGCGCTCGAAATTCTTAGGCACGCCGAGGAATCCGGTCTGATTCATTGTTCCATGAACATTCAGGCGGGACATAACTACATCTGCAATTGCTGTACCTGTTGCTGCGGAGTTTTAAAAGGACTGACAAAATTGAATCAGCCTCATGCGTTTGTGAAATCTGACTATATTGCTCATGTGGATGATGAGCTTTGCATTGCCTGTGAAGCGTGCATTGACCGATGTCAGTTCGATGCCTTGAGTATTCCAGAGGATACATGCGTTGTTGATTTGGCTCGATGCATAGGGTGCGGAGTCTGTGCCTTAGCCTGCCCAGAAGGAGCATTAGGCCTTCTTCCTAGAACCAAGAATGAAAAGGCGGAACGCCCCGAGAAACTCATGGACTGGATGACCCAAAAAGCAATATCACGTGGCGTTGACCCGTCAGACCTTTTGTGAAACATATTGCTCGTTCTTTTTGCACATGCTTTAAGAGGAATTCCACTGAACTAGTAGTAGCCAGGAGCAATGACTGTGGATGGAAAGACCAGGAAGAGTACAGCGGTCTCTTCCAAACGTGAAACGAGGAGGTACATACCTCATCTTGCGGAGTTCTATTTCAGGCCAGACTCCGATTGGTCTGAATCCGAAGCAAGAAGACTCTATGACGAGGCGGCGCGCATTATTGATGATTTGAGAGTTGATCTCACTTACTATGAGGATTGCATCACTGGAATGCAAAGGATTCCTAGTGAGACCATTGATTTGGCAATTGCAGACCCTCCTTTTGGAATCGATTTTGACGGAAAGAGTAGTGTATACAATCGTGATGAATCACTGGTTGTTGAGAATTATCAAGAGGTTAGTGATTCCTACGACGATTTCACCAACCTATGGGTCAAGCAGGTTGAGCGCGTGCTAAAGCCTAATGGCTCAGCGTATGTCTTCTCGGGATGGACAAACCTAGAGAGTGTTCTGCGTGCAGCTCGTGAAGTGGGCCTGCACACATTGAATCACATCGTGTGGCACTACAACTTTGGCGTCTTCACGAAAAGGCGATTTGTTACCAGTCATTACCATGTTTTGCTACTTGTGAAAGATCCTAGGAATTATTTCTTCAACAAGATTGAACATTACCCAAAGGATGTTTGGGTTGTAAAGAGGGAATATCGCTCCGGAGAGGCCAAGAATGGCACCAAGCTGCCACTTGATGTGGTGGCAAGGTGCATTGATTACTCCTCAAAACCGGGTGACCTTATTCTCGATCCTTTCATGGGAAACGGGACAACAGCTGCCGCCTGCAAGGCGAATTATCGTCATTTCATTGGCTTTGAAATTAACCAAGCCTTGAGGGACATAATTGAGCTGGAATTGGAAAGCATAAGGACTGGAGAGAACTACCAACCGTATGGAGTGCGTTTGCCCTCAGTGGAGCAGCTAGCTACTCTATACCCACGCGCGTATCAAGAATACTTACGACTAGAGTCCATTTCTAAGGAAACGCATGATTTCGATAATGGGCTTATGAGTGAGCGGAAGGGTGATGAAGATGAGTAGTGAGGACCTTTTCAAGCGACATTCTCCGAACCATGATCGACTAGCTGACGCCGTAGCACCAAGTGATGTTTTTGATAGGCAGTTTGGCGCTCAGCTTGCTGCTTGGGAGATGAAACAGCATCAGGAGTTCAAGTCACGTCTCTCTGGTACTTCATATCAAATTCGTGGCTTTGCTCATCTAACTCAAGATGCAAGAATGGTTCTAATCACTCCCAGCCCCTGGCTACTTGAAGGTGAGTTTGCTCTCTTTCCCCCAAAAGTAGAACCACCGCCCGACGGTGCCTTTGTAGAGGTCTCGGGACGATTTGCTGCAGTGGGACAGGATGGCACGACAAAGGCCCCCAATCTGCGTGTTGTTGATGTTGATTCCCATTCTATCTTACCTAATGACTACATTGACAACATTGAACCCCCGATGAATCTAAAGAACCTCTCGGCACTGCTATTTGAAAACGTCGGAATGGCAGAAGCCAGCAAACGCGTCTTTGCACGGCTCTTCATCTCAAGCCCTCCCCTTCAGGACAGTGTTGGTGGCTTATCCGCAGGAGTCCAAGCCATCGCGTCGAAATCGCAAGTCAAACGTCTTCTCTCCTTCATGCGTAAGGTTCTGCCTCCAACCTTCAGGGGTCGATGGAATACCAAACATAGTGTTCGTGGAATGTCTGTTCTAACGCCAAGGATGTGGCGGCTCTCGGTAGGTCCGCTTCAGAAACGCACTGCTGAAGCACTTTGTATTAGGCGTGTTGACCCAAGAGGATTTAGGGAGGTCTCTTTAGGGGCACTCACGGACACATCAACTTCCCTTCTTCCCGATGTTCCCCTCGCTCTTGCTCATGAGGATTTTTGGGTGGAAACAAAGGATCCCAGTCACCTTCAATTGCCCGTCCTCAAATCCTCCCTGACATATCAGATGCTTTTTCCTAAGGTGTCTCAACGCACAATAGAAGCAGGAACAAAGTACATCCTTGCTGGTTTGGAGGACCTAAAGGAGCGTTTTGAACTGAGTGATGCGTCACTAGCAAGAGGTCACCTTCTCGACGCAGACATTAAAGGACGGCCATTGAGCGCAATCCGTCTTGCCCAATCGAGCGCTCGAGGTTGGTGGAACGACAAGATCACTACCAAGGACATAAAGCAATCGTGGAGTCGAATCCTTGAGCCCGCCCTCAAGGAGTTCATCGAACTGACAGAACTCAAGAAGGGACTTGACACTGCCTGGGGAAAGGACCGTCCCATTTACAAATTCAACACAAAGGTTCTACGTGCACTGAAAAAGCTGGACTCCGGAAAAAAGGGCGACCTCGGTCCTACTCTTGAGGAGATTGCTACCGAAGCTGGGGTGGAACGTCACGCGGCCGCAGAAGCCTTGCTTGCCATGAAGGATAGCGGAGTGCTCTACGAGCCACGAAACGGTCACTATCGATTGGTGTGATTAATCTCACTCAAAGAACTCCCAGAATTCCTTTGGCTCGGCACCTTGCTCGATTAGTTCAATGTCCTGAGTTCCCACACGTTCTGCGTCATATCGGCGCGCTAGAATCGTTGCATCGAACTTTTCTCGTGCACTGGCTGCAGTTCCACGCCAGACGTAGATGTCCTCCCAAGTATCAAGAACGTATACGTCATCGCTGCTCAAATAATCTCTATCGAGTGGTACCTCTTGGAAGAAGGTTTCCTCACCTTCTCTATGGACTCGCCAAAGCTTGTATTCGTGTTTCTCAAGATGCACTCTTTTCAAGATGCCTTCAGTGTCTTCATCCGTCAGCCTGAAGTCATCAAAGAGTTTCTTGAACTCATCAGGTTCCTGTCCCCCGTCAATGTGGTTTATCTTGGCATTCCCTTTGCGTGCTGTGTCCTTGAAGACCGCCTCTGCGGCAGCCAAGAACTTCTCGTCCACGCTTGATTTGGGCCCTACCCAGATATACAGGTTCAAGCCCGCATCAACGAGATAACAGTCGCCTCTCCCAAAGGTCCCGGGGTCCGGCATTCGCACCAATTTCCCCTTCTGGACATGATATACAACTGGCTCCATGGTAACCTACTGGAACGCAATGAGCCTTAAATCCTGCTTGCATCTATATCCAAACAAGACTGACCTACTCCTTCGGGTTGAACACTGTGCCAGAGTTACCTGAACTAGAAAACATTGCCGCAAAACTTGCGGAAAAGCTTCAAGGAGCGAAGATTCTCGAAGTGAAGGTCTTTGACCACCTTGTCATACACGGGGCACCATTGGATGAGTTCATGGACGGGTTTGATGGTGAAGCATTTCGAGAGTTCCGGGCAGATGGTAAGTTCTTGATTGCTGAGATGAACGAATCTGATCTAATAATCAATCCAATGTTAACCGGTCGATTTCGCCTCGTATCTAAGCGAAGGAAGAAGCAAAGCAAATCCGATATTCTCTCCATCAGAACCAAGGACTACACACTCTGGTATAGCGATCGAAAAAGAATGGGACGAGTATACCGGGTTTCAAGCGGCGAATATCAAGCCGTTGCTGGTTTCTCAAATCGTGGTCCCTCCGCCCTTGATGAACTGCTTACGCTAGACGAATTCAGGAAACGCATCAGGCGACATAACGGACAGATCAAGAATGTTCTGCGAAATCAGAGTTTTGTCAAGGGAATTGGCAATGCCTACGCAGATGAGATTCTTCTCTATGCCGGGGTGCTTCCATTTCGAAAGCGCTCTTCTCTCTCCGAAGGAGAAATCGAACGCCTCTTTCATGCAATGCAGAAGGTGTTAAGGCGGATAGTAACGCTTCTATCTGAACGCGGCATAAATGAGATTGCAAAGGAAACACGCGCCTTTATGATGGTTCATGGCCGGGGTGGTGAAATATGCCCCTTATGTGGCGGAAGAATCTCAGAGGTCACAGCGAACAGACTTAAAACCAACTACTGTCAGAGTTGTCAAAAATAAGGTCTGCCGGAATACTAATCTGTTAGAGACCCCCCAGATTCCTCGCCACACAGGGAGAGTTGAACTGCGATGGATGCATGGGAAGAAGCCTTTTTGCGAGCGATAGTTGAGCTTGACACAAATAGTGACGAGAAGAAGAATTACGAAGAGTGTGCTGGAATCATCAAGAAATACTGTGAAGAGGCTGGGCTGAAGGCTGATGTTTTCGATTCGAAGCATGATGGCAAACCTCAGCCAAATGTAGTTGCCACCCTTGATGCTGGGGCAAAGGCAACGATTTTGCTCTGTACGCATTACGATGTTGTTCCTGCCGGTGATACCGAAGCATGGAAGAAACCCCCTTTCAAACTCACCATGGAGGGTGGAAAGGCATTCGGACGAGGGGTGTCTGACAACAAGGGCAATGTCGTGGCATGCGTTGCTGCCGCTAAGGAATTATTGGAACGTGGGACCTCCAAGGTCAACTGGAAGATTCTCATTTCGCCAAATGAGGAGATTGGCGGTGAATGGGGAATCGATTACCTCATTAATGGGCCGCCAAAAATAAGAGGCGATTTCGGATTGGTCATCGACTCCTCGCCTGACTATGTGAGCATAGGTGCCAGCGGAGTTGTTTCCGGGACAATAGTGGTGCATGGAAAGCAGGGTCATGCTGGATATCCATTCGCCTTCACCAATGCTATCCACCTATCCCTCCCGCTTCTCTCAGCTATGCTAGATTATGTTGATCTCCGAAGGAAGGTGACATCCAAGTTCCCTGCACCTCCTGGAACACCTCATCAGACCCTCTGGGGCCGATTCTCTATGACCATGTATCAGGCAGGAAGCAAGAGCAACATTATCCCTGGAAAAGCCGAGATTACTTTCGATTGCCGCTTGATTCCAGAAGAAGATCCAAAAGACGTCATGAAAGAGATTGAGGAATTCCTTGAACGAGCCAAGCAAGAAACCGGTGTCGAGGCGGAAGTCGAGTTTAAGATGAATGTTCATGGGTGGGGATCCAACCCCGATGACAAATTCATCAAAGCATTTCATGATGCAGTGAAAGACGCTGTTGGACCTGACATACCCATTGCCGCCGATCTTGGTGGAAATGATGGTCATTTCTTCACTGAGGTTGGGATTCCTACAGCCTGCTATGGAACCCTTGCTGATGACAACAACTACCACGGGCTCGATGAATTCATGCATATTGAAGACTTCGAAAAGGTCAAACGAGCTCTCATCTCCTTCTCCGAGAAGTGTGAGTAAATGGTCAGTCTATCCGAGCTAGAGATTGGGGCTCCCGGGCCTTTTCTCCCTCCTTACGACAATGTCCTGAAAAATGCCCAAAGAATTGATTCCCTTGGCTATGATAGCATGGCCTTCCCTGACCACTTCGCTGGTTTCGTTCCCGAGAGCATATGGACCCCCGACATAACACCATTGGCCTTTCTTCAACAGTCGCCTCATACATATTATGAAATGACGGCGATAATGGCGGCTTGTGCTTCAGTCACTGAAAATGTTAAGCTCCTTTCGGGCGTTACCGAACCAATACGTCGTCATCCCATTTTGTTGGCACAGACTTTCCTCACATTGGATCACATTAGCAATGGCCGTACAATTATGGGAATAGGCGCAGGGGAGATTGAGAATACCGAACCGTACGGCCTAGACTACGGTGGACAGGTGGGGAAGCTGAGAGAAGCCCTGCAAATAATCAAGAAAGTATGGAACACACATGAGCCATTCAGCTTCGAAGGGACGTACTGGAAGTTAAAGGATGCAGTAATGTCACTGCGGCCTGTTAGCCATGACCGTCCGCCTCCAATCTGGATTGCAGCTCATGGTCCAAAGATGCTTGAAATGACTGCCGAGTTTGGAGATGGCTGGCTTCCAACCCTGCTTAGACCTGCTGATTACGGGGATAAACTGAAAGAGATCCTTGAACATAGAAAGCGGAAAGATCGAAATGGGCGGTTTGTCGCTGCTTTGTGGAATTGGTGCATTCTGGATGAAGACCCTTCAGCATGTGAAAAGATGAAGCAATCTCCCCTGGCGAAGGCATTCGCATTGCTCTACCCTTCAAGAGAATGGAACCGTCTTGGATACGAGCATCCCTTTGGGAGAGATTTCTATTCCCTGCGGGACTATATCCCCATGCGCTATAATCGTGAAAGGATGCTAAGTGCAATGGAATCAGTCCCTGTAGAGGTTGTGGATGAGTTTTATATGTCAGGAGGCACCGAAGAGATAATCTCTCTTCTTGAAGAATATACACGCGAAGGATTGAACCACATTATTCTGTGGAACTCCACCGGAATGTTCGACCTAGAGAAGACCCGCAGCTCCTATAAGGTCCTAAAGGAGGTTTTGAATTATGTCAAAGGACAAAGTGATATTGGTAACACAAAATGAGCACAAACTTGCTGAACTGACTCCCATCTTTGAGGAATATGACGTACCCTTTGAAACCACTAATTTGCAGAAGTATGAGATTCGTTCTCAGAGCGTAGGATACGTTGCTTTGGAGGCGGCAATCAAAGCGTTTGAGGCACTAAAACACCCTGTTGTAGTTGATGATACCGGTTTATACATCGAGCATCTCAATGATTTTCCTGGCGCATATGCAGCCTATGTTCTTGAAACGATAGGAATTGAAGGAATATTACGACTAATGGTGGGTGCGACTGATCGTGATGCTCGTTTTGATACCAGCGTTGGCTATTGTGATGGGCGGGTTTCGCGCTATTTCATTGGAACGATGTACGGTGACATTGCGGACTCTGCTTCTGGTAAGGGGGGATTTGGTTACGACCCGATTTTCATCCCTGAGAACGAAACTCGAACCTATGCAGAGCTCTCCCTTGATGAGAAGATAGCCATCTCCCATAGAAGCCAGGCGTTTCGAAAGTTCCTCAATTGGTATGTGGAGTTGTGACCTGAGCACGACTTATTAAGAGGTTCCCAATTCACCACTAAGAGTGGTAATATTGTCGGTAAGCGATAGGGCCTTGAAAGCATTAAAGGAGCTTGGCCTGACAGAATACGAAACTTCTGCCTACCTTGCAGTTGTCGAATACGGGCCACTGCCCGCCTCTGAAATAAGCACGAAATCACACGTTCCCTACTCACGCATCTATGACGTCTTGGGAAGACTGGAAGAAAAGGGCTTCATTCAGGTTCAAAAAGGCCGTCCTACAATATACGTGGCAAAGGCTCCGAGCGAGGTTGTTAGGCTTGTACATTTGAGCTGGGAAGAGAGGATAGAATCGGCGAGTAAGGCCGTCACTGATGAGTTGCAGCCTCTCTTTGAAAAAGAAACAGCTGCAACGACCCGCGATGTATGGCTCTTGCATGGACGTGCCGCAATTCTAGCAAAGGCGCTTGAGATGTTAGACTCTGCTAGAGAAGAGATTATTGTGACACTACCTGGACTCTCCTCAGGGCTCTCTGATCTCTCCCCCATGGTTGACAGGTTTCTGGATGTTAAGGCTGCAAAGGTCAAAATCCTCACCTCGGATATTGACGCTGACCTGCTCACCATAATTCCAAAATCCTTCGAGATACGTACTCGAGAGCGTGTCTTTGGCGTTGGTATTGTTGTTGACGGCAGACACACCCTGATTATGCTGGCGGCCGGCGATGTCGAAGAGGAATTCTTAGGGGTCTTTTCTTCACACGCGGTCTTTGCCGCAATGGCGCAGGCTTACTTTTCCTCAATGTGGGACGAATCCTCTCCTCTCTAGGAGCTTTTATCCAAAACATAGGACTTAGTCCTGGGTATTACAAAGCTACTTGGAAGTGAAGCCATTGCTTTTGGAACAGGATGGCGAGGCAATGCCAAAGAATCATGGGTCCGATTGGGAGTCTTTCCTATCGCCCAGCGCTAGGGCTCTCATGAAAATAATCAGAAATCTTGAAGATGATGTTGAGATTGATCTCTTCCAGCCCGGCCCCGAAATCGAGCGACTGCGACAGATTGTTTCGAGCCACAAGGGAAGTCTACATGCTTCCTTGAAGGCTAGGATTGTGAACGTGCTCAATCTAGGTGGCATTGATGTGATTACCCAAAGGGATCTGTGGACGTTAATTGAGGATTTATGGGGCGAGAATGTTTCTAGGTTTAGCCCAACTGAATTGGCCGTCCTACAGGGTAGTGCTGAGTTTCCTCGAAAGGGTTTGAGAGAACTCGCTGAAGGTGTAGATCTGTCCTACTCTCAAGCAAGGCGTGCAATTCAAAGACTACGTTTGGCTGGTGTTCTTAGAAAAGAAGGCCTTCTCAACTTCGAGAAGTTGGGCCTTCAGCAGGTGCTAATCATCCTTGAGGCGCCAAAACTAGTTGTGTCCAGTCCATATATCGCAAGAACACTCTTCGTGGATGGGTCAAACCCGATGGTGTTCCAAGTGGCTTCAATCCCGACTCGACATGTTGATGACCTTCACAACATCATTCGTTCATTGCGTGGCACTTCTTTCAGGGCCTCATGTTGGCATCTTTACAGGGGGCAGCCTATGTTTAATGGAAAGTACTGCAGTGACAAAGGCGAATGGAGTTTGGATATTTTTCATTGGAAGATGCAGCTACGAAGAGAGGATGAGGATCTGGTTGTTGGTGATCAGCCTCCTGGGAAAGAGGAGGTCATTCATTTCACTCCTGCAGACCTCCGCATATTGGACAGACTGATTGAGAATTATGATGCCACAGCAACCGAAATAGTGGAAGCAACGGATCTTTCTGATAGTACCGCCTTTAGAAGGAGAAGTCAACTCCTAGAAAACGATGTGGTCCTTCCTCGTTCTCGAATCAGAATTCCTCAGCTTAAGGATCGCGTTCTTGTTATGACAAGTCCCAACTGCGCCGGGAGCATTCTTGGTGCTTGGTCTCAACTTCCTGTGACATATACAACAAGGCTCGAGAATATAGAAACAGGCGAAAAGAAGGTGTTGCTTCTTGCTGCCATTCCTCCAGGAACAGCTGAGAGTCTAGTTAGAGCTCTTAATTCATCTATGTCCCGAGTTGATGACTATTCTGTTTACATAGTATCGGCAGGTTCCGAAAGCCCGCTTGCAACATCCTACATGTTCAATCGAAAGGAAATGAAATGGAAGTGGAACAAGGGCGACTTTCTGGATGCCCGTACTTACGAAATCGTGCGGCGTGAGTGCGATGAGGGTTCGATTCCTGTGGATTTAGTATGATACCCAAAGGCACAATTCATATCTTCATTCCCGATTGAGGTGCATATACCGGTGGCGGAACTCTGTGATTGATATTATTCTTCTTGGAACCGGAGGAAGCATTCCTACAGATGGCCGGAATCATCCGTCCATTGCTCTCCGTTTCGAGGGGTGGAACCTTCTCTTCGACTGTGGAGAAGACTGTCAGAGGCAGTATGAGAAGGCAAATCTTGGGCTTAACAGGAAAATGGCCATCTTCATCAGTCACAATCATGCAGACCACGTGCTAGGATTGGGCGGTCTTCTCTTGCGGTTTTCACTTCTTGGAAGAATCAAACCTCTCGACATCTATGGACCTGTGGAGCTAATTGATTATGTGAAAGTCCATCAAGAGACGATTAATCTTGGAACCACTTTCAAGACAATGGTTTATGGAATTAAGAAAGGACAAGATGTTTTCAACACAGAGAATCTATTTGTAAGAGCCTTTGAGGTTGACCATCGTGGTTTTGCGCTTGGATATGAGGTGACCTACAAGCGGCCAACAGGTGAGTTTTTGCCAGAAAAAGCACAACAGGAAGGTATACCCAAAGGCCCCCTCTGGGGAAAGCTCTCGTCGGGAGAAAGCGTCAAGCTGCCCAATGGGAGGGTTATTCGTCCAGAGGATGTCACTAGTCCACAACCAAAACCCCTTCGCATTGTATACTCCGGTGACACTCGTCCTTGCGAAGCTCTTCGCGATGCGGCCAAGAATGCTAATGTTCTCGTTAGCGAAGCAATGTATACACGGGAACACAATCAGCTTGCACACGAACGCGGTCATATGACAGCATTTGATGCAGCAAAGCTTGCCAAGGACTGCGAGGTAGGTCTGCTTGTACTAACCCACTTTAGCCCACGTTATGGAGATGGCCAAACAATCCTTGCGGAGGCGAAGGAGGTATTTTCGAACAGCATCTTGGGCAGGGACCTTATGCGAATTCGTCTCAACCTAGATGGCTCAACTGAGGTATTTCGCCCTGCGCAACCTCAAGGATTCGAGAGCTAAAACCCTAACCTGATTGCCTTGACTGGATGCTTTGTGATCAGTCTCTTTGCCATTAGCATGCGAAGGTCTTTTGGTGATTTTGCACCTACTATTAAGTCAAGTATGTACTCCTTCATCTGTGGGTCTTCGCTTGCTATTTTCCATATCAAATCAATGTTCTTTGGAGAGCCGTAAAACACCTTAGCGAGGGAGCTTGCTGCTTCGAGTTCGTCGATTATTTCCCTCTGTATCTGTAGGTCATATGTTCTGGTAGTGAGGGGGCTTTTTGTCTTCGCAGCTTTAGTGGCAATCCTGGCAGCCAGTATTCCCGACTTCATTGCATAGTATATCCCCTCACCGGTAATAGGAGACACAAGCCCAGCGGCATCTCCTATCAGCATCGTTCGTCTGCCCGTCAAACGCTCTTTCAGGCCCCCAATCGGAACCCTAAACGACTGCGCCGATGAAACATCAAGCTTCAATCCCTTCTTGGCTCCAAGAAATGTTACAAAGGTATTCCAAGCTCTCTTCAGGTTTCTTCCCTGACTAAACCTAGTACCTATACCGATGCTGAGACTTTCCTTTTTGGGGAAACACCATGCGTAGCCATACTCCACTTGACCGAAATACAACTCAATACCAAGCTCATTGGACGATTCGGAGATGGCCATGGTTTCTGCTATCGCCTTATTATCTAATGGAACATCTGCGGCGATGCAGAGCGCCACTCTATCAGGCGACCAGCCATGGCGAATGCCCACAGCTTTGGCCACTGTGCTATTAACGCCGTCAGCACCAACAAGGAGATGACTGCTATGAGAGTCTCCCAAGGTGAGAATCCTAATTCCTTTTCTTGTCTGCTCAATTGCTACCACCTTTGAGTTCTCAATGACCTCCACTCCTGCTTCCTCGGCCTTTCTCACAAGAAGATGGTCGAAACGGGGGCGATCAACAATATTGCCTCGAATGCTTTTTCTGAGAAGCACGAGCTTCTCTCCAGCGGGTGAGTAGAAGCACCCTCCGTGCACACTTACGTCTGTGACCGATTCAACACTAAAATCCAAAATTCCCGTAGCTCTAGGGCTTAGAGCACCTCCGCAAGGCTTGGGTCGTGGATGCATATCTCTCTCTAATAGCAAGACGTCCAAGCCCCGCAATGCTGCCTGTCTTGCACATGTTGATCCTGCAGGGCCAGATCCAACAACCACAAGGTCATGCATCAGAGGATTGTCTCCGTCTACTCACTAGTAGCGCAACAGCAATAAATCCTGTTTGTTCTTTGAGCTTGAGGCGAATATCGTGCCAGCATCAGAAGCTTCCAAGGTTTGTCTAATCACCACAGGCGGCACAATATCAAGTGTCTACGATGCCACAACCCATGCTCTTCGTCCCGGTCTCTCCGTAGAAGCTCTCCTAGGGGGGTTGCCGAGGAGAATGGGTCAAATTGAGGTGGCCCAAAGAGAGCTATTTCAAATGGATTCTGCAAATGCACAGCCTCATCATTGGCAGGAAATAGCTAGTGCAATTAAGGAGGTTAATGATGAGTTACCTGATATTCAGGGCATCGTCATTACACACGGAACCGATACAATGGTCTATTCCGCAGCTGCTGTTAGTTTCATGGTGCGAGATTTCGGGAAACCAATTGTCTTCACAGGGGCTCAAATACCTGCTTCCGTTCCTTGGAGTGATGGGCCTAGGAATCTGCTGGATGCCTTGAGGGTTGCAGCATTCGGTGATGTAGGCGAAACTTGCATTGTATTCAATGGGGAGATTCACAGAGCCACTAGAGCAAAGAAGCTCCGAGTAAATTCCTATGATGCCTTCGATTCAGTCGATCCTATTCCTTTGGGAGTCTTAGGAGGTGAAATCGTTCTCTACGAAAGCAGAAAGCGACGATATAACCTGGTTCCACGATTTGATACACGAATTGATGATCGTGTGTTTCTTCTGAAAGTATTCCCTGGGATGCCACCTCAGATTCTCCAAAAGATTGTGGACATGGGATATCAGGGAATTGTCATTGAAGGGTTTGGTTCAGGGAATATACCAATCGAGGAAAACTCCCTTACTGGGGTGATTCAAAAGGCCACAAACCAGGGCTGTTTTGTGGTCCTCAGTTCTCAATGTGCCTTTGGTCAGGCTGATTTGACAACCTATGATGTTGGTCTTGCTGCTGCTGAAGTTGGTGCAATTAGTGCGTATGACATGACCTCAGAAGCGACTCTTGTGAAGCTGGCCTGTGTGCTTGGTCATTCTCATGATTCAGAAAGAGTACGAAGCATGATGTCCGAGAATGTCGTGGGAGAATTGTCCCAATTTGCGAAGGCAGGTAATCGCTAATCCAGATACTGCCATAGAGAAGTTTGGCAGAGTAAGAGCAGAATAGAGGTGGCGCCCGGAATGAGATTCGAACTCATGCCTCCCAAAGGGAGAGCAGCTGCCTGTTAGCACAACACAATCGTGTCGTCAGCTCCAGGCTGCCGCCGTAGCCGCTTGGCTATCCGGGCATTAAGAAAACCTATTCTACGCTCCTTTTCATCTTTTCTCTACTTCAACAAAGGAAAGACCTGCTACAAAGAGGTTGCGTTTCTGGAAATGAATTAAAGGAAACAATGATGACACAATTCACCGATGAAATTCCTTTCCAGTAAAGACCCATCGATAAAGTCATACCAGGACGCGTTTCAACGCGAAATCAAACAGTGTCAAGCACTTGACATCTCCTATTGGATTGGTGTTGAAAAAAGCAATCCTGTGGGCTTCCTTATGGTGGGGAAAGAGCCAATCCGCCTGATTGCCCCCATGGGTACAACTGTTGCCCTTCTTGGAGGAATTGCATCTGAGGGGTCATCCGAGATTTACTATGATATGGCGCTGAAAACCATAGAATTGGTTCGCAAGCATGATGCAGATCATGTTTTTCTCAACCTCAATAGCATCAAGTACAAAGATGCCATTACTCAGTTTCGGAATGCTGGATTCAGCATCCTAGTTCATTCCTGCCATATGCAAACCACGATCAACGATGATTTGACCCACTCTGGCAATCTCCGATTTGAGAGAATTGACAGGGATGGCATGGAACATTTCATGCACCTAATGAGCAACTTCATGGAAGATGCTTCTGATGAAATGTTAAGAATAATTCTTTCCAACTTTGAGGAATTTCCGGAGCAGATGCTTGATATGCTGTTTGGGAGCGACGCATTTTACTTTGCCTACGACGACCAGGGGGTCGTGGCGATACTTGACATTTGTCCAGATGCCTCGGACAATATTTCAAACATAGGAGTTTCTCCTGACGCCAGAGGTAGGGGATATGGAAGACAAGTCATGCTCTTTGCCATGGAATTTCTAAGAAAGCATAATGTGAAAACTGCCCAAGTGCGTGTTAGTCTAACAAACAAACCTGCCATCCGCCTTTATGAATCACTGGGGTTCAAGGAAATTCAGCAAGACACGGCCCTAATTTGGTGGAATGACAGAAACGTGTCCTAGCAATCATCTGTTCTTACCTCAAAACGATTACGATGTTACTAGAAACACAGCCCCTCCCGATTAAGCAAGAGCATCATACTATCCATTCTTCTCCCGAATTTGCTCTGATAAAACCTAAGATGATATTCCCGCGAATCGAGTCATACCGAAAAGCTCCAAAGACAACTCTATCTTTTTCATGAAGGACTTCAATCTGCTTCTTTCTCAGGGTGTACTCAAAGAGCGACCGACAATGTTGTCTGACCTGCGCGAAGAGACTCTTGTACTGTTTTCGCTGTGAAGGACGAATCCCGTACCGCTGCAGAATGAACCGATTGGCTAGTCTATTGCTTGACACTAATACTGGTCCTGCGAATTTCTTCTCTGTGGATTCACCGCTAAGTATTTCCCTCAGAAGCTGAGGCAGGTCTGAGAGTACAGAGGGAGTAAGCCACTCATGTGAATTTTCAGCTCGTTCCATTGGAAGCCATCCTAGAGCTTTGGTTTGTCTGCTCTAGTGTGGTTCTGTTTCACCTAAGAACACCCTTGAAAAAAGCAAAGCTGCATGGTAATGGTTATAAGGACTCTCCAAGAGTCGAGCAAAGCCTCAGCCAGTCAGAATGAGGTAGTATACCATGTCTGAAGAGTATCGACATATTGTGCGAGTTGCAGGCCGTGATATCGACGGTCAGGAGAATCTCCTCCAAGGACTAACAAGAGTCAGAGGAGTAGGTATTAGGCTGTCAAAAGCTATTCTCAGAAAGCTAGAGCTGGACCCCTACAGCCGACTCGGATACCTGGCCGATGACCAAGTTGACCGGATAGAGGACCTCCTTAAGCATCCTCAGAAGGCTGGGTTGCCTGATTGGTACGTGAACCGTCCTAGAGACCGTAACTCTGGCAAGATGCTTCATTTGACTGGTTCAGACTTGGATTTTGCGCAGCGAAGTGACATTGAGAGGCTGAGACGAATTAGATCTTGGAGAGGTATAAGACACAGCTTAGGACTCAAGGTTCGAGGACAGCACACTAGGACGACTGGGCGTGGTGGAGCAGCTGTGGGAGTATCTAGAAAGAAAGTTTAGTTGAGTGATGAGAAATGGGTGATCCTCGAAAGTCCAAAAAGAAGTATGTGAAGCCTAAGCGTCCCTTTGAGAGTGACAGGTTCGAATCAGAATTGCAGCTAATTGGAGCCTACGGTTTGAGAAACAAGAAGGAGCTATGGAGACACAGGACGGAACTCTCGCTCTATCGCAGGCAGGCAAGGAATCTCCTGGCCCTGTCCGTTGATGAGAGAGCCCAGCTAGAACGTGAACTCATTCAGAAATTGACCCGCCTAGGCTTCTTGAGTGGAACTCCGGATTTGGATGACGTATTGGACTTGTCTTTGGAGGATGTTCTTGAACGTCGGCTTCAGACAATTGTTCTCAGAAAGGGACTTGCATGCTCACCACATCATGCTCGGCAACTTGTCACCCATGGCCATATTGTTCTGGACTCGGCTAGAGTTACGACTCCCTCTAGGCTAATCACTGTCGCAGAGGAAACGCAGATTTCCTATGCGGCGAAATCTGCTTTGAACGATGAATCTCATCCTGCACGAATTGCCGCCTCTACTGCAGCACAGCGCGTTGAGGCCGCTTCAATGGCCGGAGATGATACGGATATTGATGATTCAATGGATGAGGATGGTGAAGCGAGTTGAGTACAGAAGACCGGGATAAATGGGGAATTGCCCACATTTTCGCCTCCTATAATGATACTATTGTTCATATTACCGACATCACGGGAGCTGAAACAATTGCCCGTCATAGTGGCGGAATGATGGTAAAGGCTGATAGAAACGAGTCTTCACCGCATGCAGCTATGCAAGCCGCTTTTCAGGCAGCCCGTGAAGCCAAGGACAAGGGCATCTATGGAATTCACATTCGTGTGAGAGCTCCTGGAGGCAGTGGTCCGAAGACTCCTGGTCCTGGCGCTCAAGCAGCTATCCGTGCGCTCAGCAGGGCCGGGTTAAGAATTGGCATTATTGACGAGGTCACTCCGATTCCACATGATGGCACTAGGAAGAAGGGTGGTCGAAGAGGCCGACGAGTCTAGGCAGAAGACTTCCTACTACTCTGTGTCCCTTATTCATACCACGCATCAATGAGGATGCTTTCTATTCCCCTATTAGTCAGATTAAGACGCGAATCAGGTTTTGTAAGATGTCTCTGTGCTCTGGGTGGCGGCAAGTAGAGCCCTTCTTCTATCTCTCTGGCTATCGGTGTTCTTGTCTTTTTGGCGTTGGGGTCCCTAAAACCGCAAGAAAAGCACTTGTATCCCTTTTCTTTTCCTGCACTCTTCATTCTCTTTGAGCATCTTGGACAAATGGGGTTGGCCTCTGTCAGTCCTTCAGCTGGTTTCAGAACCTCAATTCCTTCGACATTGATGGTGAGACCGTGTGTCTTTGCTGCAGGGCGGAGACCGCAGTGAATCAGGACCTCGTCCCCTTTGATGAGCTTCGCGATGACTCCTCTGAAGTCGCCAGTTGGCTCATATGCGGCGCAGTCGATGCGGCCTGAGCAATCTGCAACCCCGAAAATAACATGGCCTCCTTCAATCATTTTGGGGGCGGTATCAACTACTCCGTGAACCACCGCCGCCATATAGGGACGCAAATCCGATACATAGACGCAATTCAACAAGTGTGCACCTGTTCCCTGGTTTGAGCGGAAGACCATCCATCGTTCTACTTTCTGATTGCTCTTTATGTAGGACGCCGCTTCTTTCACATACGCGGGCCGTTCTCCACGGATTCCAAATAGGACTGGGTCTGGACCGTGTGGAGCTATCAATCCAAATCCCGATTGCCTGTCAACGTTGGAGAACGTCTTTTCCCCCATTGCATCATCCATCAGAATAACTGATTCATCCGAAACTCCGCGGGGCTGATTGGAACTTCCGAGTTCTCGATAAGCAATATACTCGTATGTATAGTCACCACTGAGAAGGTTACCAGCAGCAGCTAGAGCTCCCACAAGACCTCTTTCGTTTCCATAGGAAATATGCTCGAGTCTCTCTTCATGAACAATTCTCTTCCCAACTTCTATCGGAATTGTTCTCCAAAGAGCTCGGCCACTGAATTCTCGTATCGCCTTTGAGGGCTCCCCCTCGACTAACACTACGCCGGGATTTGTATTTGGATACCCCAAATCCACATAATCCTCTACCATTTCTTTTACAATTGGTTTGATTTGCATCAGATTCGCTTTATCCAGAGCGAATCTCAGTGCAACAGCCCCATTTCCCCGAGTTCTAAAGGGAATATTGGGGTTTAGGCGAATCAGATTAGGATAATCCATCCAGGTCGCACCCAGCGCGGAGATCTGCTCGACCAGAAGGGCGGCAAAATGCGTTGTACACCCGCCTGCCGGGCTGTCAATATCGTCCATTCCGAGATGGATTCTTTTCATCATATCTAATTCATCCTGCATACATCACAAATTGTGGCTTCCCCGTCTTTTTGCCCATGGTCCTCGCACACCAGCCTACCACACAGATTACATGCCCGTGCGGAAAGATACTCGCCGCAGATGGAGCATTGAGCCTCAAGGCATGCAAGACAGATTTCACCATCCCTTGAGCAACTGCTGCAGACCAGTGATCCGCACATATGACAGCGTTCGAGGTCGTCACTCTTCTCGCCACAGATTTCGCAGCTCGTGCCCGGTATGAAGCGCATCATCCTTACTCATCTGTTCAGAAGTCTAATGGGAAGCCTGAAATCTGTTGTGCAACAAGCCATCTTTGCTATGGCCTCTTCAGACACCTCTCCAAGAATTCTTATCTTTCATGCAGCACAATGTGACCCAAAGAAGTGCACTGGTCTTCGATTGGGGCGCATGAAGAGAGCTTCCATTATCAGAGATATGCGTCAAATCCCAAGAAATGCAATTATTCTCAATCCGGTTTCTGAAACTGCCTTTTCTCCTAGTGACAGAGAAACTCTCCTTCAATCAGGGATTGTAGCTCTTGATTGCTCATGGAAACAAGCTGAAGCTGTATTTCACCAAACCAAAGGGGCTTTTCAGCGATCCTTGCCTTACTTACTTGCGGCCAATCCGATTAATACGTACAAACCAATCAAGCTATCAACCGCCGAGGCAATTGCAGCCGCCCTATACATTGCAGGTGAACCAGAATTAGCAGATGACGTTATGTCTGTTTTCAAATGGGGCCCTTCATTCATCACACTAAATAAGGAGTGGCTGGACGCCTACGCCTCTTGTGAATCGAGTACTGAGGTGGTTCGGGTTCAAAAGGAGATAATGAGTTCTCATTCTAGAGGTTGACCAGAGCCCATCTAGTACATTCTTGCAAAGATAATGAAACCTAATATCGAGGCCAGAATATAGCATAGCTGTGAGTGAAGTGGGACTGAACAACGGAAAGCTAGATAGTCAAGCAATTGGATGGATCAAGTGGTTCATGGTTATCGCGACTGTCATTTTGCCCTTTGGCGTATTTCCGAACCTATCCTTCATAGGGTATGGCACCACACAGTTTGCTGATATTGTGGTTCTATCATACCTATGGGCATTTATTCCATCTTTTGTAGAGGGGTTTGCTATCCTTATCCTGCCTTGGATGATTTATGGCTTGGCAGCGGGTCTCGTCAACATTCTCTTTGCCTTCAGTGTCATCCGCTACAGCGAAGACCGCATCAGCTGGAGTGAACTGCTCTGGACTGGTCTACTAACGCTCTTGATTCCATTTCTTTCTCTAGCCTTTCTAATCCCTACAATGGTTTCAACAGGAGTATTTGCATACTTGGGGCCAATTCCAATTCAACTGGTAGTCGGCCTATGGATTGCAAAGGAGGCTGGTAGTGACCATTTGCGTAGTCCAGACTAAGCCAAGAAGAGCTGGCTCTGGTTCGGTGAGTAGCCCCAATTTTGTTCTGTTCAGACCGTTACCAGTCTGAACCTTGCGACATCAGTCTATGCTCTCTACCCTACACCTCCGGCCGACACGTCAACGGTGTATTCTTGAGATTGCTACCTGGTGGTGGGCCGTTTCATCCTATCCAAGGCAGTTCTCTGCGACTTTGAGTATCGCGTCATCGTCATATCCACCTTGGAGGTATCGTTTCTGTTCCCAGAGCGAGACTCTCGCCTCCCTGCTTTCACAGGACCAGCATCGGCATGTAGTTGGGAGCTTCCTCAGCCCTTGCCCTAGGGCAAGTACCGTCAGTCGCGCTTCCGCTCCAGAGCCATAGATATTCCATCACGAGTTCATAAAAGCATAGTGCAATCATTCAGCACTCGCTCGCTTTTTCCACATTGCTGGATATCTTCCCCGCTCCATCAGTACACGTTCGGTAACTGCTACTATTCCGCTCTTAGCCTTCAGAATTGCGTCGGATGTCATTTTGCTTTTCGCGAGACCTATTGCTTCACCTTTCTGGGTTTTCAAAACGAGCATGGTGCCGCTTTTTACCCCAGAAGAGAGAGATACAATCCCATTTGCTGCAAGATCCGCTCCGTGGCAGAGGGCTTCAACGGCAGAATCACGAACAGTGACGAAAGGCAGATGACTTAGTGCAAATTCAATGGGCAGCAGATACTTTCGCAGTTCTGTGTCATCGCCATCTTCCTTCCAGAAATAATAGGCGTCCTTCAGATCATAGAGAGAACACAGATGTTCGCCCTCTCGGAATGGCCCTACACGCGTTCGACGCAATTCGCGCATATGAGCTCCAACTCCTAGTGCCTCTCCAATATCAAAACATAGCTTTCTAATGTAGGTTCCCGCTTGGCACCCGACGCGAAATAGCACGAGACGCCCCTTTAATTCCATTATCTCATTGTAGTATATCTCTCGCACTCTCAGAACTCTTTTCACAGAGGACCGAAGAGGGGGCTTCTGGTAGATCTTTCCAACAAATTCCTCAATAACCCTTCGTACATCAGTCTGGTCGGCTCCATGGTGTAGTTCCATTACGCAGATATATTCCTTGCCAGCCGGAAGCAAGGCTTGCATTGCTTTGGTAGCGTAACCGATTCCCACAGGTAGAATTCCAGTCACTCCCGGGTCCAAGGTTCCGCCATGTCCAACTCTTTTCACATCAAGTATCTTCCGAACCCATGTTGCCACTTCATGGCTTGTTGGTCCTGCAGGCTTGTCAAGAGATACCACGGCATTGTTAAGCAGAACTTCGATTGGCAGCGGTTCGCTCGGGGAGTATCCATAACTGGGATTACTCTCATCAACTGCTTTTGTCATAACCTCCCGTGGAGTGTCTGCGGGCAGACCTTTACTCATTGTTGCCTCTCCCCTGGGAGAACACTTTGGGGTCCATCACTGTGTGACTCTGATTTTCTCTCTGAACTTCTCTAGAAGTCCTGCATCAGTGAGTGCCTTTTCGACTGCCTTGTCATCCGCACCCTTCTCCACCTCAATCTTGGTTTCAAGAGGCTCAAGATGACGAACATTGCACTTCCGTCTACGCACGCTACTGATGTGCTTTGGCCCAGTCACTACCACAAAACGTCCTTCCATAACGTCCACAATAACACAATAGGATCCGGTTTCACGACCCATAGTCTTTACACATACTCGTCCTACATCGTATAGAGTCATTTTTTTCAACCTCGCCATTCCTTGGTCTAACTGAAGCCATAAGTCACCTCATGACCCCATTCCATCAGACGGGAGAATATGAGTTGGATGAATGAAAGCAATATCAGCCTTACGCTTCCTACTTATTTGGCATGGTCAAAGTACAGTTTAATTGCCAGAATCAGTATCTGCGCGACTCCTTCCAAGTCGTACTTCTCCGTGTTTAGAATCAAGTCATAAATTGACTTGTCTGAGAGATCCACCCCATAGTACTCAAGATAGCGTGCCTTTTCGCTTCCTTCTCTAGTTATTGTTTCTCTTCTTGCATATTCGTAGTCGGTGCCATCTCGTTCAGAAATTCGCTTTATGCGCATCTCAAGTGGTGCAGTAAGCAGCACCTTGAAGTCTGCATGGTTGCCGGCCATCCACGCTGCGAGTTGACCGTCTAGGATAACGTTTCCTCTTCCTGCTTCCTCTCTAAGTGTGTCATCAAGAAGCTTATCGATTTCTTCATCTCCCTCAGCAACCCTACTAAACTCCTCCAATGTAAGACCTCGTTCATGGGCAAGTCTACGAAAGATAACCCCAGCTGATACACGTCGAAGGCCAAATTCCTTTGAAATCCTCTCGGAAACAGAGCTCTTCCCTGTTCCGTGAAGGCCCCCAATAGCTATTACGCGCTTCATTTTGATTGTTCCCGGGCATTTCTCGTAATGCCGCGGCGTACTGACATGGCGGTTGCATAACCACCATATGGTCTGTTAGGTCTCTTGCTGGAGCGGCTGCCTTTTGGTTTCTTAGTGACCTTCGAAAGATGCATTGTTTCACCAGAAAGCGCGCAGGTACCTCTGCTCCTGTAATGCTTTCGGCGATGGGTTGCCAGTCTTCCTCCTGGCGTTTTTACGCTGCGGTTTGAACGTCCACGTGTTAGTAAGCCCGGTCGTGGCATAATTTTCACCTGATGTTTTGTTTGTGGCTTTCTAGGAAGCCACCGGTCTATGCTTTTAAGGCACACGGTGCGGAGGGACTACGGTCTCACTGGTTGGTGATAAAATCAGGGGGGAACCGTACAAAGAACTCGACCACAATTGCCAGTATTATTCCTCCCAGAATCAGATGTGGACCTGTTATTTTGTTGTATCTAACACTTATGCCAAACAAAATCACTCCAATTAGGATGACGGTAACCGCAGAGGCTCTGCCAACGAAGACTAGGGAATCCCATAGTTCATTGATGTGAACTAAGATGAACTGCGTAAAGGACTCTAACGGGCTTGGTAAATCGAGGATAGTCATACATCATCAGAGCTTTACTCGCCCCCTGCATTATAAGGCAAGACTGCAGGAAAGAAACAAAGATTTTCAGTTTTCTGCCAATTTCCTGCATGAGTTTACGTCTACCCCGTAAGCGATATCCCCATGAGTCTCTGAAGGATTTGGCCAATCCCCAGACCTACAAACATGTAGAACCCGAAATAGTAGAAACCAAATCCATACGCAGTGGGTGTTCCTAACCATCCTACCAGGAATGGCAACAGCTTATGGACACTGAAAGGAACTATCGCCACGACGCTATCCAGCCCTGTCACAGGATCCATATAGAACCCTCTTAGCACTTGGAATACAATGAGAAATGGGATGAGGAATATTAGGGATGGCTTGCAACGCTGAGTGAGCATTTCTCTCTGAATCCGCTCAATGTATGCCTTTCTCCTCCGTACTTTTCTCATCAATTTCTCGTTCTGGGTCTTCTCGGCTTCCTTCTGCATTTCCTGGTATTGTTTCACTTCCGCCTGATATCGGTTCAGCCGGCGCATATCTGTAAAGCGTTTCGAGGCAAGATTGCTTATGGTAGTTATTGACATCGAAACAAGGAGAATGAAAATCGCGGAAAGCGGTGGATCCCGGAAAATCTGGAATGTGGTTGAGAACCATATCATGAATGCAGCGATAGGATCTTGCATTTGTGGCCTACTCCATTATGGTTGCTGCCAGTTCCTTTGCAGCTTCCTCTACTTTACCTTCACGGTTCTTGATTATTCTGACGGTTGCCCCGGTCAAGGTGCCTACTGCTACAGCAGCAGCCCTACACATCCTCTGATGGGTATCAATGTCCTCTACCAGCTGTGCGTCGCGGGTTCTTGTTTCATCTGAGCTTCTTCGACCTGCAATTTTCTCAGGGTCCGCCTCAACCAGGACCACAGTCTTCGGTTGAATCGCTCTTGCGACCCATTCCGGGAGCCCAATGAGAAACCCGTTATTGGTCTGAATTAATGTATGAGTATCAACTATGACCTTGGCTTTCTTGGCCTTTTTGGCAATTGCTTCTCCTGCCAATCGCTGTACTTCGCGCTGCTTGGCTGTAGGCATCTTGCGCAGCTCGTCTCTGTCCTTAACCAACCCCTTATTGGAGGCGACTTCGAACATTTCGGTTCCAATGTTCAAAACAAGAACTACTTCATCGTGGTTTTGCTTCACATCCTCAACTGCCGTGTTTATCACGGTGGTCTTTCCAACACCTGGAATCCCAGTCACAATGACAATGTTCCTATCATCAGCCATGATGCCAATCACCCAATTTGAACCTATGAGTTGTGCGGAGCACTATCTGCACTTGTTATATAGCTTCTGTAAGGAATCTGTCTTTGACATGCTGGTTCCAAGCTCATATTCCCTAGGATGGCCCTTTGCCGCTTTCACAGGTGACTTCAACGGGCAACTCTCTCAACAACAACTGAAAGGAATGCATCATGCCCCTCTGCTAGGATGGGTCTGGCTTTCAGAAGCGAAATCCAAAATAGATCAAGAATTATGCAATCCGGCGTATATTCCGTTACGATACTTGGGTCTTCCTCTTCATTCCACCATGTACTAGGTGTACTCTCTGATGTTATAACGTGGTAAAAATGGCGCCTATGGATTTCCTCCAAGCCGTACTTCGACTGGTCCACTTCAACCGCGCCAAGGTATTCTTTGATGTGTAGATCTGAGAGTCCGGTTTCCTCGCGTATTTCTCTTAGCACAGCCTCTTCCAATGACTCGTTGAGTTCAACTGATCCAGCAGGTATCTGCAGGCCAAAGGGCTCAAATCCCCGTTCCCTGAATACAATGAGTTCCGTCCCTCGTGTGACGTAGGCAAAAACCTTCTCACAAAGAAGCTCTTTTCTCTCATTTGATGAGCTTGACATCAGTTTCTCTCACTTCTTCTTTGAAGCCTTCTTCTTCGTCTGTTTCTTCTTCGGTTTCTTGAACTCCTTCTGAGAAACGATTATCTCCGCGACTTCTTCTGTCTCAAGAATACCTTCCTTCTTGATATGCTTCTTCCTAGCTGCTAACGCCTTTTCAGTATCGATCTTCTCAATGTAGGGTTTCAGTACTACCACAGAACCAAGACTGCTTGCGAAACTGGTTATACGTTTTCTAATCCTGCTCTGCGCCAATTCATTTGCTCCAACAACAGGGAGAACGAAGGCCATTACTAAGAATGGGAGTCCAATCACCCAGATGATGCTAAGCATCCAATCTCCAGAGGCAATGAAAGTTGCCCCTTCAACGGACAGTGGTGTCCAGAAGTACTTTTCAAACATGGAGATCGGGTATGCGATTAATGCATATCCTCCAAGTACGTTTCCAACCCAGCGTCCCACACCCTGCGTATCTGGGCATTGCCTCACTTCCAGCTTGTCATCTCGCAAGTGTGACACTATTCCCGAGTCATTCAATACCCACGTCGGCATAAAGAGCGCAAGTGACACCAGCAGGAAGAGAAGCGATGACATTAACGTAAGGGCGATTCGATATTGCAGCTCCATTCCTATAGGAATTACTGGCACTCCACCAAAGAGGAAGTTCTGAATCGGGGCCTGCAATTGTGCAGATGAGCTAAGGCTAAAGAGCGCTGGAGCCAAGGACCTTCGCACCATCCTGGCACCCCCGAAATTTGTGCCAATATTCATAATGTTGACTTCATAAGACGCAGCCCTCCAAGTCTTGGCGAATAGAAGTAGAAGCATTGCTCCAGGGATTGCCAATATGGCAAACTCAATGATGTAGACGGGAATTGCGGCTGCAAGGAACACAGCGAGGTCAATAGTTACTGGGATGTTCATGAGGTAGTGCGTTTCTATTGGCGGAACCGCCTCTGTGACCCTCAAAATCATCTCAATTGAGAAATAGGCTCCAAGAATGAATATGAGTGTAGGTACAAAATACCGGGCTTTGCTATTGGCCATCTTGGTGACCTCGGGTGAGTTCCTGGTCGGATTTTAGACATAAAAGCCCCATAATAGGTTTGTCTGAAACCCAGACCCTCTAGAATCAAGGACTTGCCCGGCAATTACAGCAGTAATCCTCCTGAAATGCTTCTTCCCATGGAGGCTCTTTGACCCTTCGACGAAAAGGTCATTTTCATTCATGCGCATATACTTCTTGAGAATGAATCCATTCTGCAGCAATCTCGACCTACAACATAGATACAGTGGCTCATCTTTCAGAAGAAAGATCATAGTAGGAGTCATCCTTTGCTTCATATGCATGAATATCAGTCTGCCTCTCGTCTGTTGCCTTGGTGGTGAAACCACAGAGGCTCCTATTAGTCTACTTCTGAAATACGAACATGAATGGACATACATTGGGGGTGCTTGGAACACTGGTAGTGATTACACATCGATTGGAGTTTCCACAAATGCTCAAAGCATTCCTGTTGTTCTATCGGGTCAGACTGCATTTGGGCTATTGGTCTGGGTCAATACCACTGGCTGGCATGAAGGCGGGACCGCGCGTCTCTCTGGCGATTCGCGCATCTTTAACATAGGAAGAACCAGCGAAGAAGTCGGAGCCGGGCAATTCAGCTGCTGGCGGCTGAACTCGTCAAGTACCTTTATCTCCTACGAGCGGCACCTTGGTGTCTTAATTTCCTATAGCTATCAAGACATCAATTGGGATGTCTTTCCTGTTACGGGATATCAGTCGACAATCACACTTGCTGAAAGCAATCTTAACGAGTTGATTCCTATTGATGACATAATGCTCCAAATACTTCTAGGCATTGGTATCATCGGTGAAATTGCAGCAATCATATGCATTCTATCACGAGGGTTACCATCCAGAGATGGTTAGGATTGCTATTCGATCTATGCCTATTCTGTGTCGAGATCTTAGCACCTCCATATTCAAAAACAGCTATGCTTGAACCTGAATAGAATCGCCTTTGTTGCCATGCGCCATGTGCAAACCCGACGCCTGTCATCGACACTCAGAAGGGGCACTTCTTCTTTTGGAGGCGATACCCCGGGGGGCGGGAGTTCCTGCTAGATTATGCCGAGCAGGCCTGCTACTCCTTCGCCGCCCATCTGCGCTAGCTGTTCCTTGGCAATTGTTTCGTAGTATTGCTTAATTATCGATACCATCAGCAGAATCCCTGTACCACTTGCCAGAGCTCCCATAATATCTGCAGCTGCAGCTAGAACTCCGACGAGTAGGCCACCCAGACCTGCGACAATAGGAATGTATCTGTCGAGCAATCTCTCGAGAATCCTCTCGCTAGTCCTGAATCCAGGGACAATATATCCTGAGTTCAATAGCTGTCTAGAAACATCTCTTGGAGCTATTCCTGAGATGTCAACCCAAATCTTTGAGAATCCCCAACATAGCAATATCATTAGCGCCGCGTATATTAGGACATGCAAAAGGTCAAACTCTATTGTTTGACTAAAGATACCCTGGGGTGGCGTCACGTACTTACACAATCCCGATGTTGCAATCATCCGGTTTGTGCCATCGTTTGCAGGTTCAAACTGTCCTATCCAACTAAGGAATGGATTAATCCCTCCGGGATTGAAGTTTGTATATATGATCTGCCCAAAGAACATAATGTTGGCAAAAAGGGCTTGAGCAAGAATGACTGGGATATTCGATGTGTACAGCAGTTTAATGGGATATCTTGCTTTCATTCCTCTATATTTACCATACTGAAGTGGTATTTCCACTCGAACGGTTTCCATCCAAATGACCGCCATCATGATGATTAGCGTCACTATTAGCGATACAAGGCTGGGGTTGAGTCCATCACGAATCACAAACCAGCCCCAATCAACTGGATTACCACCAGTTAGGGCTCTCATCATGTTTGCAAACAGTGCTGAAATGATTCCCTTTGGAAGGTTGGTTGTTCCCTCAACATCGATAAAATTGAGTGAATTGTACATTACCTGTCCTGCAACATTGGTCATGATGAACAATGAAACACCAGATCCGAGACCCCATCCCTTCTGAATGAGTTCATCCATGAGAATGACTATGATTCCGGAGAGAAAGAGCTGCATGAACACAAGTACCATTTCGTTAGGCTGCAATTCACCGTAGGCGTTTCCCCAGATGTATGCTCCAGCCTGGAATGCGGTCATGATTAATGCAAGTACTTTCTGCCCTCCCGTGAACAAAGCTCTGTCCTCTGGGTCGCCAAAGTCAACATTGATAATCTTCGAACCTGATAGGAGTTGCATAACAAGTCCTGCAGTGACAATTGGTCCGATTCCCAGCTCCATCAGTGTGCCTCTTGTGCTTGCGAGAATGACTCGCAGAGCCCATAGATAGTCTGTCCCAACATTTCGGTTGACTCCGAAGAGCGGTATGTGGCTCATCAGCAAGAAGATAATGAGCACTACAGCTGTCCAAACGATTTTTTCTCGAAAGGACACCTCTCGGTCAGGAGCCTTTACTTCCGGCATCACACGGACAAATGGTGATAAAGCTTTTAGGAATGTGGAAGTCAAATCATTGACGTCTCCTGCAGGTTTTCTCGGTTGGGGATTTGACTACGCCTTTAAAGGTAATGGTTTAGCGTGTGCATGGACCGGCATCCCAAAGGCATCATTCCATCAGGCGGATGCAGTAGCGTTGTAATCCTGGTTGCTATTCAGCGGCCAAATCAATTGAACCGCCCTTTGCCTCAATCTTTTCGCGAGCTTTGCCAGAGCACTCCTTAACACCAACGAGCTCTAGGGATTTGGTGACCTGCCCCGATCCAAGTATCTTATCAATACCCAAGGCTGATACATCAATAGTATACTTCTTTCCTTTCTTCGTCGCCTTTCCCGCATCAGCGAGCCGGTCAGCAGCCTCATCAATGTCTCCGACGTTAATTGCCATCTTGTCGTCCTGAAGCCTCTGAGGACGCTTGAAGCCCCACTTGCCAAAGTATCTTGGGTTTTCCTGCATGACTTTTATGTAGTGATGCTTCTTGGAGCCTGCCATTCCCTTTCCGCCTCTCTGCCCAGCGGCTCTGTGGCCTTTAGTGTATCCGTATCCCACTGATCTTTGGCCTCTCATCGTGTGAATCTTCTTTGTCTTTCTTTTCTCCATCTTCGGTTGCTCCCTACTGCTTCTTAAGTCGAATTTCCAGCACACCATTTCTGATAGTCGACTTTGCGTCTTCTTTGCTTACTTCAGCTGGCAGGTTCAGAGTCTTGTTGTATGGTTTCTCCGGATTCTCTACCTTAATCGTAAGTTCCTTGCCCTTCACACGGATTTTTATTTCATCATTTGAAACGCCAGGCAATTCTGCAACCACCACAATCTCATCGCCCTCTTCAATGACGTCAACAAGCGGTTCCAGTTCGGGTGTCATTCGAATTCCATCGGGCGCAGGTGTATTTCCAAACCTCTGGATGATTGGCTTGCCATCAGGACCCATTCTCATGGAAAACCCAAAGACAAACGGGTTGGTTCCTTCTGGATTCTCTCGGATGAAATCCTCGATCGATTTCATATCGAACATGCTTCCTTCGTCCATCTCGCGCATCATTTGGTCCATGAGCTCGTCAATTTGAGCGAAGAATCCTTCTGGAAGGAAGTCGCCAAACCATTTTCGTATTGCCTTTCTTGGATCGTCCGAATCAAATGGATCATCCCAACTCATATTATCACCTCAAATCATCCTTTGGGCCAGAGAGTTAATCTCTGAACCCCTGTAGCCGTTAATGCCACCCATTCCCACAGGCAGGGTCTTCTTTCCTTTGTAACCCTTCTTGGGCGGAGTCAGTCTAAAGACTGGTTTCAGCTCTGCAATGTCCGTGACCATTGCATTACCTTCGGCAACTGCTTTCGCAAATGCTTTTACAGTCCTATAACTTGAATTGCTTTTAACATATGCATCGGTGAGTCTTTTATTGCCAGGCAATCGTCCACGTTTGGTCAGTAATAGGGTTGTGGTTTCTTCGTCTATTTCGCCCCAAGTGATATAGTCCTTCACTTTGATGATCATTCCCTGAAGACTGGGTGTGAGTTTCAGGACCCTTGCTTGATGAAGTCTTCCAAGAAGCAACTTATTCAAGGTGTCTTCTATTTGAGGACGGACTCCTACCTGTCCCCTTACTCTAATTGCCAGTACGACCTTCTCTTCTGAGCTCATTATTCAGACACTCCTGATAACGTCCATTCTTGCGGGGGCAGCATTTTGTAGGTTCGTGTCAGAGCATCAACAAATGCTTTTGCGAAATTCGAAGATGTTCTGGACCGACCTTTTGTAATGGACCACACATCTTTCAGACCTGCAATCCGAAGCACAATCTTGCCTACATCTGCAGTCACGAGACCAGTACCTTTTGGTGCAGGACGTAGAGTGACACTAACGGACCCCGAGGCTCCAATCGCTTCAAATGGTATGCTATGCGGCTCACCACATCTGCATTCCCAAGATCCGCAGCCTCTTCGAAGTATTGTTGCATTAAGTTTGGCCCTTGATTCTGCCGCACGCACAGCTGGGACAAACTCCGCAGCCTTACCTATGCCTATGCCAATAATCCCTTCTCCGTTTCCAACAACGACAGTTATTCTGAAGCTCTTTTGTTGACCACTGTCTGACTGCCTTTGGACCATGCTTACATCAACGACTTCCTGGCGGAGGTCGGGTACCAATACATCAATGATCTCTGGCTCCCGAATCACGTAGTTGTTATGAAATATTTCTTCTATGCTGTTGACATGTCCCTCTTTCACTAGCATTCCAAGAGATGTCTTGGGTACCCAGTCATCCAGAGGACTCGTTTCAGGTTTTGGTTGACGGCGTCTTCTCTTACTCATCATGTATCAACCCCTATATTTTCCCTTTCTTTCCTTTCTTACCCCTTCCTCGAGATATCAGCTTCTTTGGCTTTGGCTTTCGAGGAACGGCTCTTGGCGGTGTTTCCTCAAGTTTGGGCTTTTTCTCCTTCTTAGGGGTCTTCTTAGCAGCTGGCTTTGCAGCTGGTTTCTTACTCTTCTTCTTCAAGTCGACCTTGGGAATCTCAAGCATTGCCTTCTTTGCAGCACTGAATTGCTTTGGAATGGTTGTTATTGTGGTCTTCTTCTTACCAAGGATCGAAAAGTTGTATCCATCTCCCGGATTGTCGCTGTAGTACTGGTACGCATCCACAATATGTTTGCCTGAGATTCTCTCTTCATCAGGAATGACTTCCTCATCATGAGGCACATCCAATCCAGCATCAATTGCTCCCTTTAGGGCACCATAAACCTTTGAGCCCTTAACTGGGGGAATCAATCCGATGTCTAGTACCGCGGCGTCGACTCCTCTTGCCTTTGCCCGAAGGGCAGCGAGAAAGCCGGTTAGATATGCCGCTGGAAGATTGGACTTTCCAGCATCCCAGCCAAACCTTACTAGCTCGGTCGACTCAGCTGAAGCAACGGTGATATCGCCGGCAACATTCGCTGTGATGACCTGAACTATTGTTCTGTTATTGGTCTTTCTTATCACTAGTCTTGGTCTTCTAGAGAGCAGTAGTCTTCGTCTTCTGTAATAGTTCGTTTTACCTTCACGTCTGCGTCTGAACTTGAGCCGATATGTAGGACCTTGAGCCATCACTTTTTCGCCTCCAGCTTACGTTCGGAAATATAAGTGCGAAGATGTCCGGTATTCCTGAAGGCATTTCCTTTTGCTTTGAGGTAAAGGTCTCGATAGACGCGAGGTGCAATCTTCCCTTCATCTCTCAGTTGCTGCAATTCCTTCCTCATCGGACGTATCTTCATCATCCAACGGTCTTTCTTTGAGAGCTTCGAGGTGGCTTTGCCCTTTCTCCTTCCAGGACCCTTCCTCTGTCCCTTTCTCTTCTGACGGAGAATATGACGAGCTCTTCCTCTGCTAACACCAGTCTTCTGTCTGGACTGAATGGCTCCTTCATCAACGAGTCGTCTGATGTCTTCCCTGGTAATAGCCAGAGAAACTTCGTCCTCGAAATTCGGATCAATCCAAACTCGAGACGTGCCGACCTTCATCACTTGTGCGGCAAGTCTCTTTTGAGTTGTAAGTTTCATCTTAGTCGACCTCCAATTCATCAAGGTCTGTGAAGAGGTCTGCTTCATCTACAGCCTCTGGTGCTCCAGGATTCAACACTCTAAGAAGCAGAGTATCCGCCTTCCTGATGATTTCCTGACGCTTTCTCATCCCTACAGCTGAACTGATTCGGACTGCATGAATATCTGGGTCGAGGCCTTCTAGATCGTTGGGACGGTGTACGGGGACCTCAATGAACCTTGATGGATGCATTCCTCGAACCGCTTTCGGCTTGCGATATCCTGAAGAAACCATAGCGATTCTTCCCTTTGTCTTCTCCCTGGTAGCGCTATCGATTCCTCGGACTTTTCTCCAAGAGCCACTCAATCTTTTCCATCGGTGGGCATGTTCATGCTTGAAGCTGGGCTGTCGTTGCCTTTTCTCTTTCGCAATTCGAAGGAGTCGCTGGTCAATAAGAGTGTCCCTTTTCGGTACCTCTCGCTTCTCTCGAGCTGCCTTCTTCTTTGGCTTCTTCTTCGCCTTCTTGGTAGGCATCTTCTTGGCTGGTTCTTCAGCCTTTGGAGAGGGCTCTAGTTCTTGAGCGGCTTCAATGAACTTGGCCGCTTGGCTTTCGCCAAGGCCTTCCACCTTTGCTGCAAGCTTGTCCGGTTTGGCCTTGGACAGGTCTCTAACCGTCTTCACGCCTGCATCTGCGAGAGCCTTCCGTGTCTTTGGCCCTAGGCCAGAAATGTCTGTGAGCTTTGGTTCCTTCTTCGGTTTTTCTTCGGTCTTCGCTTCCTTGGCTACAGACTTATCTGGCTTCTCTTCGGCCTTCTTCTTAGCTGGCTTTTTCTCTGGTTTCTTTTCGATCATCGGAGGCGATACAAGCTTTTGAGCGGCCTCGATGAACTTTGTTGCTTGAGTTTCCCCAAGCCCATCCACCTTTGCTGCAAGCTTGTCCGGCTTGGCTTGAGCCAGCTTGGCAACTGTCTTTATGCCCGCCTCTGCAAGCGATTCTTCCATCTTTGGGCCCAATCCCGCTATGTCAGTCAATTTTGGTTTCTTGGACATTAATGATGCCTCCTTAGACGATGGACTTTACCGTTTCACCCTTCCTCTTCTTTATGACATAGATGCCATCCAAAAAGACACGACGATCTTTGTCTCGAATCTTGGTTGCAAGCTGAATGTTAGCTGCGCTTTGTGACACGTGTTCTATGTCGATACCCTCAATGATTACCTCATCCTCGGTGACTTTCACAGCCACGTCTCCAATGAGTCTGGCTTTGCGAATGCCACGCTCTCCGATGAAATTCTTGATATACAACTCATTACCCTTGACTTCTACTGTTATGGGAAAGTGGCTATAGACAATCTTCATCTCGTAGGTATAGCCCGATTGCACACCAATGAACATGTTGCGCAAATGCGCTAGGGCCGTGCCAACAAGGGCCTTTGACCTTTTTCGGTTAATATCGGTGGATGCAACTATTTCGTTGTTCTCTATTGAGAAGCTGGTCTGCAATTCCGGAAAGGCTCTGGATAGCGTTCCCTTTGGTCCACTGATAGTGATAGTCTTGTCTTCCAGTGTGACCCGGCAATCGCTTGGGATTTCAATGCGTTTTTCGTAAACTACGCCTTCAGACATCTTCAGTTCACCTCTCAATATACATAGGCCAGAAGCCGGCCTCCGATTCCTAGCTTCTTGGCTTCGTTATGAGTCATAACTCCCTGTGGGGTTGTGACTATCAGCACACCGAAGTTATAGGCTGGAAGGAATCTCTTCTCAAATCTCTCGAATCCGTCGCGCTTCACTGGGTACCTGGGTTTGATTACTCCGCACTTGTTGGTTCGGCCCATAAGCTGTATTCGGAATCTTCCTGCTCTTCCATCATCAATGTGTTCGAATTCTCCGATGTACCCTTGAACTTGCATCACTCTCAGAACCTTTTCAATGAGATTAGATGCTGGTTCAACGATTACTTCTGGCTTACCAACAATTTCACTGTTATAGATGCTCGACATTGCATCGGCAAGGGGATCTAGTAGTGTCATTATTCTCTTGCCTCCTCTAACTGTATTTGCGGAATCCTAGCTTCTCCGCTGTTTCTCTAAAACAGCGTCTGCACATATTCAGGCCATAGGAGCGGATGATTGCTTGATGGGTACCGCATCGGGTGCATGTTCTGCTTCCCTTTCCCATCTTTTTTCGTCGCTTGGTACGATCTTTCTTGCTACTCATCACTTGTCACCTCAGAATAGATAGGTCCGTTCACGCTCCTTTTCAAGAATCTCGACGCCGAACTTCTCTGCGACATAAGCCATGCTCTCTTCGGGAGTCAGCCTATGCCTGTATGGAACTTTCGTTCTTCGTCTACGTCTGCGCTTTACCCTGTAACCAGGTCGTTCAACGCACACGGTAATATTCATGCCCTGAATGCCCAATTGTGGATCATACTTCACATTAGGAATATCGATGTGTTCACTAATGCCAAAGGCGAAGTTGCCATCAGCATCCCAGTTTCGGACTAGTAAGACCTTTTCTTTGGCTTGTAGGGCTCTCGATAGGAAATCCTCTGCCTTTTCTTCTCTAAGTGTCACCCTGACAGCAATGGGTTCCTTCTTTCGAATACCAAAGTCTCTCACTGTTTGGCGTGCCCTTGACTGCATCGGTGTTTGTCCCGTTAGTTCCGTGAGAATAGTAGAGGCTCGGTTTAGAGGTTCTCCTCCGCCCGTGCATATATCCACAACAACCTTTGCAACAAAGGGTTTTCTCATGGGATTTTGCTCCCAGTCAGCCTTGAAGAGGTGTTCATTTGGCAAATCAATCATTCAACAACACCTCCGGCAGAGCCCATCTCTAGTTCTGGTTTGTTCTTGCCAACAACAAAAACAAACTCAAGGGCCGTTTGAAACTGATTACCATCATTGTCTTGAATCGTCACCGTACTGGCATTTGTTCCAAAGCGTCTGTCAACTTCAAGGATTTTTCCTTCGATTCCGATGTTCTTCCCTTGGCTAACAACCGCATATGCGCCCTTTTCGAGAGTGATGGATTTCTCATATTTCTGCGATGGAATCGAAATCTTGATTGTGTCCAATGTCCTGAAATCAGAGGGTTTTGTTCCATCCGGCAGCAGTATATTTCGGCCATCATGAAGTGTCATCTGCAGCTTTCCTCCCTGTACCATTGCCTTCTTCTCGACCCTACAGAGCTTGTAGGACGATTCCTTTTCGTCAATGGGTACAAGGCGTAGTCCACCGCGTAGTTTAGGTAAAAGTCGGTATCGCTCACCCGAGTTCTTGATTTCAATGACATCCATTATTCCAACAGGAAATCTCTCATCCTTTCGTGGTCTTCCATCGACATAGACTTGACCTGTTGATAGAATTGCCTTTACTTCACGCATGTTCTCAGCATGACCAAGAATCTCTCTAAGAAGAATCGCAAGGGGAAGGCAGTCCTCCCTGGCATGTGGTCCTGGGCTTGGCTTTACAGCGAACTTCCCGTGCTTTCTCTTAATTGGCCAGTATCTTGGCGCTGGCAGCCTTTTCAGATGTTTCTTTTGACCTCTACGCGCCATCTATTCGCCCTCCGCCATCTTGATCATCTTCCTGTCGAGTACTCTTTTACGATCATCATCCAGTTCCAGCTTTACTAGCATCAAGTTTGAGGGATGTACCGGAATTTGCGCCTCTTTACCATCAGCTTTCGTTGTTGTAGCATTCTCAAGGTATATTCGCACTTTGTTGTAGTCTATCCCAACTATCTTGCCCTCGGTATCCCTGAATTGACCCCGCATTATCCGAACAAGGTCTCCTTTCTTGGGTACTAGCGATCTAATGCCGTACTCCTCTTGTAGGAACTCGTCTGTTCTGCATTTCAGCATCTTTTTATGCGAATGAATTGGGCCCTTGTGGATTCGACGCCTCTGTTTTCTGGGAGATTTCGAGCTTGGTTTCTTTGTCATTGTCATCAACCTCATACTATCTTTGATGCAATAGCGGCGACCCTGGGCCACTTGAGAGTGACTTCCCTCGCCATTGGTCCTCGCAACTCGGAGCCCTGTGGTTCACCACCTGGCTTTATCAGGACGGCAGCATTGTCCTCAAACTGCATCCAAGTTCCATCAGGGCGTCGATATGGCTTTCTTTGTCTAACAACAACCGCCTGCAGCACTTGCTTTCTGAGCTCTTGTTTGCCTTTTGTAACGGCAACATTGACTCTGTCACCTACTCCAGCTTTCCCAATCTTCCTAAGGTTGCCTTTGTACCCAAAGACTGTGATGATTTGAAGTTCTCTTGCTCCCGAATTGTCGGCACAGAGCACCTTTGCACCAACTGGAAGACCACGTGCAATTCTTGGGATGAACTTACGAATACCTCTTCCAACTTTTCTAGACATCTTTACTCCTCCACGTCAGTCTTTGCCTTTGTAACAGACACAACCACGAACGAAACTGTCTTGCTGAGTGGTCTACACTCCACTACTTTCACAACATCACCAACGCTCACATCAATACATGATGGAAGGTGGGCGTGTTTCTTTGACCGTCGCCTCTCATAACGCGAGTATTTCTTTACAAGGCTGAAGTAGTCCGTTTGAAAAGTGATTGCCTTATGCATTTTCATGCTTGTAACTATGCCTTCGAGGATTCTTCCACGAACTGGAAGATTTCCATGGAAAGGACACTTCTCATCATTGCAGGTCCTCTCTGGTGGCTCAACATTTGGAATTCCAATATTCCGAGCTTTGATTGCTTCTTTTGCCATAACTACCATCTCCTTGTATGACGCTTCTTCAGTCGGTCTTCGGGTGACCCCTGAAGCAACTGCCCATCTACACGGACAACATCCCCATCAGGCAGATGTACATCAAACGTGCAGTTTCCTTTGGGGAGCATGACGGTTCCGTCAGTCGTCGAAAGCAGAATGACTTCTCGTGTTTCATCTGAGATTATACCTGATCGTGATATCAGGCCGGGATCGCTTGAACGGACAACATGAGCCTTGAGTCCAATCAGTTCATGGTTGAGCAGATTCACTGGCGAAATATCCATTCTAGATCTCACGCTCCACTTGTTTCTGAACGGTCAAGATTCGGGCTATAGCGCGTTTAACATGACGAATCCTGTAGGGATTCTCAGTTCCACCGCCAGTTGCCATTTGTACCCTAATTTCAGAAAGCTCATTGTAGAGTTCATTCAGTCGTTTCTCTCGTTCAGCTGGTGTAAGCTTGCGAATATCCTTGGCTGTAAGCTGGGGCATTTCCTAATCGCCTCCCTCATCTAGATTGTCGAGGTCGTCCAGCTCTTTGAGAGTGTCCTCTGTCTCTTCGGGTGTTGGAATCTCCTCGGTTTCATCTAATTCCTCAGCTTTCTCAACAACCTCCGGTCTGGGAGCCGGTTCCTCCTCGTCAGAATCTGAAACTTCCTCTACAAGTTCGAGGCCATCAAGTTCTTCTAGTTCTCTAAGTTCATCGAGGTCTGTGATGCCTTCCAGCTCTTCATCGACAGCGATTTCTGCCTCTTCTGCTTCTTCCTCATCTTCCTTCTCTGGACGCTTAACAAGCTCCAGGGCTTCGGCTTCCTTCGGTTTTGGTTTCTTGACGGTGACTACTCCTGGCAATTTGGAATCCGGGCGCATAATTCTGACCTTGATGCCAATCACTCCTGGTTTCAAAATCGCTCTATCATCGGCTTCATCAACAAACAGATCTGATGGTTCTCCGGTCTTAGATACGGTTGCCTGCTTGAATTTCTGGTAGCGTGCCCTTCGACTGGAAAGCTTCCCCTTGACAATAATTTCGCATCCTATTGCGCCTGCTCGCATAACACGCCTAAGGATCCAATAAGCCATTCTTCGAAAGCGGACCCCTCTTTCAAGTTGTCTGGCTAGTCTTGATGCCATGACCTGTGCATTCAGCCACGGGTTCTCTATCTCGGCTACTTCCACCTGTACGTTTCCAATTCCGAACTCGGTTTCTAGAATTTCGGAAAGCTCCCTAATCTTTGACCCGCGGCGGCCAATCACAACTCCTGGCCTAGAGGCTTGAATTACAACCTCGGTCCGCATTGGCATTTTTCGGATTTCAACGCCGCCATAGCCTGCAGAATTTAATTCTCTTGCCAAGAACTCATCAATCTTCAGCTTTCGTGAGTTCAGGTCTATGAAGTACTTAACTGCCGACACTAGATCACCTCTTCCAGTACAATCTCAACATGGGTCGTGCTTTCGAAGGCTGGACTACTTCTGCCAAATGCCCTCTCGATATACTTCTTGTAGGTTCTACCTCTTGATGCAGCCGCATGAATTACTCGCAATCGGTCAATATCCAGACCTTTGCTGTCTGCGTTTGCCTCTGCATTCTTCAATATCTTCAGGATATTTTCCGAAGCTCTGACCGGATGACCACCCGCCGCCCATTTCTTCATTCCTGAATGGTGTCCTCTCTTCTTCTTATGACGCCTATAGGGAATCCAAGTTTTTTCTTGAATTACATTCTCAAGCAGCTCTATGGACTTGTCAAGCATCATTCCTCGAATAGCGTTGCAGACTTCTCGGCTCTGCTTCGGGGAACAGCGCAGGTTTCTACCACTAGCTACAGCTGTCCTATCTGGGTCGATGCCTATGATGCTATATCCGTATGTCGGCATGTCGGCTAACCTTCCGGTGTTTTTCCCATTCGCCACGTAGATGGCTTAGAGATGCGGATTTTTATCGCTGACAACCACTCCGAAATCCCCGGGCATACGTATACAGGCATTTCCGCGAGCAGAACTAGGTGCCTGCACTGACTCCCATGATTCCGAAACAGCCGTCTCTCAGGAGCGACAGGCGTGCCGAGCGGACTGTGCATATAAGCGTTGCGAAACGTTACCAGAATTTGGCGGCGTTTCCTAAGGATTGTCTCCGAATTCGGCAGTGACCCGCCTCAGGTTCGATGTGGAAATCGATTTGTCGACTAGTTGCTGTCCCTTCTCTGTTAGCGTCCCTTTGACATAGTGGATTCCTGCCGATGTGACGTAAACCAGCCCCTTGTTCTTGAGTCTCTGTAGGCTTCCAAGGACTATCTGAGTCAACTCTTCTTCACTAAGGTCAATACCTTTGCCTGGCGTCTGAAGTGTTTCACACATTTTCAAAACATTTCTCATACTGCTCAGCTGGCGTCTCTTGCTTTCGTAGGGATTTGAATACAGCCAGAGAAGAACAATTAGATCTACGACTTCCAAATTGAGCTCTGGATTCATGGACAACGCCTTCTTTGCTACAATTTCCACTACGGGCACTTCAAACGCCGCCTTCGGCAACTCAACTAGCACATTCCAATCTCAAATTAGACTTATCAATCCTGACCTAGGCTGATAAATCTCGCCACGATTCATCAACTGGTCAAGAGATCCTTCTATTGACTCCCTACTGATTCCTTTGGAAGTAAAGTTCTTCACTAGTTCATCAAAGTGCATCTCGCCGCCTGATTTTCTCAGTAGCACTTTGATTTCCTTCGATATGTCCATCTTGGTCACAGAAGCACTACCTGCAGATGCTTCCTGAACGAGCTGAATGGACCATGGTCTTGGAAAAACAATGATACCTCGGTTTGCCAATTTGGTAAGCTGGTCTTCTACCCATATCCACTCCAGTTGATAGTCTTCGCAAAGTACCTCAATCCTATCTAGTGTGCACGGTTCGTCAATCGCCTCTCTCTCGAGGAGCCGCATTAATCGATTCGCTTTTCCAGATGGGAGGTCTCTTCTAAGGTCGCTTTTCACATCAGATGCATCAAGTTTGCTGAGCGGAATTAGGTCTTTCATCCTCGCGTGATTTCTCAACGGCCTGCTCAAATGCATCTCCTCCCCTTGATGCATTGAATTGCTTCACTGCAGCTTGCGCTTGTTCTGGGGTGTCAAATACTGCAGTAGCTGCCTTGGTGATGTCGATTATCTTGCCGCAGTAACTGCAACGCCTTCGCTTCTGCCCAGCAGGAGCATTGGTAAAGTTCCTGCATTTTGGACACATGAACACCAAGAAGGGTTTTAGCACAATGACGCCTCCGATCGTTATTTCAGTATTTGGCTATTTAATACCGACCCTTCATGGTCAAACAAATAGCATTATATCAAAGGACTTTTTCTGCGGAAGATGGAGGCATTAGGATTGCCCAAGAGCGCGCGCGAAATTATCATCGATAAGACCCTTTGTAAGGGATGCCACATTTGCATCTCTGTCTGTCCGCATGGTGTTCTTGAAAAATCCAAGGATGTTGATAATCGCGGGTTCTATCTTCCCGAAGTAGTCAATCTGGATGCATGTAGGGTTTGCCTACTTTGCGAAATGCACTGTCCTGATTTTGCCATAGCTGTGGTTGCAGACTAGCGGTCTATGGTTTTTCGACAAAAGGTGGTATATTTTATAATACATGCTATAAAATACTAGTGAATGAAATCGGATAGAGGCATTTACTACTACAGTGAGGTCGACAAGTGGAAAACATCGATGTTCGTGCTCTTGTGGGGCTAAGAGAAGAGCTGGGCGAAATTCTCGAGGATCTTAGGGAGAAGACCGCAAGAATAGAAGAGATACTTGAGAATCTTGACTCAATAATTGGCGCCGGCAGTTTTTCAACGGCCGATGTTGCACTGACTAGGTCTACGGAAGAACGAATTGATGCCGCCTCGTCAGGAGCACCGGAGGCAGCCGTACTGCCCGAATCGACCGTGGTATTCAACAAGGCTCGAGATTTGGAGCTTGCCACTATGCAGGTTGAAGACAATGAAATAATAATCACGCCCTCGCCCCATGCCATTTATGATATCAAGCGAGGAGCTTTTGCTAGGTTCTTTGTTGAACGTATCTTAGGGCAGTATCAGCAGCAGGACCGGCAGAGAGTTGAAAACGGGGAAATTGACTGGAATCAAGCCTTCGACTTTGAGGTGCTTGCAGAGGACGGCATCCTTCAGAAGGTTGTCGTTAGGAATTTTACGGGCGAAGACCAATTCATGGAAATTCAGCGGACCTTGCGATGGGCATTAGAGAAGACCTATCGGGCGCGCTGACAATAGGCGCGAAACCACCTCACCTCTTCTTCCTTTGGACAAGTACTTAAATCGGTTTCATGTGATTCTGAAAACACGCTTTGCCTTTAGGAGTGCCCCAACTTTGACGCACGTCGACAAAAGCATGGTTGTGAATCCACAAGTGGTTGTGCGAATTGTCCGAGATGCTCACGAGTTCTATACACAGAACATGATTGATGAAAGGTACGAGAGCATGGCACTGGACTTGGTTCGTAGGTATGTATCCTCTGAGGGCTTACCTAGAGAGGTTGACTCGTTCTTCAGTGCAGCACTCTATGTTGTCACACGCCATCCCTGGAGTCACCCCAACCCTTTAACAAAGACTCAGTTCTCAGAACGCCTAGATGTTAAGGAATCCAGTATTGATTGGTATACTGATAGTATTGTCGAGAAGCTGGGTTTTACAATCCTGTATGATACAAGCCGGCTACCCTTCTTTATGGACCCACAAGGCACGATTGCTAGTGTTGTTGACTCTGTTGTTCGATCAAGCGTTGGTGAGGAGGTTGTACGAAGCATCATCAAGGGGTCAGTTGTTTCGCCAAATTCGCTTGCTGAGAAAATCGTCGACCGCTTGTGTAGTGTAGTCAAAATTGTTCCTACTGCCTTCACTGAAGAAATCCATAATCTGGTTCAGCGAAAGATTGAGGAGGAAAGCAAGCGGCTGCTAGATCAGCTTGAAGGGCGTGGAGGCTAGGAATTTTCAGGTTGCAGTGTCACTTCTTCAACAAACCTTTTTCCAGCAACGACCTGATCAATCGAGTGAATTACCGCCCCTGCCTGCTGCAATATTTCCTTTATCGATTCAAACTGAAGATCATCACCTTCCAGCGTTATGGTGATGGACTCCGTGTTTGCATCGACTTCTTTTACCGTCACATTTACTCCATTGACTCTCTCGTCTCGAGTGAGCATGAGGGCCAAATCGGTAAGCCTCGGAGTGTGAGGCTTCAATACGTCCAGTACAATTCTCCTGATGCCATGAGGCAATAGGTTCATACCCCGAGTTCCTCCCCTAGGGCAGGATTCTCAACGTATCCGATGGCCTTTCCCTGTTAAACCTTACTGCGTGGCATGTCGAGCTGGTTTTTTGAGTTCCAAGGTTCGAAATTCCACATCCTCTTCACACAGATGACGGCCAGAAACGCTCTCGCAGGCTTCTAGGATGCCCTAAGGCTTATATCGCAGGGGATTCATACCTCTCGAGAAGCGCTCTCCTTCGCTTCGCCGGGAATAGGTAAGGGATGCAAATTTGAGACAGGATAGACTTACGCGACATAACATGGAGACTCAAAACGAACCATCTGTTTCAGCTCCCCCAAAACGAAAGACGAGGAAGTCTACTCGATTAATCGAGATTGACCTTGCGGATTTCAAGACGCATCCGCTCTGGGACATTCTTACAGAAACCGCCCAAAGAAATCCAATGTATGCTGGGCTTGTTGGGTATACAAGAGACCATGTAATCTCAAAGAATCCAAAAGTCACCCCTAAGGAGCTTGCAAGCAAACTATCTATCTCTTTGGGCGAATCATTGGTGATCTTGGACGAAGTCAGCAAGGACAAGGAGTCGCAGTAGTTTTAGGCATATCATGCAAGTGCTATACGAGCTTCCTTTTATTCAAATGCAGTATCAGGCTGACTGATAGTCATGCTGGATGCCAATGGGTTTCGTGATGCCAAGTATGCAAAAGCCCTTGTTGGAGGGATTAAAGACCTCGCCAAGGACCACAGAATCAGAATTGTTCATGTCTGCGGCACGCATGAAGACACCATCAGTGGTCATGGTATCCGTTCAATGTTGCCTGAGAGTATTAGCCTCGTTGCCGGACCTGGCTGTCCTGTGTGCGTATGCGCGGCAGAGGACGTTGATATGGCTATCGAGCTTGCACAGCAGGGGCACATTATTGCGACGTTTGGTGACATGATAAGAGTTCCTTCCACCTCTTCTTCATTGGAAAAGGAGCGTGCCAATGGGGCTGACGTTCGGGTCGTTTACGGAGTAACTGAAGCTGTAGACATCGCAAGGAAGCACCCAGATGAAGAGGTCGTATTTATTGGAGCAGGATTTGAAACCACTGCTCCTACAATGGCTGCAGAAGTTGCTCGTGGGCCACCCGACAACTTCTCCATTCTCACCTCGTTAAAGATAATTCCTCCCGCCATGGAGCTTCTTGTTAACATAGAGGGCTTCGCTGTTGATGGTTTTATCACACCTGGCCATGTAAGTGCAATTATTGGAACCAATGCATTTCAACCACTTGCCAAGGCGCACGGTGTACCATGTGTGGCCGCTGGCTTTGAACCCCTCGATGTGCTTGAATCAATTAGAATGATTTTGCTCCAGAAGGACGAAGGACGTGCGGAGTCCGAGAATGAATACACCCGCGTGGTCCGTCCTGAAGGAAATGTTGCCGCACAAAGGATTTTAGACAAGGTCTTTCGAGTTGATGATGCGCCTTGGAGAGGCCTTGGAATAATTAAGAAATCCGGGCTATTCCTTCGCGGTGAGTATGAATCATTCGACGCCCGGCTTAGATTCAAGTTTCCACCAATCGAATCAATTGACATATTGCCGGGATGCAGATGCCATGATATCATTCTGGGAATTGCTGACCCCTCTGACTGTCCCCTCTTTGGAAAGAGGTGTGTCCCTGAGAATCCATACGGTCCCTGTATGGTGGGTCATGAAGGTACCTGCAGAATAAGGCACGAATATCTCGAGGTTTAATTTCAAGTCCTCAACGTCTTTTCTAGCTGAAGAAGAACTCGTTCGGTGTTAGCATTTTCAAAGGTAAGCAGTTTGGGATCAAATCTCTGTAAAACTAAGGTTGAAACATACAGGACATTGTTGAGTCTATCAAGGAAGTCCTGCATCCGATAATGTCCATCGGCCACCTGTTTCAGCCCTCTGGAATAGGCCTGCTCGGTCATGTAGACGGCATGAAGCGGCTCGATATATCCTGAGGGCCATCTTGGAACAACTGCGCCATGCCCTTCGGCAAGGTCTCCCAAACTGTGAAGGAGGTTTACATTAGCAAGGGGTGCATCAATTGGAAGAAGCATAGTGTATTGAGTTTCAGAGTATTCGAAAGCCGTCAGTGCGCCAACAAGTGCTGCCTTTTCAGACTCCTCGGGATCAACAGCTACTTTCGCCCAGCCTACTAAGCTTCTAACCATATCAGCTTGATCTTCGCCTGACGTGACCACAAGCACATTTTGCGAGAGGGCCTTGGCAATATTCGCCATATGGACAACCAGTTCTTTGTCCCGAAATTTTGCAAGAAACTTCTCTGTCTTGAAACGTTTGGAGTCGCCTCCAATCAGTATGGCCACGGTCAGACTACGCAACGACATTGCCCACCATCTCCAAATCCTTAGCATCCTCTAATTCGGATTTGAAAGAAAAGCATCTAGCATAGCTGCTATCTGCCCATCGGTGTAATGCTGAGATGAGATTGCTCCACTGGCACAGGTTGCTGTGCAGGTGCCGCATCCTTTGCAGAGGGCAGGATTCACTTCAGATTTGCCGCGTTCATTTATGCTTATTGCATTATAGGGACAGACCGAGATGCATATCTTGCACCCCGCACATTTCTCTTCATCGACTACAGAGTAGTATGGCTCCACATTGATCTTTCCCTTTCCCATTAAAGCCATCGCACCAGACGCTGCCGCCTTTGCCTGAGCGACTGTGTCAGGGATGTCTTTGGGACCTTGTGCCATTCCTGCAACAAAGATTCCATCATTGAAAGAGTCTACAGGTCTGAGCTTCGGATGTGCTTCCATAAGGAATCCATCAGGAGATATGCTAAGGCTCAAGGCGTGCGCGACCCTCTCTGCAGCCTTTGGTGCAACAACCCCCGTTGACAATACCACAAGATCAACATCGTTCAAGTGAATCGGTTTTCCAATAAGTGTATCTTCACCTCTAACAGTAAGCAGATTGGTTTTCTCGTCTTCCACAATTTCCCCTACTCTGCCCCGGATGAATGTAACGCCGGCTTCAGCAGTGCTTTCATAGAACTCCTCATACCCCTTGCCAAAGGTTCGAAGGTCGATGTAAAACACATAGACCTCAGCTCCGAGCTTGTCACGAATCATGCGTGCTTGCTTGATGGCAGTCATGCAACAGATACGCGAGCAGTACTTGTTGGTCAGCTCATCGCGGCTTCCTACACACTGAACATATACCAC
>RDOF01000030.1 GCA_011365025.1 Candidatus Thorarchaeota archaeon
GGGCATCGGAGTCATAGGAGCGGGCTTCGCATGGCTTGAGAGTATTCGACTCTGGAAGCTGAAGCTATCTTGAAGGGGCAATTGTATCCGAAATACCTTGAAGGAAATTCTTAAGAGAATCCAAGACGAAAAGTTAGCTCAATCTAAGTTACTAGTTCGCTGCCACATCACGAACCATAGGGAGTCGTGCCTGGAATGGATGAAGCAACCTTGGCCCGCGTAAGCCTTGTCGCCACCTGGATTATGTTCGGACTGATTCGTGGTTATTACTCAAGAAAAGACAAATCTAAGGACAGACTGGAAGACCTGAAGAAGAGCTTTGAAGAGGTGGAAGGAAAAGAAGGAAAGGTCTTTCTTGCAGTCTCCGCGGTTATTCTGATTGCTTTCCTAATAGAAGTTGTCTTGTGGCTTTTCGTTCCACAACTGGCAATCTGGGCGCAAATCCCCCTTCCACCACAGATGCTCTATTTGGGGATAGCATTTGGAATCCTATCCGTTGTTCTACTAATATGGGTCCACGACTCACTAGGAAAGCAGTGGTCAATCTCGTTAGCAATAGGAGAGGAGCATAAGCTAATCACAGAAGGCCCATACCGATGGGTGAGACATCCAATGTACTCAACGCTCCTTCTACTTTCAATTTCCTGGATTCTGATATCTGCTGACATCATAATATCGGTGTTTTCAGTTTACAGCTTCTATGCCAACTATAGAAGAATTCCAAGAGAAGAAGAGATGCTAATACATCAATTTGGGGATGCGTATATAGAATACAAGAAACGAACTGGAAGAGTGTTTCCTAAGCTGACTTGATATCAAGCCTTTGATGAATTTGGCCGATGCCGCTACCTTTTTCAGACCCTTAGAGGCCCAGCGGAAAGGGAAGTGAATATGAATCTGATGCGATACAGGCAAGGATTGCTTCTCTTTGCGGCAATGGCACTTGTTCTTATGATTACACCAATCACTATGAGGGAGGGAGTGATACAGGCTTTTTCAGGACCTGTAGCCAAAGACTACAGTGTCGCCTATCAGGTGCATGCTCCAATAACAATAACCTCCAACTCTGAGTTCGCAAGTCAAGCCTCATTGGAAGGGTGGGAAGGGGCAGGCACGACATTCGAGCCATACATAATCGAGGGCTATAGCATTACTACCACCTACTCCTGCATCGAGATCTTTGACGTATCGGCACATTTCATCATCAGGGATTGCTATTTGGAAACATTGTGGGGAGGGCTTAACTATGGTATGCACATAGAGTCAAGCTCCCATGGCTCCATTGAGAACTGCGTGATAACCAATGCAGGAACTGGAATATTCATCAAAGACTCCTCGGATATTCAAGTTGAGAATTGCGAAATATACCATCACATGGAATATGGTATTAATTTCGAAAGTTCGGATTTTTGCGATATCTATGAGAACAATATCCACGACAACCTTGAAGGCATATTCGCGCAGTTTGCTGATGACAGCCTCATTAGAAGTAATATGCTTCATGACAACTATCACAGTAGTATTGACCTTTATGACGCAATGAAGATAGTCGTAATCAACAACACCGGAGACCTATCAGATATTCCCTTCCTAATCGAGAGTTCACAGAACTGCACCATTTCAAGAAATACCGCATACGACGGCGGGGTGTACGGTTTCCAACTAACTCAATCGATGTTCTGTACGCTTACCGACAATACTGCATTTGACTCGGATACTGGTTTTCTATTTGAGAATGCAAACTACTGTGAGCTCAGAGATAACAATTCTCAGAACAACACTGGCGCTGGTTTCACCTTCTATGGCTCAGATGAAATCCTTGTTGAGGACAATTACGCCTTTAACAACGAATTCGGCTATGAATTGGCGAGCTCTTGGAATGCCACCTTCCTTCGTAATTCGGCGGTGAATAACACAGAATACGGATTTCTGTTTGAGAATACGGACAATCCCTCAGTAAGGGAGAACATCGCCTATTACAATGATCCTGGATTCGTTTTCAGCGATGCACGTAACTGCGTGGTCACAGGCAACATAGCTCGAAACAATAGCGGAAATGGATTTACCTTCGGAGGTGCGGAAATCACCTCCGGCAGCATCGTAAGGAAGAATGTGGCAATATACAATTTGGGGTATGGATTCCGTTTCAACAATCAGAGTTCCAATAATGTAGTCTTCAGGAATGTAATTGGCTGGAACGAGATGGGAAATGCCATTGACAACGGAGAAGGCAATTCCTTTGATGACCAGATTAGCAAGGGCAATGCGTGGAGTGATTACTCAGGATCTGGAACCTACCTTGTGTCAGGAGATGCAGCCTCGGTAGACCACTATCCCCACACAGCAAACTTGGCCGCTCCAACAATCACACCTCTCAACGACATAGAAATTGCATCTGACACTCCGAATCAATGGTTGAATTGGTCAGTTGCCTCCGGATTACCCAAGTCATATGAAATCTTTCGAAATGGCATTCTGGTTAGCTCTGGCGAATGGGATGAAAGCTGGATAGCACTTGCCCTTACGGGTCTCCAAGAAGGCGAGTACAATTTCACCTTGCGCGTGGTCGACCTTTTGGGAAACGAGGTTACTAGCACCGTAATGGTCACTGTTGTTGAAAGGACGAACGGTTTCGACCCCCAAGTAATCCTAATGATTGGAGGAGGAGTAGCGGTCGTACTTGTGATTGTCTTCATTGTCATGCGAAGAAGGAATTATTAACTCAAGAAGCACATGCTGTTTTCAACAGTTTGCTGAGCCAATATCGGCCCTCAGGATCCGAAAAGGAGGTGCATCCAGATTAGCATCGAATCGCCAGAGGCAAGTATCATTGCACGACAAATGAAGAAGGAAGTTATTGGGAAGAAGGTTGTTTCGTGGCATCTGAACGGAGTTGAGAAGCTTCAGAAATCGAAAATGGTGAATCCAGATGTCAAAGCGTTTGATGGGCTTCATTCCAGAACATGTGAGGATGTAGTGGCCCGGGGAAATATGATACGCGTGAAGTTTGACAAGAAGCAGAACCTCCTCCTAGCGCCGGAATACGGAGGTGAGATACTTGTACATGAGAGCGGAGCAATCCTTCCTCAGCAAAGGCACCTCAAATTGGAGCTTGATGACGGATCGTGCTTGACGGTTCGCTTGAAGGGGTGGGGAGCCATCTATTGTCTGAAGGATGATGAGTTGCAAAGCATGTATACATATGCACGCGATTTCTCAGACACACTATCCCCTTATGAGTCTGCATTCACACTCGATAGATTCTCCAATCTGCTTTTGGATTATACGGCGAACATCAAGATGGCTTTGGTTGGGAAGGACGCAGTAGTTGTTGGATTCCAGAATAGCGCATTCCAAGACCTTCTCTATCGCGCAGGAATCCATCCAAAGAGAAGGGCAGCCGACCTTAGTAGTCAGGAGGTTGATGCCCTCTATACAAGCATCCTGGCTCTATTAGATGAAAGGAGAAGCAAAGGGGGGAAAACCCAATTCGTGGATCTCTACGGAAAGAAAGGAGGGTATGAGCCCGTTATGGGACCAAACATGAAGAACAAAAACTGCCCAAAATGCCAAACCAAAGTCGTTAATGTTTCCCATGGCGGAGGGCAGGTCTACTTCTGCCCCACCTGTCAGCGATAGAAATTATGTGCAATGATTTCGGCAGTTTACTTCAGCATGAGTGAAAACTATAATGAACCCAAGTTGAATACAACTAACAGTGCTTTTCAAGGGATTAATCAAGAGCGTGTTGACATGACCAAGCTTGAAATTCTCTACCTATCGAAGAAAGATGTTGAATCCGTAGGAATCGGAATGGACATAATAATTGAACAGCTCGAAACTGCATTCAAAGAGAAAACTGAAGGGCGAGTGGAGATGCCCCCAAAACCTGGGATTCATCCTTGCGGCAAAGATAATTTCATTCATGCAATGCCCGCATATATTCCGGCGCTAAAGTCAGCCGGCATAAAGTGGGTTAGTGGATTCCCACAGAATCAGGAGAAAGGCTTGCCGTACATCTCAGGGCTTCTTATCTTGAATGACCCTGAAACAGGCATTCCCGTATCTGTCATGGATTGCATTTGGATAACGGCGAAAAGAACTGGAGCAGCAACTGCAATTGCCGCGAAGTACCTTGCACGCAGCGACTCAAACACGCTGGGTATTCTAGGCTGCGGCGTGCAAGGGCGAAGTAATGTTGAAGCACTTGCGCAAGTCTTCAAAATTGAGGAGATACACTGCTACGACATAAGTGAGGATGCAGCAAAGAAGTTCAAGGAGGATATTGAGGAGCAATTGGACGTTGATGTCAGGATAGTAGATCATCCGAAGCAGGCTGTGGCAGGATGTGAGATTGTGGTGACGGCGGGGCCAATTCTTAGGACGCCACATGCCACAATAGGACCAGGTTGGATGGATGAAGGTTCCTTTGCATCTCTTGTTGATTTTGATTCCTACTGGCATCCAGCGGCTTTGAAAGAAGTATCAAAATTTTGCACCGATGACCTGCCGCAACTGAGGCACTATCAGGGGCTGGGCTACTTCCAGAATATTCCTGAGATTTATGCGGAAGTGGGAGAGCTTGTTAAGAAATCAAAGAAAGGCAGAACCTCTGAAAACGAGCTGACAATGACTGCAAATCTGGGACTTGCTATGGATGATATGGCCGTTGCACCCCTCCTCTTTGAGGGGGCGAAGGAGAAGGGAATTGGCACATGGCTTGCCCTGTAAAAGGGAGACTTGAAACCAGTAACAAACAAATGCAACGATTTCTGACAAATCCATGACCATTATGGTGGATCTCATATTTGGAAACCTTACTTCACTTGATGTCATTTTGGCAGTGACAACAGGATTTGTAGCCACAGTCGTTGTCGTAACTGCATATTCAATGTCCGAACGCGGCATCGCCAAATGGAAATCGCGAAAGCTTGTTCACGCCTCAATGGGCACAGTAATTGCCCTCACTGTCATGGCATACTCAAATCTAAGTGGGCCAGCCCTCGCAGCGGGGATTTTCCTGACAATCCTTCTCTATGCGTGGGCACATAAGCCTGATCTAATATCGGAACTGCTCCTGGCAGGAAGCAGGGAAGGCGATGAGAGGCTTGGAACATTTGCAGCTGGTTTCATGGGGTTGTTGTCGTTTGCCCTGGTCTTCATTTTCTTCAATCCGCGTCCTGAGATTTTGATATCTTCAATCCTCGCCGTTTCATGGGCTGATGCCGCAGGGGAGGTCTTTGGCAGACCCTTTGGAGGCAAGTTTGTAAAGAGGAGGTTTCGAAATAAGTCAGTAGAGGGCACAATCGCGGTATTCATATTTGCAATGCTCTCCGTAATGGTGTCCCTAGTGACTTATTCTTCGGACACGCTACCACTCGATGTGCTACCCCAGATAATTGCAATCGCATTTGCCATTTCACTGACAGAGGTCTTTAGCATGGCCTGGACAGACAACTTCCTCATACCCTTTGTGACGGCGGTACTCATGTGGCAACTGATGTTTCCGGCAATGTCGCTAATTGTTCAAGTCATCTAAAGCGCTTCTTCCCATCGACTCAGCTGTTCTATTCCCGAATCGCCCAATTCGCATATTAGTTTCAGGGCGCACAGGATGCTCGTCCATCCAATGTCATATCCAATTGCGGCTTCAGGCTCACGGAACCCATGATGATGCAGAGATACAAGGGTATCGCTATTCACCTCTTCAAAACGGACATTTACACGTGTTTCGAGTTCATCTCCGTAAACCCAAGAGAACTCAATTTCCTTGTCTTGCTCAAATCTTGTAAATACAACTGGACCTTGACCTTCAGCCCAGAATGTATAGATGCCTGCATATTGGGGGTCCACTTTTGGAGCCTCTGCATCGATGAAACGTTTCAGTTTCTCAGGATTTGTCCATACATCAAACGGAAGAGAAGGCGGCGCCTTGATGTGGATGCTTCTGCGCACCTCCTTCGAATCATAGCGTGTGACTCTCAGGGGACGATAATCAGAGTAATCAAATCTCAATGCCGGAACACCCAGCTCGAGTACCGATCGAAAATTGGACAGAAGCACATTCCAATGCTCAGGTAAGTGGAAGTTTATTGCGGAATCTGGAATTGCACCATGTTTGAGTTCGATGAATGTCCCTCCCTTGTGTGTTCTGAATCGCAGAACAAAAAGTGTCTTGGCTCCAAGAATGTCCCAGCTAGCGAGTATCCCCTTTTTGTCAGTTAACTCCTCGATTTCCCACCTATTACCAATCTCTGAAGTGGTGGGCGCGTTCTTCCCAAGAAAAGTGATGTGGCCTCCAGGTTTCACATCTGCGCTTATCTCATTTCCAAGCCATTGAAGCATGATGATGGGATCGATGAAGCTGTCCCAAACCTCATCCAGAGGCCTGCTTAGACTGGCTCTTATTCTGATTACAGGAGCTACTTCTTCCTTGGGTGTCATTACCACCTTCCACTACCTCACTAGGTTTGGCTATTGAAGTCTATCCTTATTTGCGTGACGATATTGTGTTAAAAAGAAAGAGGAGGGGGAGCGTGAAGCTCCGACCTCAAATGTTACTTCATCTCAGTATAGATTGGCCATTTCCTCCACAGGTAGGCAAACATCAGCTGAACCCAAAGCATCACCAGTAGGAAGGGTGTAAGGTTGTCATAGAATGGGTTGCCTGTGTAGAATACGGACAGGAATGGTGCTATATAGTACGAGAGAACGAAGAAGAGCGTCGCTAGTATCACGACTGTTAGTAGTCGAATGAGGATGTTCTTGACCTGACTATATCCCTTTGGCCAGTTGTCCATGAATAGTGCAACCACGATTACAGCCACAATGAGCCAGTCTGCATAGGCAACATTCCAAAGGCCAACTGCAACTGCCTGCAGAATCGCACCAGGGTCTGGGAATCCAAGAAGAAGGAAAAGCGGGACCGTTACCAAATAGCCAACATAACCAGCTACTATCACCCAAACCCATCCGAGTACAGCACAGACAATGAATGCGACAATTCCAATGAAGGGCTGCTTGCCGGCCTTGTTCCAAGGCCAGTACTCGAAGGTCATCAATGTTAACAATGAGAAGAATATTGTCCATTGTGTCCAAGCCATGTTTAGCCCATATTCCACAGTGACCCAAGTAAGAGGGTTAGCTGCAACGGCAGCAGGGTTTCCATAGGGATAGAATAGGAAGAACCAGACCACCAGAGTGATTATCCAACCAATAATGAATACGATAACGCCACGCACCGGCTGCTTCTTGTCGAAGACTGGCCAGTACATTGTTCCTGCGACCCAGAGAACCGCAAAGGAAAAACAGGATGCAGAAAGGGACCCGAAAATTGCCCACCCAACGCCAAGCGCGGCCACAGGATCTGCAATACCGAGCATTTCTCCATAAGCCACAGCAAACCAATTCGCGATGAAGTAGAAGACAAACGCCACAATGACATTCAGAACCGTTGCTGCTATACCGACTTTCCATGGGCTACCAAGTTTATAGAACGGCCAATTCTCGAACCATATGGCGAAGAGAACTGCCATAAGCCCAAATCCACCAATCAGGGATATTGCAGCTGCAAATGGTGAGAATCCAATTAGATACCAGACTACGATAGTCCAGATAAATGACCAAATGAGTCCAATAATCCCTGCGATTGGCTGTTTCCATCTTGGCATGACAACAACAGGAGCTTCTTCTGCTTCAGGAATACCAATCTTGTCTCCAGTTAACGCCAATTTTAGGCCTCCGTTTCAGAAATTCAAGCGTATGTATGATGCTTTGTCCTACATTAAGGCATCGGATTGAAGGATTGCTATCTAGCTAGTAAATTTACCCTTAGAAGGAACTATAAGCAAAGAGGATAAGGCACCAAGAATACATCCGAAGTGGGGATGAATATGAAAAGAATTGCCGTGCTTTTTGCTGTCGTCTTGATGTTTATGCCTCTGGTTTCAGGTCATTCTCCTGTAGCAGTGGGTGGCGGTACAGAGAGAACAGCCTTAACTTCAGAGGCTGACCTCAACCGCGTTGAATGGAGGACGGACCTATTTTCGAATCCCGGATTTGAAGCTTGGTATGACGAATATAGACCCGCTGAGCTAGCGACATATCGGACAGGTGAACACTATGCCAATTATGCATCTGCACCCTGGCCTGTAAATGAAGGACCACAGTCCTTTGTTGTGCAGGCGAGAACACCAGTCCCATCATATGCATCAGAAGCTCTCTTGGTGAGAGGGTCATGGGGTTCGTGGAATAATCCGACGAACCTTACAATGAGTTTTGATTGGTACATTGATGAGCTGCCAAATCCAGTAGACGTGAACTACCTTAGGCTAGTTGTAGAATTCAGTTCACCGGGTATAAAATCAATTCACTACTACTTTAATAGTCAGGATACTTTGAGGGCGAACGGAACCTGGAACGCGTATATCTGGATTTCTGGTGACTTGCAGTCGTGGAATCACTTTGACAGAAATCTTACAGAGGACTACTTCGAGATTTGGGGAGAGTACCCAAACTACCAATTTCGCACATTCACATTTGAGCTTCATGCTGAAACGAGTAATTACTGTAGAGCGTTCTTTGATGATTTCTGGATTGTCAACAACACCGTGATAATTGGTGGAGATCTCCTAAACGGTAATTTCAATTCTCCATTTGGTCCGTGGAGAGTAGACCAAAACACCGACCTTGGCGAAATAAAAAGATGCACTGCCAGACAAGAGGGAGATTACAGCGCCAATCTCACAGTATCATCCAATGGGAATACGAGCTACGCGCGAGTCTATGACTATGATAGTCGAAAATCATCACCATCAAACCCAGATGCTCTCAGTTTCCAGTGGATGATTGATGATGCCAAATTGGCTGGAGAAGATACCTATGCGTATTTTGAAGTAAACTGGAAAAATTCAACTGAGGATTCATATGTCATCCGCTATCCGCTTTTCTATATTGGAACAACATTCCCGGTGGGATCACCGGATGACTTGCTTATACTACCAATGAACTTCAATGTAACGGGCCAATGGATTGTTTTTGAGCATAGTGTCTGGGATGATCTAGCTCCCGTGAACGATGAGGATTTCATAATTATTGATAGCATGGAATTTCATGTATATTCATCAAACCCCGGAGCTCGGCTAAGTTTACTAATTGACGACATATCCCACATAGGTGCTGCTCTCTGGGACATGGGGTATGAGGATGAGTCTGATCTTGGTCAGCCCATTTGGGCCTGGGATTTGAGTTCGGACCCGGAGCCAACGTACACCTCTACTAGTGTGGCCCACACAGGCACAAGAGCAGCGAACATGACCATTGAGAATGGAAACTACCTTGAAGGCAGCAGATACTTTGGGTATCTTCCAGTAAACAACAAAACAGACATCTATCTGGACCTGTTTTGGAGGGTGGAAGATGCCAGCGAATTGGAAGAGGATATCTTGTATTTCGAGGTTAATTTCGCATCTGATGAATCACTTGGTTACATTCTCATGAACTACTCTGATGCCTCGCAGGCGAATGGCTTTGACGAATTGATACTTGTACCCGGAAACAATGTAGTCGGAGAGTGGATTAACCTACAAAGGAACTTGTATTTTGATTTTGTAGATACATTCGGGTATGAGCCGGACACAACGCTTTATTCAATTAAGATGTATGCATGGGTAGACCTAGCAGGAAGAATGGAAATACTCTTTGACGATTTGTATCTCTATACCGATCCTGAACCGGGCATTTATAGTGTTAGTCGTACTGATGCAAATCCAGACATCGATACTCCACAGGAAATCACGGCAGAGATTTTGGAACCTAGCATTGACGAAGTAATTCTTTGGTACAACGTGAACAGCACGGGTTGGGTGGAAGTGGCAATGACTTCTGATTTGGAGGACGTATTTTCTGCAACAATTCCGGGTCAGCCAAATAACACCGAAGTCCAATACTACGTTAGTGCATCCGATCTGTTTCTGCAGTCAAGCGAATCTGATGTTTACACATACATTGTCGTGGGATATATTACGCCAACTACAACCACACTTCCGCCACCATTCGACCCAGCAGTCCTTATTGTTGCGGTGGTAAGCATCGCAGTAGTAGGAGTCGTTATTGTTTATTTGCTAGTAGTAAAGCCAAAACAGCAGGCAGCAGGGCTTGGGTAAAAAGGGTAGAACGAAATCAAATGGCTTGTATCCAGTTGGTTTCCATTCTACCATTACCCTTTTTTGAAGGCGATGCTCGTCAAGAGCACTGGTGAAAAGAATGGAGATTTTGGAAACAGAAGGAACAAAGATTGCCTATGAAATAAGCGGAAATCCGGATGGCCCGAAACTCATTCTAATACATGGCCTCTTCATCAATTCGGATTGCTGGCGAGAGCAGCTGCCATTCTTTGAACCTGAGTATCACATCCTTCGGTTTGATTTACATGGGCATGGAAGGTCGTTCATTCCTGGGAGAAGGTATACAATTCGCAACTATGTTAACGACATGGGACTACTTCTTAATCATCTAGGCTGGCACGAAAGTCTCAATATAGTTGGACACTCATTAGGTGGAATGGTAGCACTAGTCTACTCGCTTGAGAATCCTAGTCGCATATCTAAAATCGTGATTGCCAGTTCTTACTGCTTTGTAAGCAATGAGGCAATTACAGATGTTCTTGGCAGAGTCAAGAGCAATCCAGTACACAAGTTTGGACTTGGAATTGGCAAGAGGGGGCTGAATCCGTACAACGCCGAAACAGCCGAATGGGTAGCAAAACAGATGAGCGACTTCATGACACAGAAGGATGCGCTACTTGCCACTGCTGCATCAGCAGGTTTCAATATCTGTGAGAATCTTCGAGCGCTACAAATCCCGACACTTCTAATTGTTGGAGAAAAGGATATCACTACTCCAGTATGGGCATCTGAGATGTTGCATGAGTGGCTTCCCCAATCCGCCCTGATTATTTTGAAAGACGCAGGGCACCTTGTTATCCTCGACCACGCTGAGGAGTTCAATGCGAACGTAATCGAGTTCCTAAAGCAATAGACTCTAACCTGAACCTCATAGCAAGATCAGGACAGACACAACCAAGACTAATTAATGACGGAAAGGATATAGTCAGGAACCTTTCATATATTCCAACAATCAAAGTGTGTATTTGAAAGATTTCAGGGATGCTACACCCACATGGAAGAAAGAATACCAAAGCAACGGAATCATCAGTTAGATTCCAAGATAGATTCCTACAGGTATTTCTTCGATGTCGCTCCAATAGCCATGGGCATTTCCGACCGAAACGGCGTGCTCATTCATGCAAACCGGGCCCTCAGTGAGATGCTCGGATACACCGTCAAGCAGTTCATGGAGATGGGATTTCCAGGTCCGCTCATGGATGACAGTGTTGTCAAGAAGCTTGCGGCTGCGATTGGTGAGAAGGGTGAGATAACAGACTTGGATATCAAAATGAAGGCGGCCGATGGGAGGACGCTTGATGTTCAAGTGAATGTGAAGCCTGTGGAGATGAATGGCGAAACAAGGTATCTAGCATCGTTTCGCGATATGACAGAGCTTAAACAAGCCCAGGCGAGTTCAATCCTAAGCGAAAAGCGGTTCAAACAGACATTTGAATCGATACCGAACCCTGCATATATCTGGGAAAAGAAACCGGATGGGACAATAGTCCTATCGCTGATTAACGAAGCTATCAAGCGGATTTCAAAAGGAAGGATGGCTTCCATTGAAGGGCGAGGACTTGAGATTCTGGATAGCAACCCAGAGCTGCGGGATTGCGTTCTACAGGCATTCCATTCCGATGACCCAATCAGAAATGAAGCTCCAATCATTGTATCGGGAGAAGAGAGATGGTACATTTGGGAATTTGCCCGACCTATTGACAATATGGTGCTTATGATTACCACAGATATCACCGAAAGAAGAAAAATGGAGAATGCATTAAGGAAAAGCGAGCAAGAGAAATCCATAATTCTGGACACCATGTCAGAACATGTTAATTATTATGGCAGCCCAGAAATGAGGATTGAATGGACGAATATTGTTGCGGCCCAATCTATTGGAAAGAAGCCAGATGAAATAATAGGAAAGCGATGCTATGAGCTCTGGCATGGCTCCACGACGCCCTGTGCCGAATGTCCAGTAATTAGGGCAAATAATTCGAAGCAGATGGAAGAGGGGGAAATGGTCACACCCGATGGCCGGATTTGGAATATTCGAGGGTATCCGGTTCTGGACGACAAGGACGACGTCGTTGGGCTAGTTGAGGTAACGAGAGAGATAACTGAGATGAAGAAAGCAGAACAGGAGCTTCGGCAAGCTTGGGGCAGAGCAAAATTCTTCACAGACCTTCTCTCTCATGACTTGAACAACATTCATCAGGGTATTATGACTGCCCTCGAAATTGTTCTTCTGAATCCCAATCTCCCATCTTCGATTAGCCTCCAAATAGAAACAGCAATGGAGCAGGTAAAAAGAGGCGTGAAGCTCATTACAAATGTGAGGAAATTCTCTGAGATTGACTCAATTCCGGGGGCTCTCACCCCCACCGATCCATATACAGTTTTGCAGGCTGCAATAGAAACTGTTAGACTAGCCTTTCCAAACAAGAACCTAATTCTGAAGACGAATCTCAAAGCAAGGGATTTCGAAATCCTTGCGGACGACTTCGCCTTTGAGCTGTTTTACAACCTTGCGCATAATATAATGAAGCATACCAGAAAGAATGATGTCATCTTAGATCTTCAAGCTAAACCGATTGCAGACGGCAAATTCTTGGAGATGGCATTCATGGACCACGGGCCAGGCTTTAGTCAAACTCTAAAGAAACAGGTGCTTGATAGAATCGAAATGGGTGGTGGGCCAGGATCGGGAATTGGGCTTACTCTGGTTGGGCGCATCACCAGAAGATATGGAGGAGGAATTTCAATCGAAGATAGAGTTCCGGGCGATCGAACGCAAGGGTCACGAGTTGTTGTGACCTTGCCTTTGGTGAAGAACTAGAAGCTCCGGGTTAATCTTCCATTCTCATGAGAGTGACCAAGGCATGTCCCTCAAGCACAGTTCTTTCATTTTGATTAATGCAAGTTGTTCGGATCTTGATATGCTGAGTATCAGCGTCTTTTTCGACGACCTCGATTTTCGCTGTTATCGTGTCTCCAATCCTCACGGGTCTCTTGAACTCCATTTCCTGTTTCAAGTAGATAGTCCCAGGACCTGGCAGCTGCATTCCAATGGCAGTACTGATGAATGAAGCTGTGAGAATCCCATGAGCGATTCTTCCCTTGAATAGGGTGGTCTTGGCCCATTCATCATCAAAATGAAGGGGATTATAGTCACCACTCAAATCTCCGAACGTTTGGATATCACCTTCAGTGATTACATGAGTCACCTCGGCTTTTTGCCCGATTGAAATATCATCGAATTTTGTTACTTTCAAGGAATATCACCAGTTCCACCTATTGGTCCCCATTTTATCGTTAGTGCATTCCAAGCCCAACCAATTCCGGCAGCCGTTAGGACAACAATGTCGCCGTCATTGATTTTGCCAGATTTGAGTCCTTCTTCGAGAGAAACAACCGCATCGTTTTGTCCCATATGCCCCCACTCTTCAAAATATGTTGACTGCATGTAGGGGTCCAATCCAAGCTCCTTGGCTACATACTCAAAGGCACTTCTTTTCATTTTGATAAGCCCAAGATAGTCGATGTCACTTCTTGAGTATCCACTCTTCTCAAGGGATTCATCCACGACTCTAAGAAAATTCAGCATTGACAAACGGTCCAGTCGATCCTTTAGTCCGTCGGGATTGATGACATCCAAGTAGTTCAGACGTTTCTCAATAGCTTCACAAGTGACTGGCATCACCGTCCCTCCAGCAGGAACATAGACATCCTCGGAGAAACTGCCATCGGAAATTACACTTCCTTCTAGGACCAGATTTCTGTCATATTCAGCCTGCAGAATCATGGCGACACCACTAGCCGCAAGGTCATGCATGAAGCGTGTTCTGATGTTGGTGTAGTCGATTAAATCACAGTTTCTGTATCCGCTGCTGATTAGCACTCTCTTGTACCCATGAGTCGCCATTAGGGATTTTGCCAGTAGCATTCCGACAATGAAAGTGCCGCATCGCTGGTTGATGTCAAAAGCCCATGCTTTTGATGCTCCGACCTCATTCTGGAATTTTATGGCATAGGTTTGCATGGGATGCTCGCAGTGAACCTCACCGGCCCAAATAACAAGGTCAATGTCAGTTGCCGGATCAATGTTAGCCCTATCAATTGCCACTTGCGCAGCCTTGACACCCATGGCAACGGTATGGTCATCGGGTTCAGGAATAGCTTTACTTGTTAACCCCATCTTTGATACAAGAATGTCAACAGGTGTGCCGGATTGCGATGAAATGTATTCCGCGGTATGTCGCGCGCTGGGTATATACACACCTATTGACTCTATTCCAATTCTTGAATCGGTCATAATCTTAGAGCCTCCCAGTATTATCGTAGAATGGAAAAGAAAAAGCCCAAAATGATAAGTCTACCGAAACATATCAGAAACTAGGTCAACTAAATCCTATATCGAATATCACCAACTCTCCAGCGATTCCATTCAGGAAGACATTTCGCCCCATCATTTTCATATCCGAGAGTTCAAATTGCAGCGTCGTATCAAAACTCACTTTCCTCTAAGGAGGGCAACAATACGGTGAATTCAGTTGCACCAACGATATCCTCAGCTGCACGAAGCATGAGTCTTCCATCAAAAGAGGTAACAATCAAACGCGCAACAAGCATACCGAGTATTGTCCCACTATATCCATCACTATCCATTCGAGATTGCTCCATAATCCGCTCATATCCAGTCCATTCGCCCGGAACAATAAGTGTTGCTTTCCACCATGTTTTCCCGCCAAGATCCTCCCTAGAGATAGTGACTTCAATGCGGTTCTTCTTATGCGGCTGCTGAATAGCAAGCATAAGTATGTTGATGAACGCATGTTTCAGCAATTTATCTCCCAAAACAGGTGCATGGTTTGTTTCAGGCATGTATTGGAATTCGATTGCCTCACTTCCAATTCCTTCCATAACTTCATCAAGCGCGTCTACAACGATTGAGACAAGATTAATTGGTTTCAACTTGGCTGGAGTAATCTCCTCAGTCTGCCCCATCAGGCGAACATTAGCAATTAATTGGTCGGCAAGAGAAACGACCTTTTTCGCTTCTTTGGATAACTCATGCCTTCGTCCAGTATCGAACATGTCATCTCCCATCAATTCCAGGGATGTAAGGAGCATTTGATGATAATTGCTCACATCATGCATCAGCAAATCTGCGTAGAGTCGAGCGCGCATATGAGACTCCTCCGTTTCTTGAAGGGCGCGGATGTACAGAAGCCCTAGAAGTGCGGGACCAACAAGTAGACCAATGAAGACCATGAGCTGAGAAATCCACCATCCCGCACTCCAATTCATGTAGTAACTTTTCAGAATATTCGGCACAATCCAAACGGAGAGATACAGCAGCATCGATATCTCTATAGTTGCACGTCCACGCGCGTGCTCTGAGTAGGCAAAGAATTTCGAGAGCAAGAAGAGGAGAACCAACAGGTTTGTTCCGAAAAGCATTGCATTACCAATTTGCGAGTTCACTAGTCCGGGATTGATTTCCAGTATTAGGATATTGGTCACTTCGCCAACAAGAATCAGGCTCCCCAGTGCAACAACACTCGCCAGAACGCGCTTGGGAGAAGGACCATTCATATCTGCCGACTCTGTTGCGGGGACCAGCCAAGTGTAGAGCAGAATAGCAAGAGTGATTATACTGCCCACAAGATACGATACAATTGGTTCGCCCGTTGTAACAACATTCCGGAATGCCTCAACTAGTATTGCAGAAATGGCCACAAATGTCCAGACAGCATAAAGCATCGCAAGGGGAAATAGACTCCTAGTCGGTTTCCTTCTGGAGTAGTTGTAAAGAAGAATAGCAATCATACCCGAGAGAAAACTTGCTCCAAGGTGGATTATCCCAAAAGCTATGATGTTGGATGGATTCACCTCTACAACCAAGAGAGCAGCTTCAACTGAGATTGTTATTGTGAGTGGTAGATATGTGAATATTGAGAAACCCAGAATAAGCAAATATGATAATGCTCGACTGAAGCCAGCACGTCTAAGATACGGAATTGCCAGAGATAGGCCGTACAGTAGTAGTGCTGCAACCTGAAGGTTTTCTGCATAAATCCACACATCTGGGACTGATGTGATACTTACCAAGAACAAAACGAGCGAAACTGCAGTAAGGAGCGTGGCGCTTCCAAAGTACCCTTGATCGATTGAGAAAGAATTGATTCTGCGGAGAAGTGAGATAACGGTTAGAATTGAGAAGACTCCTGTTCCAAGAATCCCAGAAAATACGCCAGCTACAATGATTGCTTCTTGGCTGGCAATGGAAAATAGAAGGAACCAACCTGCAGCATAAACAATCAACGGAATGCCAATCAGTAGCAGCATACCCAGTATTGTACAGCGTGAGCTGCATTTCTTATTGGAAAGTCTTGGAAGAAACGCTATGGCTAGGATGAGTCCGGTTAGACTCGTATCAAGAATGTCCATCGACTGATTAGCTAGTGGCATTCCAGAAGTGATGTCCATGTATCCTCCAATATAACCAATTGCAGCTGCTATATTCACAAGTACAACAAAAAGAAATGCACCGGCAAGAGCAATTAAAGATGGATTGGCCCGCTTTCGAATTAGCTGAAGGCAGACTGCGGCAGGAATGCAGGGCCAAAAAGAATGAAGTGAATGAACACCAATACGTGTAGCAGTAGAGAGCGATACAATTCCAGCTCCTCCAATCGCCAAAATCGAAGCAATTATGGCCAGTGGGACGAATACAACTACCTTCAGCAAGGATCGTCTTAGGCTTTTCAATAGAATTCTGCTCCACGATGCCAATTGGTGCTGACTTCATTCTCGACAATTTGATGGTGAAAAGGGTTTCTTGCTTGTAGATACTCGCTAGACTTTGGTTAACATTGGCTATAATTCCCTCTTGAGAATCTTGCCCGCTGCGCTTTTGGGGAGTTCGGCTCTAAAATCGTATTCCTTAGGAATTTTGTATTTTGCAAGTTTATCTTCGAGATACTGGCGCACTTCTTCGCCTGTAAGATGCCGCCCAGGTTTCAAGACAATAACAGCCTTTCCCACCTCGCCCCATTTCTCATGAGGAATGCCAATTACCGCGGCTTCCAGAATCAAAGGATGCTGATAGAGAAGCTCCTCGATTTCTGTGGGATAGACATTTTCGCCTCCCGAAATGAACATGTCCTTCTTGCGTCCAACAATTGAATAGAACCCTTCTTCATCCCTGACAGCGAGATCGCCAGTGTGAACCCAGCCATCTGGCTCAATAGTCTTTCTTGTTTCCTCAGGCTCATTCCAGTAGCCAGAGAAGATATGGGGACCCTTCAGAAGGAGTTCCCCGACACTACCATCAGAGATGGGAGTACCTTTGTCATCGACGATTTTCATGTCACAATGAAAGACAGGAAATCCGACTGAGGATGGTTTTCGTTTTACTTCACTCTCAGGAAGGTAGAAATTGTTTGGGCCAACTTCAGTAAGACCATAGCCCATTTTGAGTATCTTCCCACGCGCCCAATACTTCTCCATTATTGCCACTGGACATGGAGCACCTCCACTGATGAAGACTCTGACCGAATTGAAATTGGCCTCAGCGAATAGGCTATCCTCAGCCATCATATTGAGCATCGTTGGAACTCCAACCACGATAGTGCATCGCTCCTCCTGGATCACTTGGAGGGTTTCTGCCGGATTGAAATCGCCCATGAGAATGGTTTTCGCACCCAGATGGTAGAACGGTACAACAAGAACATTCCAGCCACCAGTATGGAATAGAGGGAAAAGGAGTGGCTGAATATCCTCTTGATTGAGACCCCAGGATACAATCGTATTGACCGAGTTCCAAAAGACAAGACGATGAGAAAGGGTAGCCCCCTTAGGCAGACCTGTGGTTCCGCCAGTGAAGACAATAAGAGAAGGGTCATCCATTGCTATTCGAGGTCTCTCAATATCCTTTGATGATGCCTTCCTCATTAGTTGACGCGTGGAGGGAGAACTATCCCTGGCATCGGAGCCCATAACTAACGTTGGACATCCATCCAAGCCACCGCGGAAGTCGTTGAATCCAGATTGTATTTGTGGGTCATAGATGAAGACAGACGGGTTGGTCTTTCCAATTAGGTATTCAATCTCCCGTGCAGAGAGACGCATATTAAAAGGAACCAGGATGGCGCCCATCTTACTGGCGCCCAAGAACAGGTCGAAGTAGTCAAACCGGTTTTTTGAATAGACCCCAACTCTATCACCTTTCTCAACGCCAAGGTCGAGAAGTACTCTAGCCATCTGATTCGCTCTATGATTCATCTGCTCGAAGCTATATCGCGTGCCTTCAATGAAGTCATGCACGGCCTCTCGTTTTGGCGTTAACATTGCGCGGCGGCCTGCCCAGTCGCCAATCCAAGACCAATTCTCAGAATCCAAGCCACAGATCTCTCCTGATTTGTTTGTCCAGATTCCTAGTATACCTATTGAGTCTTGCTAACCGGAGCAATTCAGTATATCATAGTAATCAACAAAAGGTCGTTTTCTTGAATAAGTCGAGTTTCCAAACGATTCCCAAGAGGCCGTCCGCCAGATGAACATTGAACCTCCCAAGGGTCCAGATGTGAATGATCTACCCAGCACTAGAGAAGACCTTGCGCTGGTAGCACTACTTGACTCTATGAATGAGGGTTTTGGAGTAGTTAATGAGAGGAATGAGTTCACCTATGTAAATGCAAAGTTTGCACAGATGTTGGAGTACTCTGTTGAAGCAATGGTTGGTAGGCATCTTGAGGATTTCCTTGATGATACAAACCGACGGGTTTTGGAGGAGAATGTCCGGAAAAGAGCCGAAGGAAAAGCTTCGAGATATGAGCTCGAATGGACCTCAAAACACGGTGAGCTAATTGCCACAATAGTGTCAGGTGCACCACTAATCGACGAAAGTGGGCACCACAAGGGATCCTATGCAGTCATTACCGACATCAGAGAAAGAAAACAGCTTGAGAGAGCAGTTAGGGAATCAGAAGCAAACTACAGAACCATGGCTGAGAACTCCTTGCAGGGAATCACAGTCATACAAGATGAAAGGTATGTCTTTGTTAACAAAGCCTTCGGTGAAATTGTTGGGAGACCCGTGGTAGAAATCATGGCAATGTCACCTGAAGAGCAATGGAACATGACCCATCCAAATGATAGGAAGTTCCTCCTTGAGTTGGCTGCCGCTCGTCGCCAAGGAATGTCGGTTGGAGGGACTTACCGATACAGATTCCTGAGAAAGGATGGTTCTGAACGGCATGTCGAGGCATTTTCGAACATAATAGAGTATAATGGAAATACTGCGACGCAGGTTCTGATGATAGATGTAACTGAGCAGAAGAGGGCGGTCGATGAGCTACGTGCGTCCCAAGAGATGTTGAGACTTGTTATGGATAATATTCCCGCCTTCATTTATTGGAAGGATAGACAATCAGTCTACATTGGATGCAATACGAATTTTGCTCGTGTTGCAGGAGTGAATGCCCCCTCCACAATCATTGGCAAGACAGACTACGATTTGGCATGGAAAAAAGAAGAGGCGGATTTCTTCATAGAAGTGGACCAACGAGTAATGAACGCGAACACGCCCGAATACAATACAATACAATCACAACAGCAGGCTGATGGGAAGGAGGCGTGGATCGAGGCAAGCAGGGTTCCTCTGCATGATGATAAGGGCTATGTCATTGGGGTTCTTTGCACATACGAGGACATAACGAATAGAATTGAGAAGGAAGCCGCACTTCGTAAAAGCGAACAGAAGTATAGAACTTTGGCAGAACAAACTCCACAGGGAATTACAATACTGACGGATGATGAGCTTGTCTATTGCAACAAAGCTTTTGCTGACATGGTTGGTTCGACAATTGATGAACTCATAGGAATAAGCGCCTCAGCAACTTGGGAGTTCTTTCACCCAGCGGATAGGCCACTTCTACAGAACAGAATAGATGCGCGCATAGCTGACAAACCTATCCCACCGAGATTCGAATACAGGCTTCTCAAGCCAACCGGAGAAGTTGTTTGGGTGGAGTCCTACGCAACGAAGGTAGAGTATGCTGGAAAGCCGGCAGTACAAACGATTCTCATTGACACAACTGAACGGCGCAAAGCAGAAAGAGAGATCAGAGCGGCGAAGGACCGAGCCATGTTATATCTTGATCTTCTTGGACATGATGTGAGAAATCAGCTTCAAGTGATCATTAATAGCGCTGCACTCCTCAGAAACGCTCCAGATGAGGAAACAAGAGACTCGCTTCTAAGGATTGTAGAAGGTGCTGTATCACGGTGTTCGCATCTAATAGAAGAGGTCACCTCTACGGAACATCTCATGTCCGTACCTCTTGTTGAAAGACTCCTTGATTCGGCATTAAAGGGCGTCATTGAAGCCATTTCTGGACGTTCCGAAAATGTCACCTATCACATGTCCTTCGGAGCCGTTAACGCAAGAATTCTTGCCGATGAATTCCTTGAGCTGCTGATTTCAAACATTCTGATGAATGCCGTTGAACATAATCCTGGTGAAAAGAAGCAGGTTTGGGTGACTCTGAAGGAGGATGTGAATGGATATCTTGTATCCATCTCAGACAATGGAACTGGAATTAACGAAACACGAAAGGACGAGCTATTTGATGTGGCACGCAGATTCGGCGGAATCGGACTACACCAGAGTTCACAGATTATGGAGAAGTACGATGGTGAGATCCAAATTGTCGACCGAGTAGCAGGACAGCCCAAGGAAGGTGCAGAGTTCAGGCTATTCTTCCCAAGAACTGTCATTTCAGATGAATTCTAGAAGCACCGGCGGTTCTTAGGAGCTCTTCCTTAGTCGTGGCAGCAAACCAACTCGCTTTCTATATTCCTCATATTCCGTTCCAAATCGTATTAGAAGGTCCTTCTCCTCAAAGACACAGAATGCAACCATAATTGGAATGAATACAAATGAGTAGAGCACCAAGAAAGGCGAATTGAGAATAAGTGCAAAGGGAAACCACATGAAACCTTCTCCCAACGCCTGAGGGTGTCGCATTTTTTCATAGATGCCGCCATACAGCTTGGTCTCCTTTTGTGGGGCAATCGTTTCTCTCCCTGCATCCCTCATTCCGGCCAGCATCAAGTAAAGTGCAGGCACAGTAATCAAAATAGCCAGCAATACGGAAATTGAATAATCCCAAGGGAGAATAGAGGGCAGTCCTACATCCAAAGGGAAGAAGAAGTAGACGATGTAATTGATCACAGTCACGGACTCCAGAATTCCCATTGCGATTCTGTAGCGTGCACACTTTGCCCATGCAGAATCACCAATCTGCTTCTCCATTTGGGCTGGACTTACACTTAGCTTATAGAAGTACACCATCAGAGCGGTTACCAAAATAAGCATACCAGCATTTAGCCACTCTATCATTCTTCAATCTCCCGAGGTCCTCTTCGGTTTAACTTTCAACCGGCATTTAAATCAAATGGTTGTTATAGAAGTATTCTGAAACAGATTACCTATGGTTATACTAATAACCTGAAAACTTAAGCTTCACTGGAGGAAAATGCTGGCAGACCTAGAAAAGAAAATTGTTGATGTTGTTGAGAGAGTGGTCCCAAGTGTTGTCAGTGTTACAACGACAAAACTAGCAAGGGATCAATTCTCTAGACCCGTTCCCGTACAGGGTCAAGGCTCTGGGGTCATTCTAACAGAGAAAGGATTCATCGTAACGAATGCACACGTAGTTGACGGAGCAAGAGACGTTGAGGTTGGCCTCAGCGACGGTCGAAGCTACAAGGCAGTAGTTGTTGGAGAGTCGAAGCTGCGTGACTTGGCGGTTTTGAAGATAGATGCGGACAATCTTAGTCCCATCCAATTAGGAGAGTCTGGCTCCCTCAAAGTGGGTCAGTTCGCAATAGCTGTTGGCAATCCATTGGGTCTAGGGTCAACTGTGACATTCGGACTGGTGAGTGCAGTCGATAGGACAATTCAGGGGCAAACGCAGCTACTTGAAGGTCTCATACAAACTTCGGCAGAAATTAACCCAGGCAATAGCGGTGGAGCTTTGGTCAACACGGAAGGAAAGCTTGTTGGCGTTCCAACGGCAATGATTCCATTCAGTCAAGGGATAGGCTTTGCGATAGCAGTTGATGGCATAAAGGCGGTCTTCAAAGAGCTTGTTGAAACAGGAACAATCAGCACTCCTTGGATGGGAATTATGGGCGTTACACTAGATGAAACAATTGCGAAGCACTACCAACTCTCGGTTGCAAAGGGGGCTCTTCTTATTCAGGTTCCGAGGGGCCCATCATCAAGCGCCGGATTGAAGGTAGGAGATGTAATTGTGGCCATTGATGAAGAAGCTATCAGTGGAATGGACGACCTCCGGAGGAGAGTATTGGAGAAACGTGTCGGTGAGAGTCTTCGAGTTCGTTTTGCCCGGGGTAAGGAAATCTATGAGGTTTATGTTAAGCTAACGTCTGCGAAATAGGAGCCAGTGGCCTACGTTTGGAAAATGGCCGCTAGGCGCTGCCGTCAGCCCTCCAATGAAGGGGGCTGAAGATGCACGCACTCCATTCGTGATTAGAAAGCTACCACAGCAAGCATAACTCCTGCAACGGTTAGCAGGACACCAACTCCTGCCTTTCGAGTGACTTTCTCTTTTAGAAAGAAGATTGAAATGGGAACGGCAAACAAGCTAGATGTTGAACCAACAACCGAAGCCAAGGCAGCATTGAGAAGCTGCACCATCCAAACGAAAAGGATGGAGCCTATGGCCATGCCAAATAGAGCAGATATGGCAATCACCTTGGTGGCCCTTCTTGTCGGCATAGGCATTCCCTGATGCTGAGCAATGACGAAGATTGGGATGAATTCAATGGCACCGAAAACCACACGCACGAAGTTTGCGTCTATCGGATCTACGCCTGTCGCCCCAATTTGGAGTATTACTGTGCCACTTGCCCAAAGAACCATTGTGAGAAGAGCGAGCGCAATCCCAATCAGGTCCATGTTGGGATTGCCCTGTTTCTCTGCTGATGCGTTTCGTTCTCTTGAGATTAATACAATCCCAGCTACTGTAATCACAGTTCCCACCAGTCGAGAGATAATGAAGGGCTCTTCCACAAACTGGATTGCCAAAAAATATGTCAGTATTGGAGAGGACATAGCAATTGGAAACGCGTATGACACTCCAATTCGTTCCTGGGATATCAAATACAAGGTATCCCCAACGACAGCACCCAGCGTCACAGAAACGGCGAGGAAGAAAATCGACTCAACAGACACTGCCAACGGATTAGGTCGGAAAGGGAGAAAAACAATGAGGGACATGAATCCAAATGCAACCCACATTTTAATCGAGCTAATCCCAATCGGCCGAATTCCCTCACTCTGGGACCTATAGATAACGACCGACACAGCCCACAATGCAGAAGCAGTCAGACCAACGGCAGTTCCCAATAGAACTTCGGGAGTGAGTTGCATAGCAACTGCGATATTCACCCTACCTAAGATACTATCGGTAGTGCACCTACTGACGCCTTGGCGAGCGCTGAATGTAGTAGACAATGCGCTAGACGCACAATGGGCTATGGGGTGGGAGAGATGATATTTGTGGTACCTCAACAACGCACTGAAATAGGGACGAACCCAGTACGCGAAAAACAATCAATTTTGAATGTTGCGCAAGTGTAGCTGCAAGGCCTTCAGGTCTACACATATACATTTTTCCGGCGATTTACTTCTTCAATATAGAAGGACGTGCTAAGAATGCGGCGCTTCAAGAAAATCGCAGATGTCTTGCTGACTCCTTAGGAGAACGAATTGAACCCTGTCTGAATGCCTCTCGATAATCTGCATGATTCGGGGCTTGCTCAGTTTTGGATAGGTCCAGATGTATTTGATGAAATCCCAGTCAATCTTCTCATAGCAGCCCTCCGCCAGCTCACTTCGTGCTTGGCCTCTATGCATTATGCGTCTCTTTAGAACCCGCCAATACGAAACCCTTCGTGTGACATCAATGAAAACGATGGTATCAGCCCTCCCAAGGCGCATCTCAAGCGTCGTTGAGTAATTGCCATCCATTACCCATTCTTCCTCCTTAATCAGGCGCTGAACAATCTCGGGCCATTCTTCTGAAGGAGTTGCGGTCCAATTTGGCTTCCAATAATACGAGTCTAGATGAATAAAAGGGATTCCGAGTTTCTTCGCCAGTAGTTCAGCGAAGGTGGATTTTCCAGCTCCAGATGGACCCAAAACAAGCACGCGCTTCATTTGTCTACGCAACGAACATTGAGATAATAAAAATCAACCTGAATGCACGGTATAAGTGCCAAGCGAAAAAAGAAAGAGACAGAGGGCTTTGAAAGCCCTCAAGTCTACAATCTAGGTCTTCTTCATCCGCGGAAGCACAACGAACACAATCAGAACCACGGCAAGTACTGCGATGCCGCCGATGACAAGAAGCGGCACGAGTAGATCACCGCCGGGTGTTGTCGTTGAGGACGTAGTAGTGGTGGTCGTCGTCGTAGTTGTTGTAGTGGTTGTCGTAGTGGTGGTAACATCGTTTACAGTGACCATTACTGAATCAGAGATGCTATTACCTCCATCATCAAACAGCAGGATAGTGAGGTTGTACTCTCCTACAAGATAATTGTCTAATGACACTAAGACCCAGTAGCTCTCAGCGTCCCATCCACCGCTCGTCTTTTCAACACCGTTTTCAAAGACTGTGTAGTTGTGAGGACGAACATCGCTGATGCTCCAATTCACTTGATTGCCTGTATCACCTACGGTCATTACTACGTCTGCAGGAGAATCGACAACGGGAGCAATAGTATCAACCACCGTGATGTAATGAGTCTTGGTAACAGAGTTGCCTGCGTAATCATGGGCAGTAACAACGATGTAGTGAACACCAAGAGATTCGTCATCAAGGTTCCAGTTCTGTGAATAAGGATCAGTGTAGTCATTGATCCCGCCACTACCATCAACATTGAATGTGACGTATTCCACTCCAGAGCCGGAATCATCTGCAGTTGCTGTAATTGACAGAAGTCCTTCTTGATCTGTGTTGTTGACGGGATTATCAATGGTCAATGTGGGATCTACATCATCACCGACATTATACGTATAGTACGAGCCACCATTGTCGTCCACAGCATCTAGGTTTCCGTTATCAGTAGCAACCACCTCGAATTCGATGGCTGTACCATAGTCTTGAGCAGGAATTGTAGCAAGGTAATAACTACTCATATCAGTTGCAAGCACTTCATGCCATGTACTTCCATCAGTATAACGAACACTTACCTGTTGCATCCCTGTGCGCACATCGTGTGCGTATACTGTGACATCAACATCTTCGTAATACGTTGGCGTGACCGGAGCGAAATCTACAGAGTCGATGATTGGAGGTGCTCCATCGACAAACTGCATCTCGTCAAATAGTGCTGATACATGTTGACCTGCAGGGGCAAAGACAGCAATCACTATTCGCTCAACCACATCGTCGACTCCTAGCCCAAAAGCCTCATTGGCTGCATAGGTCAGGTTGACTACGAGATGGTTCCATACACCAGTTGAGTTGTAGAAAGCCGGTGCTATAAAGACCGAATTAGAGGTATTTGTCATGCCATAACTTGATCCAGAGCCAAGAATGTAGTATAAGTTGTGCGAACCTGTGAGATGAATCTCAATACGAGCATTTGAGGTCACAGACCCCATCTCATCCAGTTTCCATGTGAAATTAGTGAGGTCTGACGGATTCAGAGGTATGTAGGTGTTCCTAAAGACGCCTGCACTGCTGGCATCTGAAACGGTGAGATTACATGCATATTCGCCTAGATAGGAGTCGGTTGACCTGTGGATTACATTCGCATCTCCAAGCCAGCTTGGCCAGCCTGCAAAAGGTGTTTGGCTATTTGAGAACCAATCTACCTCAAAACCGGGATCACTCAGTGGATAGGTGATAATCTGACAATCATCTACAAGAACGAAGACAGAGGCTCCGGCAACATTATTGACGGTTTCTAATGTAATCTGACGGAGCGATACTTTCGTCAATCCAGCTAGTATCATATACTCGTATAAGTCAAAACTTGAATGTTGCCATGTTGCCTTGGCACCGAAGTTGGGTATTTTGAAACTCCATTGGGTGGTTGAATTACTGAATGGCAGGATTCCATTGCCCGCCCCAAAAAAGAAGTGCAAGTTATAATTTCCGGAGCTGTTCACCATCCACAGCCGTAAGTAGCTATACTGACCACTTCCTAACCCAATAGTGTCATTATACTTCCAGTCCACTTCTAATACCGTTTCGCCTTGATCAAACGCCAAATATCCACCAGGATAATCGAAGTACTTGAAGACGTAAGCATATCCGTAACCATCTTGGTTTGAGGGGACACTGAGGTTCAATGAGAAGGCTCCTTTGGTGCTGTCCAAACTCTGTTCAACATAGCCCATTGGTCTATTATCGTCATTCCAACTTGAACCAGTTCCGGTTTCAAAGCCACCATTTATGACCCAACTAGAGTATGTACCATTAGTCAAGACAATATCATCGAAAACACACTGAACTAGACCTACGCCATTAGCAGGTGAGTGTGTCCTCAACCAGATACTCCTGACATATCGAGTGTCAGAGATTGACCCACTTCCAAATGCATCCAAATAATCCTCAGTGATGTTTCTGTCAAAGCTGTTCCACTGGGAGAGGGTATCATTCATCAAGAAGGATGTATGAGTGGTGTCGTTGGCAGTAGTCCAGGTCCCATATGAGAGAACATAGTAGAGGTACATGGTGTTGCCAATATCCTCACGTGACTGGATTTCAATATAGACACTACTTCCTGAGGATATGTCAGGATTGGCAATAGCATTCCACGAAAGACTAAGGGATATGCCGGGCTTGACAAGGGCTGAAATAGGCAAATATTGCATTGCATAACTATCACCAATATTGTGCTGAGAGCCCTGAGACTCAACCAAACCTGCATAGCTCCCAGACACTCCAGGGCCTGAATATGCCCCATCAAAGTACTGGTATCCCGAGCTCACGCCATTATCATAGGAACCAGGTCTATATACATCCCAATCTTCGAAGCTGGGATTTACCAGCACATTCGAAACAAGTGGATCAGCAGAACCGGGATTTATTGTGGCAGGAGCCACGTTTTCCACAACACTGGTGTATTGTGTGTTTGCTTGTTCCTCAGAGACTGTAAGAAGCTCGGGCGAGGTAGTCAATGGACACACAAGAATTACAAAAAGTAGGATAGATATTAGGGCGTACTTCTTCACCGCTTGTTACTCTCCATGCTAGGATTATGCCGCAGCACCTCTGTGGTCATGATAAGGCCGATATTAATGATATGTTTCTTGGGAAAATTGAGTACTATTGCATTTCTCCTTGGTGGCAAAATTCATATACAAACGCATCTCCCCCGAATGCTAGGTGTTTACGCATGCTCACTATACTTAAACGGGATTAATACCCGAGGACGAACTTTTCACACTTGGGTTGCACAAGGCCTGAGTGAAGATACTGAGCTATTCGAACACCGATACTCTCACCCGCTATTGGGGGAGGTTCTAAACGTTGAATCAAAACGCTGTAGAGATAACAGACCTTTCAAAGACCTTCATTAGCATAAGAAGGCGAGCAATCGTGGTCCCTGTTGAGAAGACGAGAGTAGAGGCATTAAGGTCGATCACCATGGACATACCGAGAGGGCATATCTACGGCCTTTTGGGCCCCAATGGTGCTGGAAAGACAACACTAATCAAATGCCTCGCAACCTTGGTTCTTCCGACCTCAGGGACAGCCAAAATCAATGGTTATGATGTGCTAAAGGAATCCACCTACGCCAGAGCATCAATGGGTGTATGTCAGGGGAATGAACGTTCCATCTACTGGAAGCTGAGTGCGCGTGAGAATCTCATCTTCTTTGGCAAGCTCTATCGAATGACGCATGGTGAGGCAAAGGAGAGAGCAGACGAACTCCTGGATATGATGGGGCTTCTTGACAAGGCAAATGAGAAAGTTGAGAACTTGTCACACGGGATGCGGATGAAAATCGTCTTTGCTCGTTCACTTCTGCATGACCCTCCGGTTTTGCTACTTGATGAGCCAACTCAAGGACTTGACCCGACCTTTGCTACAGACCTGAGAAAGTTCATTCGAGACCGGCTAAGAGACAGAACAATCCTGTTAACAACGCATTACATGCACGAAGCTGACATGCTATGCGATAGGATTGCACTGATAAACGAAGGGGAACTCAAGAGCCTTGGCACTCCTCACGAGCTCAAAGAGGAGGTCAGGAACTATGACAGTCTCCATATGAAGTTGGTTGGTACTCCAGACCTTGCACAGATTAAAAGCTTGGATATGGTCATGTCGGCAAGCTGCACGACGAAGAATGGACACTCTGAGTTGGTAGTGACTGCACAGGATGGGTATGAACTCGCATACGAGCTTCTTAATTTGATGCACAAGACGCAGAGCATCAAGGTTGAGCACTTTGAGGTAAAAGAGCCCACCTTAGATGATGTATTCCTGAAGCTCACAGGTAGGAGGATAGAGGATTGACAGTATCCGAAATAACTCATTCAGAGGCTGCCAAGGAAGAAACATCGTACGTTAGCACCTTCAAACCAAGATTGATGGATTGGACGGCTGCGAAGGTATTTGCGGCAAAGAACTTGAAAGTTGCAATACGATATCCAGCCAATTTCCTGATATGGGGAATCCTGCCTTTGCTATGGTACGCACCATATATCCTCATGATGATTGCAATCGCAGGACCGGGTACCAGTCAGTCATTCACAGAGTTGTCTGGTTTCGATGACTTCATCACCTTTTCAATCATTGCTGTCTTTGTGTACCAATACGTGGATAAAAGCATCTGGTCAGTTGGCAACAACTTTCGCTATGAGCAGTTTTCGGGCACTCTAGAGCCACTCTTCGTGACGCCGGTACCTAGAATCAGCATATTGGTGGGAGCCGCATTTTCCGATACACTTCAGTGTACGTTCTCGGCAACGGTACTGCTAACCATCTCATCATGGCTATTTGGTGTGACCTATGCCATTACCATGGTAGCACCCATTGTCGTTATGCTTACGATGATGGTCTTCGGGCTCTATGGATTCAGTTTCTTGATAGCTGGTCTCATATTGGTATTCAAAGATCCAAGCGTACTAACGGAGTTGATATCAAATATCACCTATGTGTTATCCCCCATAACATATCCCCTGCAGGCATTACCAAGTGCCGCGAGGTATGCAGCTGTGTTGGTTCCATCGACTATAGCTATTATCACCATACGAGAGCTCGCGATCACAGGAGTATTCCAGCCAATTACATTCTTTCAAGCGTTCATGAGTCTGTTTGGACTTGTCATTGCTTTCTGGGTGATTGGAATCCTTGCATTCCGATGGGCAGAGAGGTGGACAAAGGAAAGAGGGAGCATGGGAGGATTCTAAAATGATGGAACAAGACACTGAATCATTTGAGAAGATGTGGTCACGCAGAGGATTCTTGACCGAGGTCAAAACAGCGTGGGCAATTTCCATCAACATCTGGAAGATTGAACTGAGCTACCCTCTAAGTGTCCTCTGGTTTGTGGTGATGCCATTCCTCTGGTTTATCCCAATGCTCATCACCGGATCGGCAGTTGCCGGAGGTGCAGAGTCGGCCGTACTCAATGACCTTGCAGGCACCCGAGATTGGGTTACCTACATCGCAGTAGGCACGTCAATTCTAGGACTAACAATTAGCATCCTGTGGGGCACGGGGTTCTCATTAAGACGAGAGCAGAATGCAGGCACTCTGGAAACCCTCATGAGCACACCCATGGAGCGAAGCACCCTTGTTTGGGGCTCGATGCTTCACAATCTTCAACATGGCGGGCTTGGCGTAGTCCTGCAATTGGGTGCAGCAATAATGCTGTTCGGCGTGACTATCAACGCATGGGGAATTCTCCCCGCTCTCGGAATCATCGCGTTGGCCATCATCGGGCTTCAAGGTATTGCCTTTGCAGTCACCTGCATTGTCCTTCTTGCAAAGCAAGGTTGGATGATTGTCGAGTTCATTTCAAGTGGATTGCTCCTCGTCGCACCAATGGCATATCCTCTCTCGGTCTTGCCACCAATCCTTCAGTACGTAGGGATGGCCTCGCCGCTTACATGGAGTGTGGAAGGGTTCCGAGGATTCCTTATGGACGGTCTTGCCTATCAGGGGGTAGTACAGGCGGTGGTGACACTAGTAATCCTCGATGTCATCTTCTTCATCCTTGGATTGCTGATGTTCAGATATACGGAACGATATGTCAGATCGAAAGGAGCATTGGAGCAGTTCTAGGAGAACCGTGATAGACGGACTGTGAATCGAATATCTTGTACACCTAATGTATTGCAAGAGGGATTGACAGCCCGAACCGTCTATATCCACCGATGCCTAGGGCGAAGCAGAGCAAGGACAGTCAGTCCGTGCCGAGCTCTATGCGAAGTAATTGGGGGAAGGTTTAATGGGTTGGACAAAATCCTGAATGCGAGCCACAATTGAAACTGACAAATGAAACTCTTACGCACCTTGATGTTTTTCTTGGTGACAAGTGCAATTTGAGGTGTATTGCATGTGACTGCTGGCTTAATGAGGAGCCATTTGCTATTCCCAGCCACGTGCTAGAATCAAGATTGAAGGATATTCTCAATCACTTGGAAATGCATTGCCCCAATTTTGACAAGCTAATGATTATTGGGGGTGAACCCTTTTGTCACGAGGGCTTGGCGAGTTTCTTGGCAAATCTAGAATCTAGCATCTACATTGTAATATACACCAACTTCTCAATTCCTCTTGGTGAATACAGCTGGCCTGATAATGTTCACTTCATTACATCCCTAGATGCTCCCAATGATAGAATCTACAGAAAAATACGCCGGGGCAGGACATTTACCACGACAATTGAGAATATCAATTTGAATAGGGACCACATTATACATATGGATACCACTGTATCGAAACTGAATGTTGGAGTTCTGGACGACCTTGTTGAAATTAGTGAATCTGTTGGCTGCACTCATTGGTTCTTACCAGTTGATCCGAGGGTTATTAGATACTCAAAGGAAAGAGAGTATTCACCCAAAATCGCAGCATCAGTTAGGAATTTGAATTGCATTCTTCTTCAAGAAGAGGATTTGGAATCCGTGAGAGAATTCTACAGGAAACACACAGGCAATACACGACTGAATGACTTTTCCATGTTTTCTGGTCTCTTTCTATCAGGGATACGCCACTATGAGGACTTGAAGGGTTATGGAAAAGACATTGCAAACCGAAGCGAGATAGTAACCGAAGAGGAAGCTGAACAAGAACTGCTTAGCCATTGCCCGGGATTGGAAAGCTATATCGAGGTTGGCATTAGCAAGGAGGGATATGTGGTTCCAATCCTGCACTGCTTAAAGCAGAGAGAGCTTGTCCCCAAGGATACAATCCCAGCATTTTCAACCATTGAGGATCTCATTGACTGGTTTTCAAATTCCAGTATGGAGGTAAAATGTGACTCATATTGCGGACGGACGCAGTTCCTTGCCCTCGATTCATATAAGGATCTGTTCAGCAAAACAGAATCCGTTTCCAAATGAAATGGAAAACCTGAATCAATCCTGCGTGTTGTGAATTTCCCATTGAATGAATCTTCCTCAATTCCAAAGGAGATTTAAGAATCAAGCATTTCCTCCTGTGTTTATGCGTGAATTGAGGAAAGGAGTTTCTCTGCATGAAAGGGCGCTTAAGGTTATGAATCCTAGAGCTCAATCCTACTTCGACGTTCATGCGCCTGAAACGTTTCCAAGATACATCGTAAAGGCAAAGGGACCGTATGTGTGGGACGTAGATGGAAACCGATACATTGACCTATTTCTCGGAAGCGGTGCAATAATTCTTGGGCACTCCGATGACCAACAGTTAGAGGCCATACGAAGGCAATTTGAGATGGGCACAATTCCCTCATTGCGCCATCCTATGGAAGTCGAATTGGCTGAATGGATATGCCAGAGACTGAAATTCGCAGAAAGGGTAAGCTATTTCAAAACAGGTTCTGAAGCAGTTCATGCAGCGATAGGGATGGCGTTGGAAGCAAAGAAAAGGCCATTTATAATGAAACTCGGTTATCACGGATGGCTTCCGCCTTTTTCAAGAGGCTGGACTTGCAATGTACAGGCCATCAATGCAGATTGGAATATTAGTGACGTAAACCGCATTCTTGAGGAACAGGGAGAAGAAATAGCAGCAATCATTGCAAGTCCCAATGTAAGCCAAACCAATCCGGAATTCTATCATTACCTTCAGAAAGCTGCGCATGACCATGATGCCCTCTTCATATTTGATGAAATTAAGAGCGCCTGTAGACTTGGATTCCCAACATATTCAAACGAAATTGGACTCGAGCCTGATATTTGTCTTCTTGGCAAAGCGATTTCAAACGGATTTCCCCTAGCAGTTCTCACTTCAAAACATGATAGTTATGAGAACTATGAGTACTTCAGCACATTCGCGGGAGAACCCATTTCTCTTGTGGCTGCTGAAAAAACCCTTCAAATCCTCGATGAGGGCGCATATTCTGACTTTGAGCAGCAATCAACTGCACTCTATCAGAAGCTCTCCATAGAATTGGAAGCAGAAATCTCGGTTGTTGGTTACCCAACCTTTTTCAGGTTGACATTTCCGTCTGAGAAGTACGGATTGATGGCGACCGGAAAATTGGCGCTGGCAGGAATTCTTCTTCATCCATTGGACGAATTGCTTCTATCGGCCAGTCATACTAATGGCATAATCCAGGAAATTGCCCGATCTATACAGCAAGTTGCAGAGAATCTGGATGGTGATATGGAAAATGAGTCCTGAGGAGAAACTAAGGATCCATCTAGTGGCAATCAATCCAGATAGATACAGCCTGCCAATTGGCTATCTTCACTGTGCTCTTTCTCACAACTCACGAGTTGGGCACCGAATAGATGTGAGGTCTTTTGTTTATGATGTTGACCAGCTTTCATCACCGTACTTCGACTTTTCAACAATCATCTTTGAACTGACGAAGGACACTCCGGGCATAATTGGATGGTCCACTTATTTATGGAATCAAAGTATTATTCTTGACTTGTCCCGAATTATAAGCAGGATATATCCTCGAATAAGGATGGTCTTTGGCGGGCCCCAATTTCGAGCAGTCACAGAAAGCTGGGATCTCTTTCCTCGCAATTCGATATTCGTGTTAGGAGAAGGAGAAAGGACTCTGATTGAAATAGCTGAGGCAGTTCTAAACGAATCGCCAATTGAAGGAATAGAGGGAACGGCGGTAAGAATATCTGACGGCTGGAAAATGCTGGTTCAAAAGGAACCAATCGATCTAGAGGAGTTGGAATCTCCTTTCCAGCACGGAATTGTTGAATTTGGCAACACCGATGGAATCGTAGCCTACTCCACATCTCGTGGCTGTATCTATAGATGCGGCTATTGCCAATGGGGGGATGGACTGGGATTAAGATACTTCCCGTTAGATGTGGTTCAAAAGGATCTCGATGAATTGAGGAAGCATAAAATCGAGCGAATCTGGTTCGTCGACTCATTATTCGGTGCAGATGAAGGAAGGTATTCACAAGTGCTTGATTGGCTTCAGGATTGGCCAAATGATTGCAGTTTTTCTTTTGAAACTCGAGCCGAATTTGTTACACAGCAAATTGCAGAGAAAATGGCAAAGCTGAATGTCGAATGGATAGCACTCGGAGTTCAGAGCATCAATGAGAAGATACTGGCAGAAGTTAATCGCTATGAATTATTTGAGGATGTGAGGAAGGGGGTTGAACGGCTGGTGTCTGCAGGAATAAAGGAGGACTCAATCCATCTGGATATCATTTTCGGATTGCCTGGTGACTCAGTCGAAGGAATGCATATGACTGTGAATACACTAAACAGCAGTTTTCCCAATGCAACAATTTTCTTTGAGGTACTTCGTGTTCTACCAGGCACTGCCATTAAGAAACAGGCCGAAGATGAGAACTGGGTAGTCAATTCCGCTGAGAGATTCTACGAAGTTGTTGAAAGCCCTCACATTAGCTTCTCTAACATTGTATCCATCAAGAAGATGGGCTTGGGCCTTGATTTTCTGCAAATGCCGAGGGTTCGCTCATTGCTGAGAGGCAAAAAATGGCAGATGAATATGACTTACTCCGAGCTATGCCTTGCAGTTGGTAGCAATCTATGGGAACACGGTTTCGGAAGAACTCACGAATATGAAAGATTTTCGAAAATGGAGAAGCTGCTGGACTCCTATAGCTCCTTAGATAGCATGATTTGCGAGCTAGAAATAGCACTTGGAATGGAATCTTCACCCAAGGAGTGAGTGAATTATTGAGTAGTCAAGGTAGATCCAAAACTCATTTCTCTGTGGTGATACCGACTCACGAAAGACCGAGTCTTGCGAAAGCATCCATCGATTCGGTATTGGATGAAGCAAAAAGATATGGCGACGAAGCAGTAGACATTGTTGTCGTTAATAGCTCTATCAAGTCACTAGACCTCGGTCAGAAGGTTAGGGAAATTCATTGCCCTGGGAAGAGTAGAGCTGCAAGCAAGCGAAACATTGGAATCGCGGAGGCAAGGTCTGAATGGATCGTCTTTCTTGATGATGACTGCAAAATGGCCGCGGGGGCGCTTTCATCGATTGCAGATTTCATTACGAAGGCCACTACTGATGTCGCGGCTTTCTACGGTGCTACTGAATTCGCTGGAGAGAGAAGTTTTGCCCTAAAGAGCCTGATTGACACTCATCTGAATGGGGATTTCTCATGGGCGCTTTGGATGGAGGAAATGCTCTGGGGACCTACCTCTCTCGCTGTATTTCGAAGAAGTGCGCTGGAAGAAGTCCATGGATTCGACGAAGGTTTCGCCCCAATCGTAGGAGGTGAAGATGTTGACATTGGTATCCGACTCCATGATGCGAGATATCGACTACTAGGAATTCCAGCAACTCTTGTTTATCACGATAGTTACACCTGGAACTCCCTAAGGGGCAATATGAAACGATTCTTTCGCTATGGTATGGCAGATACGTCCCTCCAAATTAAGCGGCCCCGTTTCGTGTATCTGAAAACGAATACTGTAATGATTAACACTATTCTGAATGTGGCAGTGATGATTGCCATATTTGCCGCCACTGCAAATCTACTTAGGAGCGTCCTGGTACCCCCCATTTTCGTTGTCGTATCGTACATTATTGGCGCAGTTATTTACAGTTTGAAATATAGAAAACCACCACACCAAGCACTCACCATTAGGCTATATGAAAGAGCCTCTGAATGGGGCAAGTTATACGCTGCACTTGGTCATAAGAAGCCGAAACCCCTATTCCACAACGCCAAGTATATGATGCCGAATGAAAGAGAGGGATTCTTGGGGAGAAACACGGTTATGGACTTAGATGAGGTTCCGGACCTTCTATCAGTAATTACCACTCTTGTAATCCTGTTATTCCTATAGGAGGGAAATGTGATGAAGATACTAGGATTGATGGGAAGAACTGGTACGCCATGCCATGATGGTTCAGCCGCGCTACTTGTCAACGGGAAACTTATGGTTGCTGTGGAGCAGGAACGCGTGAGCAGAAGGAAGCATTCGCCAGGAGAGTCTGCAAGCAAAGCAGCACGAATTTGCTTGGAGTATGGAGGTGTGCCATTTGAGGAGATTGACCATATCACTTACGGCTGGGTAGATGCTGACATTCATGATGAATCATCCGAAGCTTTGGGAATTCACATAATTCGGAGTGAAGCCAACTTCAATGAAATTGTTGATGACACAGAGCTGGAGTATGAAACACCAAGGCCTATTCATTTTGTTAAGCATCATATTGCTCACATAGAGGGAGCATATTGGGCTAGCGGATTTCAAGATGCCGCCTGCCTGGTGGTGGATGGGCGTGGTGAGAACGAGTCAATTACTCTTGCGGAGGTTTCAGAAAGCGGCATACGAGTAATAAGAACCTATGATGTGAAGCATTCCCTCGGAATTCTTTATGACGCCGCGACTGAGTTTAGCGGGTTGGGTCTAGATGTCCCAGGCAAATTCATGGGCCTCTCTTCCTTTGGGAGGCCTTATGAATCCAAAATGATTTCTTTTAGCCCAAAATCTGGCAATGTTGATAATGTCATTGCACAACATTCTCCGAGCGATGAGCCAGGTTCTGAGGCTGAGGTCTATGCAGAATGGTTGCGACACTTCAAGGAGAATTGCTATCCCTATGAGATTGGTTCCAAGGAAATGACTTGGTACTATGTCGATTTCGCATCAACTGTTCAGCAGACACTTACGCAGTGCCTGGTTTCTCTCTGCAAATACCTTAGGAGTAACGTTTCCTCTGCAAATCTCATTCTAACCGGAGGTGTCGCTCTGAATTGTCTGGCAAATCAAGAGGTGCATAAGTCGCATACATTTGACAGAATCTTTGTCCATCCAGGTTCAAATGATGCAGGTGCTAGTATAGGTTCTGCTTACGCCCTATGCCGTTATATGAATTGCATTCCATCACGAAATGCTGAATGGAAATTCAATCCATTCCTTGGTACAGATTTCACTGATCATGATATCAGCAGGGCACTGAAAGATAAGCAGCTTCTAGGGAATTTTCTTGATGATGCCATTCTTTGCCAAAAGGTAGCAAATGACCTTTCACAGAATTTGGTTGTAGCATGGTTTCAAGGGAGAATGGAATTTGGGCCGCGTGCGCTTGGCGGCAGAAGCATATTGGGAGACCCCCGCAAAAGGAGCAATCTGACGAGAATAAACAGGATAAAAGGAAGAGAGATCTGGAGGCCCTTGGCTCCTAGCGTTTTGGAAGGCAGCTTCTTTGATCTGTTCGAAGACACCGAATCTGTCCTACTAAGCAACTATATGCTTACAACGGCAATAATCAGGAATGACTGGAAAAGGAAGATTCCTGCAGTAGTTCATATCGATGGCACCACAAGGCCACAAGTAGTGCAGAAAGATCAGATTCTCTATAGGTCCCTTATAGAAGAATTCTCTAATCTGACGGGTATTCCTCTTGTGATTAATACTTCATTCAATCTTCAGGGTGAGCCAATTGTGAACTCCCCAGAAGATGCAATTGATGTTTTCATGCGCTGCGAGGACATTGATGTTTTGGTTTTGGGAAATCGTTACTGCAAACGGGGAATCAGAACTAGAGGCCAACTGGTTGACGATTCCGAGAACTAGATGGCAAAAGACTCATTATCACCTTTCAGTAGAAAGAAGCACAAGGTATCGTGGGCATTGGGCTCAAAAAATCCTAGCGAAGCCGGAGGATAGTATGCTTCATGATGGCGTCTGATGGGCAGGAAATTATTATCCAGGCGGCTCCATTTTGCTATGGCCCTGCTTCAATTGGAATTGCCATTGCCAATGAGATCCGGAAGCAGGATAGAACTGGAAGTACCAGACTCATAGCAATGGGAGAACAGACCAGCTATGACCTCTTTTCAACAAGCGGACTGTTTGATCAATGTGAACAGATTGATTGCGATTGCCCAGACAGCTGGTCAACTCCCGTAATTCGAAAACTCAAAGGCGCATCAAAGATTGTAAGCGTTGTTGATCCAGATTTCTCAAAAGCGATCAACACCGTTGGCCGCAGAGCCATCTACGTTGACCCATTATATTGGATGTGGGACAAGAACCCTATAAGCGTATTATCCTGTGAGAAGTATTTCGCACTCAACTTCCCTGGTGTAGCAGAGAGAATATCGAGAATCCATGAAGGCGAGCCCGAGGAGAGGCGCCCGACGATTGTGGATGCTGTTAGAGACAATGTCACACTAGAAGCTCTCAAAACAGAAACCACCGATGATTCACTTCTAATCACTTATGGAGGAATGCAGTCACCACTTGGATCAAACATCAGGCTGGCATTAGTGATGACCCGCATCATTGCAGAAGTTGCTCTAGAGGGGGAGTTGTACGGTAACGTCTTCATTAGAGGCGGAGGACATCCAATCCGAATGATCACGAAACATCTCGCGATAAACAATGAGAGGATTGTCGTTGACCCGTTTCCAAGCCATCCGTCAGAATTCCTATCGTTGCTGGCTAATTGTCAAAGCTTGGTCACAGTACCGGG